>USEI01000001.1 GCA_900553685.1 uncultured Clostridium sp.
ATTCCAGCCTTCCAAGCTGGCTATGCGGGTTCGATTCCCGCTACCTGCTCCAATAAAAAACTTACGAGTTATAAAATGCTCGTAAGTTTTTTTAAAGAGTTAAAATTCTAAAAATATTTAATGAAAAAATATTTAGTTAATTTAGGTGTTATTTTATTTTCCCTTATAAATTCAATTTTAAAGCCAAGCTTTTTATAAAATTCTGGAGCTTGAAAATTATATGTGGTTAAATTTATATTTTCAAATTCTTTATCTTTAAAATATTCTTCCACTTTTTTTACTAATTTAGTACCGATTTTTTTATTACGATAATTTTTAAGTATAATAAGATCACTAATATAAACTTCTTTATAATAAGAATGTCCTGTAATTATACCAACAATTTTATTATTATCTTTTGCAATAAAATTAAAAGAATTATAATTGCAAATTATATTGTTATTAATAGCATATTTATTAAATTCTGAATCTATTATTTTATATATTGTTTTATCTAAATTTTCTTTATATTCTATAGTTATCATTATATCCCTCCTTATAATTAAAATAATAATATCCCATAAAAAAATGGGATATATTAAACTATTTATTATTTTCAGAATTTTGTTCTGAGCTTTTTAATCTTGTTTTATAAAATCTGTAAACAAAAATACAAAATACAATTATTATTAAAATTAATACGATATGTGAAACCTCATCTAAGAAACTCAAAATATAGTCTTTTTTATCACCTGCAAAAGCTCCAACACATACTAAAACAGTATTCCAAATAGCACTACCAACAGTGGTATATGCAATAAATTTTACAAGTTTCATTTCACTCATTCCTGCTGGAATACTTATTAAACTTCTAACAACTGGTATAAATCTACAGAAAAATACAGTTTTATTTCCTTTCTCATCAAACCATTTATCTGCTGATTCAATATCTTCTGGTTTTACTCTCAAAAGTTTTCCATATTTACTTGTTACTATTTTAATAAGTCTATCTTTATTTAATATTTTTCCGATGTAATATAATACGATAGCGCCTATTACAGATCCTATAGTTGAAGCAATTATAACTCCCAAAATTGTCATATTACTACTTGTGGTCATAAATCCACCAAATGTTAAAATTAGTTCACTAGGAATAGGTGGAAATATATTTTCAATTAGAATAAGTAAACAAATTCCTATATAACCATAGTTATTCATTATTTCAATAATTAAATTTTCCATTAGTTTTCTCCTTTAAAAAATTTTACAGTAAACGTATTATATCATTAAAAAAAATAATAATCTACTTAAAATATATTTTTTTGTTAAAATTTTATTAAGAAAAATAGATAGTTTGATTTATTAATGATATAATAAAAACGAAGGAGGAAGTGATATGAGTATTTTTCTCAGAAAATGATGAGAATACAGTTTTATTAATAGATACTTGGGAAAATCAAGCGGCATTAGATATTCATCATAAATCACCAATGATGAAAAAAAATAGCAAATTTAAGGGGGAAATACGAATTGAAAATGAGAGTTGAACAATATATTCCTAATTTTAATGGCAAAGATTTTGAATCAGTTATAAGAGAGAGAACAGCAACAAGAAAATTTAAATAAAAAATAGTTTCTAAAGAGAAATTAGAAAAAATTTTAGAAGCTGGTAAATTAGCACCAACAGCTAAAAACATATAACCTCAAAAAATATATGTAGTACAATCATAGTTGCAACACATATGATATTGGAAGTAACTAATATTGGAATTGACATATTTGGATAGAGATGTTTGACATAGAAGCTTTAAAAAAGGAATTTAAAAGAAAATCTTGAACCTATATGTTTAATTCCATTAGGTTATGCATCAGAAGATTATACTGGAAATCCTATGCATAATCAAAGAAAAGATTTGGAAGATATAGTAGAATATATATAATTGAATTTTATAATGGAGAAAATTTATGGAGAAGTTAGAAAGCTTTGAAAAAGCACTTCAAGATATTTTAGATGAGTATAATAATTTAGGTAAAGAATTGGAAAAATTAAGAAACGAAGGAAAATCAAAAACTACAAAATTTAGAGAATTGTTAAGTAAAAAATTAGTTTATAGTATTATTATTACTATATTTAAAAGATATAATCTTATAGAGAAGTAATATATTCATTGTGGTTAAATAGTGTTATACAAAATTTTAAATCTTGAAAAAGTATAAATTTTTATGTATAATAATATTATAGTTATTGCGGGTATAATTTAGTGGTAGAATGTCATGCTTCCGACCTGATAGCGCGAGTTCGATTCTCGCTACCCGCTCCACTCTGGCTGGTTTTCAGTGGTTTTCAACGTTTTTGAACGGTTTTGAAAATGCTGATAAATCAGCTTTTTAACGTTCAATGGTTTTGAACGGTTTTGAATGGTTTTGAATAATTTCCAACAAGTTACCCAACAAATAAAAATCTGTTGGGTAAAAAAGTACCATTTTGTTGGGAAGTAATTTATATAATCCAGTTGTATCAACAGTTACACAAGTTGGAAAAATTAAGTAAAAAGTGATTTTTTGACGGTAAAACTGTAAAAGTGGAGTGTAGGTGGAAGGAAAAATCATAATTAGAAACTTTGAATGATATTAAACATGAGTATATAAGAAAAAAATATACCACCACCATTAGAATAAAAACAAAAGAGCTTTCAAAAAGAAAGCCCTTTTATAGTCAGTTTATTTTAAAAATTATCTTATGTACGTAGTATCATTTTCTTGAGAAATATTATCATTTAGTTGAAATTGAGAACTATTACTTAAAATATTATTATTTATAAAATAATCGTTTACTTTTTCCATTTCTTCCATTTTATATTTGTTGAAAATAGAAGTATAGGTATTTAATGTAATGCTAATATCAGTATGTCCCATTAATCTTTGAAGTGCAACAGCTCTCATACCAGATTCAATACAACGAGTTCCATAAGTATGTCTTAAAATGTGGGTAGAAAGATGAGATTCAATACCAAGTTGCTTCGCTATATTTTTGAGTTGTCTATTAATTGTTGAGTGATTAACAAATCGATCTTCTGGAGTTGTGAATAATAAATGCTCTTTATGATTTTTTGCAATTTCTATTTGTTCAATTATGTAGTTTCTTAAAAAATCTGGAATAGGTAATTCACGTTGACCAGCATAAGTTTTTGTTGTTTTACCAATACATATTTGATTATCAATATCTGTTGTAAGAGTTTTATTAATAGAAATTATATTTCTTTGAAGATTTATATCGCCAATTTGTAGTGCTAAAGCTTCTCCGACACGAAGTCCCATATATAATTCAAGTAATATACAATTTTTATATGGCATTTCATCAATGGATTTAGAAATAATATAATCTGTTAATAGTTTTTGTTCTTCAACTTCTAAAGCTTCATAAACTTTATCTTCTTTTTTACTTTTTGGTTTTATAACATCTATCATAGGATTTTCGTGTATATATCCTTTATTAAGTGAGTGTATAAAAGCATTTTTTATTTGAAAATATATTTTTTCTATTGAAGAATTACTATAAGATTCTGTTAGAATATTTAAATAGTCTTGAATTTCTTCACTAGTAATTTCATCTATTTTCTTTTTTGATAGATAGCATTTATCTATAATTTTGATAGTATCCATTGTTCTTGCATACCCTCTATCAGTAATTAAATTCGAATCATATTTCTTTTGTAGCAGAAATTTTATTAAATTGCCTAGAGAAATACCTTTATTTTCAATATATGCTTTTGAATGTTTTTGTAATGAATATTCAGATAGATATTCTTCAGCTTTTTCTTTTGTTTTAAAAGATTTTCTCAATCTTTTCTTTTCACCAGTTATAGAATTAGTTTCGTAATATTCGTAAACCCAATTATCCCTTTGTTTGTTATAATAAATTGAACCTAAAGTATTATTTTTATTTTTCATATATATCACCATTAAAACCTTTCTTAAACTCTAAATTTCCTATCTTTAGTGTCCATTAAATAAGAATCCTTATCATGAAATAAATCTTCTTGTTTTTGATTTTCGTTGATTTCTTTTTGAGCTATGTAATTATCGACAAATAATTTTAATTTTTTAAAAGACCAACCAATCAAATGACTGATACATTCAAATGCGTTTTGAATATATTTATTTAATTTGTTACAATTCTTTTCTAATTTTCGATAATTTTTCTTTAATGTTGAATATCTATGATTTAAATCATCAATAGTTTTTTGATTAGTTTCATTAATACTTTTAATTTTAGTATATTGCAGTGTTAAAGTATTACATTTTGTTATAACTTTTTTATAATGCTTTTTGAGTTCTTCGACATTGTCAGTTTTTAATTCTTGTTCAATGTGAGAAGTAGTTTTATTAAGATATTGTTGTTCCTCATATTTAGTAATTACCTTTAAATCCTTAATATTTAAATGAGTGTTTTCAATGTTTTTACTACGTTCTAAATCAAAACCACATTTAATCATATAGTTGTAATAATTATCTTGTAAAATTTTATAACTATTTTTGCCATACCAAAATTCAGTACAAGATATTTTATCAATATTATTTCCAGTCTTCTTATCAATAGTGTGAACTACTGGAAGATAGACTAAGTGCATATGAGGATTTGATTCGTCCATATGAACTCTTGCAGATAAAATAAATTGATTTCCTAAATTTTTGTAGTTAGTGATAAATTGATAAGCACATTCAAAATATCTTTTAGTTTCTTTTTCACCTATACTGATAAAAAATTCAGGACTAGCAGTTATAATATACTCACAAGCAATATTATTTGTTACTTTTAATTGACCTTTTAAGTTATATTGTTTTCTAATCTCATTAAATTTTTGGGTGTAGGGAGAATTACATTGTTTTAGAGAATAGTTGAGATAACTTTTACTTTTATCAATGTTTGTGTTAGAATAATTAGTATTTTTTCTTTCATTGTGTCTGTATATAATGTTTAATTCTTTTCTTTTGTATTTGGAATTACGAATAATAGCGAAAGCCAATAGCAACACCTCATTTCATAAAAATTTTTTATTATTAACTTTTCAATGTGCTACTTGGGGTTCTTTATAGAGCAAGGAATAATTGCTATAACATACTAAAGTACTTTCTTCGAAAGAACTTTGTATGATTAGGGGATTTCCCCTAATAACCCCTTGGGCTTAATTGATTTAGTAATATTTAAACTTTTTCAAAGTTAAATATTAAAATTAATTAAGTATAAAATAATCTTCTAAAATATGATTAATTACAATTAATATATTTTTTTGATTATTTTATTTCTGCTAAAGTCCTATTTAAAATAGAACTTTAAGCAGAGAATAATAATTGTTCCAATTATTATTTTTTAGTAATAATCAATCAGTAAAATTTGATTTGTTTTAATGTTTCTATAAAACATAAAATCAGCTCCTTTCTAAAATGTTTATGCGAAGGAAAAAACTTTGCTTTTGGGGTAAAATTATCGACAAATAACGTTGAAAAGTGATGAAAAGTGTTGAAAGATACTAAAAAATATCACCTAAAACGCACGAAATACACAAAACATAAAATGTTTTGTGTATTCGCTAATACAAAATATTCAATTATTTAAAATTTCCTAACACAGATGAAAACAGCTTTTGAGCATAATTCATCAATATACAGTATAGCATAAATTTATATTAACTGCAAGTTTAGTTTTGAATGGTTATGAAAGGTGAAGAAAGTAAGGATTTTAGATTGAATTATTTAATTATATTTATATATAAATTATGTTGAAAAACATAATTTATTGTAGTAAAATGTAATATATTCGAAAGGACTAATAGATGAAAGAATATATTGAAGTTGGAAAATTAAATAGAAAAATATTTGATAAAATAAATAAATCAATAATTACAGACGAAGTTATCTTTACTTATGAAAGAGTAAATCATGTTGAAGCTAAAAGATTTAAACTATTTGATGAAGTGAGAAATTTTTTGCCAGAAGTGTTATTCAATCCGGATAGAATTTATAAAGATTGGAATAATAGAGATAACACAATTGTCATTATTAAAAAAATGGATGAAAACGCAAAATTAAATGTTGTTGTAAAAATAGCTCTTGAAAATGATGAAAAACATCCTAAAAATTCAATTATTACAATGATGAAAATTGGCGAAAAAACATTTAAAAAGATAGATAATAATAAAAAAAATAATTTATTGTATGATAAAAAACTAGACAAAAATGAATAAATATTGTATAATGTAATTACAATAGAAGTAGTTATTTGAGGTGGTAAATTGTGTCAACCACGCACCGTAATGGTCAAAAGAGATGTAGGAAATGATACACCTACCAAATAACCAACGTAAAGAAGGAACTATATATTTTATATAGTTCCTTTTTTGTATCAAACTCTTAAAGAGAGTCGTACTATTCCCAAAAAGTGTGTAAAAACAAAAAAAGTGAATTGAGAAAAACATGAATATAAATAGAGATTTGAAGTTAACGAAGTCAAAAATAACAAAAAGATTAAAAGTATTACAAGTTGGAAAAAAATTTTTTATTTTTAAATTTAGTAACAATAAGAATCTTTTAAATCTAAAAAATTTGTGATACAATTATTTTGCATTTATTTAAGACATCTCGGTTGATTTTGTCTTGAGTAAAACAATAAAAAATATAGATATAAATTTTATATCTATAAAATATTTTTGAGGAGAAAAGATATGAGTGTATATAATAGTTATAAAGAAAAATATGAAGTCAAAAATGAAAATAAGGAAACATTGAATTTTATAAAAGATACAATAAGTTATGTAAAATATGTTTTAGAAGATGAAAAAGAAAATTTATATGGAAATATAGATTATTTAAAACTAATAATTGATGATAAAGAATGTACTAGTATAAATGAAATTAATATAGATAGTAAAACAAAAAAATTTTATTTAGAATTTAAATATGCTAATGAAACGGTCTTTGGGCAAAGAAAATTATATGGAATAAATAGATTTATACACACACATAAATCTAAAGAATTACAAAAAAATTTAGTATATTATTGTCAAGAATATTATGATGAAGATGATGAAATTAAATTTTACCAGTATGAGTATAAAGATGGTGTTTTAATAGATGATTATCTAGATAATAATGCAGTATTAAGTGATGTAAAAGATGTAAAAGAATGGTATTCAAATAATCATAGAATTGATATTTCTTTTAATAAAGATACATATAGTTCTTTAGAAGAAAAATTAAAAGAATATTCAAAGTTTTTTGGTGTGGACTATGAAATACATGAAGAAGATAAAGAATTTGTTGAAAAAGTAAGAAATGAATATAATTCAATTAGTAAAAAAGAAAGAGCACAATTATCAAAAAAAGAAGAAACAATAATAGAAATGTATAATGAATTAGAAAAGACAGGATATGAAGCAATTATTTATGGTTCAGTACATTTTAAGGGGAACGATTTAGAGAAAGGAATAAATCTTTTTAAAAATTTATATAAATATTGTTTTAAAAATGACATAGTAATTGATTCATTTGAAATGCCATTGATGGCAGAAGATAATGAAGTATTTGCTAAAATTGAATTTTATGATGACAATAATGAAGGATTAAAGGAAAAAGTTACAGTAATAAAATAAAAACTATTTTGCCTATAAGTAAAACTTATAGGCTTTTTTGTAGTAATTTGTTGAGAAAAAGAGAAATTTATGATATAAAAAGTATAAATAATTTATATTTTTTTGGAGATATAGAAATGAAAGATGAATTTAATGAAGAAATAAAAAAATTAAATCATTTATTAAACGGAAATAAGATTATAGGAAATGAATTAATACGTTTATATGATAACAAAGATTTTTTTGATTATATTAATACTATTGCTGAAGATATTTTGATAAATGCTATGAAAGCACCTTTAACAGAAAAGAGTAATTACTATATTATAATTATTTCATTATCTTTTATTTCATTAAAATACTATGATGGAAGTTTATGGGAACATATTGAAAAAGTATATAAAAATTTATATCAAAAATATAGTGAACAAAAAATTTATAGTAAGATTAAAGATATATTAAATTTATTTGAAGAAAATGCAAGTAGATACATAAATTTTCCTATATGTAATTCTATAGTTCCAGAATATTATTTAGATAAATATTTTGAATTTATGTTTGATATTTACAAAATAAATTTTCAAAAAAGTTTACCAGAAAATTTAAACGAAGAATTGAAATTTATATTTAATTGTTTATCAGATAGTATATCTGGTGAAAAAGATGAACTAGATATTGATGTTACAAATAAAACATACAAATTAATAAAAACTACTTTGAATATAATTAAGGGTAAATCCAATATTGATTCATTAATAGAATTATCATCTAATGTACTAAAATGTATAGATTCGTATTATTGGAATGACTCTACAGTATATTACTTAAAAACAACATATTTAAAAATTGGTTTTGAAAAATGGAAAAATCAAAATGAAGAAGTAGATAGAATACGAAATATAGATATCAATTCTAATAGAGAAAATAGATCAGCGTGGAAATCAAGGTATAAATTAAGAAATAATCATATATATTTATGTACACCTATTCATAGAATTACTAAAGACCACGACCCAAGTAAATTAAATATATCAATATATAATGAAAAAAAATTGTTGTCATTAGAAAATAGTCCAATAGTTGAAGAATCAATAGGAGGTTATTATGTAGTAAAGCCACAAGATGTAAGAATTGAAAATCCTATTGGAAAATTGACATATATCTTGTCTGATGATAAGGGAGAAATATACAATAGTAAAGATAGCTTATATAGAGACTTTATTGCTTTTGATGAAAATGGAAATGAATTAAAAAATAATAACGAATATGAAGGTAATTTACTTATTGCTAGTGATAATTTTAATAATACAGATATAAATATTATTGCAAATTATGATAAATATATGTTAGGAGAAATATTAGTAAATATTGGTGATGTTATTTCAATAAAAAACTCATATATGGTTTTAAGCAATAGATTAAAGAACCCTTTAATAATAGGAGAAAAAAATATAAAAATATATGCTTTAAAAACTGATAGAAAAGTAGAGGTATTTCATAGTGTTAATAAAGCTATTTTTGAAATTGATGTTAAACCTAATAGAGTAATGATAGTAATAGATAACAAAAGATACAAACTAGAAAGTTTGAATGTATTAATAGAAGATAAGAAAACATATTATTCAATATCTATGTTTTTAGATGATATAAAAGATGGATATCATAATATAGAAGTTAAAGATATAGTTACTGAAAAAAATATTGCTAATTTTGAATTTATTACTGATAGTCTTTTAGATTTTTGTTATGATAAGATTACAGATAAAGAATATGAAATCTTAGTTAATTCATCTTTTGAACTTTATAATGAGTTTAATGAAAATATAAATGAATTTTATATAAATATAAAGTTTAGTACAGAACCAGAAGTATATTTTTATTTTAAAGAAGAAAAAATAAAATATGTTATTTCTATACCTATTCATTTATACAAAATAAATAATGGTGTATGGTGTGAATTTAACGAATATATATGGGGAAAAGATGTTGAATTTTATTCAAAGTTAACTTTAAAAAATGTTGAGTTTGATAAAATACTACTAGTGGATAAAAAAATAATGAAATTAATGCTTTTAATTACAATGACGTTATTATAGATATAGATTTTATAAAAAAATATATAGAAGATTATGATGAATTAAATTTAAAGTTTTTAAAACAAGAGATAGAAGTTGATAATATTGAAATTTTAAATGTATGTAAATATGATTTTAACAATAGCTATATTAGATATGACGAAGACAATAATGTTCTTAATATTAAAACATGTTTTTTAGGAAAAGGAAAATTAATATTAAAAGTAACAAATGTATGTTCTAAAGAAATTGTAGAAAAAATAGAATTAAATAATAATTCTGAAACTGTTATAAATGGACTACATCCTTTATGGAAATATAATATTAGTTTTGAAGAAAAAGCTATAGACTTCTTTACAATACCAAAATGTATTTATAGTGAAAGTATAACTTTATACAATACTAATAATTTGGAAGGAAAATATTATAAAATCAATAAAGCTATTTATGGCTATTCTTTAGATAATTTGAAAGATATAGAATTATCAAATACTTTTATAAATATTGATGAAAGAATAGGAAATAAAAAGTATAGAGGAAGAATTTATCAAATAGATTATAGTAAAGAAAACAAAATAATATATAAAAATAACATAAATCCCGTTTTAATTGAAATATTATCTGATGTAAAAGATAATATTGTAGAAGTGATGATTGTTGATGAAAAAAATGAAGATGGACTATTATTGGATAGAATTAAAAGAACGATTTATAATGGGGATTCCAATAATTTAGATGATATATATACATACGAGATATTATTAGAGAAAAGGAAGTAATTGAAATGAAGAAAATGAATCCGATAGAACAATCAGAATATATTGAAAATAAATTTAGAGAATATATACAATCAACATTCGATATTGAAGATGAGATATATGAAAAAGAATTTAAAGAAGAACTAAATAAAGCAGAAATTTGTAAAGGACCATATATTAGTACAGCTTTACCTTTTGTAAAAGGACATTCTATTCGTGAATTAATTAATGAAGGAAAAGTTAGCAAAGAATTTTTGAAACTTTCAGACATACAGCCTGATAGAAAACTATATTTACACCAAGAAAAGGCGATAGAATTAATTTCTAAAGGACATAATGCTGTTATTACGACAGGAACTGGTTCAGGAAAAACAGAAAGTTTTTTGTATCCAATATTAAATCACATTTTAAAAGAGATAGAAGAAGGAAAAGGTGGAAGTGGAATTGTTGCATTGTTCCTTTATCCAATGAATGCTTTAGTAAATGACCAAATGGATAGAGTTCGTAATATTTTAATAAACTATCCTCAAATTACATTTGGATTTTTTACAGGTGAAACTCAAGAAGATGATGAACCTAATTTAAGAGAAAAGTTAGCTAGAAAATACGGAAAGAAAAAAATTCCACCAAATGAAATTGTATCAAGAGAAGAAATAAGAAAAAATACTCCTAATTTGCTATTTACTAATTATTCTATGTTAGAACATTTATTAATTAGACCAAGTGACTTTAATATTTTTAGTGATGAACATATAGGAAGATGGCAATTTGTAGTTTTTGATGAAGCACATACATATAGTGGTGCATTAGGAATTGAATTAGCATTATTATTACGAAGAGTAAAAGGTATAGCAAAAAGAAATCCGCAATTTCTTTTGACAAGTGCTACTTTAGGAGATGAAAACAAAGATATTGATAAAATAATAAATTTTGCAGAAAGTTTGACAACTAGCAAATTTGAAAAAGAAGATATTGTTTTTTCAAGAAGAGAAAGATTGTTTGATGAAGGAAAATACCGAATAGAACCTGAAAATTATTCTAAACTAGTTGACAATATAGGAAGTGATAAATTTTTAGAAATTGCAAAAAAAATTAATATTAATATTCAAACTAACCAATCTACGGATGAAGTTTTATATGATTTATTAATACATGATAAAAATGTATATGAATTATATAAAATTATTAATTCAAATAATATAAAAACTTTTAAAGAGATATATTCTGAGTTAAATAATGTTTTTTATATTACAAAACAACAATTAATAGATTTAATTTTTATCATATCAAAAGCAAGTAAAAATAATGCAACTATTTTTGATTCAAAATACCATACTTTTATTAGAACTTTAGATGGTGCATTCATTTCTATAGGAAAAAACAAAAAAATGAGATTAACAAATTGCAAGAAAATAGATGATATGATGGCATTTGAAATAGGACTTTGTAAATATTGTAATGAAATGTATATTTTAGGAAAAAAATATCAGGATAAAAAAGGGTATTGGCATTTAATACAAAATTCTGATGTTGATATTGATGAAAATTATGGGGAGATAAAAGAAAACACAAAGGTAGATTATTTTTTATTAAAGGACATAGCTAAAGTAAGTCAAAAATATGTTAATGATGTTGTTGAAGAAATTGTTTGTAGTAAATGTGGCAATATATATGAGTTAAAAGATTTGAATGCGAAAAAATGCAAGTGTGGGGAACAGTATGAAGTATCATTATTAAGAATTAATAATGACAAAGATGTAAAGAATAATTTATCTACATGTCCATGCTGTACTAGAAATTCAAAAAACAGTGTTGGAGTTGTTTCTGGGTTCCATTTAAGTAAAGATAGTGCTACAGCTTTATTATCACAAATATTATATGAAACATTAGATTGTAAAAAAGAGAATACACCAAAATTAAATAATACTATGATACAAGACTTTTGGAAGTCTGATGACGATATATCGATATTAAATAATGAAAAAGATGAAAAAACGAAGCAATTTATTGCTTTTTCTGATAGTAGACAACAAGCTAGTTTTTTTGCTACTTTTTATGAATATACTCATAAACGTTTCTTGAGAAAAAGATTAATATGGGAAGAATTGAAAAATAATGATCATGAACCGATTACTTTTAGCACAGCATTAACACGAATAAAAAATGCTATATATGATAAAAAATTATTTGATATTCAAGATGATTTTGAAAGTGCAGAAAAAGAATCTTGGATTACTTTATTATCAGAATTATTAAATATTGATGGTAATTACACAGCTGAAGGTTTGGGAATTTTTTATTTTAAGCTAAATGAAAAAGAAATAAAAAGAAGAATAAATGAAAATAATTTAAATATACCATTAAAGCAATTTCTAGAAAAATATAGTATTACTGAAAAAGAATTTTTTGATATTTTACAAGTTTTATGCCAAGTTTTTAGAAATACTGCGGCTTTAAACTATGAAGAAGCTAATTTAGATATGAATACAAGAAAAGAAGAATTTAATTTCAGAAGGTTTGATAACTATGTTGTAGACAGAAGAAATAAGATTACTAAAAATGAACAAATAGTAGGAGAAAATAGAACTAGCTTTTTACCTGCAGATGAAAGAATAATAACCAAAATATCTAATTATATAGAAAAAATACTCAAATGTTCAAAAGATGAAAGAAATAACTTTTTAAGTGATACTTTTAAATTAGGTAGATATGTTGTTTTTAAAGAAATAATAGGAAAAAGTGAAAAATTATATCAAATTGAAGCCAAAAGATTTGAATTAAATAGTTATGTAAAAAATAAATTTTATGTATGCCCGATATGTAAAAAAATTACACCTTATAATGTAAGAAGTGTATGTCCAACAAAAAAATGTGTTGGACAACTAGAAGAGTGTAATGTAGAAGAGTTTTTTAAAAACAACTATTATAGAAAAGAATATATGAACAAAACAATAGAAAATATAGTTGTTAAAGAGCATACAGCTCAAATAGATAAAGATAAAGGAAGACAATATCAAAATGATTTTAAAGAGCAAAAAATAAATGTATTAAGTTGTTCTACTACTTTTGAAATGGGTATTGATATTGGTAAACTTGAAAATGTATTTTTAAGAAATGTACCACCAACTCCAGCTAATTATGCTCAAAGAGCTGGTAGAGCTGGTAGAAGTAAAGATTCTTCAGCATTTGTACTAACTTTTTGTGGAGCGTCATCACATGATTTTACATATTTTAAAAACCCATCTAAAATGATATCTGGAATTGTAACTCCACCTAGTTTTAAAGTTAGCAATGAGAAAATTTTAATTAGACATATTACAGCATCAGCCTTTGGATTTTTCTTTAGAAAGTATCCAGAATATTTTGAAAACGTAGAAGCTTTGGTATGCAATGATGGAATTGAAAAATTTATAGAATACATAAATTCAAAACCAGAAGAATTAAGAGTATATATAGATGAAAGTGTTTTGGATAATGACACAAGAAAAAAATGGGGAAACTTTGCATGGTTACAAAGTTTAATTGCTCAAGATGGTATTTTAAATAATTACTATAATTATACTAAAAGAAAAATAGAAGATTTGCAAGAAGCTATGGAAAAAGCTAGTAATGTGGAAGATTTTTCATTAGCTAAATACTATCAATCAGAAATTGACAAGGAAAAAAAAGAAAAAGTAATAGGAAGCTTATCAGAATTTTGTGTTATTCCTAAATATGGATTCCCAGTTGATGTTGTAGATTTAAAAGTGTATGAAAAAAATGGTAAAATAAATTCTAATTATAATTTATCTAGAGATTTATCAGTAGCTATTTCAGAATATGCACCGGATTCTGAAATTATTGTAGATAATAAGAAATATACTTCTAGATATATAATTAAGCCGAGAGGAATAGAAGATTTAACTAGATATTACTATTTTACTTGTCCAAATTGTGATAGGATAAATATTTCAGAATTTAAAGATAAACTATTGAAATGTAATTACTGTGATGTAGATAACAATAATCCAATAAATGATTATTTTGTCGAGCCAATTTATGGATTTGCAACAGATATAAAAAATAAAGAGTCAACAACTAAAAAACCTAAAAAAACATATGCTGGTGAATATAAATATATAGGCGAAGGTATTAGTAACAATGATAAAATTTCTTTTAATGATTTTGTTTTTGTGGAGTCTGCTAAAGATGATAAATTGCTAGTTATGAATGTAAATCCGTTTTATAGATGTAAATTATGTGGATATACAATTTTAGAAAAAAATAAAACAGGTTCTTTTATAAAAGATTCTCACAAGCATAAGACTCGCATGCAATATGAGTGCGATAATCAAATTTTAGAAAAAACTTCGATAGGACATGAATTTAAAACGGATGTTGTTAAAATAACTATTATAGATTTAATAGAAAGAAGACATGCATTATCTACTTTATATGCTATTTTAGAGGGAATAAGCTATGCTTTTGATATAGAAAGAAAAGATATTAATGGAATTATTAATAAAAATGAAAATGGAATTTATGAAATAATAGTATTTGATAATGTACCAGGTGGTGCAGGACATGTAAAAAGAATTTTGGAAAAAGAAAATTTAAAGAAAGCTTTTAAAAGAGCATATGAAAAAGTAAATAATGATTGCTGTGACGAAGAAACATCATGTTACAATTGTTTAAGAAATTATAACAATCAAAGAGTTCACAATGAGTTGAAACGAAAATATGCTAAAGAAGTTTTAAAAGAAGTTATTAACAATATAGAAAAAATAATTGAACAATAAAAGAATGTAAATTATAATATGTAATTTGTCAACAAATTACATAAGAAAACGAAAATTATTAGAGAAAAAAAGAAACTTCAATATAAAAAATAAATTTAAAATAGAACAATTATTTATTAAATATAATTTGAAAGTAATTGTTCTATTTAAATATAAAATTATATATTTTTTAATTTGTTTTTTAATTCTTCAACTAATCTAATAAAATGATTTAATTCATGTATATATCCATATTCATATCCTTTTAGAATAGTTTCAAAATTTCTTCCATTTTTATCTTTATTTTTTTCTAAAGTAATTTTTTTCTGTATTATTCTATTAAAATCATTTTCATCATCACTTAATTTTTGGATTAAAATTTCAAATTCATCTATATTTACAATCCAATTTAAGTCTATATCAGAAGAAAAATTCATATTTCTTTCAACTATTAATTTCATATTTTCTTCTGTATAAATTTTTTCAAAAGTTAAGCATATTCTAATAATAGTTTTGTCTGAACTTTCAATTTGATAAGAATTTAATTGTTTAAAGGCTTCTATAATATTATTATTTATATATTTTTCTAATTCATCAAATCTTTCTTGTTTGGTGTTAGTTCTTGTATTAATTGGAAAAAGAGCAGATTTTTGTTCTATTAAGAAAATATAATTAGTGGTTTCAATTTTCCAATCGGGCGTTTTTATCCTTCTAACTTTACTTTCTTTTAATTTTTCAGCATTGATATTATATTTTTCAAATAATTGTGTTAAATAGCATTCAAAACAGTATCCAAAATAATTAGTAAAATCATTACTTTTAATTTCTTTATAGTAATTTCTTAAAATCCAATAAATTGATTCTGGAAAACTATATAATAATGAATAAATATTACTTATAATATAATTATTTTCTTTTGATTTTAGCTTTACAATAGGATAACATTTTAGTAAGTTCCAATTATCACTATTTCTATAAAATTCATAATCTCTACTTTGAAATTCAATAACTTGAAGTATTTCATCTTTTGTAAAACCTAATAACTCGATGTCAAATTGAATGTTCTTTATGATGTCAAGAATATATGGAGTTCCAATACTAGATGATAACAATATTAAAAAGAAATATATATTGATGAATTTAGAAATTTTTATTCCAGTTATATTTTCAAAAATAGTTTCGAAGTCTATATAACATACATCTTTTGTTTTACAAAATTTATCGTTTTTATTTATATTCATTATTATTTCATATAATCTATTAAATCTAGAACTGACATGTAAGGTTTGAAAATCGAATTGAAAATTTGTTATACATTGTAAATGCTCGAATAACTTTATATCATCCATATTTTTATCAATATTTTCGATACTTTCATCATATATTTTGTTTTGGTTGATTAAAGAATAATAATCAGAATCATTATTAATACTTTTTCCTCTATAATCATTACTGAATTTTATTGAATAATAGCAAATTTGCACTAGCTCCCATTGACCATAGCAAAAAGGAAATTTTCCAAGTGGTGATCCATATTTTGTATAACAAGGAATGTCTATAAAGGTAAATGCTTTTTTATCTTTTTTATAAGACTCAATAGATTTTTTTGAAAAATAATACAGTAAATCACAGGTTTTAAACTTTCTAATATAATTTTTAAAATTTTCTTTAATTTTTTCTAAATCGTTCATTTACTACTCCTATATTACTAATACATATATAATATCATATAATAAGGATATTATTTAATTTTATTTGAAACTTTTTTGCAATATAAGAGTTTTCAAGATTTTCTAACACCATTAATTAACATTTAATGGAAAAATAGCTATTTACTCAACATTATTCCCAACAAAAATAGAATAAAGAGTTGATATATAAGTTAAATATCTGGTTATCCACTCAAAAAAGGCTCTTTTAAAAGTATCTTTTGTTATATTTATTGAGAATTTAGAAATTTTATGATATAAATTATGTATTAAATAATGGGAGAAAAATTTATGGAATTATTTAAGAAATTCGATAAAACAATTTTTTATAAGCAAGATAATGAATTAGAATATCAAATTAAAGCTTTAAAGAAGATTAATGCTGAATTTCCAAGTAATGATAAAATTCGGACAAAAGTTAAAGCTATGTGAATTAGGCTTAAAAGGTGAAAAAGAAATTGAATTTGAATTAAAAAATTCAAATATTGGAATGTATGTATTACAAGATATTAATATGAAATATGAAGATTTAACAGCACAAATAGACTACATAGTTATTACCCCAGCAAGTATGTATTTTATAGAATGCAAAAATCTGGTAGGGAATATAAGAGTTAATAGTAGAGGAGAATTTATTAGAGAATATATATATAATAAGAGAAAAGTGAAAGAAGGAATTTATTCTCCTATAAGACAAGCAGAAAGACATATTGAAATATTTAAAAAAATATGGAATAGTAAAAATAACAAGTTAATTAATAAGTTACAAATGAAAAATTTTGACAAATGGTGTAAATACATTGTTGTAATGACTAATCCGAAAAGTATATTGGATATAAAATCAGCACCTAAAGAAATTAAAAATAAAATAATTCGTTCAGATAATTTAGTAAAATATTTACAAAACGATGTAAATAATACAGATAAAAATATGAGATATACGGAAAAAGAAATGAAAGACAATGCTTTTGGAATTATGAATAATTACAATGAGATTATAGATAGAGATTATGAACAAGAATTAAGAAAATGGCTACAAAATAGTATATCACTAGAAAACTCATTAAATAAAATTGATGATAGTTGTAAAGACAATTTAGCAGAATTATTAAAAGAAGAGTTAAAAGATTTTAGAAGAGTGACTTCGACAGAAAAGAATATACCAGCATATTATATTTTTAATAATGATGAACTAGAAAAATTAGTAAAATATAAGCCTAAAAATATTTTAGAACTTAAGAATTTAAAAATTTTATCAGATATTAAAATAAAAGTTCATGGGAAAAAATTGTTGAGATTATAAACAAAAAAAGTAGTTTATAAAATTTATTTAATACTATTAGTATAAACATCTTAACAATATATTAAATTTTGTTTAGAACATCTTACAGACTCATTAAACTATTAAAAATATATTGTAAAATAAGTTAATATATGTTATAATTTAAAATGTAATGGGCAAGAAAATTTTTGGTTTTTCTTGTCCTTTTTTATAGAAGAAGATTTTAAGGAAAGGAGAAAAAATGGATTTAAGAAAAGAAGAAATAGATTATTATAGAGAAAAATATAGTAAAAATTTTAAAGTAATTGACACAGCAAAAAAAGCTTATGATGCAATTGATTCTGCGAAAGATTTGAATGGAGAAGAAAACTTTGCAGCTGCAGTTATTACCTTAATTATGTTAAATAGCAATAATAAAAATATGTTTGATTTTTAATTTTATATTATATAAGGAGATAAAATGAAAGATATATCTTTAGCATCAGTATTAAAACAAATAGATATAAAAAAATGCCAAGAAATCATAAAAGATGAAGTATATTATATTAAAAAAAATGTAACTCAAAAATATTATAGTGAAGAAAAAATAAAGAGAATAAAAAACTTAGATGAATTTATTGTTATTACAAACAACGGAAAAATTGTTGGTGGAATATATATAATGAGAAAATATGATTTACATTGGTATATTTTTAAAAAATATAGAAAGAATCATTATTTAAGTAATGTTTTAAGAAAAAAAGTTTTAGATAAAATTTGTCCTGATACAAAAGAAATTACTTGTTGTGATAAAGATGTGGAAAGATGTAAACATTTAGCAAAAATTGCTGGTTTAAAAATAATTAAAAGATGTTATTAAAGGAAGTGTTACTTAAAATACACATAATCTTGCCACCAAATTACCCAACAAAATCAAAAACAAAACCTTGAAACCCTTGCAAATAGCAAGGGTTAATTTTTTGACTTCTGGCTACCCGCTCCACTAAGGCACTTTTTGAAGTGTCTTTTGTTATACTTATTGAGAATTTAAACATTTTATGATATAAATTATGTATTAAATAATAGGAGAAAAATTTATGGAATTATTTAAGAAATTCGATAAAATAATTTTTTATAAGCAAGATAGTGAATTAGAATATCAAATTAAAGCTTTAAAGAAAATTAATGCTGAATTTCCAAGTAATGATAAAATTCGGACAAAAGTTAAAACTATGTGAATTAGGCTTAAAAGGTGAAAAAGAAATTGAATTTGAATTGAAAAATGCAAATATTGGAATGTATGTATTACATGATATTAATATGAAATATGAAGATTTAACGGCACAAATAGACTATATTATTATTACTCCAGCAAGTATGTATTTTATAGAATGTAAAAATCTAGTAGGGAATATAATTGTTAATAGTAGAGGAGAATTTATTAGAGAATATACATATAATAGAAAAAAAGTAAAAGAGGGAATTTATTCTCCAATAAGACAAGTTGAAAGACATATAGAAATATTCAAAAAAATTTGGAATAGTAAAAATACAAAACTAATAAATAAGTTTCAAATGAAAAATTTTGATAAATGGTGTAAATACATAGTTGTAATGACTAATTCGAAAAGTATATTAGATATAAAATCTGCACCTAAAGAAATTAAAAATAAAATAGTTCGTTCAGATAGTTTAGTTAAATATTTACAAAATGATGTAAATAATACAGATAAAGATATGAGATATACAGCAAAGGAAATGAAAGACAATGCTTTTGGAATTATGAATAATTACAATGTGATTATAGATAGAGATTATGAACAAGAATTAAGAGATTGGCTAAAAAATAATATATCATTAGAAAACTCTTTAAACAAAATTGTTGATAGCTGTAAAGAAAATAGAGAAGAACTATTAAAAAAAGAGTTAAAAGATTTTAGAAGAATAACTTCAAGAGAAAAGAATATACCGGCATATTATATTTTTAATAATGATGAATTAGAAAAATTAGTAAAATATAAGCCTAAAAATATTATAGAACTTAAGAATTTAAAAATTTTATCAGATATTAAAATAAAAGTTCATGGGCAAAAAATTGTTGAGATTATAAATAATGTGAAGAACAAATTGAAACAGCAAAAGAAACGATAATTTTAGCTGAAAAATATTTAAATGATAAAGAGAGATAATTTGAAAAATAAATAGAATATTTAAGTATAAAAAATAATTTACTGTAAAATTATATACAATAATACTATACTATATTAAGTTTATTTCTAGTCATATTTTATAAAAAAGAAACTAGAAAATCCAGTACAAGGAGATATAAAATGTTAAAAAAAGATGATTATAATAAAAATTTAAATAATATGGCATATAATTTAAAAAAAGAATACAAAAAATTAATAAAATCAAAAATAGTAAATGATGTGATTTTTAGATCGATAACGCCTTCTGTTTCAAAAGCTGCCGAAGATCAAAGTGCTATATTTCTGAAAAATATTTTTAATAATGAAGACTATTATTATTTATTAGACCATCAATATGGAAATAGAAGACCAGATATAATGGTTTTAAAGAAAGAAAATGAAAATTTATTTATCCTTAAATATATTTTTGAAATAAAATCAAATGTAGGATATTGTAGAAAAATACGTGCTTCAGATTATGATGTTAATTTATACAAAAAAGATTTTGTAATTACGAAATATTCAACTTCAAAAGATAGAGTTAGACAAATGGAATGTAATATATTAAAACCTATTGAAAAAAAATCTTTTTTTTATATGATAGAAAATAAAAAGATAAAAATAAAATGTAGCGAACAATTAAAAGTAATAATTTTAGTTATTTCCTCTGAAAATGTTGGGAAAACTCATGAAAATGATAATATAAAATTCCATAAAAATAAAGTAAAAGCTGAATTTAATTCAAACATAGATGATGTTAGATATTATGTATTATTTAAAAATTGGTATGATAATTTAGAAATATTTGAAGACAAAAATAGTATATTTGATTCTTCTGCTTTATATAAAGATTTATCTGATTTTGAAAAGTTAAAAAACAATAAAATAAATACATAGAAATTAGAGTTAACTGTATAGAAATGAAATATTTTAAATTTTATATTTTCTGATACTCGCTCCACTAAATTTAATTTTTTTATTTTTTAAAAAATCTTAAAATAAGATTTTCTTTGCTTTTTATTATTTCTCATTATTTTTTATTATCTTACATTAAAATTGCATTAAGACTAAAAAATTGCAGTAATACAAATTAATTTTTTAGATAACTTTTACATAAATATATTAACAACGAAATCTAATTAATAATAAAGGTTGTATATTTAGAATTTAAACATTTTATGATATAAATTATGTATTAAATAATAGATGAAAACTTATAGAATTGTTTAAAAATTTTATAAAACAATTTTCAAAAAGAATGGATTGTGATTGTTACAGTATTGAAGAAAAAACTGATTTTAAATCAATTTTAAATAATACAGATAAAATTGCTGTTGTATATCCGATTTATGGTTCATGTGTACCACGCATTATGGGCGAATTTGTAGAAAATTAATTAAATTATTTTATTATTTTTACTTTTTTTGCAACCATTTTTTAATTCATTAGTATGATTATCAAGTTTATAGGATGAAAAATATAATTTCATAAAATTTCCTCATTAAATATTTTGATTTTTATATAGTGTAACTGCTTTGACGTAATTACCATGCCATGATATAATATAAATGTAAATAGTTTTTAAGGAGTTTTATATGATAAAAAAAATATTCAAAACAATCTTAATAATTATAATAATAATATTATTTATATTATTTTTCTTTGCTGTAATAAAACCAGCCTATATACAATATAAACAAAATCAACCTCAAGTTACTGTAGATACAAGTGGAGAAAGAGCGACTTCTAAAGACAAAGAAAAAGATAAAGATAATAAAAAAGAAATAGAAAGTGAAGAATTTGAATATAATCCTTTTACATTTGATGATAGAATTTTAT
Source organism: uncultured Clostridium sp. (assembly GCA_900553685.1). Taxonomy (GTDB): domain Bacteria; phylum Bacillota; class Clostridia; order TANB77; family CAG-508; genus Scatovivens; species Scatovivens faecipullorum. Next base: position 22,196 of record USEI01000001.1, read on the forward strand.
TATACGAGGGAAACATAGATGCAGAAGCAATGACAAGGTTAATAAATGTTTTAATAGAAGATATAGATAACCAAATGTATTCAAAAGTTGATGTAAATATTAATGGTACAGAAATTTCTTATGAAAATGAAGAAAATTATACAAACGTTTTAAAAGACTTTAGAAATTCAATATCTGCAAATGGAAAATATTTTGTAGAATTTGAATATAGTACATTAAATGCAGTAGTAGATAAAGTTATTATAAAAAGTTTATAATACAAAAAGAGCAGGTTTAAACCTGCTCTTTTTGTATGTACATTAGCTGCACATAAGCAATCATGTTCTAGATAGTTTGTTCCGTGATTTCGAGGTAAAGTGCACGAATCCGTTCTAAATTCATAAATCCATTCTTTAAATCACCATAGTAGCAAATAGAATCGATTCTCTTTTGGAATTCAGTTTCAGATTCATTGCTTTCGCGTTTAGGAATCTCGTTTTTAGGCAATTCATGTGGAGCGATGATGCTACAAAAAAGCATAAGGTCGATACATGGATACCTAGTGCAGTTTTTTATAGTAGTTCCATCAGACTCGAATACTCTTTCATAGAGTGCAAGGAACTGAATTTTGTCGCTATCTTTTACCATAATGCAATCCTCCATTTTAGTTTGTTTAACTGTTGTCACAAGCTAAGATAAATGGAAATACTAATAGCTTATGTAGAAAATATTATATAGCAAAATAATTATAAAGTAAATATAAAAATTAGCAATAAAAAATGGAAAAATTTGAGATAAAAATCATGAATAATTTTAATTATATTTATGTATAATATAATTAAAAATCAAAATTATGGGGGATAGATATTATGAAAATATTATATTATATAGCATTAACATTAGTAATTATAGGAGCATTAAATTGGCTTTTGATAGGTCTTTTTGGGTTTGATTTAGTTGCTACATTGTTTGGAGAAATGAGTCTATTAAGCAGAATAGTGTATTCATTAGTTGGAATTAGTGGTTTTATTTCAATAGGGATTTATCCAAAAATTGATAAACAGAGTTAGAACAGAAAATATTAATAAAAATGTGAATGATTTACTTTATATCATTTTTTCTGTAAATCATTCACATTTTTTATTGAAAATATAATTTTTATTTAATAAGAAAATTTTCATATTGTTTTATTATAATAAAGCTATAATATATTATGAAAATAAGTATAATAACTATGTGTACTAACTAATTTAAATTAAAAATACTTTTTTGTTAAGTACTTATTCTAAAACTAAAGCTTTCTTAGGACAAAAATTAGAACATTTTCCACATTTTATGCATTTATCATAATCAACAGTTGGAGCTTCAAAGCCATTTTGAGAAAGTGCTGAAACAGGACATACATTAACAGCAGGGCATTTATGATTTTTTGGACAATTTTCAATTATTACTTTTAATTTCTTTTCCATAATATTTTTCCTTTCTAAATTTTTTTCCATAACATCTTATTATTTTTAAATTCATAGCTTAATTTATTATTATCATAAAGATATGACAAATAAGATTTTATTGTACTTCCAACAAGAACATATTGATTTTCATTCATAATTAAATTATATTCATCAAAAATATATTTTAGAATTTCTTCGAAAGTTTTTTCATTTTCACAAATATTATAAATTTTATTTGATATTTCTTCAATTTTGTTTTTATTAATTTTTATTAAATAAGAAATATCTTGAGTTGCTTCACAATGAGAAGGTATGTATAATTTAGCGTCTAAAGTACTTAAAAAATCTAAAGTGTTAAGATATTCTTTTATATCATAAATAAAAAATAAATGATACTTTGTAATGGTTTCATCACTAAATAATGAATCTGCTAAAAAATAAATATTATCGCTTGTTTTTATGCCAATCATATCAAAAAAATGACCTTTAAGTGAGAAATGTTCTAAGCCTTCAGGTAAATTATCTTGAATTTGTATCACATTTGAAGGCTTAGCAAGCAGAAATTTATTTCTTAAATTTTTAAATGGATAGCCTCCATATAAAAAAGAAGATTCCAAAATTGGAAATTCAACAAATGTTTTTTCAATATCTTTAGCAAATATTTTGCAATTTGTTCTGTCTTGAATAATTTTATTTCCACCAATGTGATCTGCATTAGAATGAGTATTTATAATTCCTTGTATCTTCCAATTATTTTCTTCGATAATTTTTAATATTTTTCTTCCAGCATCTTTATCATTTCCAGAATCAATTAGATAAATTTCATTTTCACTTATTTTATATATACCAATATTAGTAGGATTTTTTATATAATAAGTTTTTTCTCCAACTTGTATTAATTCCATAATTTTAATCCCTTCTATATTTTTTAAATTATTATATCATTTAGAAATAAAATAATCTACACACTTAAGGTTATTTTTAAGAAATCATAATAAAAAAATAACTAAATTTTAATATAAAATTAATGATATAGTAAAATTTTAATAAAAAATTTAATGCGTGTAATACAGAATTTGTAAGCGTTTGGGAGAAATGTTATGCTAAGTTGACAAATTGATTATATAAAATGGTTGAAGTATTTTTGTGATTTTTTTATAATAAAATCATGAGAGGTGGTGTACAAATGAAATTAAATGAAAAGTTAATGAAATTAAGAAAAGAAAGAGGTCTTTCACAGGAAGAATTTGGAAATGAAATAAATGTTTCAAGACAGGCAGTATCAAAATGGGAGGCGGGAACAACTAAACCAGATATTGAGAAGATTAAAGAAATTTCAAATTATTTTGATGTTAGTTTTGAATATTTATTAAATGACGATATAGAAAAATTTGAAGAAAAAGAATCAAAAAGTAAAACAGTAAAGAAAAAACATACTATATTAAAAATATTACTTATTATATTTATAATATATTTTATATGGTCAGCATATAAATTTATAGCGTTATTTAGGTATTATAAAATAGCAGATAGTTTTTCAGAAGAAAATTATACTATATTTGAATCAGATGCATTTTATCAAAAATATGATTCAGGAACACATATGATAACTACAGATAAAATAGGAAATAAAATTATTAGTTGTTCATATGCAAACTATAGTGATGAGAATGCTATACGAGATGAAAATGGAGAATTAATAGCACTTGGTATAGATTTTTATGATTATGATAAAAAGCTTGCTTATTATTTAAATTATGATGAAAATACAAAAACTTATACTTATTATGATACTAGAGAAAATTATACTACTGAAGATTGGGAAAGAATTTTTAGTGCAGGAAATATGATAAAAGAAAGAACACTTGGAAGTATACCATCAAGTTTTAAAGAAATTATGTTGTGCTCAATTAATCCAATATATCAAGTTAATGTAATAACGAATACAATTTATGTTAGAAATTTTAATGGAGCAAAACAAAGAATTATATTAAATAATGATTGTCTAGTAAGTGCGATGGATTTACAAACAGAATTTGATGGTGGAATGAGTATAAACATTAGTTATGATTATGTTCCAGGACATTTTGAGGGTAGACAAATAAAAGATCCTGTTGAAATATATAAAGATCAAATATCTAATTATTCAGAAATAGAATATGTAAAATAAAAATTTATAAAAATAAAATATCTTAAATAAGTAAAAACTATTGATAAATCAGATAAAATCCTTTAAAATAATACTAACAAAATTTAAAGAGGATTAAATATGGAAATAATTTCGAATTCAGAAAATGAAACAATAGAGTTAGGTAAAAAAATTGCTCAGAAATTGAAAAAAGGAGATATAATAGTTTTAACAGGAGAACTTGGATCTGGAAAAACCAAATTAACTGAAGGAATATTAACTTATTTTGGTTTGCAAAATGAGATTTCAAGTCCTACTTTTACAATTGTGAATGAATATGATACAAATAAATTTAAAATATTTCATTTTGATGTATATAGATTATCTGATGTTGATGAGTTTTATGCAATTGGTGGAGAAGAATATTTTGAACAAGGTGTTAGTATTATAGAATGGGGAGAAATGATAAAAGAAGCTTTACCTGAAAAATTTATTAATATTACATTTCAAAGAGATTTAGAAAATGAAAATATAAGAAAAATAAAAATTGAAAATTTAGTCTTAGATTAAATATGAAAAGTAAGTTAATAAAATAACAATAATAAATATAAATCATATAAAAAGCATATAAAAATTTAAAATTTAAGAATAATTTATAATTTAAATAAAAAAACGGGGAATTTTACTTCCCCGCCTTTTTTTCTTCATAAAAAACAGTTAAATCGAATTGATTAGAAGATTTTATGAAGAAATTAAAATTGTCAGTGCTGTACTTATGACCGCCCCAGAGGTCATTGAAATCTACGCCATCTGCTTGTACCAATGTGAATGTTGTAATAGAGTTATCATGTAAATGTAAAGGTCCATCATTCAAATTTTCGGTGAGAATGAAACTGTTGAGTTCAATGATAGAATTCATGATATCTGCACTACCACTTGAGAGATTATAAAACATACAAATTATACTCTCTGCCACAGGAAGAACAAATTCTTCGCCGATATGAAGCTTTGCATAAGTTCGCATGAAGTCAAAAAGTTCCATCCCATTGAACATTTCTTTCAAAAAAGCATCTAGGGTTTCTTTAGGTGTCTTTAGAAGAGTTACTCTGGTAAAATACGGATTAAGTTTTTCTTGCTCAGCTTTAATGATATCAACACTTTGACAATTTGGCAGAATTCCTAAAAAGAATGCTTTTCTGCCTTCACTAATGGCCCGAGATTCGAGTTGCAAATCTGAACCTATTAAGAGAAATTCCAATCCATCCATTTTGTTCCCTCCTTGTAGTATTATTTTAATAAATGAATGGTGTATGCAAAATTGCATAATTCAATACTTATTTTATCACAAAATAGCTGAAAAATCAAATTTGATAAGGTTATAAGTAAATAAAATTATAACAGATATTAATATTAATTTATAAAAAATAAAGTAATACAAGAATAAATAGAATTCTTATTTTTATATTATGTTTACAAAAATTGAATATTGTTGTAAAATATTGATGAAAAGGAGAGAAATATGAAAATATTAGCAATAGATACTTCAAGTAGTATATGCAGCACAGCAATATTAGATGATGAAGTTTTAATTGATAAAAATGAATTAAATAATGGTAGAACACATTCTGAAAATTTAATGCCTCTTATAGATGAATTATTAAAAAGAAATAATATAACAGTTAAAGATATAAATTTACTAGCTTGTTCTGTTGGACCAGGTTCTTTTACTGGTATAAGAATTGGTGTAGCTTCTATAAAAGCAATAGCAGAAGTTTTAAAAATAAAAGTTGCAGGAGTTACTTCTTTAGAAACGTTGGCAAAAAATGTAAAAGATGCAGATACAATAGTTTCTTTAATTGACGCTAGAAATAATCAAGTATATTGTGGTATATTTGATAGAAAATGTAATAAAAAGGAAGAATATATTGCTGATGATATAAATGAAGTGATAAAGAATTTAAAAAAATATGATAAAATTACATTTGTAGGAAGTGGAGCAGTATTACATAAGGATTTATTAAAAGAAGAGCTAGAGAATGTAAAATTTTCAGATCTTAATGAACAATCAGCAGAAAATGTTGGAAAAATTGGTTATAAAAAATATTTGGAAAATGATTTATGTGATGCAGATTCAATTCTTCCAATTTATTTAAGAAAATCTCAAGCAGAAAGATTAAAGAATAAATAATTTTAAATTAATAATAAAATAAAATTTACCATAAAACAAATAAATTTAATAAGAAATAATAAGATTAAACAGTAAAAATAAACAATTAAAAAGAGGACTTAAAATGATAGAAATACGAGAAATGAAATTTGAAGATTATGAAAACATAAAAGATAAACTTCAAAAAGAATTTGATGAGTTTTGGACACCTTCAATTTTAAAAAGTGAATTAGAAAGTAAAAATTCTAAATATATTGTTGCTTTGAAGGGCAAAGAAGTTGTAGGATTTGCTGGTATAATCATTTTACCAGATGGCACAGAAGTTACTAATATTGTAACTAAAAAAGTAGAAAGAAAAAAAGGTATAGGAAAACTACTTTTAGACAAACTAATAAATATGACAATAACAGAAAAAAAAGAAGTAATTAGCTTAGAAGTTAATGAAAAAAATATAATAGCTATAAATTTATATAAAAACTTTGGCTTTGAAAAAGTTGGAAGAAGAAAAAAATATTATAATGGAATAGATGATGCAATTATTATGACTAAAAAAATTAAAAATTTATAAAACTTAATGTAAAATAATGTGATTTTTTGAAAATAATAATTGCATTATTTATATGTTTGATATAAAATCACAATAGAAGTTATGATTCGGAGGAAGATACTAATGAGAAAAGTAAATGAACTAATGCCAAAAGATTTGAAAGATGTATGTAATCCTAGTTTATTCAAATTCGAAACAACAAAAGAATTAGTAGATACAAGTGATTTAGTTTATGGCCAAGAAAGAGGAATAAAGGCTTTAGAGTTTGGTACAGATATAGATATAAAAGGATATAATCTATATTTAGAGGGACCATCTGGTGTAGGAAAAACTATGTATACAAAAAAATTCCTAGATAAAAAAGCCGAAAAAGGTAAAGTTCCTAATGATTGGGTGTATATATATAATTTTGAAAATCCAAATGAACCAGTAGCAGTTTCTTTTCCGGCAGGACAAGGAAAAATTTTTGCATCTACAATGGAAAATTTTATCAAAGATGTGAGAAGAGATATTAAAAAAACTTTCAATAATGATGATTTTGAAAAAGAAAAACAAATTATAAAACAAGAATTTGAAGAAAAAAGAGAAAATCTTTTAAATAAATTAAATCAAAAAACAATGATACAAGGGTTTCAAGTAAAATCAACTAGTAATGGTGTTTATATGATGCCTGTATTAGATGGAAGAACACTTGCAGAAGACGAATTTGAAGAATTAGATGATAGTATAAAAAAAGAATTTGAAGAGCGCTCAGCTTTAGTTCAAGAACAAATTTTTCAAGCTTTAGGAGAAATAAAAGCAATTGAAAGAGAAGCAGAAAAGAAAGTTGATGAATGGCAGTCTAATATTGCCTTAATGACAATTAATGTACATGTAAATTCAATTAAAGCAAATTATAAGAGAAATAAAAAAATAGGAACATATTTAGATAATATAAAAAAAGATATTTTAAAAAATATAAATGCATTTTTAGCTCCAGATAGTGATAGTAAATCAAATAATATGCCAAACCAACCAATGCAAAGACCAGAACAAAAAGAACCATGGCTTAACTATAGAGTTAATTTATTTATTGACAATAGTAAACTTGAAGGTGCTCCTGTAATTATGGATACAAATTATTCATATTATAATATTTTTGGAGGACTAGAATATGAGAATCAATATGGTTCTTTAAAAACAGATTATATGATGATAAAACCAGGGTTACTTCATCAAGCAAATGGTGGATATATTATTTTTCAGGCAAAAGACATTTTAGCAAATGGAGTTTGTTACGAAGCTCTAAAAAAAGCATTAAAAATAAGAGAGTTAAGTATTGAAAATGCAACAGAGCAAAGAGCAGGAGTATTACTTGCAGCTATAAAACCAGAACCAATACCACTTAATATAAAGGTATTATTAGTAGGAAATTCCAATATTTATCATACATTACTTTCAATGGATGATGATTTTAGAAAATTATTTAAAATAAAAGTTGAATTTGAAGAAGATGCTCCAAAAACAGTAGAAAATATTGAAAGATTAAGTAATTTCGTAAGAAGTTTTTGTACACAAGAAAAATTATTGGATCTGGATAAAGAAGCTATGGCAAAAGTAGTTGAAATTACATCTAATTTAGCAGGTGACAAAGAAAGATTATCTACACAATTTAGTGAAATTGGAGAAGTAATTGGAGAAGCATCTGCTTGGGCAAAAAAAGATAGACAAAAAATAATAACAAAAGCATATATTCAAAAAGCCTTAGACGAAAGAATTGAAAGAATAAAAAAATATGATACTAGATATTTGCAAATGATAAAAGAAGAATCTTTATTAATAGATACAGAAGGATATGAAGTTGGACAAATTAATGGTCTAACAGTTATAAAAATTGGAGATTATTCTTTTGGAAAACCTGCAAGAATTACAGCAAGTACTTATATGGGAAAAGAAGGAATTATTAATATTGAGAGAGAAATAGAGATGTCTGGGTCTTCTCATTCAAAAGGTGTACTTATTTTAACAGGTTATTTGGGAGAGAAATTTGCTCAAGATATACCACTTTCTTTAACAGCTAATTTATGTTTTGAGCAATTATACGGCGGAGTTGATGGTGATAGTGCATCTAGTACAGAAGCTTATGCACTTCTTTCAAGTTTATCTGGTGTACCAATAAATCAATCTATTGCAGTTACTGGTTCAGTAAACCAAAAAGGATATATTCAACCAATAGGTGGGGTAAATGAGAAAATCGAAGGATTTTTCCAAATTTGTAAACTTAGAGGATTTAATGGTGAACAAGGCGTTATTATTCCAAAACAGAATATTAGAAATTTACATTTATCTGACGAAATAATTGAAGCTGTAAAAGATAAAAAATTCCATATATATGCAATAACTACTATTGATGAAGGAATTGAAATTTTAACAGGTGTTCCAGCTGGAAAAAGAAATAAAGAAGGAAAATTTCCAGCAGGTTCAATAAATTATTTAGCACAAGAAAAGCTTAAAAAATTTGCAAAAATAAATGAAAAATAAATAGAAGAGGACGATATAATTTTGACAAAGATAAAATCGTCCTCATATTTATTATTTGAAATATACTTTATAACTTTTAAATAATATTTGTTTTTATGAGTATATGTAAATTTAATTACAAAAAATGACATAAGTAGAAAAACTAATTGTAAAAGAACTTATAAAAAATAAAAAATAGTATATAATATTTAATATTATAAATTTTATTTTTGAAAGGAGATTTTTATGGAAAAAGTAAGAGCAATTCAATATGGAGTTGGAAAAATGGCTGTATACACAATGCGTTATATGTTAGAAAAAGGAATTGAAATTGTGGGAGCGATTGATGTAAATCCTGATATTGTTGGAAAAGATATTGGTAGTTTAATGGGAAGAGAAGAACTTGGAATTAAAGTAATAGATGCAAAAGATGCAAAAGAATTATTGGAAAATACAAAACCAGATATATGTGTAGTAACAACAAGAAGTTTAATAGGTGAGCTTGAAAAACCACTTATTTTATGTGCTAGTATGGGCATTAATGCAATTACTACTTGTGAAGAGGCATTTTTCCCAATGAATTCAAATCCAGAATTAACAAAAAAAATAGATGAACTTGCAAAAGAAAATAATTGTACAATTACAGGTAGTGGATATCAAGACATTTATTGGGGACAACTTGTTAGTTCAATAGCTGGTTCAACTCAAAGAATTGTAAAAATAAAAGGAAGTTCAAGTTATAATGTTGAAGAATATGGAATTGCTTTAGCAGAAGCACATGGGGCAGGATTAACTTTATCTGAATTTGATGAGAAAATTGCATCAGTTGATAGAATTTCAGACGAAGAAAGAGAGAAAATAATAAAGAGTGGAGAATACTTACCATCTTATATGTGGAATGTTAATGGCTGGTTATGTGAAAAATTAGGATTAACTGTAAAACGTCAAACTCAAAAATGTGTTCCTCAAACAGCTAAAGAAGACATTTATTCATCAACTTTAAATATGACAATAAAAGCTGGAGATGCAACAGGAATGAGCGCAGTAGTAACTACTGAAACAGAAGAAGGTATTACTTTAGAAACAGAATGCATAGGAAAAGTTTATAGTAAAGATGAATTTGATAAAAATGTATGGACAGTAGAAGGAGAACCAACTACTACAATTACTGTTGAAAAGCCAGATACTGTAGAATTAACTTGTGCAAGTATTGTAAATAGAATACCAGATGTTATAAAAGCTGAAAGTGGTTATGTACCAACAGAAAGATTTGGAGAATTAACTTTTAAAAAGAATATATGTAAATAATCTAATATTTTGCTCAAAATCATTTTTTATGATTTTGAGCTTTTTTATATAATATGAGCTTTTAAAATTTTTCCTATTTTATATAAAAAATTTTTTAAAATTATCTAAAATTTGTCTTCAGAATAAAGAGCGGAAATTTACTTAAATAATTATATAATTTAATATTTATTAAAATTTATAAATTAACTGAAAAATAATATAACATAATAAAATAAAGATTATAATATTAGTTGAAAAAAGATGTGATGCAGATAAATTAAAAATAAAATATTGAAGATTAAATAAAATTATGATATAAAATTATGAGAAATTAAAGTCAAAATTTAATTATTAATTCTTATGAAAGGAAATATAAAATGAAAATAGAGTTATTAGGTGGATGTAAAAAAGATGAATTAGAAAAAAGAATTCAAAATGTAGCAGCAGCTGGAAAATTATCAAGATTTCCTGGCAATGTAGTTGAAGTTTTAGAAAGCTGTAATGATTATGAAAGTAATTTAAAATTAATCAAAAGAATTATAAAAATGGGTCATAAATCAATTATAGAACATGATTATTTAGTTTTTGCTTTATGTGATGTAACACCAATAGTTGAACAAACTTTAATAGGATATAGATTAACTTCTTTCACTGTAAAATCAAGGAGAGAAGTGGATTTTAGAACAGTAGGTTTTTATGTTCCAGAGTTTAGAAATGAAGCAGGCGAAGTCCATGAAAAAAATGAAGAATTAAAAGAAGAATATAAAAATCATATGAAAATGCTATTTAATACTTATGCCGATATTGTAGATAGAGGTGTAAATGTTGAAGATGCAAGATTTATATTACCATATTGTTTTCACGATAACTTTATAATGGGAGTAGATGCAAGAGGTCTTGAAAAGATGATTATAGACTTAAAATCTGGATTTTTAAGTCAAATTCCAGATTTAAAAGAAGTTGGTGAAGAATTATATAATATAGTAAAAGAAAATATACCATATTTAGTTCCAAATATAAAAAAACAAGAAGAAAATTACAGTTCTGGCTTTGAATATTTAGAAGAAACTTATAAAAGGCCTGAAATAAAAATTTTAGATAAAACAAAAATGGTAAGTTACACACCAAATAGTGATGATGTAGTACTTGAAAGTGCAATAATGTATCATTATCAATGTTCAAAAGAAACATCAAAAGAGATTTTAGCGGAAATTATAAGAAAAGATGAAACAGCAAAAGAAAAAATGATGTATGAAATTATGCATAAAGACTCTAGAAGAGAACTTGAGCAAGTATCTTTTAGTTTTCAAATTCCAATATCTTTATCTATTCTTACACATTTAACAAGACATAGAATGCATTCTTTGTTAGTACCAGAATTCTTACCAATGTGGGATATGAGAAATTATATTACTCCTGCTTCAGTAAAGTCTAAGGCAAATGATATATATGAAACAGCAGTTAAGAGAAATATAGAAGTCAAAGAAAAATTTAAAAAGATGGGAGTAAAAGAAGCTGATTTAGTATATTTCTATTTAGGAAATCAAATGCTAAATGTTGTAACAACAATGAACGCTAGAAATATACAGTGGGTATGTAGATTACGTTGTTGTAATAAAGCGCAATGGCAAATAAGATTTATTGCAAAAGATATAGCAAAACAAGTATCAGAAGTTGCACCACTTATAGGAAAAGGGTTAGGTTCAACTTGTGTTACAGATAGATTTTGTGGTGAAGGTAGAGAGTGTTGTGGCTTAATTGATAAACTACTAGAAGAAGATGCAAAAAATAAAAAATAGGAGAAATTATGATAGATTTACATATTCATACAACTTATTCTGATGGAACAGATTCAGTAGAAGAACTTTTAAAGAAAGCAGAGGATAAACAATTAGAAGTTATTTCTATTACTGATCATGATGAAGTAGGTTCATATTTTGAACTTGAAAAAGATAAAAAACTTAGAAATTTATATAGTGGCAAGATTATAATAGGGGCAGAATTAAAAACAGTTTGGAATAGAGTACCAATAGAAATTTTAGCTTATGGAATAGATTATAAAAAATTAAGAATCCATAAAATAAACATGAAAGAACTTCAAAAAGAAGTATTAGAAAAATTAAAAAAAGTTGCAAGGGATTTAGGTTTAATATATGATGAAAAAAATGTTTATATAGATGAAAATGATCCTACAAAAAGATTTGGGTCGTTTACTATTGGAACAGAGCTTTTGAAACATAAAGAGAATTTTAAAAAAATTAAAGAAATAGGAGAATTTGTGCCAACAAGTTTTTATAGAGTTCATCAAAGTAATAAAAATAGTCCTTTTTACGTTGATGAAACTTATGCTTCAATAGATATAGATGAAACAATTTCTAGAATTCATGAAGCAGGTGGTTTGGCTTTTTTAGCCCATGGATATATTTATCCTTTTGACGATAAGGATAAAACTATTGAAGAAATTCTAAGTACTACAAATATAGATGGAATGGAATGTGTTTATACAGAATTTAGTGAAGAAGAAAGAAAAAAGGCAATGAGATTTTGTAAGAAATACAATAAGTTTATGTCTGGTGGAAGTGATTATCATGCAAAAAACAAGCCAGATATAAATCTAGGAACAGGAAGAAATAATAATATGAAAATAGAGAAAAGCCTTATTGAGCCTTGGATAAATAAAGTAAGATATATATAGAAAAAGCAACCTATAAAGGTTGCTTTTTGGCTCCTCTTGCCCGGCTCGAACGGGCGACCTATCGGTTAACAGCCGAGCGCTCTACCAACTGAGCTAAAGAGGAATAATTGTTATTAAAAATATATATTATTATTTCCAATAACAAAATTATTATACATTATTATATTTTTATATTCAATATTTATTATTAAAAATAATATTTCTTTTTTGTTACAATTATTTTTAGAATCATAATTTTTATACTAATTTCAGTTAATTTATTATAATTTAAATTGTTATATTTGTTGTTCTAGTAGTTCATACAAAAGGTTGGTATTCCAGTAGAATGTGGTGCAATATCATATTCATTAAAAAATAAACATAAAGTATTTGAAGATGTAATATAAAAATTTTGAGGTTTAAATGTTTCTAAAACTAAATTACAATAATTATCAAAATAATTTTCAGGATTTTTAGAAATTTCATAATTTATTTGTTTTAATAAATATAAAATATAATAATCATTGCAAGGATAAAAGTCTGATACACTCATTAACTTTGAATATTTCATATTCCAAGTTTGCCCTTTAATTGTAGTTATGCCGTGTGCACCACCAGAATATATGTACTGTTCATAATATAAGCTGATAATATTATTTTCATTGTAGGTTATATTAAAATTTTGAATAATTTCATAAGTCATTATTGGATATCCATTTGCCTTATTATATTCATACAAATTCTGTGCTTCTTGTAATAAATTATCTTCAATATATTTTTTTAAATTTAATGCAATTTTATAATTATAGGAATTAAACTTAAAAAAACAGCAGCTATTATTTTTTATTTGTGGATAATTTATTTTGTATTTTAGTATTAAATTTCTTTCACAATAAAATTTATCTTCAAAATTTTCTGTAATTATTTTAAACATAAAATCACCTCAATTAATAATATTCAAAAATGAAATTTTTGACACATTAGATATAAAGTTTAAATAAATAGTTGACAATAATTAAAAAAAGCTTTATACTATTAAGTAATATTAATATTAAAACGTTGATTAAGAGAGTAGCATATTTGTAAGCGACAGCGAGATAGAACAGAGTGAGAGTCTATTAGTGTAAGGATATGTGAAGAGAGCTTAGGAGTGCTTATTGGAAATCCTTTAAATGGAGAGTATAATAAGACGTGAACCTGCGTTAAAGGAAATGAGTGGCATATAGAAAATTATACTATATGCAATTTGAGTGGTACCGCGATTTATTCGTCTCTAAATTTTATTTAGAGACGTTTTTTTATATGATAGAAAGTTTTTTTGAATTTTCTATTATATAAAGCTTTGCCAAAATTAATTGCAAGGCTAAAAAGAAATTTCTTGTTAAATAATAAGCCTTGAGGCCAATATAAGTACACACGATTTTTATAAGAATCAGTGTATTTAGTTGAGAATTGGACATTTTACGATGTCTAGCCGTGTTATTTTATATTAAAATAAGGAGTGTGTATGAAAATGAAAGAGAAAAATATAAAAAAAATTATACTTGCATATTCAGGCGGATTGGATACATCTGTTATAATTCCTTGGCTTAAGGAAAATTATAATAATTGTGAAGTAATTGCGGTTGTAGCAGATGTTGGTCAGGGAAGCGAACTAGATAAAATAGAAGAAAAAGCGATAAAATCAGGAGCTTCAAAAGTTTATATTGAAAATATAAAGGAGGAGTTTGTTGAAGAATATATAGTTCCAGCAATTAAAGCTGGTGCTAAATATGAAAATAAATATCTATTAGGAACAGCTCTTGCAAGACCACTTATAGCAAAAAAGTTAGTTGAAGTTGCTAAAAAAGAAAAAACAAATATAATTTGTCATGGATGTACTGGAAAAGGAAATGATCAGGTTCGTTTTGAACTCACAATAAAAGCTTATATGCCAAACGTTCAGATTATAGCACCTTGGAGAATTTGGGATATAAAAAGTAGGGAAGAAGAATTTGAATATGCAAAAAAGCATAATATTCCATTAAAAATAACAAAAGAAACAAATTATTCAAAAGATAAAAATATATGGCATTTATCCCATGAAGGATTAGATTTAGAAAATCCTTCAAATGAACCCAAATATGATGAAATACTTGAAATGGGAGTGTCTCCAGAAAAAGCATTAGATAATCCAACTTATATTGAAATTTCTTTTGAAAAAGGAAAGCCAATAGCTCTTAATGGAAAAAATAAGACAGTAATAGAAATTATTAAAAAATTAAATAAAATAGGTGGAGAAAATGGAATTGGAATTATTGATATTGTTGAAAATAGGCTTGTAGGAATGAAATCAAGAGGAGTATATGAAACACCAGGAGGTACTATTTTGTACAAAGCACATGAATTATTAGAAAGTATTTGTTTAGACAAAGATACAATGCATTATAAAATAAATTTATCAAATGATTTTGCAAAACAAATTTATGATGGAAAATGGGAAAGTTTATTAACAAAATCAATGATTTCATTTATAGAAAAAACACAAGAGAATGTAACAGGAAGTGTAAGATTAAAATTGTACAAAGGAAATATTATACCAGCAGGTATAATAAGTAAGTATTCATTATATTCAGAAAAAATAGCTACATTTGGTGAAGATGATTCATATAATCAAAAAGATGCAGAGGGATTTATAAATTTATTTGGATTATCAATAAAAATGACAGCAGAAATGGAATCAAAATTGAAAGGAGAGGAATGATATGGCATTATGGGATGCAAGATTTAAGAAAAAATTAAATAGTAAAGTAAATGATTTTAATTCCTCAATTAAATTTGATTCAAAAATGTATAAAGAAGATATTAGAGGAAGTATTGCTCATAATGTAATGCTAGAAAAGCAAAACATTATTAATAAAAATGATAGTAAAAAGATAGAAGAAGAATTAAAAAAAATACAAGAAGAAATTGAAAGTGGAAAGTTAAAAATAGATGAAAAAGCAGAAGATATACATATGTTTGTTGAAACAGAATTAATAAACAGAATTGGAAATGCAGGAAAAAAGCTACATACAGCTAGAAGTAGAAATGATCAAGTAACATTAGATTTGAAATTATATTTAAGAAATCAAATTGATATAATATCAGAAAAAATAGTATTACTAATAGAAGCATTCTGCGAAAAAGCTAAAGAAAATATAGATACAATTATGCCTGGATATACTCATCTGCAAAGAGCTCAACCTATTACTTTAGCACATCACTTTATGGCATATACAGAAATGTTTTTACGCGATTTAGAGAGATTAAAAGATACTAGAAAAAGAATGAATGTTTTACCGTTAGGAAGTTCGGCATTAGCAGGGACAACTTATAATATTGATAGAGAATTTGTAAAAGACTTATTAAATTTTGATGATATAACTAAAAATAGTTTAGATGGCGTTTCTGACAGAGATTATGTTATAGAATTAGCAAGTACAATATCAATTATTATGATGCATTTATCAAGAATTAGTGAAGAAATTATACTATGGTCTTCTTGGGAATTTAGATTTATAGAATTAGATGATGCATTTTCAACTGGTTCATCAATTATGCCACAAAAGAAGAATCCAGATATAACAGAATTAATAAGAGGAAAAACGGGTAGGGTATACGGAAATTTAATTGGATTACTAACTATAATGAAAGGGTTGGCTCTTGCTTATAATAAAGATATGCAAGAAGATAAAGAAGCAATTTTTGATAGTGTAGAGACTGTTAAATTATGTATAGATACTTTTATCCCAATGTTAAAAACAATGAAAATTAATAGCAGTAATATGAGAAAGGCTGCTGAAAATGGATTTATAAATGCAACAGATTGTGCTGATTATTTAGTAAAAAAAGGAATACCATTTAGAGATGCCTATAAGTATACTGGTAAAATTGTTTCATATTGTATAGATAATAACAAAACATTAGAAACTATTACTTTAGAAGAATACAAAAATATAAATCCTTTATTTGAAAATGATATATATGATGCAATATCATTGGAAAATTGCATATGTAAACGAAAAAATATTGGTGGTCCTGCACCAATAATAGTTAAAAATCATATAAATGATGTGATTAGAAAAATAAGCAAATAAAATATCATATATTAAATAAGGTGACTTACTATTTTTATGTTAGTTACCTTATTTTTATAAAATCTTCAAAAATCTCTTTATTTCTTTATTATTCTATGATATAATTTATTAATCATTAGTTAGGAGAAATAGCTTTGAGAAAATTTTTTGTAAAAGAAAATCAAATAAATAGTGAACTTATTACAATTTTAGATGAAGATGTAAATCATATAAAAAATGTTTTAAGATTGAATGTTGGTGAAAATTTACAAATATGTGATATAGATAGTAGTAAAAATTATATTTGTGAAATATTAGAACTTACTGCAAAATCAGTAACTTGTAAGATCTTAGAAGAAATTCAAAGTATAGCAGAAGGAAATGTTGAATTACATATTTTTCAAGGACTTCCCAAAGCAGATAAAATGGAATTAATAATTCAAAAGGGAACAGAACTGGGTGTTTCTGAATTTGTACCAGTTAGTTTTAAAAGAAGTATTGTAAAAATATCTCCTAAAGATGAGAAAAAGAAAATAGATAGATGGAATAAGATATCTGAAGTTGCAGCAAAACAAAGTAAAAGAGATATTATTCCAAAGGTAAGAAACGTAGAAAGCATAAAAAATGTATGTAACGAAATTAAAAATTATGATATAGTATTATTGGCATACGAATTAGAAGAAAATAATTATATAAAAAATGAATTGCTAAAGATAAAAAACACAAAAGAAAATTATAAAATAGCAGTTATAATAGGACCAGAAGGTGGAATAGAAAAAGAAGAAGTTGAAGTTTTAGAAAATGCTGGAGCTAAAGTAATTAGCTTAGGAAAGCGTATTTTAAGAACAGAAACTGTGGCTTTACAAGTTTCTTCTATAATTATGTATGAATTAGAAAATGGAGGAAATTAATCTTGGAAAAAGCAAAATTAATGCAATTAGAAATTGAGCAAAAAAGAAAACTACCAAAGAATTTAAAAGATAAAATTAGTACAAAAATATTTCAGAATTTGTTAGTAGCAGTAATTATTATGGCATATTTTTGTATTATAAATGTAAGTTATTATAAATTAGATGGAAACAAGTTTGAAGAATATTTAAAATATTTTGCATTAGGAATAAGTATTATAACAGTTATAACTTTTGAAGTAGCTTATAGAAAAAATAGTTTAGGAATAATGATTATAAGTATAGAACTGCTTTTATGTGGTATCTTATCTTTATACATACCGTACATATTTTTACATACTAATACAACTTTTAGAATTTCTATAATGGTGCTTCCAGTTGCTTTAGTGATATATTATGCAATAAAATCTTTTATTTTATTTAAAAAGAATCAGCTAAATTATAGAAATAATTTAAGCGATGTAAAGGAAATAGTTAAAGAAACAGAAAAGTCAAGTTACATAGAAGAGGAAAGCTCAAAAACTTACAGAGCCAAAAAGGCTGAAGAAAAAATTATTAGAGAAAAAATTAGTAATGATCAGAAAAATAGAAGAAAACTAAAAAATCAAAAATTAAAAGAACAACAGATATCTAAATCAAAGGAAATAAATAAAAAAGCAAATACTAAAACTAATATCAAGAATAACACCAAAAGAAGAAATTAAAGTAAAGGAGAATAAAGTTTTGATAAAAAGCATGACAGGCTTTGGCCGTGGCAAATATGAAAAAGATGGAAGAACTTACACAGTTGAAATAAAATCTGTAAATCATAAGTATAGTGATATAAATGTAAGAGTTCCTAGATTTTTAAATAGTGTAGAAGATACTATTAGAAAAAGAGTTGCAAAGTCAATCTCAAGAGGAAAAGTAGATGTTTTTGTATCTTTCGAAAATTACAGTAGTAAAGGTACAACCATAAGAGTAAATAGAGAATTAGCGAAAGAATATATTAAAGAATTAAAAATTTTATCAGAAGAAACAGGGGTAAAATTTGATTTAAGTGTTATTGATGTTTCAAAATTTCCAGAAATTTTAAAAATAGAAGATACTCAGGATGAAGAATTAATTGCTAATGAGTTAATGATTGCTGTTGATGATGCTTTAGAAAAATTTATAACTATGAGAGAAATAGAAGGAAATAAATTAATTGAAGATATAGAAAAAAGAGTATATGTTATAAAGGATAAAGTAAATCAGATTACTAAATATTCAGGTACACTTGTGGAAGATTATATGAAAAAACTAGAGCAGAGAGTTACTGAATATATGAATAATCAAGCTATTGATGAAAATAGATTAATGCAAGAAATAGTAATTTTTTCAGATAAATCATCAATAGAAGAAGAACTTACAAGATTAAAAAGTCATATAAATCAATTTCTAAATTTGATAAAGCAAAGTTCGCCAATAGGAAAGAAAATAGATTTTTTAATACAAGAAATGAATAGAGAAATAAACACAATAGGTTCTAAAGCAAATTGTTTAGAAATAACTAATCTAGTAATTGAATTAAAGACAGAGGTTGAAAATATCAGAGAACAAATACAAAATGTTGAATAAAGATTATATATAATTTTGAATATATATAGAAAGTTTATAGATTTTCTAAAAATCTAAATAATAAAAAAATAGAAAGTAGGTAAATTATGCAACTTATTAATATCGGATTTGGTAATATAGTTTCTGCAGAAAGAATAATATCAATTGTTAGTCCAGAATCTGCACCTATAAAAAGAATTGTACAAGAAGCAAAAGATTCAAAAATGGCTATTGATGCGACATACGGAAGAAGAACAAGATCTGTTATAATAATGGATTCAGGTCATATTATTTTATCAGCTGTGCAACCAGAAACAATTGCAGGAAGAGTTGATAATGGTTTAGATAGTGATGACGAATAAAAATTATTAAAATTAGGAGGAATTATAAAATGATAGTAAAACCAACTGTATCTGAATTATTAAAGAAAGTAGGGGATAACAGATATTCTTTAGTAATAATGACTGCAAAAAGAGCAAGACAAATAGCAAATGGTGATCAGGTAAAAACAAAAGTAAAAGCAAGATCTGCTGTAACTTTGGCAGCTAATGAAATAGCAGAAGGTAAAGTTACAAAAATAGAAGAATCAGAAAAATAAAAGAGGTAAGATATGTTAGTAATATTATCAGGAGTAGCTGGTGCTGGAAAAGATACTATAAAAAAAGAAATTATAAAAAGAATGGAAAATGTAAAATCAATTCCATCTTTTACTTCAAGACCTCCAAGAGAAGGAGATATTCCGGGAAAAACATATATCTTTTTAACAAAAGAAGAATTTGAAGAAAAAATTAGAAATGATGAAATTTATGAGTATGATATTCATCATAATAATTATTATGGAACTTCAAAACAAATTCTAAATGAAGAATCTAAAACTGGTATTATTATAAAAGATATAGATGTTAATGGAACTGAAATTTTGAAAAAGACTTTAAAAGATATAAAAATAGTAACTATTTTTTTAAGAGTACCAAAAGAAGAATTGAAACATAGACTAGAAAACAGAATAGACAAACCTTCAGAAGGGGAAATTATTCTTAGACTAAATAGATTTGATTATGAAGAGTCTAAAATAGGTTTATATGATTATGTTTTAAAAAATGATAATTTAGAGAAAACAGTTAATATAATTGAAGAAATTATTATACAAGAAAGTAAAACAGAAAATAAATAGCTATTTTAATTATTAAATAAAAAATATATTTTATATTTTTTGAATTAATAAGAAACCTAAGTTTTTTTCTATAAAAGTGATATGAAAATATGTATTAAAGTTTCTACTTCAAGTTTTGAGGTAGAAATTTTTCATTTTGCAATTCTTATTATAAAAACTAATTCTATTTACTAAAAAATTTTTTTGTGCTAGAATATTAATGAAAAGGAGACGCGATGTTTGCAGAAATTATAATTAATAGTAATGCTAAAGCATTAAATAGAATATTTGATTATATAGTGCCAGATGATATGAAAAATATTATAAAAATTGGTTCTAGAGTTTTAGTACCATTTGGAAATGGTACTAAAATAGAAGATGGTTTTGTTATTAATTTAAAAAATGAATCTGATTTTGCAAACAAAGAAATTTTTAAAATAGAAGAAAAAGGTTTAGAGGAAGATAATATAATTTTAGCAAAATTGATGGCAAGAAAGTATTTTTGTAATATAGCAGATTGTATAAGATTAATGCTACCACCAGGAACGGGAAGTAGTAATTTGCAAACTAGAACTAAAGAAAAAACAGGAAACTTTGTTTTTTTAAAAAAGGATATAGATGAAATTGAATTTTTAATAGAAAATCAAAAAATAAAAAGTGATAAACATATTAGAGTATTAAAATTTTTAGAAAATAATGATGGAATATATATTTCAGATTTAGAATTGCTTACAGATGTTAAAAGAAATATTTTCAAAACTTTAGAAAAAAATGGTTATATAGAAATAGTAGAAAAGCAGATTGAAAGAAATCCTTTTATAAATAAAAATATTAAAAAGGATGAGCCACAAATTTTAAATGATGAACAAAAAAAATGTTTTGATTCTATTAACTATTGCATTCAAAATAATGAATTTTCTAAAAATTTGATTTATGGAATAACAGGTTCTGGTAAAACAGAAATTTATCTTCAATTAATTAAAGAGGTTTTAGATAAGGATAAATCTTCAATTATATTGGTACCAGAAATTTCTCTTACCCCTCAAATGGTGGATAGATTTTTAGCTAGATTTGGTGAACAGATAGCTATTTTGCATAGTAAATTATCAATTGGAGAAAGATATGATGAATGGAAAAAAATAGAGTCTGGAGAAAAAAAAATTATCATTGGTGCAAGGTCAGCAATATTTGCACCAGTTAAAAATTTAGGTATTATAATTATAGATGAAGAACATGATATATCATATAAATCAGATATGACACCAAGATATAATGCAAAAGAAATTGCAAAATATCTTGCAGAAAAAAACAAATGTCCTTTAGTTTTAGGTAGTGCAACACCAGATATATGTACGATGTATCAAGCAAAACATAATGATTTCGCTTTATATACATTAACCAAAAGAGCTAATCAATCTAATCTTCCCAAAGTTGAAATTGTAGATCTTAGAAATGAACTTATAAATGGAAATAGATCTATGATAAGTTTAAAATTGCAAAGAGCAATAAAAAATAATTTGGAAAGAAAAAAACAAACGATTTTATTTTTAAATAGAAGAGGATATTCTACTTTTATAATGTGTAGAGAATGTGGATATGTGGCTAAATGCAAAAATTGCAATATCAGTTTAACATATCATATAAAAGAAAATAAGCTAAAATGCCATTATTGTCGGATATGAAACTAATACTATAAAGATATGTCCAGAATGTAATAGTAAAAAGGTAAAATATTTTGGAACTGGTACACAAAAGTTAGAAGAAGAAATCCATAAACTTTTTCCAGAAGCAACTACAATTAGAATGGATATTGATACTGTAAGCAAAAAAAATTCACATGAAGAGATTTTAAATGCTTTTAGAGATGAGAATATAGATATTTTAATAGGAACTCAAATGGTAGTTAAAGGTCATCATTTTCCAAAAGTAACTTTAGTTGGAGCTATTGCTGCAGACAGTAGTTTGAATTTAGATGATTATAGAGCAGTAGAAAAAACATTTCAAACTTTAGTTCAAGTAGCAGGCAGGTCAGGAAGAGAGGAAGAAGGAGAAGTAATAATTCAGACATATAATCCTGATCATTATGCAATTGTTGACAGTCAAAAACAGGATTATGATTTATTTTATAATCAAGAAGTGTCATTAAGAAAAATGTTGAATTATCCGCCATTTTGCGATATAATAATTATTAGTTTTTCAGGAGAAGATTTAATAGAACTTCAAAAAATATGTAATCTAGTATATAAAAAAATAAATTCTATAAAAAATGAAAATATTATTATTTATAAACCAGTCCCATCACCAATAGATAAAATAAAAAATAAATTTAGGTGGAGAATAATAATAAAATGTAAAATTTCAAATAGGATTTTGGATATAATAAATTATGGTATTGAAGATGAAAGAATAAAGAAATGTAAAAATACTAGAATTATAGTGGATATAAATCCAAATACTATGAACTAAAAGGAGTAATATTATGGCTATTAGAAATTTAAGATATGAAAATGATGAAATTTTAAAGAAACGCGCAAAAGAAATTGATATTATAGACGAAAAAATTAGAGAATTAGCGGAAGACATGATGGAAACTATGCATAAATGGGATGGAGTAGGACTTGCAGGCCCTCAAGTTGGAGTATTAAAAAGAATAATAGTTATTGATTTATATGAAGAAGGCACTCAATTTATTCTTATTAATCCGGTTATAATAAAAGAAAAAGGTGTACAAGAAGTGGATGAAGGTTGCTTAAGTTTTCCAAATAAATTTGGAAAAGTTGATAGACCAAAAGAGGTGGTTGTAGAGGCTTTAGATATAGATGGAAAAAAAGTAAAATTAAAAGCTAAAGATTTTTTAGCACAAGTTTTAAGTCATGAAATAGATCATTTAAATGGTATTGTTTTTACAGAAAAAGTAAAACCAGGTACTTTAGAAATTATTACACCAAATGAAAAAAAGTAGAAA
This sequence comes from uncultured Clostridium sp., assembly GCA_900553685.1. Taxonomy (GTDB): domain Bacteria; phylum Bacillota; class Clostridia; order TANB77; family CAG-508; genus Scatovivens; species Scatovivens faecipullorum. The sequence goes on from USEI01000001.1 coordinate 45,629, forward strand.
GGAAAATATAAATGAAAATTTTATTTATGGGAACACCGGATTTTGCAAAAGAATCTTTGGAAAACTTATATAATAATGGTTATGAAATTTGTGGAGTTGTAACAACTCCTGATAGACCTTCTGGAAGAGGAATGAAACTAAATATTTCTCCAGTTAAAGAATATGCTTTGGAAAAAAAGTTAAATATCTTTCAACCAGAAAAAATAACTAATAATACAGAATTTAAAGATGAGATAAAAGCATTAAATCCAGATTTAGTTTGTGTTGTTTCTTATGGTGTAATTCTTCCAAAATCTTTTTTAAAAATTCCGAGATTAGGATGTATAAATGTTCATCCATCAATGCTTCCCAAATATAGAGGCTCTGCTCCAATTCAATGGGCAATATTAAATGGAGATAAAAAAACTGGTGTAACAATAATGTACTTAAATGAAAAAATGGATGCTGGAGACATAATTATTCAAAAGGAAGTAGAAATAGGAGAAGATGAAACAACAGGAGAACTTTGGAATAGATTATCAAAAATAGGTGCTGAACTGTTAATAGAAAGTATTAAAAATATTGAAAATGGAACAGCAGTAAGAACTGTTCAGCCAGAAGAATTTACTTTGGCTCCAATGCTAACTAAAGACATGTCTAAAATAGATTGGAAACTTAAGACTTCTGCTGACATAAAGAATTTAGTAAGAGGACTAAATCCAATTATGGGAGCATTTTCTTTTCTAAATGGTAAAAAAATCAAGTTTTGGAAAGTACAGAAAATTTCAAAAGAAGAGTTTTTAGAGATTGCTAAGAACTGTGAATATTTAGATTTTGATAAAGAAAGTACAGGTACTGTACTTTTAGCAAATGAAAAAAAGGGATTATATATAAAAACTAATGATGGAATTATTTCAGTATTAGAAATTCAGGGAGAAAATTCCAGAAAAATGAACATAAATGATTTTTTAAGAGGAAATAAAATAGGATTAGGCCAAATATTTGAATAAATTTATAATAACTAACAACTATAAAATATTTTTGTTTTAAAATTTTGGAAAATAATTAGTAATATTAAAATATGAATTTAATATATTTATGTAATTATAAATTAATTAGAAATATTAATAATTAATTAATCTATTAAAAATACTTGTAAAAAAAGAATTATATTGATATACTTATTACGACAATAACGTATAAAGGAGGTTTTGTTATGGAAGAAAATAATGTTGATAATGAATTAATAGAAAAGTCAGAAGAAATTTCTGTTGAAGGAAATGATACAATAAAAATAGCAAATGAAGCTGTTGCAACTTATGCTGGAATAGCAGTTTCAGAGGTTTCTGGAGTATATGGAATGGCTGGAGGATTTGCTGGAATTACAGAAGCTTTAAGTGGAAAGAAAAACTTGGCTAAAGGAATAAAAGTTGACGTTGGAGAAAAAAGTGCAAAAATAGATGTAAATATTATAGTAGAATATGGAGCAAGAATACCAGATGTTGCTTTTGAAATCCAAACAAGAGTAAAAAAATCTGTTGAAAATATGACAGGTTTGAAAGTTTTAGAAGTAAATGTTCATGTACAAGGTGTTCATGCGATAACAGAAAAAGAAAATAACGAAACAAATAATGATTCAGAAGAAAACGAATAGTTTTCTATTATTGGAGGAAAAGATGAAATTTTTAGATAAATTAGTTTTAAAAATATTTTCATTAATAATATTAATTATAGCTATTGGAATAATTTTGATAATGACAGGAATTTTACCAATAAATGTTATTATTAATCAAATTTCATTTATTATAAGTGAAGAAAATAGTATAAAGACTTTAATTATTGTTTTAGCAGTATTGATGTTACTTGCAATAAAGGGAATATTTTTTACAAGTAAAACTGAAAATAAAGGAAAAGAAGGTATTGTTTTAGAAAACAATAGTGGAAAACTTGTAATATCTAAAGAAAGCTTAGAAAATCTAATAGCAAGTGTTACAAAAGAAGTTCCTGGAGCAGATACTGTAGCAAGTAAAACAATAGTAGATAAAAATAAAAATTTGATTATTTATGTAACAGCTGTTGTAAGTAAAGATGTAATGATAAAAGATGTTTCTAATGAATTACAACAAAAAATTAAAGAAGCAATGAGAAAAACAGCTGATTTAGAAGTAAAAGAAGTAAATATTAAAATAAAAAATATTACTTCTAAAAAGGTAAAGGGATTACCACCATCTCCAGTAGAAAATAATAATGAAAATTCTAATGAAGAAGATAATAAAAGTGAAGAAAACAAAACAGGAGAGGAGTAATTGATATGAATGAAAATAATGACTCAAATACAAATAACTTTTTTTCAAAATATGGTGGAGCAATAATAGGAGGAATCGTTGCTTTAATACTTTGCTTTACTGAAATATATAAATTATTAATAGGAATAGTTATAATTTTAGCAGGTATGTATATAGGAAATTATGTTCAAAAAAATAAATTATTAGTAAAAGAAAAATTAAAAGAATTTATAGACAAATTTTAGGAGGAAATAATGCAAAGATCTGCAATGAGAGAATTAGCTTTTAAATTAGTTTATGAAATAGAAGTTCAAAAGGAAAGTGAAGAAGATCAGCTTGATATTTTTATTGAAAACAATGATATTCTTGATGAAAAAGTAATAGATTATTTAAAAGATATAAAAGATGGAATAAAAAATAATTCAGAAGAAATAAATCAATTAATAACTACTAATTTAAAGGATAATTGGAGCTTAAATAGAATTTCAAAAATAAATTTGAGTTTAATTAAATTAGCTATTTATGAAATGATATATAAAGCTTTGCCTTATAAAGTTGCTATAAATGAAGTGGTTGAACTTGCAAAAAAATATGCTGATGAATCTGCACCAGTATTTATTAATGGAATATTAGCAAGTATTGTTAAAGAAAAGAATCTAGATGGAGAAATAAATGAAAATTAATCCAATTTCAGTATCAGAATTAAATAGATATATAAAAGATAGAGTAGCTGAAGATGAATTTTTAAATAGCGTATTTGTAAAGGGAGAAATTTCTAATTTTAAACATCATTATACAGGTCATATGTATTTTACTTTAAAAGATGAAAGCTCTCTTATAAAATGTGTTATGTTTAAATCATCTACTGCTACTTTAAATTTTACCCCAAAAGATGGGATGAAGGTTTTAGTATTAGGATCTGTTGCAGTATATGAAAGAGATGGAGTATATCAGATATATTGTAAAGCGATGCAAGAAGATGGTATGGGAAGTTTGTATAAAGCATATGAGGAATTAAAGAGTAAATTAGAAAAAGAAGGTTTATTTGATGAAAGTCATAAAAAGAAAATACCTTTTATGCCTAAAATAATAGGTGTACTTACTTCTAATACTGGAGCAGTAATTAGAGATATAATTAATGTATCAACGAGAAGAAATCCAAATGTATATATTAGATTGCTACCTGTACCAGTTCAAGGGACAGGAGCAGGAGAAAAGATTGCTAAAGCAATAAGAACTATGAATGAAAAGCAATTAGCAGATGTTATTATAGTAGCAAGAGGTGGAGGTTCTATTGAAGATTTGTGGCCTTTTAATGAAGAGATTGTAGCTAGAGCAATATATGAATCTGATATTCCTGTCATTTCGGCAGTAGGACATGAAACAGATTTTACGATAGCAGATTTTGTGGCAGATTTAAGAGCTCCTACGCCATCTGCGGCTGCAGAGCTTGCAGTTACAGATATATCTAAATTAGAACAAAATATATTATTATTTCAAAGAAGATTAAAATTGGCTTTGAGTAGAAAAACTGAATTTATGAGATTAAGATATGAAAAATGTTTGAATTCTAGAGTATTTAAAGAACCATTGCAAAAAATTAATGAGTATTATATACGAATAGATAATTTGGTAAAACAACTAGAAAATAGTAGTATAAAAAAGTTAAAAGATTCTAAGCTAGAAGCAACTAAATTAATAACAAGATTAGATACTTTAAGTCCTTTAAAAACTTTAACTAGAGGATATTGTATAGCAGAAACTGATGGAAAAGTTATCACAAGTGCTAAAACTTTGAAAAAAAATATGGAAATTGATATAAGATTCCAAGATGGAAATGTAAATGCAAAGATAATATAATTTAAGGAGAGAAAATTATGAATAAGAAAATAAAAATTTTTATATTAATTATACTTATAATTTTAGTTTGTGTAATTTGTTTTCTTACTTTTAGAAATAATAAAACAGAAGAAGTAGATGTTTTTGCAAATGAAACAAATGAAGTATTAGAGAATGTAACAAATACGGTAGATGAAAATAAAGTTATATCTAATGAAGCAGGAAATGAAGAAAATTCTCAAGAAAAAACAGAAACTACTCCAGTAAATCCAACAGATATAGTACCATCAAGTTCAGTTTATGAATCAAATACAGATGTTGGAACAACAGATAAAAAGCAAGAAGCTATTGAGCTTGTTAAACAAAAATGGGGAGAAGATGATTCAGTAAGTTTTAGATGTGATTCAGTAACTACTGATGGAGAATACATAATTGCCGTAGTATCACTAGAAACAGCTTCTGTTAGAAACTATTTTAAAGTTAATTTAGAAAGTAAAACAGTTACAATTGATTATTAAGATTAAGAGGTATTAAAATGAGTGAAAAAAAAGAATTAAATTTTGAAGAATTAATAGAAAAATTAGAAGATATAACAAATAAATTAGAAAAAGAGCAATTATCTTTAGATGATTCTGTAAAATTATTTGAAGAAGGTATGAGAATTTCAAAAGAATGCAATACAAAACTAGAAGATGCTGAAAAAAGAATAACAGTATTAATAAATGATAATGATGAGATAAAGGAGGAAAACTTCAGTCCTGAAGAATAAGTAAGATATGAAAATCATTAATGAAATTTTTACTAATAAATGTATAGTTATACCACTTGTTTTATGGATTATAATACAAACATTTAAAGTTATAACAGATTTAGTGATAAATAGAAGATTAAATGTGAAAAGAATTATAGGTGCTGGTGGAATGCCAAGTTCTCACTCAGCAGTTGTATGTTCACTTGCTATGTGTATTGGTAAGGAATATGGTTTTAATTCTGGTATTTTTGCTATAGCATTAATAATGGCTTTTGTAGTTATGTATGATGCTGCAGGAATAAGAAGAGCAGCAGGAAAACAAGCTAGAATTTTAAACCATATTTTAGATACACCGGGATTAAGTCAAGTAGAAGTTCAAGAAAGATTAATAGAAGCTTTAGGACATACACCTATTCAAGTATTTGTGGGTGCTCTTTTAGGAGCTATAGCAGGTCTTGTGATATAACTATAAATTAGAAGATAGAAGAAAAATATGAAAGAAAATAAAAATATTAATAAAATAAAAGATAAAATAAAAAATAATAAAAATTTAAAAAACAATATATTTATAATATTATGTTTTATTTTATATATGAGTATAGTGATTAGTATTTCATTTTTTCATGAAGCTTGGGAAGATGAAGCACAGGCTTGGTTAATTGCAAGGGATCTGGACTTTTTACAAATAATTGAACAAATGAAATATGAAGGTCATTCATTTATGTGGCACTATTTATTAGCGTTTTTTGCTAAAAGTGGATTACCATATATTTTTACAAATGTATTAATGTTTATTTTTGCAGGAATAATTTGTTTACTTGTTCTAATTAAAGCACCTTTTAAGAAATTAACCAAAATATTAATTTTATTTAGTTCAGTTTTTTTATATTATATGCCAATCATTTTAAGACCATATATAATAATTCCATTAATGTTAATAATAATAAGTATATTAAATGAGAAACCTGAAAAATATCCAATTACGTATGGTATATGTATTGCAATATTAAGTAATTCACATATAATTGTTTTAGGTCTTGCTGTAATAATATATATTTTTTACATAAAAGAAGAATTTTTGGATAAATTGCATACAAACTCAAAAAAACAAAATTGTAAATTAATAATTGGAGCTATTATTGCATTTTTAGGAATTTTTTTAGTTGTGGTAATGGCAATTATGGGATATATTTTTTCTATAGCAGCAACTCATGGTACAGATCAAATTATAAGTGTTTTATACAGAGCAATTAATTTTGGAAAAAATTTATCTAGAGTTTTATTTGGAGTAGATAAATATGGAATTATTATATTGTTAGAAGCTCTATTTTTTACTTATTTAATAGTAAAATCTTGGAAAATAAACAAAAAACAAGGAATAATTTTTACTATAGGCTTAATGTTTTATTTATATGTTCAATTAGCTATTTTCGGTATTTATACAGACCAAAGAACTGCATTAATATATATTTTTGTATTATTTTTATCTTGGAATATGACTAATTTTTCAAAAAATAAAAATAAGATGACTATTTTTGAAATACTATTAATTATTATTACGATATTAGGATTACCAAATACAATTAGAGTAATTTATCAAGAAATTAAGTATCCTTATAATGACTCAAAGGCTGTAGCAAATTATATAGATGAAAATATAGAAGAAGGTAGTATATTTATTACAGTAAATTGGGATTCTATATCTTCTGTAGAAGTATACTTATCAGGAAAAGATTATAAATTTTATGATGCAACAGATTGTGTTTTTATGACATATGCTACTTGGAATAAATTTTTAGATAAAAAAGGTGAAGATTATTTGGAAAATGCTATAAATAAATTAAAAGAAGAATCAAATAAAAATCTTTATGTACTAAATTTAATATCAGAAGATTCTAATATTACAGATTTGAATTCTTTTAGAAAATCAAAGGATAGGTTAAAACTTATATATGTTACTAAAGAAAAGTGCTTAGCTAGAAAGGCATATTTATATGAGATTATAAAATAGGAGGTATTATTATGACTGATATTGAGATTGCAAGAAATGTGAAGTTAGAAAAAATAACGGAAGTAGCTAGAAAGTATGGCATTACCGAAGATGATCTCGAAGTATATGGAAAGTATAAAGCCAAAATATCTAGAGAATTTATTAATAAGATGAAGAAAGAAAAGGATGGCAAACTTGTACTTGTTACTGCAATAAATCCAACACCATTAGGAGAGGGAAAAACTACTGTTGCAATAGGATTATCAGATGCATTAAATCTTATAGGGAAAAAGTCAGTTTTGGCTTTAAGAGAACCTTCATTAGGTCCAGTATTTGGTATAAAAGGTGGAGCTACTGGTGGAGGATATTCGCAAGTTGCTCCAATGGAAGATATTAATCTACATTTTACAGGAGATATTCATGCTATAACTTCTGCAAATAACTTATTATCAGCTATGATTGATAATCATATTTACTATGGAAATAAATTGAAATTCAAAAAAGTTATTTGGAAAAGATGTGTAGATTTAAATGATAGAAGTTTAAGAGAAGTTGAAATAGGATTATCAAACGAAAAAAATATGATTCCAAGAAAAGATGGTTTCGATATTTCTGTTGCTTCTGAAATTATGGCTATTTTTTGTTTAGCAGAAGATTTAAAAGATCTAGAAAGAAGATTAGGTAATATAATTGTCGGATATAATGAAGAGGACAATCCGATTTTTGCAAGAGATTTAAAAGCTGAAGGTGCTTTAACTGTTTTATTAAAAGATGCAATTAATCCTAATATTGTACAAACTCTAAAGCATAATTTAGCAATAGTTCATGGTGGACCATTTGCAAATATTGCTCATGGATGTAATAGTGTGATAGGAACAAGATTAGCATTAAAACTTGGAGATTTTGTTATTACAGAAGCAGGTTTTGGTGCAGATTTAGGAGCAGAAAAATTTGTTAATATTAAATGTAGAAAAGCTAAATTGAATCCTTCAGCAGCAGTTTGTGTAGCAACTTTAAAAGCTTTAAAATATCATGGGGGAGCCAAACAAGATGAATGTTCTGAGGAAAATATTGCCGCTTTAGAAATTGGAATTCAAAATTTATTAAGACATGTAGATAATATTAAAAATAAATACGGATTAACTCCTATTGTTGCAATAAATAAATATTATTCTGATACAGAAAAAGAAATAAAGTTTTTAGAAAATAAATTGAAAGAAAAAGAGATTGAATTAAGTGTTACAGATGTATGGAGTAAAGGTGGAGATGGAGCAATAGATCTAGCAGAAAAAATTGTTAGACTTGTTGAAAATAAAAATAAAATAAATTTTGTATATAAAGATGAAGATAAAATTAAAGAGAAAATTGAAAAAGTTGCAAAAGAAATTTATGGAGCAATTGGTGTTGAATACACAGAAGAAGCAGAAGAACAGATTTTACAAATAGAGAAATTGGGGTATGGAAAATTTCCTATTTGCATAGCAAAAACTCAATATTCTTTTTCAGATAATGCTAAAAACTTATTATGTGATAAGCCTTTTAAAATAACTATAAAAGAAGTAATTGTTAAAAATGGAGCAGAGTTTGTAGTTGTAAAAACAGGTAAAATTTTTACAATGCCTGGATTACCAAGAATTCCAGCAGCAGAAAAAATAAGATTGGATGAAAATGAAGATATAGTAGGAATCTTTTAAAAAAAATAATAATGGATTATAATGAGTAGTAGAAGTAATTTTTAAAAATGAAGTAAGTTCAAAATATTTACCAAAATAGAAAAAACAAATGATAGAAACTTTAAATTTGCTTAATGTAAAAAATCACGAGTATAACTCGTGATTTTTTTAGTATTATTTTAATTATATTTTTTATTTATTAGTTTTATCTTCATTAAATGAACTAGATAATATTTTTGGTATTGCTACAAAAAGTTTATAGAAAGCTAATTTTACTTTTTTCTTAAACATATAAAATTTACTCAAGCTTCTTGGACTAACTAAAAAATCATCTTGATTATCAACTTCGATTAATGCAGTTTCTTCATTTTTTGTATTTTCATCCGTATTTAAAACATCTATTAAAGGGGCTTCTGCATCAGGCTCTGTTTCTATATTTATATCATTTTTGTATTCTTGATTATCAGTCTCTTGTATATTTGTAAAATTAATGTTTGAATTTGCACTTTCTGATTTTTGTACTTCATTTTGAGCATTATTATATAAATTAGTTATTAGATTATCTATAGTGGCATCAAGATTATTATCTAATTCAGTATCAGAAATTTCATAAACTGATTGCTCTTTATTAATATTTTTTTGAGCATTATTTTCAGAATTTGTATTATTATCAGGTTTTATTTCATTTTCAAAATTAACAACACTTTCATTAATAATATCATCAGCTTTTTCTTTAAAATTATTTTCTTGATCATTTGTTTCTAATCCATTTTTAAAATTTTCTATAGAAGAAACATTTTCTTCTTCAAAAGTAGATGATTTTACTATTGGAGATAATATTTCATCAATTAAATTATCCATGTCAAATTCAGCAATTTTTTCAGTTTCTGTTTGATTTTCAGATAAAATATTAGTTAATAATTCTTGTTTATTAGTAGAAGGTGTATTAGTATCATTTGATTTTTCTTCATTATATATATCATTAAAAATATTTTCTATATCATTATTTAATTCAGGCTCTTCTACGCTATTTACAATAGTATCTTCTATTGATACTGGTTCACTTTTTTTAACTTCGACAGAAAACTCGATATTTTCACTTGATTTTACTTCTTGGGTTGTTTTTACATCTGCTTTTGTAACTATTTCATTTTGATCAATTGCTTTAAGAATTGTATTATCTGATTTTGAAATATCTTCTTCAAAAAGATTAGTTAATATTTCGTTGATAATATTTTCATTTATAATAAATTTTTCTTCAATTTGAGGTTCTTCTGAAATAGGAGATGTGTAATTTTGATAATTGTTATTATCCCATTCATAATTAGAGTTTCTAAAACAGAAATTAAAATTATTATAGTTTAGTAAATTAATTTCTGCAGTAAATCCATTTTCAGTTTTTTCCATTAATTTTTCAGTTGTGTGATGCCATTCATCATTAAATCCATATACAATAGCTACAGAATCAGAATTTTTTTTAAATAAGTCTCCTGAATATGTAATATTAACTTTTTTATTTTGAAATAAATCACCACTGAATTTTATATCAGCATAACTACTCATAACTAGACACTCCTATACCCATTTATTAAATGTATTATAATAATAAACTAAATTTTTTTCAAGGCATAATTTGTAATTATATGTTACATTTTGGTAACAAAAATTGAAAAATGAAATATAGGTAATTTTTGTATAAATTATTGTTATTGGTAAACAATAGAAATAATAAGAAAGGAGATTGTTATGAAGACTAGGAATTTAGTTATAATTTTTTTAATATTAATACTTTTAATTGGATTATATTTACCAGTAAGTTATGCATTATCTAAATATGGTTCAAGAGGAGAGGAAGTAAAAAAAATACAAACAAAATTAAAACAATGGGGATATTATTCAGGTAATATAGATGGAATCTATGGAACAGGAACTTTTAATGCAGTAAAGAGTTTTCAAAAGAAAAACGGATTAGATGTGGATGGAATTGCTGGAGAAAAAACATTAAAAGCTTTAGGAATAACTTCAGGATCTAATAATAGTAATAGTGCAACTAGTAATAATACTGATTTAAATTTATTAAGTAGAGTAGTTTATGGAGAGGCAAGAGGCGAACCATACAAAGGAATGGTTGCAGTTGCAGCTTCTGTATTAAATAGAGTTGCTGATTCTAGATTTCCTAATACAATTGCTGGTGTTGTTTATCAGGCAGGAGCTTATACATGTGTTTCTGATGGACAAATTAATTTAGAACCAGATGAAACTGCAAGAAAAGCAGCACAGGATGCAATAAACGGCTGGGATCCAACTTCTGGTTGCATTTATTATTTTAATCCAGATACTGCAACTTCAAGTTGGATATGGAGTAGACCACAGGTATTAACAATAGGAAAACATATTTTTTGTAAATAGTATAAAAACCAAAAGTCACTAAGTTTTAGGCGATTTTTGGTTTTATTTATAAATAAACTTTTATTCTAAGTTTTATTTGACAAAATCATAACATATTGGTAATATATATATGAAAAAACGGAGGAAAACGAGAATGCTTTATCCAAGATTATACTGCAGAAGAGTAACAGATATAACACCAGAATTTTTAAAGAAAAATAATATAAAAGGATTAATTTTAGATGTAGATAATACACTTTTAGATTTTGAATTAAATATACTAGATGGATTAAAACAATGGCATGAAAATATGAAAAAAAATAATATAAAGTGTATGATTTTATCAAACAGTAATAAAGAGAAAAAGATAAAAATGGTTGCAGAATTAATGGAAGTTCCATTTATAAAATTTGCTACTAAACCTTTAAAAAGAGGATTTAAAATGGCACAAAAAATATTAGATCTTCCAAATGAAAATATAGCAGTTGTTGGAGATCAAATTTTTACAGATGTAATTGGAGCTAATAGATCAAATATGTTCTCTATATTAGTAGAGCCGATTGCTGAAAAAGACTTGTGGATGACTAGATTTAAAAGACCAATAGAAAACTTAATTATAAAAAAATATTTGAAAAAAGTAGGTAAGGAAAACTAAAGAAGATGTATTTTAATGATGTATCTATAATAATTTATGTAATAATAGGAATACTTGGATTAATAGTAGGAAAAATAGTTGCTTGGTGTAATATAAGAATTCCAGAAAATAAAAAAGTTTTTAGTAAAGAATTTTTTAAAGTAAATAAACTAGGATTAAAAAATAATTATATATTTATGATAATTACAGCATTTATCTATATATGTTTGCTATATAGATTTGGAATACAAAAAAATGATATATTTAAAAATTTGGATTTAATAAAGTTCTTAATTTTAACACCAATGCTTATTTTAGCTTTTTCTATTGATGTGAAACATAGGATAATACCTAATAGATTAAATTTAACTATTTTTGAATTTGGAATAGTTATTAGCTTTGTTTATGGTATTACAAATGTTAATATGGCAAAAGATTATATTTTAGGCATGATAGTTGGTGCGGCAATTTTTGGAATAATAACAGTCTTAGGTTGGATAATTTCCGGAAAAGAAGCTATGGGGCTAGGAGATGTTAAATTTATAAGTGCTTTAGGTCTATATTTTGGAACAAGCACAATTTCTGAAATATCTTTACTTGCATTTTGTGTTGCAGCAGTTTGTTCAATAATAATTTTACTTGTTAGACTTTTAATTTTAAAATCAAATGATGAATATGTTGCATTTGGACCATTTATGGTTATTGCAGCATTTGCGTGCATATTTTTGCCAAGCAACTTTGTTTTTGATACATTTTTAGCTTTTTGCAAAGTATTAGGAGATAAAATATCATTATTTTAAATAATTTGGAAAGGATTGAAGTCTTATGAATATAAAAATTAAATGGCTTAGAAATCAATTATTATCTTTAAAGTTAGATGGCATGATAGTTTCTAATCCAATAAATGTTAGATATTTAACAGGACTTTCAGAAGAAGGAATTTTAATACTTGCACCAAAGGAAAATATTTTTGTTACAGATAGTAGATATATAGAAAGTGTAAATAGAAAACTAACAATAGATGATGAGATTATTGCTTATGATAGTAGAAATCTTAATAAATATGATTATGAATCTATTTTTATGCTTTGTAATAATGTTGGCTTTGAAGAAAAATATGTTACTTATGAAAAATATCAAAAATATTTGCAAACTTATCAAGTTAATTTAGTAGAAACAGAAGGTTTAATAGAAAATCAAAGAATTGTTAAAGAAAAGCAAGAGATAGAATTTATAAAGAAAGCTTGTGAGATTACAGATAAAGCTTTTGAATATATAATAAGAAATATAAAAGTAGGTATGACAGAAAAAGAAGTTGCATTTGAAATTGAAAAATATATGATTTTAAATGGAGCTGATGAATTAGCTTTTGATTCGATAGTGGCATTTGGTGAAAATACTTCTATGCCACATGCAGTTCCAACAGATAGAGAAATTCAAAAAGGCGATATAGTGCAATTTGATATTGGCGCAAAATACAAAGGATTTTGCGCAGATTTATCAAGAGTAGTTTTTGTTGAAGAAATAAAAGACGAATATAAGGAAGTCTATGATTTTGTGCTTTTAGAACAAAAAAGAATAAGTTCAATCCTTAAAGATGGTGCTAATATAAAAACAGTAATAAAAGATAGAGAAACAGAGTATAAATTAAAAAATTATTCAATTTTACATGCTTTTGGACATGGGGTAGGACTAGAAATACATGAACTTCCAACTTTATTATCAAAGCAAGATAATATTTTAAAAGAAAATGCTGTTATAGCTATAGAACCAGGAGTATATGTTCCAGGAAAATTCGGAATAAGAATAGAAGATACTTTTGTAGTTGAAAAAAATGAATGTTTAAGTTTAACTAATTCAGAGAAAGATTTGACTGTAATAAAATTAGCAAAATAAATTTTAATATTAGAATATAAATATAATTTACATTAAATATAACTTATAACTATAAAATTTTAAATATAAGATTATATTTAAGAAAAAACAAAAAATGATATACAATTAACTTTTGGCAAAGTATTGATTAATATGTTAATTTATGGTAATATAATAATGATTGAAATAAAAAAGAGAAAAGGAGAAATTTTTATGGCAGATGTATATATGGCAGGAGATTTAAGAAATAATACAACTTTTGAATTAGATGGAAATGTATTTAAAGTTGTAGAATTTCAGCATGTTAAACCAGGTAAAGGAGCAGCTTTTGTTAGAGTAAAAATGAAAAATGTTATAACAGGGGCAGTTATTGAAAGAACATTTAATCCATCTGAAAAATTACAGGGTGCAGAAATAGAAAAAAGAGAAATGCAATATCTATATAATGATTCTGGATTATATTATTTAATGGATAATGAAACTTATGAACAAATACCATTAAATGAAGAACAATTAGGTGATGCACTAAAATATATAAAAGAAAATATGAATGTGACAGTATTATCTTTTAAAGGTAAAGTATTTAATGTTGAACCACCTATGTTCGTTGAACTTGAGGTTACATATACAGAACCAGGATTTAGTGGAAATACAACAACAACTTCAGGAAAACCAGCTACATTAGAAAATGGATTAGAAATATCTGTACCATTATTTGTAGAAATTGGCGATGTTGTTAGAATTGATACTAGAACAGGATTATATATGGAAAGAATTTAATTAAAAAAATTTAAAGGATTGACGGCAATGCCGTCTTTTTTTATAGTTAAATGTAAGTGAGCACCAGTTGTAGCGCCATTTGTTGGATTTCCTAAAGAATCGTGATATGGATTATTTGGAACATTATAAACAATTTTAGGACCAACACTTGAGATAATATCTCCAGAGTTAACTGAATCTCCAACAGAAACTACAAAATCTGGAGAAACATGCGAATAAGATGTTATAATATTATTATTTTGAATTTGAATTGTATAACCATTAGCACCATTAAAGCCAGTATATATAACGTTTCCAGAAATAACAGAGAGAATATTAGTTCCAGTTGGTGCGGCAATATCTATACCAGAGTGATTTGAAGAAGCGCCATCTGTTGGGGCAGTTCTATTTCCAAATCTAGATGTAATTGTATGATAACCGAGGCGTTGGCCAAATAAAATTAGAATTTGAAAAAAAGTATATTGTATCTTTTTCAGAAAAATAATTTGAAGTTAAAGTTGTATTTTTATAAAAACTTATAACACATGAAAATATTATTATAAAGAATAAAAAAATATAAAAATATTTAAGAAAATTAATATGAAAGCCCTCCTTTATGAGATTAAAAATATAAAAAGAATTTTACAATATAGATAATTAAATTTTAAAAATATATAGATAAAAAAGAAAGCTAAGATATCTTAGCTTTTTTTGGTCTGGCAGGGGTAGTAGGATTCGAACCCACACAGGCGGTTTTGGAGACCGATGTGCTACCATTGACACTATACCCCTATATGAAACTGACAATAAATATAATAACATAAGTAAAAAAAGAATTCAAGCAATTTTTTAAAATAATGTTAAATTTTAATTATAGAAAAAGAAATAAAATTGTAATATAAAAAAGTATTGCAAATAAAAAAATTAAATGTTATACTAACTACAGTATTATTTTTTGAGTAAGAGAAAGGGGAAAAAAATAATGAGAAAATTATCAAAATTATTAGTTATGGCAGTTGTAGTTTTAGCTGTAATTACAATGTCTATGAATGTTAATGCTTCTACACAAGCATTAAAAGATTATGTTGGAGATATTCATAATATAAATGGTATGACATTTGAACTAACAAATAATCAAAAAACAGCAGTTTTAAATTATATATCAGGTTTAAGTGATGCTACAGCAGCTAGTGTTCAAGCAAAAATAGCACAAGCAGAAAACTTAATAAGAGAAACTGGAGCAACAAGTTTATCACAAATTAGCTTAGAAACAAAAGAAGCTGTATTATCACTTGCAAAATCAGCAGCTCAAGAAGCTGGTTTAACTCTTTCAGTTGATACAAAAGCTAAAACATTTGCATTAACAAAAGCAGATGGATCTGTTTTAACTTCAGGAGGATATACATCATTAATAGGTAATGTAGCATCAGCAGGAACAGGAGCAGCCAATAACGGTGGAACAGCTCAAACAGCTGGGTCAACATTATTATATACAGGATCAAATTATGCTGTATATGCAGTTGCAGTTTTAGCAATAGTTGCCGTTGCAATAGTTGTTAAGAAAAGAGCATAATAATTGGTAAAAAAAGTATTAAAAATATTAAAAGCAGCTATTTTTTCATTAATAGTTGCTTTTTTGTTTGTAATAGTAATAAGTGGAACATTTGTAGTTCTAGGTAAAGAAAAATTTGAATTGGCAACTTACCTTTTACAAATGATTACTGTTACTGAGACCAAACAACAAGATGTTACTCCGGTTTTAGAAGGTGGAGTATTAGTGAATTATCCAGTATATGGAACAAAATACGCAGATATAAAAATTGAAAGTATAAATTTAAGTTTACCAGTATATTATGGAGCAAATTATACAATCTTAAAGAGTGGTATAGCACATGATGAAAGATCTTATTTTCCTGGTGAAGGCGGAAGTGTAATTTTAGCAGGACATAATTTTAAAACTTTTTTGGCAAATTTACCTAAAGCTGAAATTGGTGATATTATTACTTTAGAAACAACTTATGGTACTTTTAATTATGAAATTTATGATACTAAAATTGTTAAAGAAACAGATGTTGATGAAGTGCCTATTCAAAAAGAAAAAGAAATATTAATGTTATATACTTGCTGGCCAATAAATAATATAGGACATGCATCTCAAAGATATGTTGTATATGCAAATCCAGTTGAAGAATAGGAGAATAATTATGAAAATATTTAAAACAATTTTAAATATAATATTATCTTTTTTACTAATAATATTAATAGCAATGTCTATAGTAATAAATATATTACAGGATAAAATTTTAAATAAAGACTATATCTTATCCAAAATGGAAGAAAACCAAGTTTATCTTCAAGTTTCAAGAGAAGTAGATAATGGGTTTGAAAATTATATTTATCAATCTGGATTACCAGAAGATATTATAAAAGATTTATATACTGAGGATACTATAAAAAATGATGTAAATTCTTTCATAAATGCTCTTTATGATGGAACAGAAATACAAATTAGCGATTCTATTATTAGAGAAACTTTAGATAAAAGAATAAATGAATATTTAGTTTCTGAAAATAAAACACTTAATGAGCAAGGAAAAAAGAATGTCGAAAAATTTGAAGATTTAATTGTTAATGAATACAAGAATAATGTTAATGCTTATGGCTCATTATATAAGACTGGTCATGAATTTTTAGATAAATTAGAACAAGTAATTCAAAATATAAAATTTATACCAATTATTTTGATAATTGCTTTTATTATATTTTTGATAGTAAATAATTTAAAGAATTTGCTTTTGACAATTAATTATGCCTGTATAAGTTTATTAAGTTTAGGAATTTTAATAAAAATTGGAGTTAGTATAATTTTCTCAAAAATAAATATAGACAATATTCTTTTTATAACTAAAGCATTAAGTAATTTGTTAATAAATATAAGTAAAGAAATTTTGTATATTTGTTCAGATTATGCAAATTTATTTATAGTAATTGGTATAGTAGGAATATTAATATATGCTATAGCAGATAATGTAAAAAAAGTAGATGTAAATACTGCTAAAGAATACAAAAATAAAGAAGACCAAAATGCTGTAGATAAAAAAGAACATAAAAAGAAAGAATTTAGAAAAAAAGAAACTAAAGTTAGGAGAAGAAGAAGTTCTAAAAAATAAGAAATATACTATTTACAAAAAAAGAAATATAAAATAAAATATTTATGAAATAATTTCAAGTAAATTGAGAATTGACTTTAGGAGGAATATAAGTTGGAGGGAAATAAAAGAGTTTCGGTACTGTTTATTTTTCTTATAGTATTAATTATTGTATTTATTGCAAATATTGTTAACTTATTTAAAAAACAAGAACCTGAAAAAAGTGCAGTAGGTGAAAATATATCAAATAATAACCAAGCAACAGAAGAATTATCTAATTTTAAACTTATTTCAAGTTCTGAAAATGAAGGTATAGATGAGTTTTTAACTAAATATGCAAAATCTCAAAATATAGATTTAGAAATAGAATATGCAGAAGATAAAGATATAGTTGATACGCTAAACTCTGGTGAAAAATATGATGCAGTTTGGGTATCTGATTCTATATGGCTTAATATGTTAGAAGATACTGTGCATATTGTAGATGCCAAATCTACAAGTATAAATCCTATTGTATTAGCAATAAAAGAAGATATAGCAGAAAATTTAGGTTTTACTAAAAATGATATTTATTCTAAAGATATCGTAGAAAAAATAAAAGATGGAAGTTTAAATATTTGTATGGCAGCTCCTACTCAAACTAATACTGGAATTTCTACATATTTATATTTTATTTCAATAATTTCTGGTACTCCTGGAGTATTAAAAAGTGAATATTTAGAAAATCAGGAAGTAAAGAATGAATTAGTTTCAATCTTTAAAGTAGTTGAAGAATCAAGTAGTGAAAATATTTTAGAAAAACTATTTTTAAATGGAGATTATAATGCTATTATTACTTATGAATCATCAATAATAAGTATAAATCAAGAACTAGAAAATAATGGTGATAAAATAATATATGCCTTATATCCAAAAGATGGAGTTTATGTTTCAAATTCTCCATTTGCATATATAGATAATGAAGATAGTGAAAAAAAGGCAGTTTTTGAAAAATTACAAGAGTTTATACTGAGCGATGATGGTCAAGAAATGCTTTCATCTAAGGGAAGAAGAGCTTGGTATGGAGGAATTAGTGATTTTGCAAATAAAAATATTTTTAAATTAAGTTGGGGAATAGATACTACAAAATACATTACACCAATTAATTTTCAGGATATTGAAACAATAAAAAAATTTATAGAACTTTATCAATCTGAGCTATCAGAAAAAATAGACAATGCAAAAATAGAAAATACGGAACTAGAAAATAATAATGAAGAAAATAATATAGAATATAGCGATAACACAAATTATTTAGGTAGTAGTGAAGAAGAAATATTAAATTCTTTTATGGAAGAAGTGAGGGATATAATTAATGAAGAAACGTAATATAAGCTATAAAGGAACAGTTTTGTCAGCAATATTAGGGGGCGCATTTTTTACTGTTCCATACTTATTTTTAGAAATACCAATATTATATTCACTTGGAATGGCAGTAGTAGCTTTTGGAGCAGGAAATTTATTATTTTCAGAAAATGAAAATAAAATTAATACGAATAATGAGCCACAAAAGAATATAAATGATATTTTAGATTTAGCAAGAAAACAAAATGCTCAAATGTATGCTATTATGAATAAAGTAGAAGATGATAAATTAGTGGATGATTTAAAAGAAGTTCATGAAACTGTTAAAAAAATAATAGATACTGTTGAAAAAAATCCTAAAAAGTTAGATAAAGCACAAACATTTTTTAGTTATTATTTACCTGTTACATTAAAGATAATGATAAAGTATGATGATATAGAAAATCAAGAATTGATAAGTGATGAAAGTAAAAAAATTATGGATTCAACAGAAGATATGATATCAAAAATAAGTAAATCTTTTAAAATGCAACTTGCTAGTTTATATGAAGCAGATATAATAGATACAGATGCTGAAATAAAAGTATTTAATTCTATGCTTAATTCAGATGGTTTTAATCCTAATGATGATTTTGATTTAAAATAAGGAGGGACTAGTTTGAAAAAAAGACTTTTAGGAATTATTATATTAATTTTACTGATCTGTGGAGTTGTTTTCATAAAATCTATTTTAAATCCAAGTGAAATTTCCAAACAAAATTCATCAACCTTAAGTATAGAAGAAAGAAAAAAAGTAAAAATAGCTGATTTAAGTGATGTAGAAATTTTTTTAGAGGATAAAGTTAAAGAAATAATAAACTTAAAATATAATTTTGATGTAAGTTATGAAAAATTATCTAATAATGAGTTATCAAATAGTTCTTTATTAAACAATGTAAATTCAAATTATGATTTAATATTTTCTAATAATGAAATTTTGAATAATTTGAAAGAAAAGGTTAATGAAAAAAATGAGAATAATCTAAATTATGAAAACTTACTAAGTACACCACTTGTAATTTATAGTTGGAATGAAGTTGTAGATATTTTAATTAATGAAAATATTGTTACTAAAAAAGATGATGTTTATTATATTACAGATATGAATAAATTAATAAATTATATATTAGAAGGAAAAATGTGGGCTGAACTAGGCTTAGATATGGTATATGGAAATATTAATATAATTTCAGCAAATCCAATTAATACTTCTTCAGGAGCAAGTTATTATAGTTTATTACTTTCCACAATGAGTAAAGAAAGCTTGAATGCTGAAGAAACTTTTCCTAAGTTAAAAGAAATTTACGAAAAATCTGAATGTATGAGTAGTGATGAAGAAAATTTATTTGATAGATATGTAAGACTTGGAATGCCAGCTGTTCCATTGTTTGCAGATTATGAAAAAAGTATAATTAAATTTGCAAATTCGAATCCTAGTGCATTTAAACAAATAGAATCTAATATTAAAATATTATATCCGTCACCAACAATTCTAAAAGAATATGTGTTAGAAAGTTTTACAGAAAATGGAAATAATTTTAAAGATATATTTTCTGATTCAGAATTTCAAAAGGTTGTTTTAGAAAAATTTGGTTTAAGAAAAAATAGTGAAAAAAATGAAAATTTAGAAATTAATGGGACTTCAAAAGATATGCCAGAAGCGTTTCAAACTTTGGATAGTAATATATATAAAGAATTAATTTCTTATCTTAATGAAAATAATTAAATATAATTTTTATATAAAAATATTAAATATAAAATATGTAAGAATATTAAATTAAAATTCAAGAAGCATAATTAAAGTAATTATAATTTTTATTATATACTAATGATATTAATTTTAAGGAGGAAAAAATAATGAGTGATGCTGCTGCTTTAGAACTAAAAATTGAACCTAAAGTCGAAAAAGAAAAAATTGAAAAGGAAATCTTAGAAGGAGAAAAAGTAACAGAAGAGAAAGTAGAAAATTCTTTAAATTATGATTTATTATCAAAAGAAGAACAAGATGCTATTGATGAATTTTGTGAAAAAGTGGATGTTACAGATACAACACAAGTTCTACAGTATGGATCTTCTGCTCAAAATAAAATATCAACTTTTTCTGATGGAGTTTTACAAAGTGTAAAAACTAAAAATACTGGTGAAGTAGGAGATTTGTTGGCAGACTTAGTAGTACAAGTAAAAGAATTTGATACAGATATTCCTGCTAGTTTGAATCCAAAAGGTTTATATGGTTTGTTTTTTAATGCAAAAAAACAAATAGAAAAAATGATAGTAAAATTTAGTAAAGTAGAAACTAATGTAAGCAAGATAGAGAAACAGTTAGAAACTCAAAAAATTAAAATGTTAAAAGATATAACTATTTTCGACACTATGTATGAAAAGAATTTAGAGTATTTTAAAGAATTATCTTTATATATTATAGCTGGAGAAAAAAAATTAGATGAATTAAGAAATGTAACTTTACCAGAGTTACAAAAAGCTGCTGAAGCTTCAGGTGAGCAAGCTGATATACAAAAAGTAAATGATATGGTAAATATAATAAATAGATTTGAAAAGAAAATTTATGAATTAAAAACAACAAGAATTATTTCGATTCAAATGGCTCCACAAATTAGATTGATTCAAAATAATGATAGTGAATTAGTAGAAAAGATTCAAAATTCACTTATAAATACAATACCTCTTTGGAAAAACCAAATAGTAATTGCATTAGGATTAGCTAATGCAAAAGGTGCATTAGATATACAAAAATCAGTTACAAACACAACAAATGAAATGCTTCAGAAG
The DNA here is from genome assembly GCA_900553685.1 of uncultured Clostridium sp. Lineage (GTDB taxonomy): Bacteria > Bacillota > Clostridia > TANB77 > CAG-508 > Scatovivens > Scatovivens faecipullorum. Next base: position 67,124 of record USEI01000001.1, read on the forward strand.
AATAGTGAAATGCTAAAACAGGGAACAATCGAAATTGCTGAAGAATCAGAAAATTCAACAGTAAGTGTTGAAACACTTCAAAAAACTAATAAAGATATTATTGAAACATTAGATAAAGTACTTGAAATTCATGAGAATGGAAGAACTAAAAGAATAGAGGCAGAAAAGCAACTTTTAAATATTGAGAAAGAATTAAAAGATAAGATGTTAGAAATAAAAGTAAATAAATCAGATGACCAACCAAAAAGTGAAAATGAATAATAAAAAATCCCAAGTTTTAATTAAACTTGGGATTTTTTTGGTAGATAACAACTAAAAATAATAAATATAACTAGTAATTAAAATAAATTTTAATAAAAAGATATTAAAATAGTAAATGGTAAAATAAAACCTATTAATGCAATCAAAATAATTGTTATACCACCACTTTTATTTTTTTTTGAGTTTATTTCATATATTGCGTAAAAAAGTGTTTTTAAAAAGCAATATATAATAAAAAATATTGCAATAACCTTCATAAAAAACCTCTCTTTGTTTTATTTTCTATTAAATAAATTGCTTGAATTTAAACTAGTTTCGACTTTTACATCAAAAAATGAATCTTTGAAGATCTTATCCCAATGAATTTTATTAAATTCTTCTGTTGTTAAAAATTTTGATTCTAATATTCCTTTAAAACCAATAACATCAGAATCATATTTTTTCGTAATGTCATATAAATAATTTTTTATTTGTTTTTCTAAATACTCATTAACTGTTTTTTCAAGTTTTTCAATATTATTAGAATCTATATAATTAAAGATATTACCAGAACTACGAATATTTCCTTCTGGATAAATATTTACTGAAATAAATGGACTGCCATTAATTATATCGATTTTTATATCTGTATTTTTATATAAACTTAATTCTAAATCTACATCTTCTGCTTCATTGAAAGGGTTTTTAATAGTTATAATACAAGATTTTAAATCATTTGTAAGAATAAGATGAGCAATCGAACCTAATATATCAACATGTCCAACCATTGTTTCACCTTTAAAAATAGCCAAACCATTTGCTTGTATATTATTATCTGTTACTGTCATATATATTGTTGTTGGCTCGAAATAATCGTTGTGTAATTCTTGGAAAAAACTACCAAAAGTAGATTGGATTGTAAATCCTGTATTTTCTGAAGATGAAATAAGATAGTCAAATAACCTTGAAGAAAATACTTCTCCAGAATTTTGTACTTTATCTAATATATCAAAAGCTGATTTTGAACTAACTATTAATTTACAGGTATCTCTTAATTCTGTATTATTACTTAGAGTATTGAAATATGTTTTTATGCCTTCAGTTGCGAGTTCTTCAGATATAACTATTGCAGCACAATGAGAGAGATTTAATTGTTTACTTAGAAAATTATTAAAAATATTAATACCTTCATCTATAGTTTTGGCTTCAACTGTATATACTTTGTAATTACTAGATTGAGAAGAACTTGAACTATCACTACTTTCACTACTAGAATTTGACGGAATTTGTATACTTATAGATAATAAGTCATTTTCAGATTTATCCAGACCTAGGGCTGTTACAAAAAAATACTGGTCTATTCCGTTTAAATTATCACATCCTGTAAGTAGAAAGAGTAATGGAAAAGTTATAATTAAAAATAAAATTGTTTTTCTCATATTTGTTTATGTGCCTTTCTTCTTTTTTTTATGTTTGCAAAAAGTAGTATAAATAAGCTTATTCCAAACATAAATATTAATACAAAATATCTATAAAATACATTTTCTATAAAACGTATTTGTGATATGCTAGTTGGTATTAAAGCCAATCCTAATAATATACTACAAGTAGAAAAACTAATCATTTTTTCATTAGTTACATTAGTAATTTTTTTTACAATTTTATTTATTATAAAAATAACAAAACTCAAATAAGAAAAAAATGAAAAAATCCATAAAAATATGAAAAAAGCATCTACTCTTTGTAAAAAGTTCCCAAGTTCAATTTGTCTTGCGAGTAAAAGTAGTGAGTTTATAGGTTCATTTCCTGTAGGAGCACTAAATAGAGTAAGCATAGAAATTGTTGTTAGTAATAAAAGTATGAAAGATACAATATAAGAAATTATTGATATTTTATTAAAATCACTAGGATTTTTTAAAAGTGGTTTTATAAAATAAAAATAAATTATAAAATTCATAACAAAAGTATTACTTAATCCTTTTATAAAGGTAGTATGATAGCTTTCTCCAAAAATTGGTGTTAAATTCTTTATATCAAATTTATTCCAAATAGCAAAAAATGTTATAAATATACTTAAAATTATTAGTGGAACTATAAAAGAAATAGAATGTGAGATTGATTTTAATCCACTTAGATTTGCAATTAATATTCCAATAATAAAAAATAATAATATATATATCATATTAAAATTTGAAAAATATATAGTTCTTAATACATTTGAAAAATCTAATAAAGTAATAAAAGATATTGAAAAAAATAAAACAATACTAATTAGTGCAACTATAATTTTTAATATTTTTCCGCCCAAAAATTCAGAAATATCTAAAATATCAGAGTTTTCAAAATTTTTAAATAATTTTAATGAAATAAGTAAAAAAATAAAATCAACAATACTTACATATATTATATTTATAATAGCACCTGTTCCAACTAGATTCACAATATAATATGGAATATTTAATATTAATTTACTTATCATAATAATTGCTATTATAAAAATAGATTCTATTTTTCCTAATTTGTAATTATTTTCCATTTTTTCTCCATTTCATACTAATATGTTCTTCAATATTAGGCTTTTTGGTATTTAAAAAAGAATTCCTTTTTTCTCTAGCCCATACAGGATTTATATATATACCATCATTAGTCTTTAGATCTTTAAAAGGTATATATGGTGAAAAGAAAGGTACTCCAAAAGAGTTCTGGCTTGATAATAATATAATATGAATAAATAGTCCTAAAGCAATTCCTAGAAAACCAGCAATATATCCTAAGATAGTATACATAAATCTAAACATTCGTATTGAAAATCTCAAAGAATTATCTGGTATTGAAAAAGCTGAAATTCCAGCAAATGCTACAATTATTATTAGTATAGGACTTACGATATTAGCAGATACTGCTGCATCTCCAATAACTAAAGCACCTATTATTCCGTATTGTTGTACTAAAAGAAGCTGGTCCACGAATACTCGCTTCTTGTAATAATTCAAAAGATAATTCCATAATTATAATTTCAAAAAATATAGGAAATGGAATAGCCTCTCTGGCAGATGTAATTGCAAAAAGAAGTTCTGTTGGTAAAAGTTCATAGTGATACATAGTTATTGCTAAATACATACCTGGAATGAGTAAAGCACCCACTAAAGCTATACTTCGTATAATTTTTAAAAAATTTGCATAATGATAATTTAAATTAAAATCTTCAGGTGAGGTTAAAAAATCAACTAAAACGGCAGGTAAAATTATTGCAAAAGGTGAACCATTTATCAAAATAGCAACTCTACCAAGTAAAATATAGTTAGATGTTTTATCTGAACGTTCTGTAGATATAGTTTGAGGAAAAGCTGTATATTTGTTATCTTTGATTAGTTGTTCAAGTTGACCAGAAGAAATAAGGTAATCTATTTTTAAATTATTTATTCTATATTTTGCTTCTGCAATTAAATCGTTGTTTGCAATATCTTTTAAATAACAAATAGCAACCTTAGTTTTACTTATTTCTCCAACAGTTGTTTCTTCAATTACTAAATTTTCATTGTTAATTATTTTACGAAGCATAGAGGTATTTGTTCTTATATTTTCAACAAAGGCTTCATGAGAACCTTTAACAACAGATTCAGTAATAGGTTCAGAAACACTTCTTCCTTCAAATCCTTTTGTTTCAATGCATATTGCTACATTTAATCCATCTACAAATAGTGCACAAAAACCAGAATTAACTTTTGAAATAATATTTTTAAATTCAGTTTCTTTAGATATACTATTTTGTGGAATTAGACTACTATATAAAAATTTTTCTAAGTTTAATTTTTTGTATATTTTTTTCTTTTTTGTAGAATTATCAATAATTTTATTTGAGTTTTCGTTCATATTTATAGAATTTTTTAATAAAATTGGTTTTAAAATAAAATCGTTTAAATCTGTGCTATTTATCATTCCATCTATATAAATTATAAAAGCTGAAACTTTTTTATCTTTTAAAGGAATTGTAAACTCTCTTGTTTGAATATCACTATTTATTAACATATTATATTTTATTTTTAAGTATTCAAGGTTATTTTCTAAAGAATCACTTACAATTTCTTTGTCTTGTTTTGAAAACTCTTTTTCAGGTATATCATTAGAACTTTCAGGAAGAATAAAATTATATTCATTTATCTCTTTATAAGCAAATATTTTTTTAAAAATATTTTTAATCATTACAAATCTATAGCTCCTAATTTAAAAAGTTATTTTTCTTAGTATTTACTAAAATAGAAAAAATATACTTTTATATTATGGAAAGTATTGCGAAAAAAATATTTTATAGATATGATATATATATTAATTAAAATAAGGAAATTAAGGTATGAAAAAAATAAGATCACAATCTGGAATTATTTCATTATTTGTACTTATTGCAATGCTTTTTTTACTTATATTTATTTTTAGTATTTATCAGGTTGTAATAAGTAAGAAAAAAGAGCAGGATACACAAAATATTGAATTAAAACAAATGTATTCAAAAACAGCTGAAGAGGTAGATGAATTTTTGTATGCTGAAGATGATGAAATAATTCCAATATATAATATAAATGAATTAAATATTGTTGGAACAGGTGAATATATTGAAATAAAAAATAAAATTTATAGATGTGGTAGTAGTAATGCATATAAAATGAAAAATAATATTTTTGTAGATATTAAAGAAAATTTAAAAACTTCAAATATGCAACCAAATGATTATAAATTATATTCTAGCAATATTTTTATAGATAAATCAATTTATGATTTATACTATTATTATGAATTTGGCTCTGATACTTTATGGAAAAATATTGCTTATCAAAAATTTACAGAAGAAGACAAAACTTTAGTAACTAATGGAACTTATTTAAGAGATAAATTTTCAATAATTAATAGCTTTAATTATCCAAATAAAACTATATTAAATTTTATGATGATTTGGTCGGATAATAAAGGAAAACTATCAAATATAGAAATTCTAAGTCAAGACATTTCAATTAAAAAAATAAATTCTTTAAATGATATAAATGTTTTTAATAAGAATTTTGGTAAAATAAATAAGGAGACAGGAGAATTTTATATATTTGTAAATGTTGAAAATAATATATAAAAAATAGTCATATTTAAAAAATACCCTAATATAAATTACTAAAAGAGGTACAAATTTATAGGAGGGTATTTTTTATGGAGAGTTTGGGAATATATCAAGATATAGCTAAAAGAACGGAAGGAGATATTTATATAGGAGTAGTAGGACCTGTTAGAACTGGTAAATCTACTTTTATAAAAAAATTCATGGAACTTTTAGTTTTACCCAATATTGAAAATGAGTATAAAAAGGAAAGGGCAATAGATGAACTTCCACAAAGTGCAAGTGGAAGAACTATAATGACTACAGAGCCCAAATTCATTCCAAATGAGGCAGTGGAAATTAATTTAAATGGAAATTTAAAAATGAAAACTAGATTGGTAGATTGTGTAGGATATTTAGTTAATAATGCTATAGGATACTTAGAAGATGATATGCCTAGAATGGTAAAAACACCATGGTCTGATGAAGAAATTCCTTTTGAAACAGCTGCAGAATTAGGAACTAAAAAGGTAATTGTTGAACATTCTACAGTAGGAATTATTGTTACAACAGATGGAACGATTACAGATATTCCAAGGGAAGAATATGTAATGGCTGAAGAAAGAGTAGTAAAAGAATTAAAAGAGTTAAATAAGCCATTTATAATGCTAATGAATTGCCAAAATCCAAATGATTCATATAGTATACAATTAGCAAACGAATTATCAGAAAAATATTCTGCAACAGTAGTTCCAATAAATTGTTTAAATTTAAATATAGAAGACATAAATTATATTTTTTCAAAGTTGTTATATGAATTTATGATAGAAAGAATTGAAGTAAAATTTCCAAGATGGTTAGATGGATTAGATATTAATAATGAATTAAAAATATCTTTATTTGAAAATGTAAAAAATTCTTTCTGCGAAACCAAAAGATTAAAAGATGTAAACGAAAATTATTTAAGATTGGAAGAATGTGAAGAAATAAAAAGTTCTAATATTGAGGAAATAAACTTAGGAACAGGTGTTGTAACTGTAAAAGCAGAATTAAATGATAGTTTATTTTATAATGTACTTACTAAAATTACTGGTGTTGAAATAAAAAATGAGGGAGAGCTATTTTCATGTATATCATCATTTTCTAAAATCAAAAAAGATTACGATAAAATGGCATACGCAATACATGAAGTTAACGAAAAAGGATATGGAATTGTTACTCCAGGTATAGAAGATCTAATATTAGATGAACCTGAAATAGTAAAACAAGGAAACAAATATGGAGTAAAATTAAAAGCAAAAGCACCTTCAATTCATATGATAAAAATTAATACAGAAACAGAAGTTTCTCCAATAGTTGGAAGTGAAAAACAATCAGAAGAATTAGTTAAATATCTTCTTTCTGAATTTGAAAATGATCCTAAAAAAATTTGGGAATCAAATATTTTTGGAAAAAGTTTGCATGAACTTGTAAATGAAGGATTGCAAAATAAATTAGCAAAAATGCCAGAAGAGGCACAAAGTAAATTACAAGAAACACTTCAAAGAATTGTAAATGAGGGAAGTGGGGGATTAATTTGTATTATTTTATAAGATAAGATGATGTTAATAAGAAATGAAAATAATAAATATAAATAATAAAAGTAAGTTATATATAAAAAAATATAGAAAAACTAAAGTGTATAAAAACATACCCCAATTATTATTTATAATTGGGGTATTATAATTTTATTGTTTAAGAGGATTAACATCAAATACAATATTGAAGTATTTAAATTCTTTTAAATCATCATTATCTAAATGATATAAAAGACTTTTTAATTCAGTTTGTGTTTTACATGCAGCAATTATTGCAGGATTTAAATTGGTTTTATACAATAATTTTACACTAAAACGTAAAGCAGTAAAAACAGAATAACCTGCACGATTTCTAATTAAATTAAAAGTTTCAAAAAATCTCACTTTATATGGATGTTTTGTAAAATAGTCAAAAGGTAATATAAATTCTTGTTCAACAACATCTGATAAGGAAGTATAGACATCAGGATAACTTTCAACATATTTTAATAATTCTGAGATTTTATATGGAAGATATACTTTATTCGTGTTTTCAGATATTATTAAAGTTTCATTATCATAAGATGCAGCTTTAATTTTTTCTATTTTCTCTGAGATAGATAAGTTTTCATCTTCAGATTTGGTAGAAAAATGTTTTTCACTAGCTAGTTCTTTATCATGTTCATCATCATAAATTTCGTTATCTTCTTCTTCATATATTATATTTTCATCATCAACATCAAGTATATTATCATCATTGCTAATTAGAAAGCCATCATCATTTATTTCAAAAGAATAGTTTTCTTCTATATTTTCTTCTACTTCTTCGTTTTCTTCAGCATCTATTGCAGATGAAATATCACTAGTTTTGTTTGAATAATTTTCGTATGCTTCTTCATCATCATCTTCTAAAATATAATTTTCAGTTGTTTTTTTATATGAACTATTAAATGAATTAATTTTTGTAAAATCTATATCATCAAAAAAATCAATAGAATCTGTTCTCATTGGTTTTACAGCAGGTTCTTCAGTATTTTTTTGCTCAGCAACTGAATTATTAGAGATATCATCATTTTGTATTAAAGTTTCAGAAAATTCATCTTGAGATATTAAATCATTAGAAAAATTTATAGTATCATTTGATGCAACATTTTCTAATTTATTATTTAATTCTTTAGAATCAAATAAATCATATTCATTTGAGATAGAATTTTCCAATGATGAATTTGTGTTAGATTCATTATTTTTATCTTCATTATCTTTAGAGTTTTTATATAAAGAAGAATTTTCTAAATTCTCAGTTTCTGATAGATTATTATCAGAGAATTCTGCTTTTAAAGAAGTTTCAACAAATTCAAAGACGTCTTTAATTTCTGTATTTCCATTTGAAATACCTGTTAGAAGTGTTTTAAATTCTCTTGTAAGCTCATCAATTTTTGAGTTTTCATTATTTTCATTTTCACTATCTTCAATATTTTTATCTGAAATTTCTATACTTTCAGGTTCTTCTGGAACAACTTCTTCAAGAACTATAGAATCATTTTCAAATATAGAATTTTTTGAAGAAATTTCTTGATTGTTAACTGAAAAGCCTGTAAATTCGTATATATTAGAAGTTGATTCTTTGTCATTATTTTCTATTGTTTCAAAAGTGTATTTAAAATTATTAATATCTATGAATTCATTAAAATTATTGTTATCAATGTCTAATTTTCTTTCTAAATTTTGAAATTTCTTTATGTATGCTGCTATATTAGGTTTAATATTAGCAAGTGAAGCAATATAAAATTCCTTTGTTTTTGAAGTTTTATTGTTTTCTGAAAATACATTTGTTAATTCATTTGTAATATTTGAAATTTCTAAGTTTAATTGATTTATAGTTGTTATATTATTTAAAATTGTTTGTAAAAATTCATTTGAAGAATTAAGTAATTTTTCGAAATTTTCTTTTTTGTCATCTGAAGAAGTATTTAAAATTAAACCAATATTAGCAATAATGTCCATAATTAATTGTTTATTATTTTCTTGAATACTTAATTGATTATTTAAATAAGTAGTTGTTTTCTCAAATTTTAATAGTGGTATGTTTAACATTTTACTCCTCCTAAAATATAATAAAGATAATTTATCATTATTAATAATTAAATTATAGCATAAAATATGTTAAGAAAATATAACAACAATATTAAACTTATATTACAAAAATGTAATATAAGGTAAAATTTTGTAAAAATAATAATCGAAAAAAAAGAATATTTTGTAAGAAAATTTGTTGAAAAAATAGAAAAATATATTTTTTTGAAAATTATAATAAAATATTAATATTTTATTATATGCATACTAGCTATATTTATGGTATAATATTCTCTGTTATTAAAATGAATAACATAAAAAGCATTTATTTTAATAATTTAAAATTAAAATATTGGGGATATTAAAATAATAAATACATAAAAGAAAGGAAAAATACCAAATGGATAAATCAAAGAAAAAAAGAAAAAAGAAGATAATAGTAGTAAGTATTATAGTAATTGTAATTATTGTAGCTATGGTAAATATTTTTAAACCAAAAGAGCAAGAAAAAGAAAAAATAGAAGTTGAAGAAATAGCTAAAAGAAGTATTGCTACAAGTATAAGTGCGACAGGAGTAATTTCAACAAGTGATACCAAAAATTTTGTATCTACTTTGAATGGATTAAAAATAACTTCAGTAAATGTTAAAGAAGGAGATAAAATTTCTGTTGGTGACGTAATATGTACATTTGATACGTCAAGTATTTCAGAAAATTTAGCAAGTTTAAACAAAAGTTTAAATGCAACAGATGCACAGGGAAATTTAACTGTTGAGAGTGCAAAAAGAGGTTTAAACGATGCTATTGCAAATAAAGATAAACAATTAAGTATAAGTAAAATAGATGTTGATAATGCACAAAAAGCCTATCAAGATGCACAAAATGCTTTGAATTCTGCAAAACAAGATTTATCAAATAAAACAGCAAGTTTAAATAATTATACTACAACTTATACTCAAGCAAAAAATTCCTATACAATTATTGAAAATCAATATAAAGATCTAGAAAATGCATATAATCAAGCAAAATATGCTTATGATGCAAAACAATCGGCTTTTTCAAGTGCAGAAATTGAATATAATAAATATGCAGGTGGAAATGTGCCAGAAAATATTTTAACAGCTTATAATAAAGCAAAAACAGAATTAGATAGTGCAAATATTGCTTTAAATACTGCAAATACAAACTTATCAAATTATAAAGCAACTTATGAACAGGAAAAAGCAAAGTATACTCCAATTCAAAATAATTATCAAGCACTTAGTAGTGCAGTTAGTGGAGCGCAATCAAATATTGCAACATTAGAAGCAAATGTTACAAAATTAAAAGCAACTTATGATGGAACCGTAAATGCTTATAATACAGCAACTACAACTGCAGATAGCCAAATTGCCTCAATGAGAGATAGCTTAAGTGGAGCAGAAATAAGTTCTAGTGTTGGAACAGAAACACAAAAGATGCAAATAAAAGAATATCAAGACAAACTAGAAGAAGGAACATTAAAATCAACTGTTTCAGGAACAGTTACAAAAGTTAATGTAAAAGCAGGAGATATTTACACAGGTTCTACAATAGCTACTGTTGAAGGATGTGAAGAATTTATTGTAGAGGCAGAAATCGATGAATATGATATTGCAGATATTAAAGAAGGTATGAAAGTTATTATAAAAACAGATGCAACTAGAGAAGAAGAACTAGAAGGAAGGGTAATTTATACAGCTGTAAGTGCAACAAATTCTACGATGCAAACAGGTATGTCTTCTGCTACAGCAACACAGATGGGAAGTGCAGGAGGAAATGCTACTTATACCGTAAAAATTGCTTTAGATACACCAAATGAAAGATTGCGTTTAGGAATGAATGCAAAGTTAAGTATAATTACAGAAATGAAAGAAAATGTATGGTCTGTACCTTATGATAGTGTATATACAAGAGAAGATGGAAGTAAATATATTGAAATTGCTAAAAATGATACTGGAGAAGAAAAAGAAGAGTTAGATGTTGAAACAGGTATAGAAGGTTCATATTATATAGAAGTTATTTCTGATAAATTAAAAGCAGGAATGAAAGTTGTTCTTCCAAAAATCGATACAAATAATTCAGTAGAAGAATTAATAGAGATGATGGGTGCAGGAGCAGGAGTATAGTGAGGAAATAATATGAGTGCAATAATAAAATTAGAAAATATAGTTAAAAAATTTTATATAGGTCAGCCAAACGAGTTAGAGATATTACATGGAATATCTTTAGAAGTGGAAGAAGGAGAATTTGTTGCAATAGTTGGACCATCTGGTTCTGGTAAATCTACTTTAATGAATATGATTGGAGTTTTGGATAGACCAACTTCAGGAACTTATATATTAGACGGAATTAATGTTGGTGAAGCAGATGAATCAGAACTTTCAGAAATTAGAAATGCAAAAATTGGATTTGTTTTTCAAACTTATAATTTAATTGCAAAGACTAATGCTTTAAAAAATGTTGAACTACCAATGCTATATGCTGGAATGTCAAGAGCAGAAAGAACTAAAAGATCAAAAGAATTATTAGAATTAGTTGAAATGGGAGAAAGAGCTAAACATCTTCCAGAAGAATTATCTGGTGGTCAAAAACAAAGAGTTGCTATAGCAAGAGCAATGGCAAATGATCCAGCAATAATTTTAGCAGATGAACCAACTGGTGCTTTAGACTCTAAAACAGGAAGATTAGTAATGGATTTATTTCATAAATTAAATAAAGAAAAGAAAAAAACTATAGTATTAATAACTCACTCAGAAGAACTAGCGGCAGAAACAGATAGAATTATTTCAATTAGGGATGGCAATATTATAGATGTGAAAAAGGGAGGAGGCAAAAAATAATGCTTTTATGGGAAAATATTGTTTTAGCTGTTAATAGTCTTCTTTCTAATAAAATGAGAGCTTTACTTACAATGCTTGGAATTATTATAGGAATTGGTTCTGTAATTGCAATAATAACTGTTGGAGATTCTTTAACCTTATCTGTTTCAGAAAATATGCAATCAATGGGTGCAAATGATGTATATGTTATGGTTGAAACAAAAAAGAAAGATAATGAGGAGAGTAAGAATATTGATGGTGTGAAATTTGGAAGTTTATCATCTTCTGATTATATTACTGAGGATGATTACATAACAGAAGATATGATAAATGAGATGTGTGATAAATTTGTTGATGAAATTTATGCGATTAATCTACAATATTCTGTTGGAAGTGGAGTTGCTGAAAAAGACAATAATAGTGCTAATATAAAATTATTAGGAAATAGTGTAGGATATTATATAACTAACGAATTAACTTTATTAACAGGTCGTATGTTTTCAGCAATAGATTTTGATGAAAGAAAAAATGTTGCTATTGTTTCTGATGAATTAGTAAGTAATTTATATAATGGAGATAATTCAAAAGCATTAGGCGAAGAAATAGATATTACTGTTAATGGAAAAACAGAACAATTTTCTATTATAGGTGTTTATGAATATCAAAATACTGGAATGATGGGAATGAATATGCTTGGAGAAAATACGGCAACAGATGTTTATGTTCCATTAAAAACTGCAATGGATTTTGATCATGCAAAAATGACTTATCCATATATGCAAATTATTACAAAAGTAGGTGTTGATTCAGAAGAACTTGCAACTAAAATTAAAAACTTTTTTGAACCTTATTATAGAGCAAATAAAGATTGTGAAGTTACAGCTATAACAATGGGAAGTATGGTTTCAATGCTTACAGACATGCTATCAACTATAACTCTAGCAATTTCAATAGTAGCGGGAATAGCTTTAATAGTTGGAGGAATAGGCGTTATGAATATAATGCTTGTTTCTATTACAGAAAGAACAAGAGAGATAGGAACAAGGAAAGCTCTAGGAGCTAAAAATTCTTCTATAAGAACGCAATTTATAGTAGAGGCAATGATTATATGTTTAATTGGAGGACTCTTTGGAGTTATTTTAGGTGTTGGAGGAGGAATTTTAGCTTCAAACTTATTAGGATATCCAGCAAGACCATCAGTTTCAGCAATTTTAATATCACTTATTTTCTCTATGAGTATAGGTGTATTTTTTGGATATTATCCAGCAAATAAAGCGGCTAAGATGAATCCAATAGATGCTTTAAGATATGAATAAAATTATTTTTAAATTTTGGTAAAAAATATGAATAAAAATAAGAGACGATTTTTTTAATTTGAAAAAAATTATAAAATCGCTCTTTTATTATTAAATAGAAATTCATTGAAGAATATTGTTAACTTTTTTTAATTCCCTTTTTAGTAAATTATATGTATCATTAGAAATATTTTGTGAAATGGAATTTTCATAATTAAATATGGATTTTTCAATATCTAAAATTTTATAATTTTTATAATTAGGATAAGTATATGTATAAATTGGAACATAAGAAACTTCATCAATAGAAATTTTTTTTGAATCACCCTTTTTGGTAATTTTTAAATTTAAAATTATAGAGGTCCTAGTATTATCTATAACTTGTCCAGACATAAAATTACCTAAAGAATATATAACAAAGCCTTCTTTGGTTGAACCATCAGGTAATGTTATATTGCGTTTTTCCATTGGTTGGATAACATGTGGATGGCTTCCCAAAATAATATCTACACCATTTTGAAATAAAAAATTTGTAAGCTCTTCTTGGGATGTATTTTGAGTAGTTTCATATTCGTTTCCCCAATGCATATAAACACAAATAATATCAGGAGATTCAAGCTTCGCAAGTTGCAAGTGATGTAAAATTAAATTTTGATCTATTAAGTTTATACAATAATTTTTATCTTTTGGGATGATATTCCCATTTGTACCATATGTGTATGCTAAAAAAGCAATTTTTATACCATTTACATCTTTATATAAAATTGTATTTTGGCTTTCTTCAGATGTAAAAGTGCCAGTATGAGAAAGCTGTGAATTATCTAAAAAATTGATTGTACTTTCAAGTCCAGAATATCCAGTATCTAAACTATGATTGTTTGCTGTTACAATAATATCTAAACCTAAATCTTTTAAATTTTGCGCTAAAGCTTCAGGTGTATTAAAAGCTGGATATCCATCATATCCGTTTTTCAGATCCAGCGAAAGTTGTTTCTAAATTACCTATAGAGATATCTGAAGATTGAATATAATCTTTTATATCAGTAAACACATAGGAAAAATCATAACTGCCATTAGAGTAAGCGTCTTTAAATTGAGTATTATGACACATAATATCACCAATGACAGACATTGAGAAACTCTTATCTTCAGGTGTTTGAAGAATAACAGTTTTGGATTCATTATTAATTATGTTTTCAGAATTTGAAATATTAACATTATTAGAATTATAATTATTTTTTAATATTAAAGATTGAGATGTAGTATTTAGATAAAAAATTGATAATGAGATTGCTATAAATATAAATATTAAAAAAATAATAAAAAATAATAAAATCTTAAAAAAAGTTTTCATAATAACTCCAGAAAATATATTGTTTTATTAGAATTTATAATATAATTGATTTTTTTCATTATAGCATTAGATATTAATATAAGCAATAGCAGTAAAATTTGCTATTATAATAAATAAGAGTATAAAATATTGAAGTTTAATAAAAAATGTGTTATAATACTTTATGTAGTCTTATGAAAGGAAATGAATTTATTAAATGAATTCAAGTAAAAAAAATCAATATAAAAAAATTGGATTTACAATAGGGAAATTTGCACCATTACATAAAGGACATCAATTTTTAATAGAAACAGCTTTAAAGGAGATGGATAAGCTTATAGTTGTTGTTTATGATACAGATGTTATTAATATTCCAACTGAGAAAAGAGCAAATTGGATAAAAAAATTATATCCAAATGTAGAAATAAAATTTGCTCATAATCCACCATCTAAATATGGTTTAGATAATGAAAGTGTTAACATCCAAATGGAATATTTATCAAAAATTATCGGAAATGAAAATGTTACACATTTTTATAGTAGTGAAGAATATGGTGCGGCTGTAGCAAAATATATGAATATTGTAGATAGACGTGTTGATAGTAATAGACAAGTAATACCAGTAAGAGCAACAGATTTAAGAAGAAATATTGACAAAAATAAAAAATGGTTAGATGAAGAAGTTTATCTAGATTATAAGAACAATAATTTAAATGTCTAATTATGATTTACTTATAAAAAAATATATAATGAAAATAAATAGAGAAAATAAAAACTGACTACTTAGTCTAATAGAAAAATTATTTATAGTATAATAAATAATATAGAAAATTTATAAATTTTGAGGATTTTTTTATTATTATTTTAGTAATATATGCTATAAATTATCAAAAGCATGGAGGATTATATGGAAAAGTATTATGAAGATATAAGGATGATAACAGATTTTAAAGATTTAATAAATCAGTCTGTAGAATTATATGGAGATAGACCAGTATTTAAGTTCAAAAAAAGAATGTATCAGAAAGATGAAAAAGTTGAGTTCAATATACTAACTTATAAGGAATTTAAACATGAAATTGATTGTTTTGGAACAGCATTAAATAATTTAGGGTTGGAAAAAGAAAGAGTGGCATTAATTACTAAAAATAGATATGAATGGAATGTTGTATATTATGCAGTAACAACAGGAGCAAAAGTGATTGTTCCACTAGATAAAGCATTACCAGATAATGAAATAATATCTTTAGCAGAACGTAGTGAAGCAAAAGCTATTGTTTTTGAACCTAAATATATGGAAGTAATGAAAAAAATAAGAAATCAAAAATTATCTAGTATAGAACATTTTATTTGTATGGATCTAGATGATGATGAAGATGGAATATTGTCTTACAAGAAATTGATTGCTAAAGGTGAAAAACTTTTAATAAGTGGAGATAGAAGTTATTTAGATGCACAAGTAGATGCTGATGAAATGTCTATAATGTTATTTACATCAGGAACTACAGCTATTTCAAAGGCTGTAATGCTTTCACAGAAAAATATATGTTCAAATGTTTTAGATATAGCTAGAATACTTAAATTTTCAACTGATGATAGCACACTTGCTCTATTACCTTTTCATCATGCTTTTCAAGCTGTAATAAATCATGTATTGTTTTATGTTGGCGCACATATGACATTTTGTGATGGTTTAAAATATATACAACAAAACTTGTGTGAATACAAACCAACAGTTATGGTATGTGTTCCTCTTATATTAGAAAGTATTTATAAAAGAATAATGAAAAATGTAGAAAAACAAGGAAAAACAAAACTTGTAAATAGGATGGTAAAAATTACAAATGTATTGGATAAATTACAAATAAAAGTAAAAAGAAAAATATTTAAAGAAATTCATGAAGCTGTAGGTGGAAATTTAAGATTAATAGTAAGTGGGGCAGCTCCAATGGATAAAGAATTAATTAAATCTTTAGAAAATTTAGGTTTTAGAGTTGTTCAAGGGTATGGACTTACAGAAACTTCACCTGTACTTGCAGTTGAAGGAGATAAGACAGAAAGAAAAGGTTCTGTTGGAAAACCATTACCAAGTTTTGAAGTAAAAATTGAAGATCAAGATGAACAGGGGATTGGAGAAATTGTATGTAAAGGTCCAAGTGTTATGCTAGGATATTATAAAAACAATAATGCAACACAAGAAGTAATGAAAGGTGAGTGGTTCTACACAGGTGATTTGGGATATATAGCAGATGGATTTTTATATATAACAGGTAGAAAGAAAAATGTAATTGTGCAAAAAAATGGGAAAAATATATTTCCAGAAGAATTAGAAATTTTAATAGGTTATATTCCAGGAGTAAAAGAAAATATTGTATATGGAAGACCTACAAATGATGGAGATTTAGATGTTTGTGTAAAAATTGTTTATGATAAAGACGAAATAAGAAATATACTAGGATATGTTAATGAAGAAGACATATATAAATATATGAAACAAAAAATTTCTGAAATAAATAAAAATATGCCAGCATATAAACATATTAGAGGTGTAATTGTAACAGATGAAGAATTAATAAAAACAACAACAGCAAAAGTTAAAAGACATGAAGAAATAGCTAGAATATTAGGAAAGTAAATTATATGTGAAATTTTTAAAAAGTGCTTTTTCTAAAGCACTTTTTTTGATATAATAACTCAAATGAATATAGGGAGATATTTTAATGATTATAGAAAAAGTTAATTATCCAGAGGATTTAAAAAGTTTAAATATAGAAGAAAAAGAAATTCTTGCAAAAGAAATTAGAGAAAAAATAATAGAAACTGTTTCAGAAACAGGAGGACATTTAGCATCGAACTTAGGAGTAGTTGAGCTTACAATTGCTTTGCATTCAGTTTTTAATACTCCAATCGATAAAATTATTTGGGATGTTGGACATCAGACTTATGTACATAAAATTTTAACAGGAAGAAAAAATAAATTAGATACTTTAAGAAAAATGGGAGGAATTGCAGGATTTCCAAAAACTAATGAAAGTATTTATGACAATTTTAATACAGGACATAGTAGCACATCAATATCAATAGCTTTAGGTATGGCAAGAGCAAGAGATATTAAAGGTGAAAATAATAAAATAATAGCATTAATAGGTGATGGTGCATTAACAGGAGGAATGGCACTTGAAGCTTTAAATGATGTTGGAAGTAGCAATACTAATATGATAGTAATCCTAAATGATAATGAGATGAGTATATCTAAAAATGTTGGTGGAATTTCAATGATGCTTTCAAAACTAAGAACAAAAAGTACATATATTAAAGCTAATATGAAAGGAAAAAGAACAATAAGTAAAATACCTTTTATTGGTGATAGAATTATAAAATTAGTTCAAAAAGGAAAAAGGGGGATAAAACAATTAGTTATTCCCAAAATGTATTTTGAAGATATAGGTTTTAGATATTTAGGCCCTGTTGATGGACATAATTTATCAGAACTTGAAGATATATTAAAAATATCTAAAGAACAAGAAGGTCCAATACTAATTCATGTATTAACTAAAAAAGGAAAAGGATATAAACCTGCTGAAGATACACCAGCAATCTATCATAGCACTTCAAAATTTAATATAAAAACAGGAGAAAAAATAGGAAAAGGAAAAAAAGATTATTCAAAAGTTTTTGGAGAAAAACTAGTAAAACTTGGAAAAAATAATAAAAAAATTGTTGCAATAACTGCAGCAATGACAGATGGAACAGGACTTACAGAGTTTTCAAAAAAATATCCAAAAAGATTTTTTGACGTTGGAATTGCAGAACAACATGCTATTGGTTTAGCTGCAGGGCTTGCAAAATCTGGATTAATTCCAGTTGTACCAATATATTCATCTTTTATCCAAAGAGCTTATGATCAATTAGTTCATGATGTTGCAATACAGAATTTACCAGTTGTTGTTTGTGCAGATAGAGCAGGAATTGTAGGAAATGATGGAGAAACACACCAAGGATTATTAGATATGTCTTTTACAAATACAATACCTAATTTTACTATAATGGCCCCGAAAGATTTTAATGAGCTAGAAGAAATGCTAGAGTTTTCTATAGAAGCCAAAAGACCAATTTTACTAAGATATCCAAGAGGCGGAGAAGAAAAAGCTTGGAACTTTTGTGAAAAAATAATTTTAGGAAAATCTGAAATTTTAAGAAAAGGAAAAGATGTAACTATACTTGCAATAGGAAAAATGGTTGGGAGAGCAACAGATGTAGCAGAAGAACTAGAAAAAGATGGTATTGAATGTACTGTAATAAATTCAAGATTTTTAAAACCATTTGATGAAAAAACTTTATTAGAAAATTTATCAGGCTTAATAGTAACAATAGAAGATGGAACTATTGTTGGAGGCTTAGGCAGTAAAGTAGAGGAGGTTTTAGTAGAAAATAAAATAAATACAAATATAGAAAAAATAGCATATCCAGATGAATTTATAAAACATGGAAGTGTAGGAGAAATTGAAGAAAAATACGGTTTAGATATAGCATCTATTGTGAATAATATAAAAGAAAATTTAAAATTAAATAAAATTAGAAACATAAATGATAGAAATTATATAAAAGCAAAATTTTAAAATTATATAATATTAAGGTAAAGTTATGATAGAAAAATCAGAAATAGAAAAATTAAATTATAATAAATTATTAATTGCTAAAATAAAAGATAAATATGAATTTTCAAAAACAAGAAACAAAATAACATATACAGATTTTTTAAATATTTCTGAACTTAATATCGCAAAGAGCTTCTTATTAGAGAACAAAATCACAAATTATATTTTTTATGGAGGAAAAGTAGAAGCTGATAGGCAAATTTTAATTTTTTATCCTGAAAAATTTTCAGTAGATATTGTAGAGAAAAATTTTGAAAAAATTTTAAAAGTTATAGAAATAAAATTACCAAATGATTTAAAATATGAACATAGAGAATTTTTGAGTGGGATAATGAAATTAGGAATAAAAAGAGAGAAATTTGGAGACATTCTTGTAACAGAATATGGGGCTGATATAATTTCTCTTTTAGAAGTTACAAATTACTTAGTATTAGGTTTAAAAGATTTAACAAGATTTAAAAAATCAGAAATAAAAATTAAAAATATTAATGAATTAAAAAATATTGAATTAGAATTTGAAAATATAAATATAATTGTTTCTTCAATAAGATTAGATAATTTTGTAGCAGAACTTGCAAGGTGTTCAAGAAGCAAAGCAGAAGAATTAATTGAAGAAGGAAGAGTTTTTATAAATTCTATAAATGAATTTAAATCTTCAAAAAAGATAAATAAAGGAGATATAATAACAATTAGAGGAAAAGGAAAATTTATTTTTGATGATATTGAAAAAGAAACAAAAAGAGGTAAGTTTTTAATAAATTTTAGAAAATATAAATAAATTTGGGAGGTTTTTAAATGGTTGATTTAAGAGATGACTTAATTTTAGCTAGAAATATGAGACAAAGAGCTTACTCACCATATTCAAATTATACAGTAGGTGCAGTTTTAAAAACAAAAAATGGAAAAAAATATACAGGTTGTAATGTTGAAAATAGTGGAATTCAATCAATTTGTGCAGAAAGAGTTGCTTTTTGTAAAGCAATAGGAGAAGGAGAAAGAGAATTTGAAAGTATTTTGGTACTTGGAGGAAAAAAGGGAGAAAATCCAGAAAAGTGTTTACCTTGTGGTTACTGTAGACAATTTATGAGAGAATTTGTTGATGATGATTTTAAAATATATACAGTATATGACAACAAAATAGAAGAATATACTTTTAATGAACTTTTACCTAATTCTTTTAAAATTTAATTTAAATTATATGTTAAAATTTTAGTATATAATAATATATAAATTATTGTAAGTAATGAATAGAAAAATATTTATATTAAAAAATAGATAAAAATATAAAGTTAAAAATATATTGATATAATAAATAAAAAGTAATTTCTTTATAAAGAAATTACTTTTTTACTTATTATAGTTGTATTTATCTTTCATCATGACTATCTTCTTGTACTTGTTGAGTTTTTGAGTCATCTGTTTTTGTTTCTACAGATTCTGATTTTTCTTCTTGTAAGATTTGAGCTTTTTCTGGTAAAATTGTTTTTAATGATGGATCTGTGAATAAAAAACCACCAGAATAAATCATTCGAGTACCAGCTAAATGTTCAGTATCTTCTAATATCTTTCTGTATTCGGCAAGAGTTTGCATAACATCCTCACCTTGTTTTACAAAATTATCATTTTCGTTAACACTAGGAGAATTTTTATCTAAATCATATTCATTATCATAACTTTGCATAATTGGATTTCCAGCAAGTGAATTAAATTCGTGTATTGTTATTTCTTTTTTTTCTCCATTTTTATCAGTATAACTAATAGTACAGAAATTTTCTGGATGAGGTTCATTAGTAGCATATATATTGACTGTTTTATCATAGTTAGTTTCAACAGATGTTACTTTACAATCTGGATTTTTAGATTCAAAAGCATCTGTTACTAAATCAGACATAACATCATCAATTACACCATCTAAGCCTTGACGTATTGAGTTTAAATCATCATAACTTGGTTGTGTAGGAGAATTTTCAGCATTTTCAATAGCTGTTCTAATTGCACTAAGTTTGTTTATTGTTTCAGGTGATACATAGTTTTGATATCCTTGTTCTGCATTTGTTTTTACATCTAAATCTTGAAATGCAGCTCTATCATTAAGATAAGAAGCCCCACCTAAAAGTGTAGCCAAACAAGCGGCACTAATCATAACATTTCTTACCTGAGATTTATGCTTTGTAAAAAATTTTTGGGCTTTTTTTCCAATTACGTGAGCAGCTTCTTTTACAAGACTAGGTTCTTCACGAAATTCTTTAGTTTCACTTCTTGAATACATGCTAGAAGCTTGGTCTTTTATTTGACTATGAGAATTAACTCTAGAAATTGTTGAACCAAAAGCTTCTGGAGTAATATCTCTTATAAATTTTCCAATTGGCAAATGTTGACTATCAATTTCATTTATTCTTTTTATAGCTTGTCTTGTTTTTAAATAGAAATTATGACCAATTCCTTGTCTTGAATGCTCACTAATAAAATCGTCAAAGTAACGTGTACTTTTTGATGTTGTTTGCATAAATTTATGATAATTATCCATAGCATGTTTATCTATATATTTTTCACCATTTCGGTCTTCCCTTAAAGTACCTGACAATTTATTGGTTGCTTCTTGAAATTGTCTTAATCTACCAGCAGAAAAAGCATAGTCTCTAAAAATTTCTATTTCTTGATTTGAATACAATCTTCTTCCATTAATAATATTATTTTCAGGTCTTGTAAATTCAGTATCCCCACGTGCAGCCATTGTAAGAGGTAAACTATATTTTGATTGTAATTCTTCTGATGTTAATCTACCATTTTGCATAATAGCAAGTTTTGCATATAATTCACATAATTTTGAATAATATTGCAATTCTTTAGTAACTAAAGCTTTTCTACAAAGATCTATATTTTGTTGTGTATTTAAATTCATGACAAATCCTCCAAATAATTTACTTTAATTATAATATAAATTAAATATAAAAATATAAATGTAACATAAACGTAATATAAAAATAATTTGTATGTAAAATAAAAATATATTATTAATCTAAAGAAAAACATTCTAAAAAATAAAGAATTTATTAACAGAAAAGAATTGACAAAAAAAATTTTTTAATAGATAATTATTAGTATAAATGACAAATGAAATTAAATTTTATAAATACAAAGGAGGAATATATTGTTATGTATATATTCAATAGAGTAACTGTAGTACCACAATTACCTGGAAGAATAAATAAATTAACAGAAATAGCAAATAATTTATGGTGGTCTTGGAATACTGAATATTTAAGATTGTTTGAGATTATCGATAAAGAATTATGGGAATCTTGTGAGAAGAATCCAGTAAAGTTTTTGAAAATGATATCACAAGAAAAAATAGATGTGGCAGTAAATGATTCAGACTTTTTAAGAAAGTATGATAAAGTTGTTGAAAACTTTGAAGATTATATGGAAAGCAAAGATACATGGTATGCAAAAAATTATCCAAATAATAAGGAAGATTTAATAGCATATTTTTCTGCAGAATATGGTCTAGATGAAATAGTTCCAATTTATTCAGGAGGACTGGGTATTTTATCAGGAGATCATTTAAAATCAGCTAGTGATTTAGGATTACCCTTTGTAGCTATAGGATTATTATATAAAAATGGCTATTTTCATCAAAGAATAAATTCTCGTGGTGAACAATGTTCAGAATATCATAATATTGATTTATATAATTTGCCAATTATTCCAGTAAAAAATGAAATAGATGATGATATTATAATAGATATACCATTAGAAAATAGAACTTTATATTTAAAATTATGGCAAATAAATGTTGGAAGAATTAAATTATATTTAATGGATTCAGATATTGAACAAAATGATGAAGATTTAAGAGGAATTACTCTTCGTTTATATGGCGGAGATAAAGAAATGAGAATTCGTCAAGAAATAGTTCTTGGTATGGCTGGTGTAAAAGCTCTTAAAATATTAGGATATCAACCAACTGTATATCATATGAATGAAGGACATTCATCTTTTTTAACTTTAGAATTAATTAAAAATATTATGACTGAAAAACAAATTTCTTTTGAAATGGCAAAAGAAATTGCAACAGTTAAAACTGTATTTACCACACATACACCAGTTCCAGCAGGAAACGATATATTTGATATAAGTTTAGTGGAAAAATATTTTAATGGTTTTTGGGATAAATTAGGAATAACTAAAGAAGAATTTTTAAGGTTAGGTATGCCAGGAAATGACCTTGAACCAGGATTCAATATGGGAATATTAGCACTAAAAATTGCTGGTAAGAAAAATGGCGTAAGTAAATTACATGGTGAAGTCTCAAGAGAATTATTTAGTGAAGTATGGCCTAATATTGCAGAAGATGAATCACCAATTACTTATGTAACAAATGGAATTCATACTTGTACTTGGCTTGCTCCAAATATAAAAGAATTATTTAATGAATATTTGCCACCATATTGGCAAGACAAAATTCAGTTAGACTCTACTTGGGAAAAAGTGGATAATATACCAAATGAAAAGCTTTGGAAAGAACATGTTGAAAGAAAAGAAAAACTAATTAAATTAATAAAACAAAATGTAACAGATAGATACTTAAATAGTGGAATAGGATATGATCAAATTGCAGAGGTTGTAGGAAAATTGAATCCTAAAGCTTTAACAATTGGATTTGCAAGAAGATTTGCAACTTATAAAAGAGCTACTTTAATATTTAAAGATTTAGCAAGACTTACACAATTATTAAATGATGAAAATCATCCAGTTCAAATAGTGTTTGCAGGAAAAGCTCATCCACAAGATAAAGAAGGACAAGATCTAATAAAATATATTCATGAAATTTCACTAATGCCACAATTTAAAGGAAAAATCTTTTTATTAGAAAATTATAATATAGGAATTTCTAGATATTTAATAAGTGGTGTAGATGTATGGCTTAATAATCCAAGAAGACCAATGGAAGCTTCAGGAACTTCAGGAGAGAAAGCTTCAGTAAATGGTGTACTAAACTTTAGTGTTCTTGATGGATGGTGGTGCGAAGGATATGATGGAACAAATGGATGGTCAATAGGAACAAATGCACAATATGATTCTTATGAAGAACAAGATAAAGCAGATAGTAATAGTTTATATCATACTTTAGAAAATAAAATTATTCCTGCATATTATAATCAGGATGAAAATGGTATATCAAATGAGTGGTTAACATATATGAAGAATTCAATTAAGACTACTGGAGGAAAATATAGCACATCTAGAATGGTTTCTGATTATGTGAATAATCTTTATATGCCACTTTGTAACTTAAGGAAGAAATATTTTGAAGATTTAGAAAAAGTTGCAGAATTTACCGAATGGAAGAAGAATATAAGAAACAATTGGGATAACATAAAGATTGTTCAAGATAGAAATGTTGATAATGCAAGACTTGCTTCAGGAACTCAAATAACAGTTACTTGTGAAGTATACTTACCTAATATAGCTGAAGAAAATACAGATGTTCAAGTATATTTCGGACAATTTTTAAATAATGGAACAGTAAAAAATGTTTATACTGCAACAATGAATAAAATTGGAGAAAATAAGGAAGAAAACAAATATACTTATGAGGCAGTTATAGATTTGAATGTTGGTGGAAATTTTGGTTATACATTTAGAGTAATGCCAAAACATGAGATGTTATTAGATTCTGAAAATCTAAATTTAGTTAAATGGATAACTAAATAAAACTAGAGATTTATCAACCAAGAGATAAATACAAGAAATTGTATTTATCTCTTTTTATCTGATAGAAAATTTTCTAAATATTCTTATATAAAATAAGAACATATAAGAATAAAAAATAGTAAATAATACAAAATTAAGTTAAAAAAATTTAAAATTATTTTATAGAATAAAAGCCAGATATATTAAAATCAATATTTAAAAGAACTTTTTATAATATAAAAAACAAAAATAAACGTATCTAAATAAATACAAATAATAAATCATTAAAAATATGGTGCTATAATTGCAAACAAGTTAAATATTTTAACTGCAACAAGTATTTAAAATCCTAGTAAATATCAATCTGATATTTATTTACCCCAAATTAGAAAATTAAATATAAAAATTAAATTAAAGTTTTTTTGTTGTGCCCCAAACATGGAAAATATTCTATAGTAGTTTTTTATACTTTGAACTTGCTAATATTTAGCAAAATCCAAATTCAAAGATAAAACTCAACTAAAATTTAATTCAATAAAAGTGATAGTTTGTTTTATGCCCCTAAAATGATTATTATAAAAGCAGTTTAAAATATTTAACTTAATTTTTATAAAGGAGGTTATGTGAAAAAGAAATTAATTAGTGTTTTAATTTTTGTAGCGCTAATTATATTTGGATTTATAGTAGGCTTTAAATATGCTATAAATTACAATCTTCAATTAGTAAGTGGTTATGCTAATATTGCTAATTGGTCATTAAAATCTCAAACAGAAAAAAATGTCATAAAATTTTCAGAAAAAAAACTTATGCCTGGAACAAAGGGTAGTTTTTTTATAGATATTGATGCTTCAGGTGCTGAAGTAGAAATTGAATATAAAATAAATACCTTAGAAGAAAAAAATATACCAAGAAATATGAAATTTTATGGCGAAATAATAAATGAAAAAGGAGGTGTAATAAAGAAGACTGAAGAATATAACACTTTTAAAGAACTAGCATCTAAAGAGTTAAATCGGAAAAATACCAGTTGAAAAAAATAATCAAAAAAGATTTATTAAAATATATTGGAACTGGGAATTTAATGAAAACGACGAAACTTCGAAAGATGCAGAAGACGCCCATTTTTTTTATGATGAAAATGGTACATCTTCCTTAGATTGCTACATAACTTTACAAATAATTGGAATGCAATCTAAATAAAAATTATCTTTCTATAAAATAAATCCTATAAACTTTATATATTAAAAGCAGAGAGAAAAAAACTCTCTGCTAAGAATAAAAAATATTTTTAGCAGAAAGTTTTTTAGAGTATGATGATATGAATAATAAAAATAAGAGAGTAATTATAATTTTAATTATAATAATTTTTTTTAGTAAAAATACATTTGCAAAGTTTTATGAAGAACTTGAAAAAACTGTAATAAAAGCTGAAATAGCAGAACCAATAGTAAAACTTGAAAGTATTAGTGAAACTGTAACAATGAATAATTTTAATAAAAATATTGGAGAAAAAGAATATAATTTCATAATAAAGAATTATGAAATTGCAAAAGATGGGAAGAAAAAAATTAGTGAAGTAAATTTCAATTATTTTATAGAAATAAAAAGTACAAATAATAACTTTCCAGTAAAATATAAATTAATAGATGCACAAACTGCTGAAGAAATAACATTAATAAATGATATAAGCAGAGAAATAATTATGAAAAATGGAGAAGAATTTGAAAGAACTTATAAATTAATAATCATGTGGGATGAATCTAAAAATATAGATGCTAATGAAAAAAATACGGATATAGAAATATTAGTGAAAATAAGTCAATGTAAATAAACGAAAATTTTTTATTGGAGTTATTTATACTTAGAAACAATTTTATAAGTAGATTTTAGAAAGGAATAATATTATAAAAAATTTTAAAATATTAAAAATAATTATAATTTTTTTATTAGTTATTATATATTTATCAATAACAAATTATGGTAAATATAATTATTCATATAAATTAACAGCTTTTTCTTTAAAAATTCCAGATAGTCGAATTTTATATGATATAAATTTTAGTAAAAATGGAACAGATTATACAAATCAAAATATAGAGTTAATAATTAATTTTAATAAAGAAATTAATGAAATTGAAGGTTTTTCTTTATCAGTAGATAGAAAAACGTTATCAAGAATCATAGAAGAAAATGAGAAAAACACAATAAAGATAACAGATGATTATGGAAATAGTGAAATAATAACTTATGTAGTAGACAATATAGATAAAATACCACCTGAAATATTGGGGGTAGAGGATGGAGCTACTTATAAAAAAGATGTAGAAATTAATTATAAAGATAATGTTGGAATACAAAAAATAGAAGTATTTAAAATATTAGATAATAATAAGACTATTTTAGAAAAGAATCCATATAAGATAGAAAACTCTGGAACTTATAGAATAATAGTTAATGATTTAGCTGGAAATATAAATAAAAAGACAATAAAAATAGAAAAAGGTTATATTATAGAACATAAATAGAGCTTTATATAATAGATGAAACAAAAGATTTATCTATTATATAAAGCTCTATTTATATACCAATATTTATATAAAATTTTAAAGTTTTTTATTATTCTTATAGTGGTGAAAATATATAGGTTTAAAATAGATGTATATTGCTAGATTTTTTTTCTTTTATATGGTATACTAATAAAGGTTATATTTTTAGAATAAACCTATTTGAAAAATTTTATTATTAGAGTATAATAAAAGGAGAAATTATGTTATTTTCACATAAAATGAAAACTTACGCTTTTGTTGGTCCTTCAGGAACAGGAAAAAGTTATAGAGCACAAATGGTTGCTAATGAAAGAGGTATAAATTACATAATAGATGATGGGCTTTTGATTTCAGGAAACGAAGTTTTAGCAGGAGTATCTGCTAAAAAAGCTCCAACAAAGATAGAAACAGTTAGAAATGCTTTATTTCAAAACGAAGAAAGAAAAAAAGAAATCCAAGCTGTTATAAAAAAGAGAAAACCAGATAGTATATTAATTTTGGGAACTTCTGATGAAATGGTAAAAAGAATAGCAGAGAATCTTGAATTTGAGCCAATATCAGAAACAATTTATATAACTGATGTTGCAACAGAAGAGGAAATGGCAATGGCAAGAAATATAAGAGTAACACAAGGTAAACATGTAATACCAGTTCCAACTTTTGCAATAAAAAAAGATTTTTCTGGTTATTTATTAGATCCACTTCAAATTTTTAAATCTAAAGGTAAAGGAAAAGCTCCATATATTTCTGAAAAATCAATTATAAGACCAACATTTAGCTATTTAGGGAATTTTCAAATTTCAGACACAGTTTTTAAACAAATTATTGATTATGTTGCTAAAAAAACTAGTGGTGTTAATAAAATTTATAGAGCAATAATAAAAAAACATAGTGGACCGGAAGATGGTATATATATTTATATAGAAGTAATTATAGAATATGGATTTAATATTAATGAAACTATGGGAAGTTTGAAAAAAAATATAATTAAAGAAATAGAAAAATTGACAGCAATGAACGTACTTAGTATGGAAATAATTGTAAAAGGAGTTAATTACGAAAAAAATAAAAATAAATAATGGAGGAAAAAATGTCTTTTATTGTAGCAATAGATGGACCAGCAGGTAGTGGAAAAGGAACAATTACAAAATTAGTTGGTAAAAAAATGAATTTAGAAAACATAGATACAGGAGCTATGTATAGATGTGTTAGTTTAGATATGATAAGAAAAAATATAAAATTAAATGAAATAGATAAAATAGAATCTTTACTTAAAACAATAAATATAAAATTAAAAAAAGATAATGGAATTGATAAATTTTACTTAAACGGAGAAGATGTAACCAAATTAATAAGAACTAAAGAAGTAAATGAAATTGTTTCTCAAGTTTCACATATATTAATTGTTAGAGAAGCAATGGTTAATTTTCAAAGAAATATAGCAAGAGATTTAAATATAATAATGGAAGGCAGAGATATTGGAACAAATGTATTTCCTAATGCAGATGTTAAAATATACTTAGATGCTAGTGCAGAAGAAAGAGCAAGAAGAAGAGTGAGGCAAAATGAAGAAGCAGGAATATCAAGTAATTATGAAGAAATTTTAGAAAATATAAAATTCAGAGATAATAATGATAAAACAAGTAAAGTAGCGCCTTTAAAACAAGCTGAAGATGCGATTTATGTTGACACAACAAATATGAATATAGAAGAAGTTGTAGAAAAAATAATCAATATTATTGAAAAAAAGAAAAATAAATAAAATTGTTATTTTGTGAAAGAAGATAGATTTTACTATTATTTAGAAATAAAAGATAAATAATAGATATTGTGAAAGAAACTGATTAAAATTTTATTTATAATTAGTATATATAAAAAGAAAAAAGATAAAAAAATTTATGTAAAGAGGAAAAGATATGGTAAAGAAATTTTTTGTTGAATTAGGAAGAACGATTGTAAGAACAGTTATTTTCATATATTGTAAAATAGTATACAGAGTGAAAATTGTAGGTACACAAAATGTACCTAAAGAAGGAGCTTTATTGTTTTGTGGAAATCATAGAACGTATTTAGATCCACCACTTATTGTGGTTACAGCGGGAAGACATATGAGATTTATGGCAAAAGAAGAATTAAGAAAAAATCCTCTTTTTGCATTTTTAGGAGTTTTATTTGAAGGAATATATGTAAAAAGAGATGAAAAAGATATTACAGCATTAAAAGAAGCTTTAAAAACCTTAAAAAATGGTGGTTGTATAGGAATTTTCCCAGAAGGAACAAGAAATGGTTTAGAGAAAAATGACGGAAAAATAAAAAATGGAGCTGCATATATGGCTTTAAAAACAAATGCTAAAATTGTTCCAGTTGGAATTATAGGACCTGCAAAACCATTTTCAAAAAATGAAATAATTTATGGTGAGCCAATAGATTTGTCTGAATATATAACAGGTAAAAAGATTGAAAAAGAGACAGAGGATAAAGTAAGTGAAATAATAAAAGACAAGATTGTAGAACTTTCAAGTAAAGAAATTTAAAAAGATAACAAGCATAAAAAAGACAAGCATTATAGCTTGTTATTTTTTTGTATAAAAGGAATTTGTATATATTGACAAAATATAGCAAGTAGTATATAATTATATGGTTAATTTTGCGCTTAGCAAAGAATCATTTTAAAAGTAAAAAGAGGTAATATAAAATGAATAACCAAAAAATTAGAAATGTAGCAATAATAGCACACGTTGATCATGGAAAAACAACTTTAGTTGATGCTATGCTTAGACAAAGTGGAATTTTTAGAAGTAATGAACAAGTACAAGATAGAGTTATGGATTCAAATGATTTAGAAAAAGAAAGAGGAATAACAATACTTTCAAAGAACACAGCAGTTCATTATGGAGATATAAAAATTAATATAGTAGATACACCAGGACATGCAGACTTTGGAGGAGAAGTCGAGCGTGTTTTAAAAATGGTAGATGGTGTAGTTCTTTTAGTAGATGCTTTTGAAGGAGCGATGCCACAGACTAGAGAAGTTTTAAAGAAATCTTTAGCATTAAATCTAAAACCAATAGTTGTTATAAATAAGATAGATAGACCAGGTGCACAGCCATTAAAAGTCGTTGATGATGTATTAGAATTATTTATTGAACTTGGAGCAAATGATGAACAACTAGAATTTCCAGTAGTATATGCATCAGCAAAACAAGGAACAGCAACACTTGATTTAAATAAACCAGAAACTGATTTAAAATGTTTGTTTGAAACAATCATTAATCATATAGAGCCACCAGCTTGTGATATGGATGGAACAATGCAAATGTTGGTTTCTAATATTGATTATGATGACTATATAGGAAGAATTGCTATAGGTAGAGTTGAAAGAGGAACTATTGAGCTTAATATGCCTGTTGCTATTTGTAAAAATGATAAAACATTAAATGCAAGAGTAACCAAGTTATATTTATATGATGGTTTAAAAAGAATTGAAGTAGAACACGCAGATGCAGGAGATATAGTTGCTTTATCAGGAGTTTCAGACATAAATATTGGAGATACAATCTGTGATTATAATAATCCTGAAAAAATTCCTTTTGTTGACATAGATGAACCAACAGTTTCTATGACTTTTAGTGTTAATAATGGTCCTTTCGCTGGAAGAGAAGGAAAATTTATTACATCTAGACATATTAGAGATAGATTATTTAAAGAATTAGACAGGAATGTAAGTTTACGAGTAAAAGAAACAGATACTCCAGATTCTTTTGAAGTTTCAGGAAGAGGAGAATTGCATTTGTCTGTTTTAATAGAAACGATGAGAAGAGAAGGATTTGAACTTTTAGTTTCAAGACCTAAAGTTATTTTTAAAGAAATAAATGGAGTGAAATGTGAGCCTATAGAAAGACTAGTTGTAAATGTTCCAGATGATTGTGTTGGAAATGTTATTGAAAAATTAGGTAGAAGGAAAGCTGAAATGATTAACATGGAACCAGCAGAAGATGGACATACCAAAATAGAATTTAAAATACCAGCAAGAGGAATTATAGGATATAGAACAGAATTTTTAACAGATACTAAAGGTGAAGGAACAATGAATCATACTTTTGAATGCTATGAAGAATATAAAGGAGATATTCAATCAAGAACAAGAGGAACAATAGTGGCATTTGAAAATGGAAAGTCTATTACTTATGGCTTGTATAATGCACAAGATAAAGGTGATTTATTTATAGGACCAGGTGTTGAAGTTTATGAGGGAATGATAGTTGGATTAAATTCAAGAAATGAAGATTTAGCAATAAATGTTTGCAAAGAAAAACATTTAACAAATACTAGAGCTTCAGGATCTGATGAAGCATTACGTCTAGTTCCACCAATTCAAATGTCTTTGGAAAAAGCCATTGAGTTTATTCAAGATGATGAACTTGTGGAAGTAACACCAAAAAGTATAAGATTAAGAAAGAAAATTTTAAATAATAAAGATAGAGAAAGAGCTGCAAGAGCAAATATGAAATAAAAGAGATATCCCACTTAAGTAATATCAATTTATTGGTAATACTTAAGCGGGATTTTTTAGACAGAACTAAAAAATAGTTCTAGGGTTGAAGTGCTATAAAGAATTGATGCATTTTTCTTCCAGCAGGATGTTTGAAGTCAAAAGGCTCTTTAGCAATTGCGTAGAAAACTCTTGAAAAATCTACATGTTCATGCATAAGCCACTCTCCATCTTGAATAAACCAATACATAGACTTGTTTTTTTTGAAAAAATCAGCAGGTTTAATAATATCTCCAGATGTTATGTAAAAAGAGATATTTTTTTGAGAATGGAGAGTTGATAATAACATTCTGTCTGTAAGTGGGAGTTCTGTTCCGAACTCTTCAGCAATTTTGTCAAACATTACTGATTCCTCAGCAGTTGAAAAGATTGACACACTATCACCCCTTGCTATATAATGTTTATCAGGTTATCTACAATATTATAACATAACTTTACATAAAACACAAATTAAACAAAATTGTAATATAGAATTTAATTAAATAGTATTAATGTAAATAATTATGTTATAAATAACAATATGAAAATAAATGTAATATGTAAGTAACAACAGGTATTATGATATATATTTCTATACAAAGTAATTAATATTGATTATAAAAAATAAATTAATATAATAAAAGAGGTAATAAAATGTTTAATATTGAAGAATTTAGTAAAGTAAAAAAGGAAGCTTTAGAAAAACATATTCCAATTATAATGGATGATACACTTGAAGTAATAAAAGAAATTTTAAAGAAAGAAAATCCTGAAAAAATATTGGAAATAGGAACTGCTGTTGGATATTCAGCTACTTGTTTTGTAAGATATTCAGAAAAAGCTATTGTGGATACAATAGAACTTGATGAAGAAAGAGGTAAAGAAGCAATAGAAAATGTAGAAAAAATAGGAGTTTCAGATAGAATAAATATTATGATAGGAAATGCAGTTGAAATTTTACCTAATCTAAATGGTGAGTATGATATAGTTTTTATAGATGCAGCTAAAAGTAAATATTCTATATTTTTAAAAGAAGGAATTAGATTAATCAAAAATGGTGGAATAATTTTAGCAGATAATATTTTATATAAAGGATATGTTATGAGTGATTATAATAAGCATAAACAAAGAACAGCTGTAAGACATTTAAGAGAATATATTAAAGAAGTTACAGAAAATCCAAATTTAGAAACCAAGATTTTAGAAGTTGGAGATGGACTCGCAGTAACAAAGGTAAAGAAATAATTATTTATTTTCTAACAAATTTTGATATTGATGAATTTACTATAAATAGGAATAAAGAAATAATTGACTAATTTTGTATATTATAATAAAATGATTTAAACATTTTAAAGAAGTTTGAATAATATAAATTAATAAATCTAAAAGTTATAAAACTTTTAAGAAAGGTGATTTTTATGATTGTTGATGGTGAAGAAAAGTTTGTTATGACAGTAATTATGGCTGCTGGAAAAGGTACTAGAATGAAATCAAACAAATCAAAATTAGTTCATAAAATTTATGATAAAGAATTAGTAAAAAGAGTTGCAGAGCTTGCAAGTCAAGTTGGAACTGATGAAATTGTTACAGTTGTAGGACATTTAAAAGAACAAATTCAAGAAGTTTTAGGAGATTCCGTAAAATATGCTTACCAAGATGAACTTTTAGGTACAGGTCATGCAGTAATGCAAGCTAGTAAATTTTTAGAAGGCAAAAGTGGAAAAGTTGTTATTTTATATGGAGATGTTCCTATAATAAGAAAAGAAACCATTGAAAATTTAATAATTAAAAGTTTCAAAAATAAAGAGTATGCTACTCTTTTGACAGCAATATATGAAAATCCAACTGGATATGGAAGAATTATTCGTGACGAAGGTGGTAATATAAAAGCTATTGTAGAGGAAAAGGATGCAAATATTTTTGAAAAAGAAATAAAAGAAATAAATTCAGGAATTTATTGTTTTGACATTGAAGAACTACTTTCAGCATTAAAATTATTAAAACCCAATAATGCTCAAGGAGAGTATTATTTGACAGATGTTATAAAAATAATGAATGATAAAGGTTTAAAAACAGGTGCTGTTATTGTAGAAGACAATACAGAAATTCTTGGAGTTAATGACAGAGCGCAACTAGAACTTCTAACAAGGGTACTAAGAATGAGAATTAATGCATTTCACATGAAAAATGGAGTAACAATTGAAGATGCAAATTCAACTTATATACATGATAATGTAAAAATCGGAATTGACACAGTAATACATCCAAATACAATAATAAAAGAAGGAGTTATAATTGGAGATAACTGTGAAATTGGACCAAATGCATATATAAGAGAAGGTTGTATAATTGGAAATAATGTAAAAATAGGAAATTTTGTCGAATTAAAAAAGACAATTATAGGTGATAGAACTAAAGTTCCACATTTTATATATTTAGGAGATACAAAAATAGGAGTAGATGGAAATATTGGATGTGGTACAATTACTTGTAATTATGATGGAAAAAATAAAAATAAAACAATAATAGGTGATAGAGCATTTATTGGTTCTAATACAAATTTAGTTGCACCAGTAACATTGGGGGATGATGTTTTAATTGCTGCTGGTTCAACTATTACAGAAGATGTACCATCAAATTATATGGGAATTGCAAGACAAAGGCAAGTAAATAAACAAAGGAAAAAATAGTTTATCATCTTTAAAAATATTAATTAAAGACTGCTAAATTGTTTTAATTTACAGTCTTTAATAATTTATAAGGGGTAGTAAATGGAAAAAAAAGAGAAAAATAAATTTAGTAAATTAATAGTAGTATCTATTATAATTTCTTTAATAATAGAATTTATATTAACTAAATCAAATGTATATTTTAGTATTTCTATAGCAAGAATTATTACAATATTTGGTCTAACGTCATTTGTTTTTAGCCATTTTGTTTTTGGTTTTAAAAAAGTTTGGTATTTTATTGTAGATAAAAGATATAAAATATCTTTTTATATGATAATTTTATCTACAATTATTGGTTTTTTTCAAAATAATATTACTTTGAAAGAGTGGCTTTTAGAAACTGATGTTGTTTTATGTTTATGGTGGAATATAAAATTTTATGCATTAATGCTAGTAAGTTATGAATTGTTTTTAATTTTAACAGAGAAAAATAGAAATTTATCTATTATAGGAACAATAGCAGTAACTTTTTCTGGATTTGTAGCTTGGAATTTCGCATATATAGAGCCATTAATTTTAGGTGAATTAATTGTAGTTTTAATTAATAAAATTTTAGTTTTAGAAAGCAAAAAATATAAAATATTTTGCATGATATTTGCAATGATTTCTACAATTTGTTATACTTTTACAGTTTTAGATTATGCAATAGCTTTTGGGTATATATTTTTAGCTTTAATTATATGGATTTTAATAAAAAACAGAAAAGATATTTCAAACCAAAGTATTAATAAAATTTTATTAATTGTATTTTTTATATTAAGTATTATAGAAATTATAATACTTAAAAATATATTTAAGTTTTCAATCAATTATACAGTAAATAGTAATCTAAATGGATTTTCTGAGCTATTTAGTTATTTGTCAAATATTTTATTACCTTTTGCACAAGTAGAAAACTTAAATTATTTGGGAAGTTTTATTTCAATTTTCCCAATTCCAATGTTATTTGCACTATATTATTTATACAAAAATGATAACCATATAGAATTTTTATTACCTATAACTATAATTTTGGTATTTGAAACAATTTACTGTATATCTGGATTCCCAGATATTATAGAAAAGATAACTTTATTTGGAAAAATAAATCCAAGTATGTGTGTTCCAGCAGTAAATTTTGCTAATCTATTGATAATATTTTATGTTTTACAAAATATTAACGAAAAAGTATTTAAATTTACTACAACTATAAGAATAAGTATAATTCTTACATGCTTATGTGCAATTATTCAAAGACCAGAAATTTTCTCTAGTACAGGATATTTGTATTTATATGTTGTTGAATTTTGTCTATTAACATTCTTATTTTTAAATATTGATGATAGAAAATATAAAAATACATTTATATTCTTTTTGGTATTGATTACATTAATTGGAGGCATAACAGTTAATCCTATAATTAAGGATTCCAATATTTCCGTAGAACATAAAATAGAAGAAAAAATACAAAATTAATAAAAAATGTGAAAGTTTTGTGTAAATTGTGGAAAGTGTGTAAAAAGCTTTGACAAGAGCTTTTGCTGTGATATAATGGGAACATCAAATGAATAAAAAATATGATAGGAAAGGATGTTAGGAAAACTAACAGAAGAGTAGGAAAATGAAAAAAGTATTTTTAATTGGAGCAGATGGAATGCTTGGTGGAGAATTAAGAGAAAGATTAGAAAAAAAATATGATGTTGTAGGGACAACAATTCAAACTCTTGATATTTGTGATAGACAAGCAGTACTTGCTAAAGCAAAAGAAATAAAACCATATTTTATAATAAATTGTGCAGCTTTTACAAATGTAGATGCTTGCGAAGTTAAAGAAGATTTGGCAATGGCTGTAAATGGTACAGCTTTGGAAAATATTGCAGAAGCAGCTAAGCAAGAAAATGCAACATTAATACATATTAGTACAGATTATGTATTTGCTGGAGATATGCCAGTGGATAAAATTTATACAGAAGATATGAAACCAAATCCAGTAAGTGCTTATGGAAGAACAAAATTAGTAGGAGAAGAAAATGCTAAAAAAGCAGAAAAATATTATATATTAAGAACAGCTTGGCTTTATGGTTTGGGCGGAAAAAATTTCGTAAAAACAATGCTTAGGTTATCAAAAGATCATGATGAGATTTCTGTTGTAGATGACCAACATGGAAGTCCTACTTCAACAACAACACTTTGTGAAATAATAGAAAAAATAATGGAAAAAGAACCAGAGTATGGTATTTATCATTCCACAAATGAAGGATTTACAACTTGGTGTGAATTTACAAGAAAAATTTTTGAAATTGCAGGAATAAAAACAAAAGTAAAAGCGATTACTTCAAAAGAATATAAGGAAATGTATCCACAATCAAGTGACAGACCAACAAACAGTCAATTATCTAAAGAAAAATTAAAAGCAATAGGAATTGTTCCAGAAAAATGGGAAGATGCACTAAAAGAATATTTAAAAGAAGAATTAAAATAGAATGTGATATATTATTAGTTAAAAAATAAGGAGGAATTTGAATAATGAAAGGAATTATTTTAGCAGGAGGGAGTGCTACTAGATTATATCCAATAACTTTAGCAGTATCAAAACAAATGTTACCAGTATATGATAAACCTATGATTTATTATCCTTTATCAACTTTAATGATGGCTGGAATAAGAGAGGTATTAATAATATCAACACCTGTACATTTACCTGCTTTTGAAAGCTTATTAGGAGATGGCTCAAGATTCGGAATGAAATTTGAATATAAGGTTCAAGAAAAACCAGTTGGATTAGCAGATGCTTTTATTCTTGGAGAAGAATTTATTGGTGATGATAATGTAGCTTTAATTTTAGGAGATAATATGATATATGGCTCAAGAGTTGAAAGAGTTTTAAAAGCTGCAAGTCACTTAAAAGAAGGTGGAATTATTTTTGGTTATCAAGTTGCAGATCCAACTTCTTATGGCGTTGTTGAAATTGATAAAACAGGAAAGGCTTTATCTATCGAAGAAAAACCAGAGAAACCAAAATCACATTTTGCAGTACCAGGAATTTATTTTTATGATAATGAGGTCGTAAAAATTGCCAAATCAATAAAACCATCTGAAAGAGGAGAACTTGAAATTACAGATGTAAATAAGGAGTACATGCAAAAAGGAAAATTACAAGTTATACCTTTAGGAAGAGGATATGCTTGGTTTGATACTGGTTCAGCAGATAGATTATCTGATGCATCTGATTATGTAAAAGCAATAGAATTAAGACAAGGGATACAAATAGCTTGTCTAGAAGAAATAGCATATAGAAATGAATGGATTACAAAAGATGCATTATTAAAAGAAGCTGAGAAATATAAGAAAACAGAATATGGAAAATATTTAAAAAGAATTGCAGAACAAAATTATAAAGAGTATAAAGAAATATATGAAAGTGATTTGTTTAATGCAAATTAATGGAAGAAAACTATAGATTTAATTGAGCTGTAAATGAAAATAGATTTTACAGCTCAATTACTGTAAAAAATAAAAATAATGTATTGAAAAAATAGTATATATTTGATATAAAAATAAAGAATAAGATTTATTTTGAAAGGAAGAATTTAAATGGGAAAGTTTAAAAGAGTTGATACATCTATTGATGGTGTTTATGTAATTGAACCAACAGTATTTGGTGACAACAGAGGATATTTTATGGAAACATATAGTAAATCTGATTTTGAAGAAATTGGAATAACAAATGAATTTGTACAAGACAATCAATCAAAATCCAAAAAAGGTGTTTTAAGAGGTTTACATTTTCAAAAAGAAAATACTCAAGGAAAACTTGTAAGATGTATTAAAGGTGAAGTGTTTGATGTTGCTGTTGATTTAAGACCAGGTAGCAAAACATATGGAAAATGGGAAGGGGTAATTCTTTCAGAAGAAAATAAAAAAATGTTTATGATTCCAAGAGGATTTGCACATGGTTTTTTAGTTTTATCAGATGAAGCAGAATTTGCTTATAAATGTGATGATGTTTATAATCATTCAGCAGAAGGTGGTTTAAAATGGGATGATCCAGAAATTGGAATTGTATGGCCAGAAGTTCCAGGAATGAAAAAAGAAGATTATTTAACATCAGAAAAAGACGCTAAATGGCCAAGTTTAGCAGAATTAAAAAATACAGATTTATTTCAAAACTTAAAATAAAGAAGGTGTTTATATGAAAAATAATAATGTTCTATTAGTTATTTTAATTCTATTGGTTTTAATATTAATTATAGGTGGATTTTTCTATATTAAGAATATTTCAGATAAACAAAATGAAATTTTGGCAAATATATCAGAAGGAAATATTGTGAATAAAAATACAACTAATAATGCTGAAGAAAATAATATGAATTTAGTTGCAGAAACTGATAAAAATATAGATGATGAAACAGAAGTCCAAGTAACATTTAACCCAGATAAGATGATATCAACAAATAAATTTGTTAGATATGAAGAAGACCTTAGAGATAGAGGTACTTCAGGAATAAATGTTGAAGTTAAAGATGGAAAAGTTTTTGTTTCAACAGATATAGAAGATGAAGGATATAAGTTATTGTTTTCAAATTTAGAATTAGATGAAATAAATAATCAAGAAATAACTGGATTTGACGGATCAGTCAAAGAAACATTTCTTGCTTATATGGGAAATGGAGATATGGCACCAGTTATACTATTTTTAATGGAAGATGGAACTGTTGAATATTTAGATTCAAAAGAAATGTTTGAAAATGAAACTTATAAATCTTCAGGTAAATTAGGAGATTTAGAGAATATCGTAAAATTTACAAATATAACAATAACAGATTTAGATGAAAATGGCGAAGATTTAGGTGGAGCAATTGGAGTGGTTGCCATTGATAAAAATGGTATATCTTATGATATATCAAATGTAGGAGAATTTTATTAAAATATAAATGGTTTATAGATTTATCCATAAAATCTAAATAAAAATAAAGGAAGAGAAAAATGAAAAATATATTAATAACAGGAGCAGCAGGTTTTATAGGAGCAAACTTTGCAGAATTAATGGTAAAAAAATATGAAGGCAAATACAATATTATAGTTTTTGATAAATTAACTTATGCAGGAAATATTCATAATTTAGATAATATAAAAGATAAAATAACATTTGTGCAAGGTGATATTTGTGATTTTGATTTTGTTATAGAAACATTTAAAAAATATGATATTGATGCTGTTGTTCATTTTGCTGCAGAATCACATGTTGATAATAGTATAAAAACACCTTTTATATTTACACATACAAATGTAATTGGTACACATACATTATTAGAAGCTGCAAAACAAATTTGGGGAGAAGGAAGTTCAAATAAGTTTGTACATATTTCAACAGATGAAGTATATGGAACACTTGGTGAAACTGGTTACTTTACAGAAACTTCTCCAATAAAACCTAATAGTCCATATTCAGCATCAAAGGCAGGATCTGATTTAATAGCATTAGCTTATAGTGAAACGTTTAAAATGAATGTAAGTGTAACAAATTGTTCAAATAATTATGGACCATATCAACATCATGAAAAATTAATACCACATATGATTTCTCTAGCATTAAAAGATGAGAAATTACCAGTATATGGAGAAGGATTAAATATAAGAGATTGGCTATATGTTGAAGACCATTGTGAAGCTATAGATATTGTATTACATAAAGGTAAAAAAGGTGAGAGATATAATATTGGTGGACATAATGAAAAGAGAAATATAGAAATTGTTAAATTAATCCTTGAAAGACTAGGAAAACCAGAAAGTTTAATATCTTTTGTTGAAGATAGAAAAGGTCATGATTATAGATATGCAATAGATCCAAGTAAGTTAAAAGCTGAATTTGGTTGGGAGCCAAAAACAATGTTTAAAGATGGAATAGTTAAAACAATAGATTGGTATCTTGCACATCCAGAATATTTAATGAAATAATTTATAAAAATATTGATTACAAGAAAATATAAGTCATTATCATAAAATATCAAAATTTATAAAATAAATTATGAAATTTAAAGTACACCAATAAATGTTAGATATTTTGTCTAACATTTATTGGTGTA
The DNA here is from genome assembly GCA_900553685.1 of uncultured Clostridium sp. GTDB lineage: Bacteria > Bacillota > Clostridia > TANB77 > CAG-508 > Scatovivens > Scatovivens faecipullorum. The sequence goes on from USEI01000001.1 coordinate 107,766, forward strand.
CTTTATTATGTTTCAATATTTTTTATTATGTGAAAATTTTGTATAAAATTAAGAGATTAACTTGAAGAAAATCAAGTAAAATGATAAAATGTAAAAATCTAAAAGAGTTATTTTAAGAGGTAAAAATAGTGGAAAAAATAAAAAAATTAGTTAAATATAGAACAGCAATTTTAATGATATTAGACATTTTTTGTATAGCTTTTGCATATTATCTTGGAGTTGTTCTAATAACAGATTCTGTATATTCATTATCAAATTATTATATACGTCGATTATCTAATACAATTATAGTATCTGTAATAGTTTATCAAGTTGTTTTTCATCTAACAGGAAGATATAAAAGTATTATTAGATATGAAGAAGGTAAGGATTATTTAATTTATTTCTTTTTATGTTTATTATCTGGAATAATTATCACAATTATAAGGAAAACATTTAAAATATTTTTGGCAGAAACTAAAGTAACAATACTTGCAAGCATATTTATTGCAATGCTAATGATAAGTTATAGATTAATAGTTAGGTATATTCTAGTAAATGATGTAGTCAATAAAGGCATAGCAGTAAATAAAGAAAATAGAAAAAATTTACTTATAATAGGTGCAGGAAACGCAGCACATGAAATAATAAAAACTATTCATACAAAAATGAATGAAAATTATAATATTATTGGAATTATAGATGATAATAAAAAAAGGCTAAATTATAGTGTATCAGGCGTAAAAATAATAGGAAATAGAAATGATATAGTTAAAATTTGTGAAGAATGTCATATAGATTTTATATTTTTCTCTATTGCAAATATAGACAATGAAAACAAAAAACAAATTTTAAATATTTGTCAAAAAACAAGGGCAAAAGTAAGAATTCTTCCTGGAATGAAGGAAATAATTAAAAATAAAAAATTGTTTGAAAATTTAAGAGATGTGGAAATTGAGGATATTTTAGGAAGAGAGCCAGTAAAACTTGACAACAATAATATTGAATCATTGATAAAAGACAAAACTATATTGGTAACTGGTGGAGGTGGTTCAATAGGTTCAGAACTTTGTAGGCAAATTATGAAATATAAACCCGGATGTTTAGTAATGCTAGATATTTATGAAAATAATTTGTATGATATAGAACTTGAATTAAAGGCTAAATATCCAAAAGCAAAAATATGTGCAATAATTGCTAGTATAAGAGATAAAAAAAGATTAGAAGAAGTATTTGAAAAATATAATCCATATCTAGTATTTCATGCAGCAGCACATAAACATGTACCACTTATGGAAAATAGTCCACTTGAAGCAATAAAAAATAATATTTTTGGAACTTATAATGTTGTAAATGCAGCAGATAAATTTAAAGCTAAAAAATTTATCTTAATTTCAACAGATAAAGCAGTAAACCCTACAAATATAATGGGAGCCACCAAAAGAATGTGTGAAATGATAGTTCAAGCTAAAAATAAAGTAAGTGATACTAAATTTGTTGCAGTACGTTTTGGAAATGTTTTAGGAAGTAATGGGTCGGTAGTTCCATTATTTAAAAAGCAGATTGCTGAAGGAGGACCAGTAACAGTTACACATAAAGAAATAACAAGATTTTTTATGACAATACCAGAAGCTGTTGAATTAATACTGCAAGCAATAACTTATGCAAATGGTGGAGAGATATTTGTTTTAGATATGGGAGAGCCAGTAAAAATATATGACTTAGCAGTTAGTTTAATAAAATTATCAGGATATGTTCCTGATGAAGACATAAAAATAAAAATTACTGGTTTAAGACCTGGTGAAAAATTATATGAAGAAATTCTAATGGGTGAAGAAGGATTACAAAAAACATCTCATAACAAAATATTCGTTGCAGAACCAATGGATATAACAATGGAAGATATAGACAAAAAATTAGAAAAACTTAGATTTTTATTGGATAAAAAAGACATAAAATTTCAGGATATAAAAGATACAATAAAAGAAGTAGTACCAACATATCATGAACAAGAAAAATATAATAAAGAACAATAAATATAATAGTTTTTATAAATAATAAAAACATTATTAAAAATATGAAAGGATGAACATTATATGTCAAGAATATATTTAGCATCACCACACATGTCTGATGAAAAATTAGAAGAAAAATATGTAAAAGAAGCTTTTAAAACAAATTGGCTTTCAACTGTAGGAGAAAATATTGATGAATTTGAAAATTCTGTTGAAAATTACTTAAAAATAAAAAAAGCTGTGGGTCTTTCTAGTGGAACTTCAGCAATTCATCTGGGACTTAAAGCTTTAGGTGTTGAAAAAAATGATATTGTATTTGTATCAGATTTAACTTTTTCAGCAAGTGTAAATCCAATAATATATCAAAATGCTACACCTGTATTTATAGATTCAGAATATGAAACTTGGAATATGGATCCAAAAGCATTAGAAAAAGCTTTTGAAAAATATTCAAATCCTAAAGCAGTTATAGTTGTTCATTTATATGGTAGAGCTTCAAACATGAAAGAAATTGTAAAGATATGTGAAAAACATAATGTACCACTTTTTGAGGATGCAGCAGAAGGATTAGGAACAATATATGATGGAAAATTTTTAGGCACATTTGGAAAATGTTCTGCTCTTTCTTTTAATGGAAACAAAATAATTACAACAACAGGTGGAGGAATGCTTCTCACAGATAATGAAGAATTAGCAAAAAAAGTAAAGTTTTGGTCTACTCAAAGTAAAGATCCTGCAAGATATTATCAACATTCTGAAATTGGTTATAATTATAGACTAAGTAATGTTTTAGCAGGAATTGGGAGAGGTCAAATGCAAGTTTTAGAAGAAAGAATTGCTAAAAAAAGAGAAATTTTTGAAACATATAGAAAAGGTTTAAGTGATATAAAAGATATTGAGTTTACTTTAGAAAAAACAAATGAAAGATCTAATAGATGGCTTTCTTGTATCACACTGAAAGAAAATTCAAAAGTAAAACCTTTAGATATAATAGATGCTTTAGAAAAAGAAAATATAGAATCAAGACTTGTTTGGAAGCCAATGCATTTACAACCTGTATTTGAAAAATATGATTTCATAAAATTAGATGAAAATAAAATGAGTATAGGTGAAGATTTATTTACAAGAGGTGTTTGTTTGCCTTCAGATACGAAAAATACACCAGAAGATATGGAAAGAATAATAAAAATTATAAGAGGTTTATTTAATTAATGTATAAAAAAATTATAAAAAGATTTTTAGATATTTTAATAAGTTTATTTGGTTTAATAATTTTGTCACCAGTATTTCTAATTGTGGCAATTTTAGTAAGGATAAAATTAGGAAGTCCAGTATTTTTTAAACAAGAAAGACCTGGAAAGGATGAAAAAATTTTTAAATTATATAAATTTAGAAGTATGAGTGATAAAAAAGATGAAAATGGCAAATTATTACCGGATAAAGAAAGACTTACAAGATTTGGTAAAATCTTAAGAAGTACAAGCTTAGATGAACTTCCAGAACTGTTTAATATATTAAAAGGTGATATGAGTTTAATTGGTCCAAGACCGCTTGCTGTAAGCTATTTGCCTTATTACAATGAAAAAGAGAAACATAGACATGATGTAAGACCAGGTCTTACTGGTCTTGCTCAAATAAATGGAAGAAATGCTTTAAATTGGGAAGAAAGATTTAAATATGATATTGAATACGTAAATAACATTACTTTTATGAATGATATAAAAATATTTTTTAAAACTTTTATAAAGGTATTGAAGAAAGAAGATATTGTTGTAAGAGGAACAGGTAATACTATAGATTTTGATGAATATAGGAGATTACAAAATGGAGAAAATAAAAAATAGAATTTCTTACATTGATATTGCTAAAGGTATAGGTATTTTTTTAGTAATCTGGGGACATATTATTTTAAATGGCCCTGCATATAATATCATTTATGCTTTTCATATGCCACTTTTCTTTTTTCTATCTGGTCTGGTATTTTCTAAAAATAAATATAAAAATATAAAAGAGTTTTTTATTAAAAAAATAAAAACTTTGATAATACCTTATTTAATATTATCTTTTCTAACATATGTATATTGGGTATTGATAGAAAATAGATTTAATGGAAATACAAATAATGTATTAAATCCTTTTCTTCAAATATTTATTGCTCAAGGTTCTTCAGGATATATGTTACATAACATTCCAATGTAGTTTATTCCATGTTTATTTCTTGTTGAACATATTGCTTTTTTATAAGCAAAATTTCAAAAAAATATTTAAGAATATTAATATCAATTTTATTAGGGATTATAGGATATATTCTAACTATAATTCAAAGTGATTTAATTAATTTTAAGGAATTATTTTGGAGTATTGAAATTGTTTTAGTTGCGATACCTTTTTATATGACTGCAATAGAAATTGTAAACATTATTTCTAAAGAAAAATTAGAAAATATAGTACTAGACAATAAAAACATTATGACTATTATTTTAATAATTTGTACAGTTATATTATTTTTTACTGCAAATGTTAATGGACATATTTCTATGGGAAGTGATAAATTAGGTAATATTGTGCTATTTTATTTGAATGGTTTTTTAGGGATTATAATCATTATGTTAATTGCTATATTTATTAGAAAAAATAGATTATTAGAATTTATGGGAAAAAAATCTTTTTTCATTATGGCTACACATTTTCCAGTAAGAAAACCTATAGTTTTAATTTTTTCAAAAATCATAAATATTGATAGTTCAGTAATTTATAGTAATATACCATATAGTTTTATTATTGCTATTATTACTTTATTAGTAGAAATAATCATAATTAAAATATTAGAAAAATGTAAATTTATTTCAAAATATTTTTGTTTACAAAATTAATTTTAGAAAGGATTTTTATGAGAAAAAGAGTTTTAGTATTAAATTGTGGAACACTTGCATCAACTGATATAAATATGGCATTAAGAAATAATGAAGAATATGAAATATGGGGTGCATCAACAAGTAAAAATCATGGAATATACGTGTATAAAAATTATATTGATAATATTCCTAATATAAGCAATCCAGAATTTATAAATATTTTGAATGAAAAAATTAGAGAATATAATTTTAAATTTATTTTAGCTCCACATGAAGATTTAGCACTTTTTTTACAAGAAAACAGAAATAAAATAAATGCTTGTATTGTTTGCTCAAATTATGAAACATCACTTCTTTGCAGGTATAAAAGCAAAACATATGAGAAAATGAAAGAATATGATTTTATACCAAAAGTTTATAAAAAAGAAGAGGTAAAAAACTATCCTGTTTTTTGTAAAAAAGATACAGATCAAGGTGGAAGGCATGCTTATAAAATAGAAAATGAAGATGAGCTAAAAATGTATGCAAAAGCGGATATGATAATTTGTGAGTATCTACCAGGAGAAGAAGTTACAGTAGATTGTTTCACAAATAAAAAGAGAAATCTTGTATTTTGCAATCCAAGGGCAGCAGATAGAATACTTGCAGGAATTGATGTTCATGCAAGAAGGATTGATCTAACACCTGAAATAAAATATATTGCGGAAAGCCTAAACAAAGAAATCGAATTCAGAGGATATTGGTTTTTCCAAATAAAAAAGGCAGCAAATGGAAAATTTAAATTATTGGAAATAGCTACAAGGCTTCCAGGCTCATTTAGTTTAAGTAGATGCTTAGATGTAAATTTACCATTAATGGCATTAAAAGATTTTGACGAACAAGATGTAGAACTTACATTTAATAATGTAGAGATAGAAGCAGATAAACAATTTTTTGGAAAATATAAACTGGGAATAGATTATGATTCAGTTTTTATAGATTTTGAAACTTGTTTTGAAAAAATAAAAAAAGTTGATACTTTTTTTATGATGTATTTATATCAATGTATAAATAAAAATATAAAAATAAATTTATTAACTCAAGATGAAAAAAAAACAGAAGAATTTTTAACTAAAAACAAAATAGATAAAAATATTTTTAATAATATTTTAGAGGTTAAAAGAGAGAATATAAAAAGTTTATTAACTAAAAATTCTATATTCATATCAAATGATGATAATTTAAAAAATGTTTTAAGAAAAGAAGTTAATGAAAATTGCTTTTCAAATAACATTATAGAATGTTTAATAGATTGGAGAGCCTAAAAGTTGGAAATAGGTAGTGAGTTTTGGAAATTTGATGGTAATTTAATAAAAGATAATAGTAAGTTTTGGAATTTGGGAAAAGATACTAAATTTGTATTATCAGGAAGAACTGCTATTTTTTATGTTTTAAAAAATATTTTAAAGCATAAGAAAATAAGAAAAGTTTATATGCCATCATATAGTTGTTATTCTATGATTCAAGCTTTTAAGGATTTAGAAATTGAAGTAGAATATTATGATGTATATTTTAATGAAATTTTAAAATATAATATAGATTTAGAAAATGATTCAGATATATTTTTTGCAATGAATTATTTTGGTTATTCTGACACTAACATGGAGTCATATATCAAAAATTTTAAAGAAAAAGGAAAAATTGTAATAGAAGATATTACACATAGTATTTTGTCTAAAAAAAGATATTCAGAATATTCAGATTTTTTAATTGCAAGCCTAAGAAAATGGCTTCCAATTTCAAGTGGTGCAATAGCGGTAAATATGAAAGAAGTTTTTGATTTAGAATTATCGGAAAATACAAATGAAGCATTAATATATTTAAAAACTTCAGCTATGGAAAATAAGAAAAATTATATAAATAAAAGTGAAAAAAGTAATTTAATAGATAGTAATAAAGAGAAGAATATTTTTTTGAAAGAATATTCAGAAAGTAATAAAATTCTTGAAAAAGATTATCAGAATTATAAAATAGATGAAAATTCTTATAAAATTTTAATGGGAATAGATATTGAAGAAATAATAATAAAAAGAAGGAAAAATGTAAAGTTAATTTACGAAAAACTATCTAAAAATATTAAAATAAAGTTTTTGGTAAATAATTTTAAAGAAGATGATTGTTTATTATTTGTACCAATTATTTTAAATCATAAAGATAGAGATGATTTAAGAAAGTTTTTGATAGAAAATAAAATATATCTTCCAATACATTGGCCGTTAGAAGAAAAAATAAACAATATTTTTGATAAAGAGTTATCTTTAATTTGTGATCAGAGGTATAATGTTTCAGAAATTACTTATTATTTGAACTTAATTTTAGATTTTTTTAAATAGAGAGGTTTTAAAAGTGGAAAAAAATATAGATTTATATTTTGATGAAAATTATGGAAAATTATATGAAAAAATCGAAAATGGTAAAGCAAAAATTTTTGAATTTGAAAATGAAAATGGGAAAATTACAAATCAATTTATAATGAGAAAAATTGAAGAAAAAATTGATGGTGAAACTTTTTATGATATAGTTACACCATATGGATATGGTGGTCCAATAATAAATTATTTGAAGGGAAACAAAGAAAATTTATTAAAAGAATTTGAAAAAAGTTTTTCAGAATATGCTAAAAAAAATAAAGTGGTTAGTGAATTTGTAAGATTCCATCCGATTTTTGAAAATGCTATAGATATGAAGTCAATTTATAATTCAACATATATGAGAAAGACTTTAATAACAAAATTGGATGAAGAAGATGTTATTCAAAAACAAATTTCAAAAAGTGCAAGAAAAAATATAAGGCAAGCATTAAATAAAGGAGTGACATATAAAATTACGGAAAAGCCAGAAAACATATCAGTATTTAAAGATATTTATTATTCTACAATGGATAGAAATAATGCTATAGAATATTATTATTTTGATGATGAATATTTTAATAATATGTTAAAATATTATAGAGAAAATATAATTTTAATAGAAGCAATTTTTGAAGGAAAAACAATAGCAGCTGGTTTATATTTTATATATAAAGATATAATTCATATACATTTATCTGGAACACTAACAGAATATTTATATTTATCTCCAGCTTATGTTTTAAGATATGCCTTGATTTTATGGGGAATTGAAAATAAGTACAAATTAATACATCATGGAGGGGGACGTTCAAATAGCGAAGAAGATTCATTGTATTTATTTAAGAAAAATTTTGCTAAGATTTATGATTTAAATTTTTATATTGGTAAAAAAGTTTGGAATCAAGAAATATATGACAAACTATGTAATATGAAAAATGTAGAAGATGACGGTTTTTTTCCTGCATATAGAAAGCCATAGAAGTAATCTATTAAAGATAAAGTTAAAATGGAACTAATAAAAATTTAATAATTATATTAAAAACTAAAATATATTTAATTGACAATATATGTACTAAAGAAAATTAAATAAAAGAGGTAAGAAATATGAAGAAAAAAATAGTTGTAATAGCAAATTTTACAAGATTACCTTGGGAAAAAGGAAACAGTAGATTTCCATACATAATTAATTTAATAAATAAAGAAAAATTTGATGTAGAATTAATAACTTCTAGATTTTTTCATGGAGAAAAAAAGCATAGAAAAGATTCTGCTTTATCTGAAAATTTAGATTATAAAATAACTTTAATTGACGAACCAGGTTACAAGAGAAATGTTTCAATAAAAAGGTTTTTGAGCCATAAAATTTTTGCTAAAAATGTAAAAAGATATTTAGAAACAATAAACAAACCAGATGTTATATATTCAGCAATTCCATCTCTTGATGTTGCAAAAGTTGCTGGAGAGTATGCAGAAAAAAATAATATAAAATTTATAATAGATATTCAAGATTTGTGGCCTGAAGCTTTTGAAATGATATTTAAAGTTCCAATTTTAAAGGACCTTATATTTTATCCAATGAGAAAAAAAGCAGACAAAATTTATAGTATGGCAGATAGTATAATTGGTGTATCAAATACTTATGCAGATAGAGCGGGAATCGTAAATAAAAAATATAAACATAAATTAGCTGTATTTTTAGGAACAGATCTAGATTATTTTGATAATGCACATAAAAAAAATGAAATTGTAATTTTTGATGATGTTATAAGAGTTGCTTATATAGGAACTTTAGGTCATAGTTATGATTTAAAATGTGTAATAAATGCATTTAAATTACTTCATAAAAAAGATATTAAAAATATTTTGCTAGTTGTAATGGGAAGTGGACCATTAAAAGAAGAATTTGAAAAATATGCTAAAGATAATAACGTGAACTCAGAATTTTTAGGTAGATTAGATTATGAAGAAATGGTTGGATATTTGTGTGCTTGTAATATTGCAGTAAATCCTATAAGTAAAGGAGCTGCACAAAGTATAATAAATAAAGTAGGAGATTATGCAGCTGCAGGTTTGCCTGTTATAAATACACAAGAATCAGTAGAGTATAGAAAATTAGTAGAAGATTATCAAATAGGATTTAATATAGAAAATGGAAATTCAGAGGAGCTTGCAGAAGCAATAGAATATCTTTATAAAAATGAAGATTTAAGAAAAAGGCTAGGTGAAAATAATAGAAAACTTGCTGAGGAAAAATTTGATAGAAAAGTAACATATTTAAAAATAAAAGAATTAATTGAAAGTAAATAGAGTTTGAAAGGAATAAAAATGAATTTTATAAATAGATATAAAAATTTTTTTTCTGATATGATTTTAAATATGATAGGATTTGGAATTTATATAATTGCTCAACAAATTTTACTTTTACCAATACTTGCTAAAATTGTAGATGATACAATATATTCAAATATAGTTTTATATATTTCTATTTTAAATGTTGTATGCAATGTAACAGGAGGAGAACTTGGAAATGTAAGATTAGTTAGAGATAGTGCATATAAGGAAAAAAATGTACATGGAGATTTTACAAGAATTTTGCTAAGTATATCTCCTATAATTACAGTTATTGTTTTTCCAATTTTAATTTATTTAAAATACAGTATAATAGGAAGTATATTATATACTCTTACAATACTTATGGCTAATGTAAGATTATATGCTACGTGTTTTTATAGGCTAGAGAAAAAATTTAATAAGGTAATAATTCAAAATATATTTTATTTGATTGGAATCATATTAAGTTTAATTTTGTTTAAATTTATAGGAAATATTTATTTATTATTATTTATACCTGAATGTGTTTCTTTAATATATGCTCTAAAAAATTCAGATATTTTAATAATGGGATTAAAAAAGACAAATGAAATGAAAAAAACAATAAGAAAATTTGGTGGTCTTGGTTTTGTTTCTTTACTTACAAATCTAATGAATTATTTTGATAAATTTTTAATATATCCTATGTTTGGAGCTACATCAGTTGCAGTATATTATGCGGTAAATTCAATGTCTAAAATAGCAAGTTTGATTACGAATCCAATGTCAAGTGTTATACTTTCATGGGTGGCAAATAGTGATGAGAAGAAAAATAAAAAGAAAATTTTAAAAATGACTTTAATTTCTAATATACCAATATTATTAGTAGTTACAATTATAACAATACCGCTTACATATATAGCTTTAAGAATTTTATATAGTCAATATATGGAAGATGCTTTAGTGCTTATAATACCAATTGCAATTACAACTGCATTTGGAACAGCTGCAACTCTTATAAAATCTGTATTGTTAAAGTATACTAATACAAACAAATTAGTTGTAACATATGTAATATATTTTGCAATTTTTTCATTATTAGGTTATAATTTAAGCAAATCTCAAGGGTTAATAGGATTTACAGTGGCTAATTTAATAGCTAAAATCATTTTATGGGGATTATTTATTATTTTATTGATAATATCAAAAAAAGAGAATCAAGAAGAAAGTAAAATAAATGGAGGATAAAATGAAGGAATTAATACAGGGAAAAAATTTTTTTGAGAAATTATTTAATAAAAATCATTTACCAATTATTTTATTTATAATAGTAGTTATAAATTATATGCCACTTTTTATAAATAACATAAATACAATGCTTTCTAAAGCTGTTACTGTAAAACAAATGACTATAGCATTTGGAATAGAATGTATTATACTTTTCTTATATTTAATAAAAAATATAAAATTTACAAAAAAAATTATAATAAATTTATTAGTACTATTTTTAACGAGTATAATAATGTTTTGTATTCAAATAAAAAATTATTATTTAGGTAATCTTCAAATAATGGATTTAGCTAATATTGTATGTATAGCAATAAATATAGGGATTCTATATATTACTTTTTTAGAAATACATATTGATGAAAAAAATATATACAAATTTTTTGCAGGGATAATTATAATAGGAATTATTGCTTGTATTGTAAATGTTATAATATATAATAAACAATTTTTAAATGTACTTGGAATAGGAACAGAGGCTAAAGTTCAAAGTATTAAAAGCTTTTTTGCACATAGAAATCAATTTGCAATGTTTTTGTATTTTTCAATTATTTCAAGTATAATATTATTCATTAAAACAAATAAAAAAATTATAAAAGTTTTATTAGGAATAATTTTAATTTTATTTAGTGCGAATTTATTATTAACAGCATCTAGAACAGGTATTTTATGTACATTGGCCTTTATAGGATTGTTTTTCATAACTACAGATACTCTAAAATTAAAAACAAAATTAATAATAATCTTAATAAGTTTAATAATATTAGGTATTGTTTTAGGAATAATTTATAAAAGTTTTCCTGATATTTGGGAAAAAATCGTAAATGTTATTTCAAAAGTGTTTATCAGAGAAAGTACTATTAAAACGTTTACAGGTAGATCAAAATTTTGGGATTTAGCATTTAAAGTGCTTTTTATAGGTCCAATTTCAGCATTATTTGGTATTGGCAGATTTGTTGGAATAGAATTATTACAGTCAAATGGTTATAATGTTACACAATTTCATAGTTTTTATATTGAAGCATTAGTTGCAGGTGGAGTAATGGAATTAGTATATTTAATTTCAATATATATTATTGTTATGAAAAATGTATTGAAATCAAATATAGAAAAAAAATATAAATTATTATATATTTCCTTGTATTTAAGTTATGCGATTTATTGTGGGTTTGAAAGTTTAGGAAGATTTTCAATAGGTTGTGTAGATACAATGTGTTTAATATTTTTAATTACAATTCCATTATTACATTCAAATACAAATAAAAATGAAGAAAATAATATTAATAAGGAGAGATAAATGATTATAAAGGGATTGATTGCTTTTAGTATATTTATTATTATTCCAATATTATTAGGTTTTTTAATATTAAAATTTATTAAAAAAGAAAAAGATAATATATTACTTGCTTTAGTTTTAGGTTATGTAATAGAATTCGGAATATGTGAAATTCTTGCAGTTCCTATGATTTTTGCTGAATGCAAATTTACAGATTTGTTATATACATTTTATGCTATAATTATAATTTTAGCATTAATTTCTTTTATAATTAATTTAAAAAGTTTTAAACAAATTTTAAAAATAAATATTGATAAATTAAAAAGTATGCCAAAACTATTAACAATAATATGTATATTATTAATAGGCTTTCAAATAGCTAATTATTTAATTTATACTCATATAGATGATGATGATGCCTTTTATGTTGGAACTGCTACAACTTCTATTTACACAAATACAATTTTTAAATATTCACCTACAACAGGAGAACTTGCAGGAGAACATTTAGCACTAAGATATAGATTAGCACCATTTCCATTATTTTTAGCATTAATATCATCAGCTTTAAGTATACATCCAGCAATTGTTGCACATGTTATATTTCCAATGATATTTGTGCCAGTTGTTTATATAATATACTATTTATTAGGAATGATAATATTTCAAGAAAATAGAAAATCAACAATACTATTAGTTATATTAATAAATATATTACAAATATGGGGATGTTATTCTATAAGAACTACACAAACATTTTTCTTGTTCCGAATTTGGCAAGGGAAAGCAATACTTGCTTCAATGATTTTACCGTTAATATGGCTTTTATTTATGAAAGCAAATAATAATAATTTTAATTTTATAACATGTTTTTTATTGTTTTTATCGGTTTTAGCAGGTAATTTAACTACAACGATGGGAATTGGTTTTCTACCAATAACGCTTATGTCATTAGTTTTAGTATATGAAATTTCAAAAATAGATTTTAGGAATTTAAAGAAAAATAATTTTTTAATAAGTTTAAAAAATATATGTAAATGCTTTGTTTGCTGTATTCCAAGTATAATATTAGGAATAACATATTTTTTAAATTAAGTAATGATATAGGAGAATAAAATGTTTGAAAAAAATATTGAAATAATAAAAAATACTTTTTTAGAATACAAAGGAACAGGAATGTATATAATTCTATTTTGTATTGCAATATTTTATATTTGTTTAAAAGAAAAAAATAATAATAACAAAGCTTTTTTTATATATTTTCCAATAATTATTTTATTAATTACTCTAAATCCTTTATTTAATAAAATAATAAGTCCAATATTTAAAGAATCTACATATTGGAGAGTATATTGGATGATTCCACTTATAATAGAAATTGCATATGCTAGTGTATTATTTATAAATGAGCAAAAAGAAAAAAATGAAAAAATAATATCAATAATAGGAGTAATAGCTATTATAGTTATTAGTGGAAAATATACATATACAGAAGAAAATTTTTTTAAAACTGGTAATTTATATAAACTACCAGATGAAAGTGTAAGAATCGCACAAATTATAGGATTAGATGAATCAGATCATAAAAAAGCCATAGTTTCAGAATCAATAGTCGCATATATAAGACAAATTGATGCAAATATTGGACTAGCATATAAAAGAGAACCTCAGGGATATGCAAATAATAAATTTGTTTTAGCAATGCTTCAAGGAGATAGTTATCAAATTGCTAAATTGGCTATCGAAAATAATTGTAATTATATAGTTTTAAAAAAAGTAATTCCATTAACATTAGATATGAGCTATTTTAATTTTTCAGTTTTAGATATGACAGAAAATTATGTAATTTATAAGTTAAATAAACTACAATAAAAATAATAGAAGAAAGAGGAAGTAAGAATGAAAATTTTAGTTACAGGTGGACTTGGTTTTATTGGTTCACATACAGCAGTTGAACTTTTAAATTCTGGAAATGAAGTGACAATTGTAGATAATCTTTATAATTCTAAAGAAGAAGTTTTAGAAAAAATAGAACAAATAACAAATAAAAAAGTTAAATTATATAAGTATGATTTAACAAATAAAAACGAATTAGAAGAAGTTTTTGAAGAAAATGAAATTGATGTTGTAATTCATTTTGCAGGATATAAAGCAGTTGGAGAATCTGTAAAAAAACCTTTAATGTATTATTCAAATAATTTGTATAGTACGATAAATCTTTTAGAAGTAATGGAAAAATATAATGTAAAAAAATTAGTATTTAGTTCATCAGCAACAGTTTATGGAGATCCAGGTACTTCAAAATATGTTGAAGAAATGGGAAGAGGAAAAACAACAAGTCCATATGGAACAACAAAAGCAATGATTGAAAAGATATTAGAAGATTTATATTTTTCAGATGATTCTTGGAGTATAGTAATTTTAAGATATTTCAATCCAGTAGGAGCACATGAAAGTGGATTAATTGGTGAAGAACCAAATGGAATTCCAAATAATTTAATGCCATATGTTATGAAAGTTGCAGCAAAAAAATTAGATGTTTTAAATATATTTGGAAATGATTATCCAACTCCAGATGGAACAGGAGTTAGAGATTATATTCATGTTGTTGATTTGGCTAAAGGTCATGTTTATGCTATGGAAAAAATGAAAAAAGGATTAAATATATATAATTTAGGCTCAGGAAAAGGTGTGAGTGTTTTAGAGCTAGTTGATACTTTTTCAAAAGTTAATAACGTAAAAGTAAATTATAAAATTGTAGATAGAAGGCCAGGAGACCTAGCTGAATATTATGCTGATCCTTCTAAAGCATTAAAGGAATTAGGGTGGAAAACAGAAAAAACATTAGAAGATATTTGCAGAGATTCTTGGAATTTTGAAAAAAATAATACATAGAAATATATAAATTTTTCACAAATAAGACATATTAAAAATATTGATATTTGAATATTATAATGGTATAATCATTAAGAAAAAATAAATATAAAAGGAATAATTATGGAATTTTTTAAGATACTTTTTAAAAACAGAAATTTAGCAATGAAATTAGGGAAAAATGATTTTAGGAATAGATTTGCAAACACAAGTTTAGGTACTATATGGGGTTTTTTACAACCATTTGTATTTATGATTACTTATGTAATTGTATTTCAATATATTTTAAAATCAAATAGTGCAGGAGATTATCCATATGTTGTATGGTTTTTACCTGGAATGTCAATATGGATGTTTTGTAGTGATGCAATTTTAACAGCAAGTAATTCTATAAGAAATTATAGTTATTTGGTAAAAAAAGTTGTTTTTCCTATAGATATCATACCTGTAATATCATTAACATCAGCAAGTTTTATAGGAATTTTTTTAATTATTATATCAATGATAGTTGCTTCAATTTATGGTTATATACCTAATATTTTAAATGTTATATATATTTTATTTTGCACAGTTTGTTTTATTATTGCATTAACAAGACTTACATCATCATTAACTACAATATTGCCAGATTTTTCACAATTACTTACAATATTAATGCAATTATGTATGTGGTTTACACCTATTATTTGGAATTTAGATTTTATAGCAGAATATAAAATTATATATCTGTTTAAGTGTATGCCATTTACTTATCTAGTTGAAGGATTTAGAGAAGCATTTATGGAAAACTCAACAATTATAGTTGAAGGAAATGGGATATATACAATTGTATTTTGGATAATTACATTATTTATTTTTGCATGGGGAAATAAAGTTTTTAAAAAAACCAAAAAAGATTTTGCAGATGTATTATAATTTAAGAAAGGAATTATAATGAAAAATTCAAAAATAGATATATTACTTGCTACATATAATGGTGAAAAATATTTAGAAGAACAATTAGATAGTATTTTAAATCAGACATACGAAAATTTTAGATTATTAATATCAGATGATGGTTCAAAAGATAATACACGAAAAATCCTAGAAAAATATAGCAAAAAAGATAATAGGATAATTTTGTTTTTTCAAGAAAAAAATTTAGGAGTAATAAAAAACTTTGAATTTTTACTTAGAAAAGTAGAAAATAAGTATTATATGTTTTCTGATCAAGATGATATTTGGAAAAAAAATAAAATAGAAAAATCTATAATAAAATTAGAGGAAACTAATAGTGATTTAGTTTATTCTGATTTAGAAGTAGTTGATGAAAATTTAAATATAATTTATAAATCTTATTGGAAATTAAAAGGAATATATAAAAAGATAAAAAAATATAACAATTTTAAAAGTTTATATTTGAATAATTTTGTAACAGGATGTACAATAATTGCTAAAAGTGAACAAATAAAAGATGTGTTACCACTTCCTAATACAAGTAAATATATATTACATGATTATTGGATTGCATTAATAATAAGCCAAAAAGGAAAAATTACATATATAGAAGAGCCACTTATAAAGTATAGGCAACATAAAAATAATAAGATTGGTTCAAAGAAAAGATCTGATGAATTAAAAAGTGTAGCAGAAATAAGAGAATTATTTATACAAGTTAAAAAAGAACATTTTACGGTATTTATAGAAAATAATGAAAAATTTGTAAATGAACAAATTCAAAAGCTAAATAAAAAAGCTTTAGAATATTATGAAATGCTAGGAAAAAAGAAAAATTTTAATTTTAGAAATTGGAGTTTGTTTTTTAGACTTTATAAGTATGAAAGTTTAAGTTATAAAATGCAAAATTTTATTATTTTAAATTTACCTTTTATAGCTAAAATTTTATATGTATTTAAAAGAAAATAATTTTATATAAAATAAAAAATAATTGTAAAAATAAATAGAAGGGTTTGCTATGGAAGAAAATAATACAGTAATAAAAATTACAGACTTAGTAAAAGAATATAAAATGTATTCTAATAAAAAAAATAGATTATTTGAGGCAATATTACCACATTATCAAAATCATACTAAATTTAGAGCAATGGACAATTTAAATTTAGAAATTAAAAAAGGTGAAATGTTAGGAATATTGGGAAAAAATCGGAGCTGGAAAATCTACACTATTAAAAATGATTACAGGTGTTGTTAATCCAACTTCTGGTGAAATAAAAGTAAATGGAAAAATAAGTTCATTATTAGAACTTGGTGCTGCTTTTAATCCAGATTTGACCGGATATGAAAATATTTATCAACATGGACAAGTTATGGGGTTAACAGATGATGAAATAAAATCTAAAGAGAAAGAAATTATTGAATTTGCAGATATTGGAGAACATTTAGAACAACCAGTGAAAACATATTCTTCAGGAATGTTTGCTCGTTTAGCTTTTGCTTGTGCTATAAATGTTGATCCAGATATTTTAATTGTTGATGAAGTTTTATCTGTTGGAGATATAGCTTTTCAATTAAAATGTTTTAAAAAATTTGAACAGTTTAAAGAAAACGGAAAAACTATTATATTTGTAACACATAACATAAATGATGTTCTAACAAATTGTAATAGAGTGATAATTTTAGAAAATGGTAGAAAAACATTTGATGGAAATGTAAAAGATGGTGTTAATAGATACAAAAAAATTATGGTGGGATTGAATCAAGAGTCAAATCAAAATGAAGAAAATTCTGATAATCAGAAAAATATAAATTTTGAAACTAATAAACAAACTAATATAGATAGTGTCTGGAAAGAAAAAATGAATCAAAATCCGAATATGATAGAATACGGAAATAAATCGGCTGAAGTAATTGATTATGGAGTGTTTGATAAAGATGAAAACCTTATAAACGTATTTGATAATTCTGATGAAATAATAATAAGGTCAAAAATTAAATTTAATAAAGAAGTTAAAGATCCAATTTTTACAATGACAGTTAAAGATTTTTCAGGAAAAGATATAGCTGGAACTAATTCTAATATAGAAAAAATAGCAACAGGTACATTTAAAAAGGGAGAAGTAGCAATTGCAGAGTTTGTTCAAAAAATACCAATTGCTCCAGGAAAATATACTTTATCTTTTAGTTGTACAAGATTTAATTTAAAAGGAGAACTAGAAGCATTAAATCGCAAGTATGATGCAATTTTAGTGGAAGTAATTACAACAAAAAATACAGTAGGAATTACAAGAATTGATTCAAAAATTAGTGTAACTAGAATGACCTAAAAATGTATGATAGGGAGGATTAGTATAGAAATATACTAAAAAGTAGAAAAATGAAACTAAATTTGGAATATTATAAATCAAGTGAAGAAAATAAAATAACAACATCTGAAAAAGATATAATAAATAAATTTTTTAATATGAATGAAAATATTAAAGTAGAATCTTTATTAAATGAAGATTCTACTTTTGAAGAAATAAAAGCAATTTCTGATACTAGAAATAATATAATTAGTTTTTATCCAATAAATAAAGAAGAAACAGTATTAGAAATAAATGCTGGATTTGGAGAAATTACAGGTGAATTTTGCAATAAGGCTAAAAGAATTGTTGCTATAGAGAGTAAAAAAGAAAAAGCAGAATGTATAGAAAAAAGGTATAATAATTTTGATAACTTAGAAATATATGCAGGCGATTATGAAGATATAAAAATAGATGAAAAATTTGATTATGTAGCATATATAAATGAAGGGATAGAAACAAAAGAAAATATAGAAGAATTACTAAAAAAAATGAAAAGTAATTTAAAAACAAACGGAAAGATGCTTTTAATTTCAAACAATAAATTTGGTATAAAATATTGGGCTGGACAAAAAGAAAATGAACAAGAATTATCATACAATACAATTACAGGTAAAAAAAATATTACAGATGTAAAAGAAATTCAGAAATATTTAGAAAAATTGAATTTAAAAACAAGATTTTTTTATCCAATTCCAGATTATGTATTTACAAATGCTATATATACTGATGAATTTTTACCAAATGTAGAACAAATAAATTCTAGAGATTGGGAACTATTTGATTTTAATACAAATGATATAAAATTTTCAGAAAAAGCAGTATTAAAAGAAATTATTAAAAAAGAAAAAGAATTATTTAAATTTTTTGCAAATTCAGTTTTAATAATAGCAAGTGAAGAAGATATAAAAACAGATATAAAAACAGATATAAAATCTGTAACTTATGGTTTTTTTAGAAAACCAGAATATAGAATAAAAACTATAATAAAAAATAAAGAAGTGGTAAAAAAAGCTAAAACAGAATTATCAAATAAGCATGTAAGAGAAATACAAGATAATATAAAAATACTTGAAATGAATGGGATAAAGACAGTCGATAGATGTGAAAAAGATTTTATTATTAGTAAATATGTTGATAATAAAAAAACATTAGATGAAATTATTATTGAATTATTTTTAAAAAAGGAAAAAGAAAAAGCTTATAAATTAATAGAAGATTTTAAAAATAAAGTATTGTTAAAATTAGATTTATCACAAAACATAGATAATAATATATTTACAAAATATGACATAAAATGTGATTTCAAAATAGATGAATTAACATTTATAAAAGATGGATTATATGATTTGATTTTTCAAAATTGCTTTTTTATTGAAAATGATTATTATGTTTATGATCAAGAATGGAAAGAAAATAATGTTCCTATTGAATTTATTTTATATAGAGGAATCATAAATTTACCAGAAATAAATGGAATAATTACACATAAGGAAATATTGGAAAAATTAAATTTGGTAAAATATATTGAAACTTTTAATAAAGTTGAAAATATAATTCAGTCAAAAATAAAAGACAAAATGCTATGGAATATTCATATACAATGTACTAATTCAATTTTAAACAAAATAAATCAAGAGACACAATTAAAACTAAAAAATAAGGAAATTTTAAATAAAGAACAACAAATAATAAAAAAAGAAGATAAGATTTTAGAACTAGAAAATAAGGTAAAAAAGAAAGATGAACATATACAAAATTTAGAAAATCAAATAAATATTATATCTACATCTTGTTCATGGAAATTAACAAAACCATTAAGATTTTTATCTTGGCTTTTAAATCCTTTTAGTGGAGCTTCGTTTATAGATAGAATAATGCCACCAGGTGGAAAAAGAAGAATTAAATATGATGAAAAATTAACAAAAAAACTTTGGGAGAAGAAAATAAATGGTTATCGTGCTTCAACAGATGAAGAAGGTGTAGAATATTGGAAAGGAATTGAACATAGAGAAAGATTAAAAAAAGAAAGAGATGAGGAAAGATTAGAAAAAGGACAATTTTTTTCAGATTATGAATATTGGATGAGAGAAAATGATCCTACAATTGAAGAATTAGAATTACAAAGAAAACATAAATTTAAGAAAAGACCTAAAATTAGTATAGTAATACCACTATATAATACACCAGAAGATTTATTTAGAGAATTATTATTTAATATGTATAGACAAACATATAAGAATTGGGAATTATGCTTAGCTGATGGAAGTAATCAAAAATTAGACTATATTGAAAAAATGTGCAAAGATTCAAGGATTAATTATAAATACTTAGGAGAAAATAAAGGAATTTCTGGAAACTCTAATGAAGGGTTAAAAATGGTTACAGGAGATTATGTAGCTTTATTAGATCATGATGACTTGTTAATGCCAAATGCATTATATGAAATAGTAAAAGTTATAAATGAAAAAACAAATATTAGATTTATTTATACAGATGAAGATAAAATAACAACAATAGATGAGCCAAGATTTGATCCACATTTTAAACCAGATTTTGCACCAGATTATTTAAATGGAAATAATTATATATGTCATTTTAGTGTATTTAAAAAAGAACTAATGGATAAATTGAACGGATTTAGAGATGAGTATAATGGGGCACAAGATATGGATATAATTTTAAGAATGACAGAATTAGTTCAACCAAAAGACATATATCATATACCTAAAATTTTATATCATTGGAGAATTTGCGAAACTTCTACAGCAGGAAATCCAGAAACAAAATTATATGCTTATGAATCTGGAAAAAAAGCTGTCCAAGATCATATTAATCGATTAGGAAGAAAAGGAATTGTCGAAAGAGATGAAAAAATGTATGGTATTTATAAAATAAAATATGATATTATTTCTAATCCTAAAGTAAATATTTTAATACCAAATAAAAATAATGTAAAAGATATAAAAGAATGTATAGATTCTATACTTCAAAAAACAACATATAAAAATTATGAAATTGATGTAATTGATGATAATTCTGAAAATTTAGAAACTCAAAATTATTATAAAGAAATTGAGAAAAATAAAAAAATTAGAGTGATTAAGTATACTAAAGAAAATTCTAGTTATTCTAAATTAATTAATTTTGGAGTTAGTCAAACTAAAGGTGAATATATACTTCAATTAAGTAATACATCAAAAATAATAACTGATGATTGGATAGAGAAAACACTTGGATATGCTCAAAGAGAAGATGTTGGAGCTGTAGCAAGTAAAATTTTTGATGAAAATGATAATATATTATATGCAGGAATAATTGTTGGAGGAAAAGAAGGTAAAATATATTTGAATCAAGGATTAAATAATAAAAAATATGGATATTTTGCAAAAGAATGCCACATTCAAAATTTTTCATGTGTAGCCTTAAATACAATGATATGTAAAAGAAATGATTTCGAAAAAGCAGGTGGATTAGATGAAAAATTAATAGGATATGAAGATGTTGATTTTTGCTTAAAATTAAGGGAGAAAGGATTATTAAATGTATATATGCCATATAGTAAGGTATATGATTCAAATATAGAAAATTATAAAATAAAAAATAAAGATATTGTAATAGAATTAAAAGAAAAATGGAAAAATATATATGAAAAAGGAGATATGTATTATAATCCAAATCTATCATTGGAAAAAAACAGATATAATATAAGAAAAGAAAAAATTTAAAATATTTTAATGTATTAAAGCACTATTGAAAGGAATAAATAATGAATATTATAAAGCATAGAATAAATCAAATTAAATTTTATTTAGGAAAATATGGTTTTACTAAAACTGTAAAAAAATGTATAAAAACAGTTCTTAGAAAAGTAATTAGATTTTTGAAAGGAGAAAAAGATCTTCAATATGGGGATTATGGTGGATGGATAAAATTTAATGAACCTAAAGATGCTGATTTAAAATTACAAATTAAAAAAATTTTTAAAATTTCTCCTAAAATTAGTGTGATAGTTCCAATGTATAATACTAAGGAGAAGTTCTTTAAAGATTTGATAAACTCTATGATTAATCAAACATATGCAAATTGGGAGCTTTGCCTTGCAGATGGAAGTCCTAAATTAAATGAAAATTTAAAAAAGATGGCAGAAAAAGATGAAAGAATAAAATATAATTTCCTAGGAAAAAATGAGGGAATTTCTGGAAATACAAATGAAGCAATAAAAATGGCAACAGGAGATTATATAGCACTTCTAGATCATGATGATATTTTGGCAGATTATGCTTTATTTGAAGTTGTATCTTATATAAATAAACACCCAAACTCAGAATTTCTTTATTCAGATGAGGATAAAATAGATGAAAATGATAATAGATATGATGCTTATTTTAAACCAGATTTTGCACCTGATACTTTAAGATGTCAAAATTATATTTGTCATTTTAGTATATTCAAAAAAGAATTAATGGATAAATTAGAGGGCTTTAGAGAAGATTATGATGGAGCACAAGATTATGATATTTTCTTAAGAATGTCAGAAATTGTTAAGCCAGAAAATATTACGCATATACCTAAAATTCTTTACCACTGGAGAGTACATAATGAATCTACAGCAAAGTTAAATAGTAATGCAAAAAATTATGCTTTTGAAGCAGGGAAAAAAGCAATAGAAGATCATTTAAAAAGAGTAGGTTTAGATGGTATTGTTACAGAAGGATGTATAGAAGGTATTTATAGAATAGACTACAAAGTTAAAGGAGAGCCTAAGGTATCAATAGTTATTCCCAATAAAGATGGAAAAGATATTTTAAAAGTTTGCGTAGACTCAATTTTGGAAAAAACAACTTATAAAAATTATGAAATAGTTGTAGTTGAGAATAATAGCGAACAGGAAGAAATTTTTGAATATTATAAAGAATTAATTAAAAAGGAGAGAGTAAGAGTTGTAAATTATAATACTGGAAAAGAAATAACAAATACTGAAGAAGCAAGTTTAGAATACACTAATAAAAATAGAATAAAAGTAAGACCAGGTTTTAATTATTCAGCAGTTATAAATTTTGGTGTAAAGAAATCTGAAGGGGAATATGTAATTCAACTAAATAATGATACAGAATTAATTACTGAAAATTGGCTTGAAATATTATTAGGATTTGTTCAAAGAAAAGATGTAGGAGCCGTAGGAGTAAAATTGTATTTTCCAGATGAAACTATACAACATGCGGGAATAATTGTTGGCATAGGTGGAATTGCAGGAAATAGATTTAAGAGTATTCCTAAATCAGGACATGGATATTTCGCAAAAGAATCTATGATAGAAAATTTAAGTGCAGTAACAGGAGCATGTTTAATGGCTCCAAAGGCTATTTATGAAGAAGTTGGATGGATGGATGAAGAGTTAGCTGTTGCTTTTAATGATGTAGATTTTTGTCTAAAAATAAGAGAAAAAGGATATTTAGTGGTGTATAACCCTTTTGTAGAATTTTGGCATTATGAATCTAAAACTAGAGGTGCTGAAAATACACCAGCTAAAATAAAGAGATTTCAAGGTGAAATAAGCAGATTTGAGCAAAAATGGGGTAATATTTTAGATGAAGGTGACCCATATTACAATGTTAATTTAAGTTTAGATACAGAAGTTTATCACATGAAAAATATCAAAGTAAATTATGGAGATATTGAAATAAAGAAGAAAAAAGTAAAATAGCATTTTTACAAACAGAAGAGGATTTTTATCCAGCAAAATTATATAGGAAAATAGGATTTAAGAATGTTTGCACATTGTATTATTATCAAAAAAATACTTAATTAATGTAGGTTATTGGAAAGTAGGAGAAAGAACTTAAAATGAGTATAAGAAGTAATATAGAAAAAGTAAAATTTTATATAAAAAGATATGGCTTTTTTTCTACTTTAAAAAAAGTTTTTAAAAGAATATTTAAAATAAAAGAAAATAGAAAAACTAATCAAGAAGCTTATCAAATTTGGATAGAAAAGAATACTCCTAATGAAGATGAATTAGAAAAGCAAAAAACAACTAAGTTTACTTATGCACCTAAAATTAGTGTTGTAGTTCCTATGTATAATACTGATGAGAAATTTTTTCAAGATTTGATAGAGTCTTTGAATAATCAAACTTATGCAAATTGGGAACTTTGCCTTGCAGATGGTAGTCCAAAGAAAAACGAAAATTTAGAAAAATATTATGAAAAAAATAAAAAAATAAAATATAATTTTTTAGGAAAAAATGAAGGAATTTCAGAAAATACAAATGAAGCAATAAAAATGGCAACAGGGGATTATGTTGGATTTTTAGATCATGATGATATTTTATCAGAAGAAGCTTTATTTCAAGTAGTAAAAGTAATAAATCAAGATTTAAAAACAGATTTTATTTATACTGATGAAGATAAAATTGATGAAAATTATGAAAGATTTGAACCATATTTTAAACCAGATTATTCACCAGAAACTTTAGAATGTAATAATTATATAACACATTTTGTAGTCGTAAAAAAAGAAATTATTGAAAAAATTGGAAAATTAAATTCAGAGTTTAATGGAGCACAAGATTTTGATTTTGTTTTAAGAGCTACAAAAGTAGCAAATAAAATTATACATATTTCAAAAGTTTTGTATCATTGGAGAGTACATAAAAATTCTACAGCATATATTGCAGACACAAAAAATTATGCTTTTGAAGCCGGAAAAAAAGTTATAGAAGCAGATTTAAAAAGAGAAGGAAAATCTGCAACAGTAGAATTTGGACAAGAGGTTCCAGGAATTTATAAAATAAAGTATGAGGTAATAGGAAATCCAAAAGTTTCCATACTTATACCCAATAAAGATAACATAAAATTATTAAAGAAATGTATAACATCAATATTAAAATTTACAACTTATGAAAATTATGAAATTAATATAATAGAAAATAATAGCGAAAAAAAAGAAACTTTTAAATATTATGAAGAACTTGTAAAAAATTCTAAAATCAAAATTTTAAATTTTAATAAACATACGGTTTTTGATATAAATGGGGAAAAAAGTTTAGAAAATAAAACTTTGAGTAAAGGTTTAGAAAAAAATAATATAGAGAAAAATATTGAAAATATAGAAACTAAAGAAAATGAATTGCAAAAAGTTTCTGAATTTAATTATTCTGCATTAATAAATTTTGGAGTAAAAAATGTAGATGGAGAATTTGTACTTCAGCTTAACAATGATACGAAGTTGATTACTAAAGATTGGTTAGAACTTTTTATAGGATATGCGCAAAATAGTGAGATTGGAGCTGTTGGTGCAAGACTTTATTATGAAGATAAAACAATACAACATGCAGGAATAATAGTAGGAGTTTCAGGAATAGCAGGAAATGCATTAGTTAATTTGCCTTATGGAAAACATGCGTATTTTGGAAGAGAAGCAGCAACAAGAAATGTTTTAGCAGTAACAGGTGCTTGTTTATTTGCAAGAAGAAGTCTATATTATGAAGTTGGCTTTATGGACGAGAAAGAGTTCAAAGTCGCTTTTAATGATGTAGATTTTTGTTTAAAATTATATGAGAATGGTTATAGAAATGTATATAACCCTTATATTGAATTAATTCATTATGAATCAAAATCTAGGGGATATGAAATATCAGAAGAAAAAGAAGAAAGATTTGAAAAGGAAGCTAATAATTTTAAACGAAAATGGAGTAAATACATTAAATATGATCCTTATTATAATAAGAATTTAAGTAGGAAAACTGTAAATTATGATATAGTAGAATAATTTTAGCAAAAGTATTTTAAGAGGATATAATATGAAAAAAGATTTTGATGAAGATCCAATAAAAGAAGTTGAAACAGATAATAAAATTTTGATAAAAACATTAATAATTAGAGTTATTATTGTATGTTTAATTTGTGCTGGATTTTATTATATTGAAGTTAGTATTATGGAAAAAATTAATGAACCTCCAGAATTTATTTTAGATTCATATATTAATTATGCAAACGGTGAAAAAATACCAACATTATATTATTGTACTGGATATGAGTATGGTATAGATAGTGAATATAGATTTGAAGACACAAGATTTGGAGATAAAGTTACAACTGTAGAAATATCTTATGAAGCGATTCCCCAAAATACATTAAATCACTACGAGTTTTTTTTATTAACACAAGATTATAAATTTTTAGATTATTTTGGTAATGAAGCTAAACTCTTTGTAAAAAATGTAAAAAACGAAGAAAGTGAAGAGTATAAAGAATATGCAGCTTTTGTAATAATTATAGGAAATACTAAAATTATTTATGGAGTTTTAGAAGGAACTTATGATAGGATTTTTAATTAAATTTGAAAGGTAAAAAATGGAAAAGGAAAATAACAAAACAAAAAAAGAAAATAAAAGTATAACTTTAAAAGTTTTTGAATTT
This sequence comes from uncultured Clostridium sp., assembly GCA_900553685.1. Lineage (GTDB taxonomy): Bacteria > Bacillota > Clostridia > TANB77 > CAG-508 > Scatovivens > Scatovivens faecipullorum. Next base: position 134,456 of record USEI01000001.1, read on the forward strand.
TTTGAAAATATAGGAATATGGTTTTTGGAAAAAATTCATTTAGGAAAACTTGCTAAATTATATAAAGAGCATATTGAGGGGATGAGATATTTAATTTGTGGAGGACTTTCTACATTAGTAAATATTTTGTCATATATTGTTGCAAGTTATATTATATTTTTTAGTATTCAAAATGAACAATTAAGAGTAACAATAAGTGATATTTTTGCTTTTATAGTTGCACTTATTTTTGCTTATTGGGTAAATAAAATTATAGTTTTTAAAAGTAAATGTAATACTAAAAAAGAATTATTTAAAGAGATATTGTCATTTACATATTGCCGAGTATTCACTCAATTAATTAGTTTAGGAATGATGAATTTAGCTGTTATTATAAATATGAATGATGTTTTAATGAAAGTGATTGCAAATATTGTTGTTATTATTTTAAATTTTGTTTTAAGTAAACTTATAATTTTTAAAAAGAAAATTTAATTTTTATAAGATATACTAGAAATCTAAAGTTTTTGTAAAAATTATAAAACTTTCTTAAATTATTTGAAAATATGTAAATATATGTTATAATATTAACGAAAAAATCGAAGTTTGAAAGGAAATAAGAAATATGGATAAAGTAGCTGTTCTAATACCTTGTTATAATGAAGCAAAAACAGTAAAAAAGGTAGTTGAAGATTTTAAAAGAGAATTACCAGAAGCAGTAATTTATGTATATGATAACAATTCAAAAGATGGAACAGATAAAATTGCAAAAGATGCAGGAGCAATAGTTAGATATGAAACTAGACAAGGAAAAGGTAATGTTATAAGAACTATGTTTAGAGAAATAGATGCGGAATGCTATATTATGGTTGATGGAGATGATACATATCCTGCTGAGAGTGCAAAAGAAATGGTAAAAGCAGTTTTAGAAGAAAATGTTGACATGGTAGTAGGAGATAGATTATCTTCAACATATTTTAAAGAAAATAAAAGACCTTTCCATAATGTTGGAAATGTTACAGTAAGAGCTTTAATAAACAGAATATATAAAAGTGATATAAGAGATGTTATGACAGGATTAAGAGCTTTTAGTTATAGGTTTGTAAAAACTTTTCCAGTAATGTCTAAAGGGTTTGAACTTGAAACAGAGATGACAATTCATTGTTTAGATAAAAATATGAAAACTAAAAATATAATTATAGAATATAGAGATAGACCAGCAGATAGCCCTTCAAAATTAAACACAATTCCAGATGGAATAAAAGTTTTAAAAACTATAATGGGATTTTATAAAAATTATAAACCATTAAATTTCTTTTCTATAATTTCTTTTGTAATAGCAGCTATAGGACTTGTTTTGTTTGTCCCAGCAGTAGTTGTAATGTTTAGAACAGGAGAAATAAAAGTACCATCAATTTTATTGAGTATGTTACTTTTTGTGTGTACATTACAATCTTTATTTACAGGGTTAACATTAGATAATATAATTAAAAATTCAAAGCAAACTTTTGAAATGAGATTAATAGATTGTGAAAGAGAACTAAAAGATAGAAAGGAAAAATAAAAATGAGTTCAGAAATAAAAGTATCAATAGTAGTACCTATATATAATCTTGAAAAATATGTTCCAAGATGTTTAGATGCTTTAGTAAATCAAACTTTAGAAGATATAGAAATACTTTGTGTAGATGATGGTTCAAAAGACTCTGCACCACAAATTATTGAAGATTATAAAAAAAGATATCCAAATAAAGTAAAAACTTTTCATAAAGAAAATGGGGGAGAATGGTCTGCAAGAACTTATGGCTTAAAACAAGCAATAGGTGAATATGTAGGATTTATTGATAGTGACGATGTGCCAGAACTTACTTGGGCAGAAAAATTATATAATGCTGCAAAAACAAATGATGCAGATATTGCTTTTTCCGGATATGATAGAGTTGACTTAGATACAGGAAAAACAGTTTCTACTGAAATGACTCAATATGGAACTATGAATAAAGATGTAGATTGGCAAGATGATTTTATAGTTTATGCAAATCCATCTTTATGGAATAAGTTATATAGAAGAGAACTTGTAAAAGATTTAGAATTTTTACCTTTTAGAGGTTGTAATGATACATTATTTTTAATACATGCATATATGTATGGAGCAAAAAAATTAACATTTATACCAGATGTTTTATATCATTATTATTTAAGATCAAGTTCACAAATACATAATATGAATGAAAAAGATATAGAAAACTTAAAAAAATATTTATTAGTTACAAAAGAAAATGCAAAAAAAATAGGTAAATATGAAGAATATAAAGAAACCTTAGCAACTATGGCATTTTTACATTTAGGAATATCTTGGGCTTTCATGCTTTCTTATGATAAGTCTGTAAAAATGAATAAAGCTTTAAAAGAAATAACAAATTATTTAAATGAAAATTTCCCAGAATGGAGAAACAGTAAACATTTTAATATGATGCATTGCTTCAAAAAAGGATTCAAATTTATATGTATCTGGGGAGTTCATTTATTTTATAAACTACATTTACCAATAGTATATATTTGGGTAAATAGATTTTTACTAGATGTAGTAAAGCTAGAAGTTAAATGGTAATTCTTAAATAAATTTAGAATGTTTAAATGTCAAAAAATATAAAATATAAGTTTTTAATACAATAAGTTTATAAGGAAAATAAGATGAAAAAAGCAGAAAAATTAAATAAAATATATGAAAATATTTTAGAAAAAATAAAGTTTTTTATTAATAAAGATAATTTTACTAAAACAAAATTAATATTAGTAGCTATTATGTCAGTCTTAATAGCTACTTTATGTGAATATACAATTTTTAGAATTTCACACCCAGAATTTATTTCAAAAAATAGAATTATGCTTGTTTCAATAATAATTATGTTTATTGGAATTCATTTTGTGTTTAAGTTAAGAAAAATGTATGAATTCATACATAATCACAGGTACAAAATTGCTTGTGCCTTTTTACTATTTGTAATGATATTTAAATATTCTGGGTCTTCAATTGTAGAATTCAATTCAGAAATTCAACCTCATATTGATAATACAAGATATCATACATTATTAGGACAAACTAGAAGAATTAGAACAGATGAATGGGCAACTTCAACTACATACATATTATCTCAAAGTAAAACAGAGGTACCATTTCAATATTTTTCAGATGTACTAAGAGGAACTCCAACAGATATGTTTACTGTTGCAAATTCACCTGTTTTAGATATTTTAATGATAGGAAGACCGTTTCAATTAGGTTTTATGTTATTTGGAACTGATGCAGGTTTAAGTTTTTATTGGTATGCAAGACTTGTTGCAATGATGTTAGGTTCTTATGAATTATGTTTAATACTTACAAAGAGAAATAAAAAAGTTTCTTTATGTGGTATGATTGTAATAACATTTTCAGCTGCAGTACAATGGTGGTATTGTATGCAAGTTCTTATATGGGGACAAATAGTAGTTGTACTAGTAGATAAATTTATGACTACAAACAAAAAAAGAAACAAATATTTGTGTGCTCTAGGGATATTAGTTTCAGGACTATCCTATATATTTGAATTTTATCCAGCATGGCAAATATCTTTTGGATATGTATTTTTAGCACTTATAATTTGGATATTAATTAAAAATATTAAATATGAAAAATATAGATTTACAAAACATGATGTAGCTGTTATTGTTATAACTTTATTATGTATAGCATTACTTTTAGGAAGATGGTATATGTTATCAAAAGATACTTTAGCAGCTGAGATGAATACAGATTATCCAGGAGAAAGAAATGAAGTTGGTGGAGGAGCTTTAAACTTATATTCATATTTTTATAATATATTTTTCCCAACAGAAGAATATTTAAATCCTTGTGAATATTCAAGTATGCTTTCATTATTCCCAATACCATTAATTTTAGGATTAATATATGTTATAAGAAACAAAAAAGATTTACATTTTTGGATTCCGATGTTAGTTGTAGGTGGATTTTTAAGTATTTGGTGTGTTTATGGATTTCCAGAGTTTTTGGCTGTACTTACAAAAATGTCAATGTCAACGGCTGGAAGAGCATCAATACCACTTGGAACTGTTTGTATTTATATGTTAATTTATTTAATTGGAAATTTTGAAAAAGATGATAAATTAATAAATAAAAAATTAAGTTATGTTTTATCAGGAATTTTTATTTTATTTATAATATACAAAGCAAAAACAACAATAGGTTTTGCAGAAGAATTTCATTATTTAGATAAATTTAAAATATTACTTGGCGGTGAAATTTTCCTTGCATTAATATTTGGAGTTTTAAATATTAATAATGAAAAAATTAAAAATTATACAATTTATGGATTAATTGCAGTTGCTTTAATAACAGGATTAGGAGTAAATCCAGTTATAAGAACTACAGATGTACTTTATACAAAACCTGTGGCAATTAAGATGCAAGAAATTAAAAAAGAAAACCCAGATGCTATTTGGGCTGTAAATGACGCTGGGTGGTATAAAAATGATTATGCAGTTGCAAATGGAATTCGTACAATAAATTCAACAGCTGTATATCCTAATTTTGAGTTATTTGAAAAGCTTTTAGGGGAGAAGGCAAAAGAAGAAGAAATTAGAAAAATTTATAATAGATATGCTCATGTAAATTTTGAAGTTACAGATGAAGAAAGTAATGTAGAACTTTTATTTGCGGATAACATTGCAATAAAAGTAAATTATAAAGATCTTCAAAAGTTAAATATAGAATATATCTTATCAACAGTAGATTTAAATAAAAACTTTAAAGATAATGAAGATGCAAGAAGTACATTTAAAGAAATTTATAATGAAGATAAAATATATATTTATGAGGTATTAAAATAAAAGGAGTTTAAAATGGCAGATAAAAAAGTAGCTGTAATAATGTCAACATATAATGGAGAATCATTTATAAGAGAACAATTAGAGTCAATATTAGAACAAACTTACAGAAATGTAGAAATAATAGTTAGAGATGATGGTTCAAAAGATGATACTGTATCTATTGTAAAAGAATATCAAAAAAAACATAAAAATATAAAGCTTTATGAAGGGGAAAATTTAGGATTTGTTAAGAGTTTTTTTGAACTTTTAAAACTTGCAGATGCTGATTATTATTCTTATGCAGACCAAGATGATATTTGGATTGAAAATAAAATTGAACTTGCAGTTAATTCATTAAATAAATTAGATAATGCAAAGCCTAATATGGTTTTTGGAAATTCAGATTATTATGATGAAAATATGAGTTTTATTGGAATGGGTGAAAAGAATAAAGAATATTCTTTTCTGCAGGCTTTATTTGCATGTATTGGCCAGGGAATGACAATGACTGTAAATAAAAAAACAAGAGATATGATAATAGAAAATATGCCTAAGTCTTGCTTTTTCCATGATTGGTGGACATATCTATTATGTATTGGAATGGGTAATGTAGCTTATAACAATGTAACAACTGTAAAATATAGAAGAAGAAAACAAAATGCTACATCAGAAGGACAAGGATATTTTCGCTTATTGATTTGGAGAATAAAGAACTTATTATTTAAAAATGGAATGAAAGATATTAAACAACAAATGTTGAATTTTAAGGCAATATATTATGATAAATTATCTGATGAAAATAAGCAAATATTAGATTTATTTTCTAATGAAAAATATAGTTTTCGAGTTGCATTAAAAAAAGCTTTTTATCCAAAAAGAATTAGAAGAAGTTTAGTTGATGATTTAATGTTAAGGGTAATATTTTTAATAGGAGTTTTATAATGAATTCAGAAAAAAAAGAATTTTTAAAGAATTTTATTTGGAATAGCTTAGGAACTGGAATAAATTCATTTAACTCATTATTTTTCTTAATAATTGTAACTAGAGTTAATGATATACAAACAGCAGGCATATTTTCAATAGCTTATGCTACTTCTACAATTTTATATACTTTAGCAATGTATTCAGGAAGACTATGTCAAGTAACTGATATAGAAAATAAAATAAAAGATAAAGATTATATAGCAAATAGATTTCTTACTTGTGTTTTAATGCTAATAGGTGCAGCAGGTTTTCTAATAATAAAACGTTATGATAGTTTTAAAACAACAATATTTGCATTACTTGCAATTTTTAAAGGATTAGAGGCGTTTTCAGATATTTTATATGGAGTAATGCAAAAAAATGGAATATTATATAAATCTGGTCAATCTCTATTTGCAAAAGGATTTATTGGTATTTTATGCTTTTTAATTGTAGATATAATAACAAGGGATTTAAGACTTGCGTGTTTTGCTGTTATATTAGTAAATGTAATTATTTTAGCTGTATATGATTATTTAATTACAACTAGAAAGTTAATAGATAATGAAAGTAAAGTAAATTTAAAAAATGTTACATCAATTTTTAAAAGTGAATTCTTTGTATTTGTAAACTCTTTTGCAGGAATATACATATTAAATGCACCTAAATATGCAATAGATGGATTTTTAACAGAAGATGTTCAAGCAATATATGGATATATAATGATGCCTGCAACTGTAATGACACTTTTTACACAATTTATTGTAATGCCTTTCTTAGGCAAATTAAAGGAAATGTATGAAGAAAAGAAGCTTAAAGAAATTGAAAAAGTAACTTTGAAAATCAAGTTGATTGTTATTGCCTTTGGCGGATTTGCAGTACTTGCAGCATTTTTAATCGGACCAGAATTTTTAGGATTGATTTATGGACTTGATTTAACAGCATACAGAATGAATTTATGTGTAATTATTGCTTCATATATATTCTATGCAATTTCTTATATAAATTTAGTAACACTAACAACAATAAGACATACTTTTGTACAATTTGTAATTTACATTATATCTATGATTATTGCATTTTTAGGTTCTAATATACTAGTAAGAGTTTTGAATCTAGGAATTAATGGTGCAACTTTTTCTTGTACAACAACACTTGCAATACAATTTATTTTATATGCAGTTGTAACTAAATTAATTATATATAAAGAAAATAAGAAATTATCAAATGAAAATTAGATACCTGAAAATTATTAATAATTTTTGTTAATTATTTTATTAATTATTTACGAATTGGATTGTTAATTTGTTCGTTTTATTTTGTTGATATATTTTTTATTTAAAGTTTCCTTGCTGGTCGGTTGAGTTTTCAAAATCTTTTCGCAAAATTTTTGCGGATTTTGAAAACAAATAGCTTCGCCAACCTCCCACACTGCGCGTCAACTTATCATAATAAAATATATCAACAAAATAATATAAATAAAGTATAAATATTGAAATACTTGATAACAAAATAAAAGACAAATGTAAATATTGTAAGAAAAGGAGAAGAAGATGGGGATATTGTACATAATAACATTAATAATACTTGGCATAAGTTTTATGATGTTTAAAAAATCAGAAGAAAAACTGAATTTTATAAAATGGCTTATAATTTATATTGTATCTTTATTAGGATATAATATCTTAATTGGTATGGTTCTAGGTCTTTTAAATATTACATCACATATTTGGCTTTTATCAATAATAAATTTAATAGTAGCTTTAGGACTTTCATACAAAACGATAAAATACAAAAAAACCCAAAAATATTTTGTTAGAAAAATAGATATAGTAGGATTAATTGTTATATTAATTATTTTTACAGTAATGTTTTTCAAGGATTTATATATATATAAAGGAGATATAACTCATTTTGCAGTAGATTCATCAGTACATTATAGAGCAGCAAAACATTATTCAGATAACTTAAAAATTTTTATAAATGTTGAAGATAAAACATTTTTTAATTTTAATGTAATGCAAACAGGTGCATATATAAATGATGGAATATTTATGAATGTGATAAATAATATCACAGGTTTAGGACATGAATATATTTACCAAATTTTTGAAACTATGATATTGTTTTTAGGTGGACTTGCGTTTTATTCTACTTTTATGGAGAAGATAAAAACTAAAAGAGGTTTAATTGCAAGTTTAGCATTATTTGCGCTTTACATATATGGCTATCCATACAATGCATGGATATATGGTTTTTCATATTTAGCAGTAAGTATTGCCATGGTATCAATGCTTCTTACAGTTGTTCCAGAGCTATACTCAAAAGCAAAAGTAAATAAAACTTTAGTAATAAGTTTAATTGGAATACTAGGTACAGGATTAATATTCTCTTATTGTTTATTTGTACCAGCAATATTTACAGCAATTTGTATATATTGTTTTTTAAAAGATATTTCAGACAAAGAAGAAAAAAAAGTATTAAAAATATTTGGAAAAAAGACATTAATAGTAACAGGAATTTTGTTATTAGTTACAATAGCTGGAATTGGATATTTATTTATACCAACATTTTTTATAGAAGGACAAACAGATTTAGTTAGTGCTTTAAAAATAGATGGTGGAATTTATTCTGAAAAATATAGAAACTTTTTACCTTATATTCCTTTTGCAATAATTTATTTTGTTGAAATTATAAAGAAAATAAAGAAAAAACAGTTAACATATATGGATATTTTTTCTGTAATTTCAATAGGATTTCTAGCAGTATTAGTTTTAGGGTATTTATTTGATTTTGTAGCAAAATATTATATGTTTAAAGTATATACAGTTATTTGGATTGTAATTTTTTCAGTAGTAATAGATTTAATAAATGAATATATAGATTGGAAAGTATTTAGATTAGATATAATTTTATTAATAGTTTTATATGAATTAATGTATTTAAAAGGAATTGCAACAGAGTCAATAGCTAAAATATATTTATTTTTACTTTTAGGTTTATACATGGTTTTACCAGAAGTATTAAAAAAGTTAGATTTAAAAGAGCCTAAAAATAAAATTATAAAAAAAATGAGGAATGTAAAACCATTAATTACAGGAGGAACATATGTAATTATTTGGGCAGTTTTCGTGTGTGGATGGGTTTGGCTTAAAGCGGGACATATTATTGGAGAAACAGAAAAACATGCTCTTCCTAATTTTGTTGGAATGTATTACTCTGAAAATTGTGAAAATAGAAAAGCAATTGATTTAGTGCAAAATTTTAATGCAAGAGAAATAGAAGTTGTAAAATATGCAAGAGAAAATTTAAAAGATATGACAGTTGAAAACACAGAATTAATGAGTGGAAAACTATATTATAATAGAATTTGGGCAACGGCATTACTTGAATTTAGTAGTAATAAAATTCCTTATTATGAAGTAACTCAAGATACAAAAGTTTATGATTTAGAAGATGCTTTAGAGAATAAAAATAAAAAATATATAGTAAAAGTTGTAGAAGAAGAGGGAGAGGCATTAAAAGATTATGCAAAACACTTAGAAAAAGTTAAAGCAAATGATCAAGTTGAAATTTTATTTGAAAATGCAAATGGGTATGTTGCTAAAATAAATAGATAAGTTTATAGATTTATCTTTAAAAATCTAAATAAATTTTAAAGGTGAAAATTTTATTATGGGAATTTTCTATATATTAACAGTACTTTGTATGCTTGCAGCATTTGTACTTGTGAAAAAAAGTGAAGAAAAAATAAATTTAATTAATTGGTGTATTTTATCTTTAATTACATATTTAGCATTTAATATAGCAGTATGTATGATATTTGGAGCTTTAAATATTACAACAAATTTATTATTTTTGTCAATAGTAAATTTAATAGTAACAATAGGTTTTGGATTTAAAATATTTAAAGATAAAAAGATACAAAAATTTGAAATAAGAAAAAGAGATTTTTTAGCGATTTGGATTACAATAGTAATTGTTTGTTATATGGCAGTAGATCAATACAAACCACTAGCTCACACTATGGCAAATGCTTCTGTTGATGCTAGTATGCATTATAGTGCAGCAACTAATTTTGCAGATAATATGAAAATTCTTGCCAAAATAGATAATCAAACAGGATACAATTTTAAAACAATGCAAACTGGTGCTTACATAAATACAGGAATTTTTATAAATGTAGTAAGAAGTGTACTTCCAGATTTTAAAGACTATGTTTCAATGAAAATTTTTGAAATGGGAATTTTAGCATTAAATATAATGGCTTTTTATATGATTATATCAAACACACTAAAAACTAAAAGAAATTATTTAATAGGTATAATATTTTTAATTTTGTATGGTTTTGCATATCCTTATACTAGCTTATTATATGGTTTCTCATATTTAAGTATGGCAATTGCTTTTTCAACAGGACTTTTTTATCTTGCTAAAATATATGATAAAAAAGAGGCAAGTTTTGCTTATATATTAGGTTTAATTTTACTTATGGGAACTGGTATAATTTTTTCATATTGTTTATTCGTACCTGCATTATTTTCTTTTATATGTATCTATGTATTTATAAAAGATTTAAAAAAAGAAGAAAAAGCATATTTGAAATTTTTCAAAAAATCAACACTACTTGTAACAGGGCTATTGTTAATAATAACAATACTTGCAATTTTATACTTGGTAGTTCCAACTTTTACAGATAGTGACCAAAATAAATTAACAGATGCAATAGGATTTGTGGGTGGAAGTTATAAATCTTTATATCAAGATTTCTTATTTTATATACCTTTTGTTATTTTATTTATTTATAGAAGCTTAAAAAATAAAGATTTAAATTATCAAACTGTTTCACTTATATTACTTGGAGCTCAAGCTTTTATATGTTTAGTTGGATTAATTTTTGGAATTGTATCTTCATACTATTATTATAAAATTTATTATATAATTTGGATATTACTTGTAAGTATTGCAGTAGAAGTAATGTGTAATTCAGATGAAAATAAAGAATTGTTAGTTTTATCAAAAGCTTATTTAATAGTTTGGATTTGTATAATATTATTTGCAATTTCAGGATATGAAATGAAATTAATTGCAAAAGTACCAACTATAATGGAAGGACCAAAAGCTCAAAGTTTAGCTGGAATTTATTACGATACTAATATTTTTCAAAAAGCAAATATAAATGTTTCTTGTATAATAGATCAAAACAGAGTATCACTTTCAGAAGAACTTGGAAAAATAGAAGATGCAACTTTAAAAAATGTACTAGTAGGTGGTATGAATACTAATTGCAAAGCTTGGGTATATGTAATTTCAAGAATATCATCAGGAGGAGAATCTATAAATGATCTTCAAAAAGCAATAGTAGAAACTGATGTAGAAGATTTCTTAAAAGATGAAAATAAAAAATATTTTGTTTTATTTACTGGAGATAAATATGAATCTACAGAAGATTATGAAGTTGTAGTTCAAAACCAAGCAGGGGTAATATTAAAGAAAATAGAAAAATAATGTTGTAATCTATAGTTGTAAATAAAATAGGAGAAAATATGAAGGTAGCAGTTATTATAGTAAATTACAATGATGCAGAAGATACTAAAAAATATGTTAATACGATATCTAAATATGAAATTATTAATAGAATAGTAGTAGTAGATAACTTATCTACTACTGTTGGTACTTTTGATAAGTTAAAAAAACTTGAGAATGAAAAAGTAAAAGTAATTAGTTCAGATAAAAATGGTGGATATGATTATGGAAATAATTTTGGAGTAAGATACCTTCAAAGTATTAATGAAAAATATGATTATATTATAATTTCAAATCCTGATATAGAAATAACAGAAACTGCAATAAAGCATTGTTTAGAAGTAATTGATAATGATAAAAAAATAGGAGTAATTGCTCCAAGAATGTTTGATAAAGAAAATAAACCAATTAGAAGAAGTGCTTGGAAAATGAGGACTTTTGGTTTAGATGTTATTCATTCTACTAGATTACTGGAAATGATTTTTTATAAAATTCTTAGAAGTGGCGAATATAGCACTAAAGAATATGAAAAAGAATTACTTGAGGTTGAAGCAATATCTGGTGCATTTTTTATAATAAGAAGTAATGTTTTAGAAGAAATTAATTTACTAGACGAGAATGTATTCCTATTTTATGAAGAAGATATATTGGCAAAGAAACTTAAAGAAAAAGGTTATAAAACAATAAGTTTGAATTCAGAAAAATTTATACATTTTGAAAGTCAAACTATAGGAAAAACATATAGTTATTTTAAAAAGAAAAAAGAGTTATATAAAAGTAAAATTTATTATCATAAAACTTATAATAAAATAAATATTATGGAACATATTATTTTTATAATTTTACAATTTGCTAGAGATATAGAACTTTTAATAGAAATACCAATAAGAAAATTTCTAGGAAAGTAAAGTTATAAGTTTACTTAAGATTTATAACCAACAATAGCTGAGAAAAGTAATCTTACTCAGCTATTTATTGGTTTTGGAAAAACTTTACAAAATATATTGTCAAAAAAAGTATTATATGATATAACAAAACCATATAGAATTGGGGGAAATTTTGAAAAAAAATATCAAAAATTATAATTTAGATGAATTAAAAGAAGAACTAAAAAAAATTGGTGAAAAACCTTTTAGAGCAGAACAAATTTTTAAATGGTTATATAAAGATAAAATTGATTCTTTTGATGAAATGACTAATATTTCTTTAGAGTTAAGAAAAAAATTAAAAGAAAATTATACTTTGGGATTATTTAAAGTAGTTAAAAAATTAGAATCTGTTGATGGTACTAAAAAATACTTATTTGACATACAAGATGAAGAAAGAAATTTAATTGAAAGTGTATTAATGCAATATCATCATGGTTATACTATATGTGTGTCAAGCCAGATTGGTTGTAAAATGGGTTGCAAATTTTGTGCTTCAACTGGAATTCCCTTTTCAAGAAATTTAGAGGCTGGAGAAATTATTGAACAATTGCTTGCGATAGAAAAAGATTCTAAAATAAGAATATCAAATATTGTTTTTATGGGGATAGGGGAACCTTTAGATAATTATGAGAATGTCATGAAAGCAATTGAAATTTTGAATAATCAAAAAGGCTTGAATATAGGAGCAAGACATATAAGTATTTCAACTAGTGGTATTGTTCCCAAAATATATGAAATGGCAGATAAGCAAATGCAATGTACTTTATCTGTATCTTTGCATAGTAGTAATAATAAAACAAGAAGCTCTATGATGCCAATTAATAATGCTTATCCAATAGAAGAATTAATTGAAGCTTGTAAATATTATATTAAAAAGACAAATAAAAGAATTTCTTTTGAATATGCTTTAGCAAAAGATAATAATGACAATTTGCAAGATGCAAAAGATTTAGTAAAATTATTACATGGAATGCTTGCACATGTTAATTTGATTCCAATAAATAAAATAGAAGATGGAAAATATATAAAAAGTACAAATGAAAATATAATAAAATTTAGAGATTATCTAAATGATCATGGAATAGTAGCTACAATAAGAAGAGAATTAGGCTCAGACATATCTGCTGCTTGTGGTCAATTAAGAAGACAGAATTTAAATTGATAAGAGGTGATGACGTTTTGAGAATACTAGCAAAATCTGATATAGGTAAAGCAAGAGAAATGAATCAAGATAGCTATTATATATCGGATTTGGAAAAAGACGAAATAAAATTGTATATTCTTGCTGATGGTATGGGAGGATATAAAGGTGGAGAAATAGCCAGTTCTTTAGCTGTAGCTAATACGAAAAATTATATTATTAATAATTTTAAGAAAACAAAAAAGGATAGAGAAAGCGTTTTAAATTTATTGAAAAATGCAATTGAATATGCCAATATGTCTGTATATGAAAAAGCAAAAGTTAGTGAAGAACTTCATGATATGGGTACTACTTTAGATGTTTGTTTAATATATAATAATAAGGTATTTATTGGTCATGTTGGAGATAGTAGAGTTTATAGAATTAGAAAAAATATAATTAGAAAATTAACTACTGATCATAGTTATGTTGAAAAATTAGTAAAAGAAGGAACAATAACAAAAGAAGAAGCTTATAATCATCCAAAAAAGAATATGTTAATGAAAGCTTTAGGTTGTAATTCTCTTGTAGAACCTGATGTAATTTGCAAAGGTTTTTTAAAAGATGACATTTTATTGATGTGTTCAGATGGATTAACAAATATGTTAAGAGATAATGAAATTTATAATTTATTACTTAATAATCCTAACAATCCTGAAGATGCACTAATAAATAATGCAAATGATCTTGGAGGATATGATAATATAACCGTGATAATAATAGACAATATAGATATTTGTGATGAAACTAAGGAGAGATAATTATGAATCTTATAGGAAAAATGTTAAATAACAGATACGAAATTTTAGAAAAAATTGGAAATGGCGGAATGGCTACAGTATATAAAGCTAAATGTCATGTTTTAAATAGGTATGTTGCAATTAAAATTTTAAAAGACGAATTTACAACAGATAGTGAATTTATAAAAAAATTTAATACAGAAGCTCAGTCTGCTGCAAGTCTGACACATCCTAATATTGTACAGATCTATGATGTATGTAATGAAGATAATTTGTATTATATAGTAATGGAATTGATTCAAGGTAAAACCTTGAAAGAAATTATTAATGAAGATGGGATTCTTTCTTGGAAATGGTCTGTAAATATTGCTATACAAATTGCATCTGCACTAGAAACAGCTCATAAAAATAATATTATACATAGAGATATTAAACCACATAATATTATAATTACTGAAGATGGAATTGCTAAAGTTACAGATTTTGGTATAGCAAAAGCTGTTTCAAATTCTACGATAACGGCTTTTGGGACTACTATTGGATCTGTACATTATTTTTCACCAGAACATGCAAGAGGAGGATATACAGATGCTAAATCTGATTTATATTCTTTAGGTATAGTTATGTATGAAATGTTAACAGGAAAAGTACCTTTTGATGCAGATACACCGGTATCTGTTGCATTAAAACAAGTGCAAGAAGAACCTGTTGATCCAATAAAATATAATGAGAATATTCCAATTAGTGTAAATAGAATAATCTTAAAAGCAATGCAAAAAGATCCAAACTTAAGATATCAAAATGCAACAGAAATGTTAAAAGATTTATCGCTTGCTTTAAAAAAACCAAATGAGGACTTTGTTGTACTTGCTACCAGAAGTGATGATTCACCAACACAAAAAATTCCTACAATTTATGAGCTTGAGATGGAAAAAAATAATGATAGAAAAGCACCAAAAGTAGGAGAAGGTAAAAGTAAAAAAGAAAATAAAATAAAAGAATTTTATAAAAATCATAAGTGGGCAAAACCAGTAACAATAGTATTAGTTGCGATTTTAATATTTATAATTGCTATGTATTCTACAATAGCTGTTTTAAATGGAACAAGACCTGAACAGGTTGAAATTCCTAATGTATCAGGAGTAAATGGAGCAGAAAGACTAACCAAAGATGAAGCAATAAAAATATTAAATGATTTAGGATTTACAGATATTGTTGTTGAAGAAGAGTATAGTGATGATGTTGAAGAAGGATATGTTATTTCTCAAAGTCCAGAATATAAAGCTAATTCTAGTTTTAAAGTTAATGTAACACAATCAATAAAATTAGTAGTAAGTAAAGGACAAAAAATTGTAACTTTACCAAAGAAAATGAAGGGTAAAAACATAGAAGATTTAAAGAAAGAACTAGATGAACTAGAATTAAAATATGAAATAGTTGAAGAAAATGATGAAGAAGTAGAGGCTGGAATTGTAATAGCAGTTGATCCAGAGGAAGGAGAAGAAATTACAGCAGCAACAACAGTACAAATAACAGTAAGTAAAGGAAGTGCTTATAAAGATGTTGTAGTTCCAAATGTTATTAATCAATCTGAATCATCAGCTGTAACTACATTATCTAACTTAAAACTAGTAGTAAATATTACTTACGAAGAAAATCCAGATAAATCTGATAAGATTGTAACTTATCAAAGTGTAACTGCAGGAAAAACATTAAAAGAGGGAGATACAATCGATATAACAGTTAACAAACAACCTGTAGAATCAACACTTACTATCTCTGTTAATTTAAAATCTTTAATGAATTATACAGAACCAAAACCAACAGAGAAAGAGTCTAAAGATGAATATGGTAATACTATAAAAGAAACAGTTACTCCAGAGATTGAAAAAGCAACAGTAGCAATAGAAGTAGGAAATGATACAATATTAAATGAAAGTTATTTATTAACAAAAACTGATATAACAAAAACTTGGACTACATCAGGAGTAAAAGATGTTAAAGTAAAAGTAAACGGTGTAACTAAATTTTCACAAAAAGTTGATTTTAATAAAGGTGATCAAACAATTAATGTAAAATAGAAGATGACTACAAAGGCATGATTAAATAAAAGTCATGCCTTATTATTTAAAAAGGAGAAAAATAAAATGACTGAAATATCTGCATCAATTTTAAATTTAGAAGAAGAAAATGCAACAAAAAAAATGTATAACTTAGAAACAGCTAAGATAGATTATTTTCATATAGATGTTATGGATGGAAAATTTGTTAAAAACAATAATTTAGAATTAATGAAAAACTATGCTTTAACTGTTTCTCATATATCAAATTTAGGAATAGATGTGCATTTAATGGTAGAAAATGTAGAAGAATATGTAGAAGAATATTTAGATTTAAATCCTCAAATAATAACTTTTCATATAGAAGCAAGTAAGAGTGAAGAAAGAACGCAAAAAATAATAGATCTCATAAAGCAAAATGGTTCTAGAGTAGGATTAGCAATAAGCCCTGATACAGACTTGGAAAATATAAAACCATACTTAAAATATATTCATTTAGTTTTAGTTATGACTGTTGTACCAGGACTTGGAGGACAAAAATTAATTCCGGAAACTTTAGAAAAAGTATGTGAATTAAAAAAATATATTGAAGAAAATAATATAGATATAGATATTGAAGTTGATGGTGGAATAAATGATATTACAGCTAAAGAGGCTACTCAGGCTGGTGCAAATATTTTGGTAGTTGGAAAATATTTAATAACTTCTGATAATCTTTCAGAAACTGTAAATAAATTAAAAGGGGGAAAATAAAAATGAAAAAAATTTTAAGCTTAAGCATTTCTTTTCTACTATGTTTATGCATAATTACTTCAAATGTTTTTGCTACAAGTGAAGCTCAAAATAATGTAAATCAAGATCTAGTTCCAGAACCAAGAACAAATGTGAGTGACGTACAAAATGATATAATGCCTATTTCAACTAATTGGGAGGAAAATAATTCAATTTCTCAAGACTATGTAGAAGATGATGTATATATGTCATCTGAAGTTATTACGCTTGATCAATCTGTAAATGGCAATGTATATCTTTTTGGAAGAGATGTAAATGTAAATTCAAGTATGATACTTGGAAATTTAATTGTTTTTGGAGATAATGTTAATATTAATGCAGATATTACTGGTTCAATTTATATTGTAGCAAATAAAGTGACTATTACAGGAGGTGCTGATGATGCGTATATAATGGCAGAAACAGTAAATTTTGAAGAAAATTCATATATTTCTAGAAACGCTAGAGTAATTTCAGAAAATCTAAACCTTAAGGGAAGTATTGAAAGAGATTTATATAGTCTTTCTGAAAAAACTAATATTCTAGAGAGCCAATTTGGTGGAGTACGTGGAAAATTGTATTATAAAGATAATTTAAATGTACAAGGAGATAACAAAGTTAATGAAACAATAAAAATTTCAGATAAAACAACAGAATTTAAAGAAAGAACAGAAACTTTTTTTGATGTATTGGTTGAAGTTATTAATAGGATGGTAATTGCGGCTCAAATATTTACTGCAGCAATTGTAATAATATTATTGTGTTTATTTATTAAACCTAAAGAAAATATAGAAGAAAACAGAAATTATTTGATAGATTTATTAAAGGGATTTGTATACATGATATGTATTCCAATAATAGCAATGATTTTAATGCTAACAATTATAGGAATACCATTATCATTGATTATTTTCTTAGTTTATGTTGTGGCACTTTTCTTGAGTATACCAGTTGCTTCAATAGATGTTGCTAGAATAATTTTAAAGGAAAAAGCGGATACAAAATTGAAATTAATTTTATCAGCTATTGGTATATATTTAGTTTTAGAAATTATTAAAGTAATACCAGTTATTGGTGGAATTATAAGATTTTTATTTATAATTTATGGATTAAAATTAATTATAAGTTTTCCTTTCAAAAATGGTAAAAGTAAAAAAGAACAAGATGAAAAAGATGTAATTGTTAAAACAGAAGAATAGAAATTAAACTTATTATATTAAATGGAGCAATTTATGAAAACTAAAAAAGAAACAGTAGAAATAATAAATAAATTAAAAGAATATTATCCAGATGCTACGTGTAGTTTAGATTTTTCAACTCCTTTTGAGATGATGATTTCTGTAATGCTTTCTGCGCAATGTACAGATGAGAGAGTTAATAAAACTACTCCGAGTTTATTTGCAAAATTCAATAATCCTGAGTCTATGGCAAATGCAGATATAAATGAATTAGAAGAAATAATTCATCCATGCGGTTTTTATAAAAATAAAGCAAAAAATATTAAGGCTTGTAGTAAGAAATTAATTGAAGAATTTGATGGAATTGTCCCTGAGAATATGGAATTATTACAAAGCTTGCCTGGTGTGGGAAGAAAAAGTGCAAATGTTATTATGTTAGAAGCTTTTCACAACCCACAAGGAATTGCTGTTGATACTCATGCAAAAAGAATTTCAAATAAGATTGGACTTTCAAAACAGAGTGATCCGGAAAAAATAGAACAAGATTTATTAAAAAGAATTCCAAAAGAAATGTATTATGATGTAAATCATTTATTAGTTTGGCATGGGAGAAATATTTGTACAGCAAGAAACCCTAAATGTGATAAATGTCCTATTAATAAATATTGTGATGAATATAAAAAATGAATAAATAAAAAACAAAAAACATTTTAAAATTAAATAAAACTGCTGAATATTATTCAGCAGTTTTATTTAGTATATATACAAAAATATGAGTTAAAATATATAATTTGTGAACCAAAAATAGATATATTTATAGGTTTAAAATAGATATATTTATAGGTTTAAAATAGATATATTTTAATTGACTTTAATAAAATAATTTTATATAATTATCCAAGTAAATATATTTTTTGGAGGAGAAAAAAATGAACTTTATAGATACAATAAAAGAACGTGCAAAAAAAGATATAAAAAAGATAGTATTACCAGAAGCATCAGATTTAAGAATTTTAAAAGCAGCTGAAATGGCGGTAAAATCAGCATATGCAAATATAGTTCTAATAGGCAATAAAGAGAATATAAATAAAATGGCAAAAGAGAATAATTTAGATATCTCAAAAACAACTATTATAGATCCACAAATTTCAGAAAAATCTGAAATTTATGCAAATTCTTTATATGAACTAAGAAAAGAAAAAGGCATGACACTAGAAAAGGCAAGAGAATTAGTAAAAGATGAAGTATATTTTGGGATGATGATGGTCAAATTAAATGAAGCTGATGGACTTGTTTCAGGAGCTATTCATTCAACATCTGATACATTAAGACCAGCACTTCAAATCCTAAAAACAGCTCCAGGAACTAAACTAGTATCAGCCTTCTTTTTAATGGTAGTTCCAAATTGTGAGTATGGAGAAAATGGAGTATTTGTTTTTGGTGATTGTGGTCTAAATCAAAATCCATCAGCAGAAGAACTTGTAGAAATAGCAAATTCTTCAAGTAAGAGTTTTGAGCAGCTAGTGGGAAAACCAGCAAATGTAGCAATGCTTTCATATTCTACTAAGGGAAGTGCAAAATCAGATTTAACTCAAAAAGTTATAGATGCTACAAATATGATAAAAGAGAAATATCCAGAAATGAGAGTAGATGGAGAGTTACAATTGGATGCAGCTATAGTTCCGGCTGTTGCAGAGAGTAAAGCTCCAGGAAGTGAAGTTGGAGGAATGGCAAACACATTAATATTTCCAGACTTAAATGCAGGAAATATCGGATATAAATTAACACAAAGATTAGGAAAAGCAGAAGCTTACGGTCCACTTTGTCAAGGTATAGCAAAACCAGTAAATGATTTATCAAGAGGATGTTCAGCAGAAGATGTAGCAGGAGTTATAGCTATTACAGCAGTTCAAGCGCAAAATTAATCATTTTATATAAAATGGAGAAAAAATGGATAACTTAGTTAATTTTATATATAATTATGATAAATATGTATGAACATATAATGTTTATTAGTTAAAGTTCTATAATTTGTTTAAAAGTAACTTTTTAGAATAAATTTAAAATGATTTTAGGAGGAAAAAATGAAGATTTTAGTAGTAAACTGTGGAAGTTCATCACTTAAATATCAATTAATAGATATGGATGATGAAAAAGTTTTAGCAAAAGGAAATTTCGAGAGAATAGGAGAGAAGGAAGCTTTTGTTACACATAAAGTAAATGGAGAAAAATATGTAATAAAATCACCTGTAATGAACCATGAAGAAGCTTTAAAAATAGTATTAGAGCAATTAACACATAAAGATTATGCTGTTATAAAAGATATTTCTGAAATTGATGCAGTAGGACACAGAATGGTTCATGGAGGAGAATTATTTGATAAATCAGTAAAAATTGATGAAGATGTTATTAAAAAAATTGAATCTTGTTCATCTCTTGCACCACTTCACAATCCAGCAGCAATATTAGGAATTAGAGCTTGTCAAGTAGCAATGCCAGGAGTTCCAATGGCTGTAACTTTTGATACAGCATTTCATCAAACAATGCCTAAAGAAAATTATATATATCCAATTCCTTATGAATATTATGAAAAATATAGAATAAGAAAATATGGTTTTCATGGCACATCACATCAATATGTTTCAAGAAGAGTAGCTGAATTAATTGGAAAACCACTAGAAAATTTGAAAATTGTTACATGTCATTTAGGTCAAGGTGCTTCAATTTGTGCAATAGATGGAGGAAAGTCAATTGATACTTCTATGGGACTTTCACCTTTAGGTGGAATTGCAATGGTTACACGTTCAGGAGATTTAGATCCATCAGTTGTGACAGAAATTATGGAAAGAGAGAATTTATCACCTAAAGAAATGAATACTATTTTAAATAAAAAGTCAGGTTTATATGGAATTACAGGATTGGATCCAGATTTTAGAGAAATTGAACTTGCTTCTTATGAAGATGATAAGCCAAAAGCAAAAATTGCAATAGAATTATTTACAAAAACTATAGCTCAATTTGTTGCAAAATATGCAGTATCTCTAAAAGGAATTGATGTAGTTGTATTTACTGGTGGAATTGGAGAAAATCAAATAAATATTAGAAAGAAAATTTGTGAAAATCTAGAATGGATGGGATTAAAGATAGATTTAGAAAAAAATAATGTTAGAAGTGTAGAAACAAAAATTTCTACTGAGGATTCTAAAATTCTAACATATATAATTCCAACAGATGAAGAAATGGTTATAGCAAAAGATACAAAAGCTATAGTAGAAACTTTATAAGCTTAATAAAAAGAATAGATTAAATTAATAATCTATTCTTTTTTATATAATATTAAGATTTTTTAGTTTTTATTATACAAAGCGTTTTTTGTAAATGACATATACAATTTTTTTATAAAATTTGTACTAAAAAAGAAAGATAATCTTATAGAAAAGTATTTTTGAATTATTATAATTTATTATGCTATTGTCATTTAAAAGTCTAATATATAAAAAGATAAATATTTTAAATTTTTCACACAAAAATTACAAATATTTCAAATAGACGTATTTTTGGAAATATATATATAATGTATATCTTATTTTAATTTTTATGGAGGTATTGGTAATGAAAGTATTAGTATTAAACTGCGGAAGTTCATCTTTAAAATGTCAATTAATTGATATGGAAAAAAAAGAAAGAATAATGAAAGGACATTATGATAGAATTGGAGGAGCACGTTCATCTTTACGTTTTAATGTTAGAGGAAATAAAACAGTAATTGAGCATCCAGCTAGAGATTTTGATGAAGCGATATCTGAGATTTTAAGTTTACTTGTAAGTAAAGATTATAATGTAATTAAAAGCTTAGACGAAATAGGAGCAGTGGGACATAGAATAGTTCATGGTGGAGAAAAATTTAAAAATTCTGTTTTAATAGATGATGATGTAATAAAAGCAATAGAAGAAAATATTACTCTTGCACCATTACATAATCCCGCAGGACTTGCAGGAATTTTTGCATGTAAAAAATTATTGCCTAATACACCAATGGTAGCGGTATTTGATACATCTTTTCATCAAACTATTGAAGAAAAGGCATATATATATCAATTACCTTATAAATATTATGAAGACTATAAAATAAGGAAATATGGATTTCATGGAATTTCTCATAGATATATTGCAGAAAGAGTTGCAGAAATTACAGGAAGAAAAGATTTAAAAATTATAAATTGTCATTTAGGACAAGGTGCATCACTTTGTGCTATAAAAGATGGAAAATCTGTTGATACAACAATGGGACTAACTCCACTTGCAGGAATTCCAATGGGAACAAGATGTGGAGATGTTGATCCATCAATAATTCCTACAGTAATGAAATTATATGATATTAAACCAGATGAAATGCTAAGAATTATGAATAAAGAATCAGGGGCATGGGGAGTATCAGGAGTTTCAACTGATTTTAGAGATATAGAAAGAATGGCACTTGAAGGAGATAAAAGATCAATATTGGCACTAGAAAGTAGAGCATACATAATTGCTCAATATATAGCAAAATTTATAGTTACTTTAAATGGTGTTGATATAATAACTTTTGCTGGTGGTATAGGAGAAAACGGATTTGAGGAAAGAGAAAGAATTTGCAATTATTTAGGATGCTTTGGAATAAAACTAGATAAAGAATTAAACAAAATAAGAGGTGAAGAAGCTGAAATTTCAGCTAAAGATTCAAAAGTAAAAATATTAATAGTACCAACAAATGAAGAAATAGTAATTGCAACAGATGCTTATGAATTAACTAAAGATTTAGTTAATTAAAAAATTAATTTATAAAGAAATTAAAGTAAAAGATAATTTTTATTATTTTGGCATAAAAATTATATAAATAAAATATAAGAACTCTAAATTTTTAAAAATTTAGAGTTCTTATTGTATATAAAATTTAATATTAAATTTTTATATATTTTTAATTTTTATGTTGTTTGGAAAGAAAAATAATGTTAAAATTGTGGTGATAAAGTATTTTGAAAGGATATAAAAATTATGAAAATTTTAGTATTAAATTGTGGCAGTTCTTCATTAAAATTTCAACTTATAAATATGGACAACAATGAAAGAATGGCTAAAGGAAATTTTGAAAGAATAGGCGGAATGAAAACGACCTTACATTTAAATATAAATGGTAAAAAAGAAGATCTTTTACATATAGCAAGAGATTATGATGAAGCAATAGAATTTGTATTAGAAGTGTTACAAAAACCAGAATATGAATTAATTAAAAGTTTAGATGAAATAGGTGCAGTAGGTCATAGAATAGTTCATGGTGGAGAAATGTTTAGTAGCTCAGTAGTTATAAATGATGAAGTTGTTTCAGAAATAGAAAAGTGTATAGATTTAGCTCCACTTCATAATCCTGCTGGAGTAGCAGGAATAAAAGCAGCACAAAAAGTATTACCTAATATTCCAATGGTAGCAGTATTTGATACAGCATTTCATCAAACAATGCCAGCAAAAGCTTATATTTATCAAATTCCTTATAGATATTACACAAGTTATAAAATAAGAAAATATGGTTTTCATGGAACCAGTCATAGATATGTTGCACAAAGAATTTCAGAAATTATAGGAAGAGAAGATTTAAAATTAATTAATTGTCATTTAGGACAAGGTGCATCACTTTGTGCTATAAAAGATGGAAAGTCTATAGATACTTCAATGGGATTAACACCTCTTGCTGGTATTCCAATGGCTACAAGATGTGGCGATATAGATCCTGCAATTATTCCATATATAATGAAAAGAGATAATTTAGGACCAGAAGATATAGAAGAAATTTTAAATAAGCAAGCAGGTGCTTGGGGAGTATCAGGAGTTTCATCTGATTATAAAGATATAGAAGATGGATATAATATGGGCGATCAAAGATCAATTTTAACACTTGAAAGCCAAGCATATAAAATTGCACAATATATAGGTCAATATATGATTTCACTAGGAGGTCTAGATGTTTTAACTTTCGCAGGTGGTGTTGGTGAAAATGGAATGGAAACAAGAGAAAGAATATGTAAATATTTAGAGCCTTTTGGAGCAAAATTAGATTTAGAATTAAATAAGGTAAGAGGAAAAGAAAGATGTATTTCTACTCAAGACTCTAAAATAAAAATATATGTAATTCCAACAAATGAGGAATTAATGATAGCAAAAGAAACATTTGATTTAATAAAAGAAAAGTAAATAGAAAAAGCGAAAGTTTAACTTTCGCTTTTTTAATGTACAATTATAGTTTTAAAATTATTATAAATAACCATACCTGGTTTTGCTCCAGAAGCTTTTTTTACATATCTTGCATAGCAGTAATCAACAGGAACATTTAAAGCATTTTTTGCTTTACTATTTTGCTTAGCAAGACTAGCACATTTAAATAAAACATCTTCTGAAATTTCTAATAAATCTAAATTTTCTGGATTTTTTAAAAGCACATGACTTCCATGAATTTTTTGTGTATGAAACCATATATCATTTGGATTTGATAATTTTAGACTAATATAATCATTTTGAATATTATTTTTTCCAATATAAACAGTATAATCACCAATAATTTGTGTTTCAAATTCAATACTATCATTTGAAGATTTCTTTTTAGAACTTTTATTTTTTTCTTGTTTTGAAATAGCTTTTTTAGTAACAATATTTTCAGAAATTTCTTGATATACTTCATGAATATCATTAAGATTTTTGGCGTTGCCTAAATTAAAAACAATGCTTTCTATATAATTTAATTCTTTTTCCGCATCTTTTTTTTGTTCAGAAACTATAGAAAGAGCATTTTTTAATTTATTATATTTTTTAAAATATTTTTCTATATTTTTTTGAATAGAAATACTTTTATCTAGAGGAATTGTTATTAAATTATTATTATCATAGTAATTTTCTAAAGTATATTCACTAATGTTATCATTAGGATTTAACTTATAAAGATTTGCAGTTAAAAGTTCTCCGTATAGTCTAAAGGTATCCATCTGATTACATTCTTTTAATTTTTGATTTATATTTTCTAATTTTTTATATACTTTTTTTAGAGAATTAGAAACTACTTTTAACAAGTTATTTCTAGAAGTTGTAAAAATATTAGTAGTTTCTTTTTTATAATAAAATTCATCAATAAAATTATTAATATGAAGTTTTTTGTTATTGTCTTTCACATCTTCTATTTCTAAGAAATCGTTTAAAACAATAGTATAATCTTTTTCAGATATTTGTTTGCAGTAAATTTCAGTTGTTCCAATAGAGTTAATAAGTTTATTTATATAATTAAATAATTTTTCTAAATCTTGATTTGTATATTCTAAATCAGAAATATTTAAAAGTTTTAAAGTTTCTTTAACAAAAGATTTACTAAAACCAATAAATGTATTTACTAAAAACTTTGTTAAGCTTTCTCCATTAGATATTAACATTTTTTTAAAGTTTTCAAAATTTTGAAGTTCTATAAAACTAATTTTATTAATAGGTGGATATGTATATTCATGAGCTGGTAATAGTTCTCGAACATTATCAAAATGTTTTAGTGTATCAATTATAATATTATTTTCGTTAGTTAAAATAATATTACTTTGTCTACTCATGATTTCTATAAATAATTTCCTTTTTACTAAATCATTTAAGTCATTATAGCATTCAAATTGAATTTCAACAGTCCTTTCTAAGTCATAATTAGATATACTAACTATTTTTCCACCAACTAAATATTTCCTAAGTAACATGCAAAAATTATAAGCATTTTGAGGATTAGGCTTTGAATAAGTTGTTAAACATATTCTGCAAAAATCAGGATTAGAGGAAATACTTAAAGAATAATTTGTACCATTATTATATAGGCCTAAAATAATATCATTTTTTGTAGGTTCAAAAACTTTATTTACTTTTGCTCCTATAATAACTTGATTAAGTTCAGAAATAATTGATTTAGTTATAAAGCCGTCAAATGCCATTTAAAATTTATCTCCTTTATTAATTTTAAGTATAAAACAAATATATAATATAGCTTTATAAAAAAAAAGTCAATCTAAGAAATGTAAAACTTTTTTATAGCATAATATAAGATTTGATTAAATGTTATGAAAAATTATATTTACAAATTACTAAAAAATTTCACATAAAAAACATACCAATATTTTGTCCAGTATGATATAATCTTTTTGTAAATAAAAGTTAGATAAAATCTAACTTATAATAGGAGGTCTAAAGTGGTAAAATTTAATTTTGAAAATTCAAGTATAAAAGAATCTGTAATTAATGAATATAGTGATCAAGTATTAAAAATTCACGAAATGCTTCATAAAAAGGCAAATGATGAAAAAGAATTTTTAGGATGGATCGAACTTCCTACTAATTATGACAAAGAAGAATTTGCAAGAATAAAAAAAGCTGCTAAAAAAATTCAAAAAGATTCAGATGTTTTAGTAGTTATAGGAATAGGAGGTTCTTATTTGGGTGCTAGAGCTGTTATAGATGCTTTAACACATAGTTTTTATAATGGCATGCCAGAAGGAAAAAGAAAAACTCCTCAAATAGTTTATGCTGGAAATAATTTAAGTCCAGTATATATGAATGATTTATTAGAATTTGTAGCAGACAAAGATATATCAATAAATGTTATTTCAAAATCTGGAACTACAACAGAACCAGCTATTGCTTTTAGAATTTTTAGAGAAGTTTTAGAGACAAAATATGGTGTAGTAGAAGCTAGAAAAAGAATTTATGTAACAACTGACAAACAAAAAGGTGCATTAAAAACTTTAGCAAATGAAGAAAAATATGAAACTTTTGTTATTCCAGATAATGTTGGTGGTAGATTTTCAGTTCTTACTGCCGTTGGACTACTACCAATAGCGGTTGCAGGAATAAATATAGATAAATTAATGAATGGAGCGAAAATTGCACAAGATAAATATTCAGAACCTAATTTAAAATATAATGATTGTTATAAATATGCTGTTGCAAGAAATCTTTTATATGAATCTGGAAAGAACATTGAAATTTTAGCAAACTATGAGCCAAAACTTCATTATTTTACTGAATGGTGGAAACAACTTTATGGTGAAAGTGAAGGAAAAGATTTGAAAGGTATTTTCCCAGCAGGAGTTGATTTAACAACAGATTTACATTCTATGGGTCAATATATTCAAGATGGAAGAAGAAATTTAATTGAAACTGTTTTAAAAATAAGTAAAAATTCATCAGAAATTACAATTCAAACAGATGATCAAAATTTAGATGGCTTAAACTATTTGGCAGGAAAAACTTTAGGATATGTGAATGGAAAAGCAATGGAAGGGACAGTAATGGCCCATGTTACTGGAAATGTTCCAAATTTCATGATTGAAATAGATAAATTAGATGAGGAAAATTTAGGAGAATTAATATATTTCTTTGAAAAAGCTTGTGCAATATCTGGAACAATTTTGGGAGTAAATCCATTTAATCAACCCGGTGTTGAAGAATATAAGAAAAATATGTTTAAATTATTAAAAAAACCAGGATATACAAAATAGACTTAAATACTTTATAAAAAAAGCAGAAATTATATATTTCTGCTTTTTTAAATTTTATACTACTATTGATGAATTGCTTTATCTTTTATATTTTCATTTTCTGCATTTTTTTCTGTATTTGTGCTATTTGGAGAGCTTGATTTGCTATTCTTTTTTACTGTTTGATTTATAGCATTGTTTGAAATTAATAAATCTAATTTTTCTAAATTTTCGAGGTTTTCAAGTGCATCTAATTTTTTAGAAATTAAAGTTAATTTTCTTAAAGTAGCTATTTTCCAATAGCCATCTTGCACTTCTTTACCAGTATTAGATGTAATTAATAAAGATATTGCAAAGAAAATAAGTGTTAATAATGTTATGATTATTACTCTATATACTTTATCAAATAATAATACATCAACTAAGTATGAACTAATAATGACACCTAAAATACATCCAGCTATACTAAATACAAGCATTAGAAAAAAACGTTTAACTTTTATCCAAAATAAATAACTTTTAAAAGAATCTTCATTATACATAAAAAAATCTCCATTAATAAATTAACTACATTATATTATTTATAAATGATATAGTCAATATAAAAAATAAATACTTAAATACTTAAAAACTTATAAGTTTTTAATAATCTCAAGCAGTAAAATCTCTTTACTTTAAGGGTATTTAAAGATATAATATAGATGAGTAGAGGTGAAATATGAAAAAAGTTTTATTTAAAAATAGTGTAAAACAAATTATGAAAACTCATAAAAGATTTATATCTATACTTCTAATGGCTTTTTTAGGAGTAGGTTTTTTTGCGGGAGTAAGAGCTACAAGTCCTGATATGAAAAAAACTGTAGATTCATATTTTGATTCTACTAATATGTACGATATTAGTATTGTTTCTACTTTAGGTTTAACAGATGAAGATATTAATGCTGTATCAAAAGTAGAAGGTGTAGATAAAGCATATGGCTTATATAGTGAAGACGTTTTTGTTTCATTAAATGGAGAAGAAAGTATTGTAAAATTATATGCATACGATGAAAATATAAATAAGTTAGAGATTATAGATGGAAAACTTCCAGAAAATGTGGACGAATGTGTTATTGAAGTGTCTATGAAAGATTCTGAAAGTATTTCTATTGGCGATTATATAGATATAAGAGAAAATTTAGGAGAAGATGAAGACACTTCTTTTAAAAACACAAAACTTAAGGTGGTTGGAATAGTAAGGAGTCCTTTATATATTTCAAGAGATAGAGGTACAACAACTTTAGGTTCTGGAAAAATAAATTACTATATGTTTGTTAACAAAGAAAATATAATATCAGATGTTTATACAGAAATTGATGTTTTAGTAAATGGTGCTAAAAATTTAGATACAATAAGCGGTAGATATGACGAATTAATAGATAAAACCATAAAAAACATAGAAAGCATTAAAGAGGAAAGACAAACAGCAAGATATAATGAATTAGTAAATGAGGCAAATCAAAAATTAGATGATGCTCAAAAAGAGTTTGATACAGAAAAACAAGATGCAGAAAAAAAGATTACAGATGCAGAAAAAGAGATTGAGAATGGGAAAATTGAAATACAAGAAAATGAAAAAAAAATAGCAGATGCGGAAAAGGAATTAGAAAATGGAAGAAATACTGCAAATGCTGAATTTGCAAACGCAGATGCTCAAATAGCTCAAGCTGAAGCTGAACTTGGAACAGCCAGCCAACAAATAACAGATGCAGATATTTTACTTAAAGGTCAGAAAGAAGAGGCACAAAATGGTATAAACCAAATAAATGATGGAATAAATACTATAAATGCTACAATTAAAGATTTAGAAAAAAATAAAATTTTATTAGAACAAGGACTAGAAGGACTTAATAAAATAAATTCTACTTTAACTTCTTTGAATAGTATTTTAAATCAATATGAAGAAGAACTAAAAAATGCTAGTGATGAAGAAAAAGAAGTTTTAAATAAAAAAATTGAAGAAACTAAAACTCAAATAAATTCTTTAAATTTACAAAAAGAACAAATAGTAGCATCGGGTATAAGTGAAGAAAATTTAAATAAAATAATTGAAGGAATTAATGAATGTAATACTCAAAAAAATGAACTTGAAAATCAGTTAAAAACGATTAATACTGAACTTGAAAATGCTGAAGCACAAATTGTTGCAGGACAAAATAAAATTACAGAAGGAAGAAATAAATTAGAAGCTTCAAAAATAGAGTTAGCTAATAAAAAAGCTGAAACAGAGCAAAAATTTAAAGATGCAGAAAAAGAGATTGCAGATGGTAAAAAAGAACTTGAAGATGGTAAAAAAGAACTTGAAGATGGTGAAAAGAAATTAACAGAAAATAAACAAAAATTTGAAAAAGAAATAGCAGATGCTGAAGCTAAACTAATTGATGCAAGAGAAAAAGTAAATGATATTGAAACAGCCAAATGGTATATTTTGGATAGATATGATAATGCAGGTTTTAGTAGCTATTCTCAAGATACTGGAAATGTAGAAAAGTTAGGTCAAGCTTTTCCAATAGTATTCTTTTTCATAGCAATATTAATTAGTTTAACAACCATGTCTAGAATGGTTGAAGAGGAAAGAATAGAAATTGGAACCTTGAAAGCATTAGGATATAATAAGAGACAAATAATGGCGAAATATATAATGTATTCATTTTTAGCTTCGGTAATTGGTGGAATCATGGGAGCATTATTTGGATTAAAATTCTTTCCAACAATAATAATTATGATGTATCAAATGATGTATGATATATCAGAAATTATAGTTGAGTTTGATTGGTATTATGCTATTATGGGAATTGGAATAATGACACTTTGCATAGTTGGATCAACAATTTATACAGCAAATAAAGAATTAGATGCAACTCCAGCGGAAATGATGAGACCTAAGGCACCAAAAGCAGGAAAAAGAGTTTTAATTGAAAGAATTCCGTTTTTATGGAACAAATTTAATTTTACACAAAAAGTTACTTTAAGAAATATGTTTAGATATAAAAAGAGATTTTTAATGACAGTTGTTGGAATATGTGGATGTACAGCTTTAATTTTAGCAGGATTTGGACTAAAAGATTCTATTTCGAAAATAATGGACTATCAATATGTTGACATATATGATTATGATATGTTAATTGCTTTAAAAAATACTTTAACAGGTGAAGAAATAACTTCAACTATAAATAATTTAAAAGAAAAAGAAGAAATAGATAAAATTATACCTATATATATGTCTTCAGAAACAGCAAAATACGAAGAATTTGAAGAAGAAACACAAATTTTTGTTATAGATAGTTCAGATACATTAAAAGAAGTTGTGAGACTAAAAGATTTAAAAACAGGTGAAGAATTAAAATTAAATGATGATGAAGTAATAATAACAGATAAATTATCTCAACTTTTAGGTGTAAAAGTTGGAGATGAAATTATACTGCAAGATACAGATGATAATGAATATAAGGTGAAAATAGGAGCAATAACAGAACATTATATTTCACATTATATTTATATGACAGATAATTTATATAAGAAAATTCACAGTGAAGATGTTACAGCTAATGTATTACTTGCAAAATATAAAACTAATTTAGATGAAAATGCTGAAAATAATTTATCAAAAGATATCTTGAATGATTCCAAAATTGCATCTATTACTTTAACTACAAATTTGATGAACACTATGAATGATACTTTAAGTGCTATGAATTTGGTTGTATATATTTTAATTGCTTCTGCAGGATTACTAGCATTTATAGTTTTATATAATCTATCAAATATTAATATTAGTGAAAGAATAAGAGAACTTGCAACAATTAAGGTTTTGGGGTTTTATGATAAAGAAGTATATAATTATGTAACAAGAGAGATTCTTTTATTAACAATAATAGGTATAATATTTGGCTTAATATTTGGATATTTGCTAAATTCATTTATATTAGGAACTTGTGAAATTAATATTTTAAGATTTAAGAGAATAATCTCTCCTCAAAGTTATATTTATGCTGCTCTAATTACCATTGTATTTACTTACATTGTAAATTTTATAACATATTTTTCTTTGAAAAAAATTGATATGATAGAATCTTTAAAAAGTGTTGAATAATTCGGTAATTGAAACAATAATAGATATAAATAATAAAAAATATAAATGTTATTATATTTATAAATTTTATAAAATAAATTATACACACAATTTAGAAAATGTATTATTAAATAGTTCAAATAAGTTTATCATGATAAAAAATGGGACCTCTTTTGCAAGAGATCCCATTTACAATTTTAGATATTAGCTAGGATATCCAGCACCATCAATCTTGAAGTAGTCGCCAGAAACGGCTTTTTCGCCAGATCCGGATTTTGCCTCCTGTGAGAAAAGCTCATATCCAGTAGCTGTTACAGCAATTTTTCCTTCACTGATTAACCGTTCTTCAATGGCGCTGCCATCTCCAAGTTTCCATGCCTCTACCAGTTTGCCTGCATTTTTTTGAACTTTTTTCATCATTGTTTTTTCCTCCTGTTTATTATTTTTTTGAATAAATGATGAATTATGTAAAGATATGCGACTAAATGTATATTCTAAATGTTATAACTACATAAAAATATAGGTTTGAGACAAAAGAAAATAAAATTTCTTGATAATTAAATAATATATGATATACTAATAAAAAACGATTAATATAGAAAGGAACTTTAATATGAATTTAACATATGATTCATTAATTAAAAATATTAATGAAAGATTAAGTCCTCTTTATTTATTATATGGTGAAGAACAATATTTGATTGAAACAGCGGTTAACAAAATAAAGAAAAAATTTGGAGAATTACTTTTAGGCATAAATTATATTGTGCTTGATGAAACGAATGCTGATAATATTATTTCAGATATTGAGGTTCCAGCTTTTGGTTATGAGAAAAAATTAATAATAGTTAAAAATTCTGGATTATTTAAAAAAGATGGAAGGAAAAAGGCAGGAACACCACTTCAAGAGAAAGTAACAGAATATATAAAAAATAATCTTGATATTATTAAAGAATCTGTAATAATAGTTTTTATGGAAAATGAAGTAGACAAAAATTCTGTTTTTGAACAAATAGAAAAAAACGGAATTATTTGTAACATTGAAGAATTAAAACAATTGCAATTAGTAAAAAAATTAAAGCAAATATGTATGTTATATAAAGTTAATTGTGATGAAACAACTTTAAATTATTTAGTAGAAAATTGTGGAACAAATTTACAAAATTTAATTAACGAAATAAGAAAATTAATTGAATATGCAGGAGAAAATGGAAAAATAACTATTGAAGATGTTAATAGTTTGGCAATAAAGCAAATGGAAAGTGTAATTTTTGAATTAACAGATAATTTAGCTATTAGAAAAATAGATAAAGCTTTAGATGTTTTAGATAATTTAATTTACCAAAAGGAGCCACTTCAAAAAATACTAATTACTTTATATAATCATTTTAAAAAAATATATTTATGCAGTATTGCTGTTGATCTAAATAAAGATATTGTAAATTCATTAAGTTTAAGACCAAATCAGACTTTTTTAATAACTAAATATAAAAAACAAGCCTCATACTTTAAAAAAGAAGAACTTAAAAAAATTTTAAAAGCTTTCATAGACTTGGATTATAATTCTAAAAATGGAAAAATAGATATTGATGTAGGATTAAGAAGTATCTTATGCAATTATTGTGGCTAATTATTATAATGAGAATATTAGCGTTTTACAAATGTTTAGAAGATCAACTGAAAAATTGAAAAAAATATTACCAGAAGATATAATTATGATTATAAAAACATAAAACAAAAAATAAAAAGTGATTTATTAGGAAAATATGAATCTCAGATAGTAGAAGATATTTTAGAAAAAAATGCAGAAAGAATATTTCAAAAAATACAATAAAAATTCTCTTGAAAAAAGTCATGTAAAATGATATAAAGATATAAATTAAAAATAATAATTTATTTTTGGTTCAATCAAAAATCATATATGGAGGAAAATATGATTAATATAAATGAAAATTTTTTAAATTTACAAGATAGTTATCTTTTTTCTACAATAGCAAAAAAGGTAGCAGAATTTCAAAAAAAGAATCCAGATAAAAGGATTATAAAACTAGGAATAGGAGATGTAACTCGTCCAATAGCACCTAAGATTATAGATGCAATGCATAAGGCTGTTGATGAAATGGGAAATCCAGATACTTTTAGAGGTTATGGACCAGAACAAGGTTATGAATTTTTAAGAGAGAAAATTGTAGAAAATGATTATAAAAAAAGAGGAGTAGATATAAAACTTGATGAAGTTTTTGTATCAGATGGAGCAAAATGTGATTGTGGAAATATTGGAGATATTTTAAGTATTGATAATGTTGTTGCAATTACAGATCCAGTTTATCCAGTATATTTGGATACTAATGTTATGGCTGGAAGAAGCGGAAAATATGATGAAAAAACAGGAAAATATCAAAATATGATTTATATTCCTGCAACTTCTGAAAATAATTTTATACCTGAACTTCCAGAAAGAGTTCCTGATATGATTTATTTATGTTTTCCTAACAATCCAACAGGTACAACTCTTTCAAAAAAAGAATTAAAAAAATGGGTAGATTATGCAAAAGCAAATAAATCCTTAATTTTATTTGACTCAGCTTATGAAGCTTTTATTTCTGAAGAAGATGTACCTCATACAATATATGAAATAGAAGGAGCAAAAGAAGTTGCAATAGAATTTAGAAGTTTTTCAAAAACAGCAGGATTCACGGGTGTAAGATGTGCATATACTGTAGTTCCAAAAGAATTGAAAGCTTATACAAAAACTGGAGAAGAAGTTTCTTTAAATTCATTATGGAACAGAAGACATGGAACAAAATTTAATGGTGTTTCATATCCAGTCCAAAGAGCTGCAGAAGCAGTTTATTCGGAAGAAGGGCAAAAACAAATAAAAGAAAATATTGCATATTATATGAATAATGCAAAAATAATAAAAGAAGGATTAAAATCAGCTGGATATACTGTTTATGGCGGTATTAATGCCCCATATATTTGGCTAAAAGTGCCAGACGGACTAACTTCATGGGAATTTTTTGATAAACTATTAACAGAAGCTAATATTGTTGGTACTCCTGGAGTTGGATTTGGACCAAGTGGTGAAGGATATTTTAGATTAACAGCATTTGGAACAAAGGAAAATACAGAAGAAGCAATTGAAAGAATAAAAAATATGAAAAAATAATTTATTTAAAAGGAAATATATTTAAAATAAATATATTTCTTTTTTTATTATACAAAAATAGAGATTTTTATTAATTTTATAAAAATAAATGAAATAAAGAATATATATTTTATCATAAATAGATATTAATTTTTTTATGAATAATTTACTATAAAATTTTAAATGTAGAACTTTGTAAGATTTTGATTGATTTTAAATAAATATTAAGATATAATTAATATTATAATTAAATTATTAAGGAGGATTTTTTCATGGCTGAAATATTAAAAGATGTATCAAGGACTTTTAACGAATTTTTATTATTGCCAAATTTAACAGATGAAAGATGTATACCAGAAAATGTTAGCTTAAAAACACCACTTGTAAAATTTAAAAGAGGAGAAGAACCAAAATATAGTGCTAATTTGCCAATGGTATCAGCAATAATGCAATCAGTATCAGGAGAGAAAATGGCTATAGCACTTGCAAGAGAAGGTGGATGCTCATTTATATATGGAGCTCAGTCAATAGAATCTCAGGCACAAATGGTAAAGAATGTAAAAAAATATAAAGCAGGATTTATTATAAGTGATTCAAATGTTACTGAGAATACAACAATACAAGAATTAATAGATTTAATTGAAAGAACAGGTCATTCAACAGTAATGATAACAGAAGATGGTTCAGCCAATGGAAAATTTTTAGGACTAGTTACAGATAAGGATTTTAGAATATCTAGAGTTATTTTAGATGAACCAGTAAAAAAATATATGGTTCCTAAGGAAAAAATAGTTTTTGCAAGAAAAGGAATATCTCTACATGATGCAAATGATATGATATGGGATAACAAAATTAGTTGTTTACCTATTTTAGATGAAAATGATAATTTAGATACTTTAGTATTTAGAAAAGATTATGAAGCAGATAAAGAAAACCCAAATTCTTTATTAGATGAACACAAAAGATTTATTGTTGGTGCTGGTATTAATACAAGAGATTATGCAGAAAGAGTACCAGCTTTAGTTGAAGCAGGTGTTGATATAATTTGCATGGATTCTTCAGATGGTTTTTCTGTATGGCAAAAAAATACAATAGATTGGGTAAGAGAGCATTATGGTGATTCAGTAAAAATAGGTGCAGGTAATGTTGTTGATAAAGAAGGTTTTTACTATTTAGCAGATGCAGGTGCCGATTTTATTAAAGTTGGTGTTGGTGGAGGTTCAATTTGTATAACACGTGAAACAAAAGGAATTGGACGTGGCCAAGCATCTAGTCTAATGGATGTAGTAGCAGCAAGAGATGAATATTTTGAGCGTACAGGTGTGTATATTCCTGTTTGTTCTGATGGAGGAATTGTACATGATCATCATATAACACTTGCACTTGCAATGGGAGCAGATTTTGTAATGATGGGAAGATATTTTGCTAGATTTGATGAAAGCCCTACAAGAAAAGTTAAAAGAAATGGAACTTTTATGAAAGAATATTGGGGCGAAGGTTCAAATAGAGCAAGAAATTGGCAAAGATATGATTTAGGTGGAGCTGCAAAAAATAAATTAACTTTTGAAGAAGGAGTTGATTCATATATTCCTTATGCTGGAAGATTAAAAGATAATGTGGAAGTAACAGTTAGTAAAATAAAATCAACAATGTGTAATTGTGGTTCAATAACAATTAAAGAACTACATGAAAAAGCTAGATTAACAATGGTTTCTAATGTAAGTATAAAAGAAGGTGGAGCACATGATGTTGTTCTAAAAGAATTTGAATCAGGTATGTAAATAAACTGAAAATTAAAACCTTTCTTATTAAAGTAAAATTTAATAAGAAAGGTTTATGTTTTTTTGTTGAATTTTTTGTTTTTCATATTGACAATTTTAAAAAATGATAATAAATTATACATAGAACAATTATTGTTTTTATATAGATAAGCTTTACTAAACTAAGGGAGGTTTTTAAATGCGGCAAAAAAACAAAATTTTACTTAAGTTCGATTCCTCAGTACGTATAGATGAAACCATGAATCTTAAATTACGGATGCCTAATTCTTTGGGCTATGTGCAAGATGCAAAAGTTTTGTTTAATAGGAAAGGGGAGAAAACAGGAGGAGAGAAAGTAGAAACACTTACTTACATGAAAACTGAATCAGATACACGGTTCAGTGTATTCGGTAGCCAAATAGCCTTTGATTCACCTGGCTATAGAACATTCTGTATTCATTTAAAGCTGAACAACGCTTTTTGTGAACTCAGATATGATGCAGAAACAGGAGAAGTCACAATTAACGACCAAACTCAAAACTTTTGGGAGATGTTTGTGTATTATCCAAACTTTATTACTCCGAAGGAGATTAAAGGTGGAATCATGTATCAAATTTATATTGATACATTTTGCTCAAAAGATCTTCCAGATCATTTAAAAGGAAGGGTTGTTGAATGGGGTACATACCCTAAGTGGAAGCCAGATCCTGATGGAGTTTATAGAAATACTCAGTGGTATGGTGGAAACATTAAGGGTGTAATCAGTATGCTGGATTATCTAGCATCATTGTCGGTAACAGCAATTTATCTTACACCGATTTTTAAGAGTTCAACTTCTGATCGTTATGGTATTGACGATTATGAAGAGATTGATGAGCTTGTTGGAACATGGGATGATATTGAAACCTTAAAAGAAGAATGTCATAAACGTGGCATGATATATATTCAAGATGAGGTATTCAATCATTCTGGTCCAAATAATCGGTTGCTCAAAGAAATACCTGATGCATATTCCTGGATACAAAAGTATACAAAATATCAAGGATGGTGGGGATTCGAATTACCAGAATTTGACAAATCTTCAGAGATGTATTATGCATTTTTGAGAAAAGTTAATGGTATTCATTCCCAATATGTTGATGGTTACAGAATGGACGTAGCAGACAACATGACAGATTATAGCTTAAAATTTATTAAAAAAATTTTTGGCAAATATATGTTATTGGAAGTCTGGAAAAATGCCATTAAGGGAGACTTTAGAGAGTTCCTTTATGGTGATGAAGGCGATGGAGTAATGAATTATCAATTCTCTAATGCAATTCATAGGCTTGTACGCTTTAGAAATGCGAAGTATTTTAAGAGAATAATTCATGATGTTTGTTCACTCTATCCACCTGATGCGCTTAATGGTTCTCCAATTTTTTTAAGCTCTCATGATACACCTCGAATTCCTAATATACTCTCAAATGAGCTCATGAAAAATGACGATTGTTATGAGAATATTTGGGATATAGATAAAGATAATAGGTGGTTAAATGAAATAGGTGAGGTAGTCACTTTTTTACTTAGAAGTTGGGAATTTGAAAATGACAGTATCCCTGTAGAAATTAGAGAACTCGTCTTCGAAAAACATATAGAAGAAGTTTTTCTCCAATATACTCTTCCTGGATTACCATCAATTTTTGCGGGAGATGAAATTGGAACAGTAGGTCTTAAAGATCCACACAATCGCAAGTCTATCGACTGGATGAAAATGCTCAAATTTTTTGAAAGAAAAGATGAGAGTTTAAGTCAAGCAGATATTGACGAAAGATTGTATAGATTTTACCGCAGAATTGGAAAATTCAGAATGGAGTACAGAGAAATTTTTTCTGATTCTACTAACTTCAAGCTTCTCTATTTAAGTGATACAAGAATAGTTTACAAAAGAGATTATCTTGTATTTATCGTGAATCTCAGTGATCAATATATTGCAATTCCAAAAAATCATTTGAATTCACAAATTTTTACTATTGATGGGAAGCTTTATGAGCAGAAGATACCTCCACATGGAGCTATTGTAGCGAAAAGATAAAAGGCGGTGAAGTTTTGTAACATTGCTTAGGGAGTCATTTCGATTGAAGTGACTCCTTTTACTATTCATATATATTAATTTAAAAATTTTAAATTAATATATATGAATAGTAAATAAATATATAATATAAGATATAAAACATACAACTATTGATTTAAATATATTTTTGTAATATACTATTAATATTAGCAAAGTGTTATTACAAGGATTTTATTATAAGAAAGGAATATAATATGGAAGAAAGAAAAGAACTAATTTTAATCTTAGATTTTTTTGGACAATATAATCAATTAATAGCAAGAAGAATTAGAGAATGTAATGTTTATTCAGAAATTGTACCTTTTAATACACCAATTGAAAAGATAAAAGAAAAAAAACCTATGGGAATAATTTTTACAGGTGGACATGCAAATGTTTATAAAGAAGATGCTCCAATGTGTGATAAACAAATATTTAATTTAGGTATTCCAATTCTTGGAATTTGTTATGGCATGCAGGTTATGACACATATTTTAGGTGGAAAAGTTGAAAGGGCAGATAAAAGAGAATATGGAGTTACTGAAGTTAATATAAATAACGAATCAAGTATATTTAAAGGTTTTTCAGACAAAAATAATTTTTTAATGAGTCATACAGATTTTGTTTCGGAATTACCTGAAGGTTTTGAAAATATAGCAAGTACAATTGATTGTCCTAATGCGGCAATACAAAATATAGAAAAAAAGTTTTACGGAATTCAATTTCATCCAGAAGTTAATCTTTCAGAAAATGGTATACAGGTATTAAAAAATTTCATTTATGATGTTTGTAATTGTACTGGAACTTGGAAAATGAGTTCTTTTGTTGAAAACACTATAAAGCACATTAAAGAAAAAGTTGGAGATAAAAAAGCTTTATGTGCTTTATCAGGAGGAGTAGATTCTTCAGTTGCAGCTTCTTTAATGAGCAGGGCAATTGGAAAAAATCTGACATGTATATTTGTAGATCATGGCTTACTTAGAAAAAATGAATCAGAAGAAGTTGTTAAAGTTTTTGGAAACAGAGAAGATGTTAATTTTATAAGAGTTGACGCAAGTAAACGATTTTTAGAAAAATTAAAAGGAGTAACAGATCCAGAAGCAAAGAGAAAAATAATTGGAGAAGAATTTATTAGAGTTTTTGAAGAAGAAGCTAAAAAAATAGGTACAGTAGATTATTTAGTGCAAGGAACAATATATCCAGATGTTATAGAAAGTGGTGTAGGTCAAGGAATGACAATTAAGAGCCATCATAATGTAGGAGGACTTCCAGATTATGTTGATTTTAAAGAAATAATTGAACCACTTAGAGATTTATTTAAAGATGAAGTTAGAAAAGCAGGATTAGAATTAGAACTTCCAGAATATTTAGTATATAGACAACCATTTCCAGGACCCGGACTTGCAATAAGAGTAATTGGAGATATAACAGAAGATAAACTAAATATCTTAAAAGAGGCTGATTATATTTTTAGAGAAGAAATTGCAAATTCAGGATTGAATAAAAATATTAACCAATATTTTGCTGTTTTAACTAATTTAAAATCAGTTGGAGTTATGGGAGATGAAAGAACTTATGATTATACAATAGCTTTAAGAGCGGTAACGACTTCAGATTTTATGACAGCAGAATGGAGTAAAATTCCATTTGAAGTATTAGAAAAAGTTTCAAGCAGAATAGTAAATGAAGTAAAACATGTAAATAGAGTAGTTTATGATATAACAAGCAAACCACCAGCAACAATAGAATGGGAGTAAAAAAAGGAGGGAGTGAAAATTCATTCACTCCCTCCTTTTGCATTGAAAAGTTCAGACTACTTACTTAGTCATCAAATACCACAGACTCCCGAATCCATTTCGGCAGAAGTTTAAAGTTCTGAGCACAATAGTCACGGAATTTCTGAGCGATGATAGGCATTTTTTCACGATATGGATAAATTCTCCAATTGTAATGCTCATAATCACCCATGTAGGTTGCAAGTACCTGACGAGGCTGTTGTCTGGGATAATAGGTGTTGGGATCGCATGCCATAAACCAGTTATCTTCCTGATCCACATACAGCATATAGGGGTTCTCTCCATACATGTGAAGATCCTCTTTCTGAATAAGGACAGGGCTCAAACCACTTTTCATGACTTCTTTAAGGACAGGCATATCCGTTGGAGCCAAATGAAAATGAGCATGAACAATACTGGTTTTGTGCTTTCCAGCACCAGTACGCCCAGAAGCGCATTCAAAGGCAAATACCTTTTTATGATAGATACCTTCAAGAATGGAACGAACATCGTTTAAGACGCGATAGAACTCGGTTAAAACGGTTTCGTCCAACAGACCGAAACTCATAACATGAGCTTTAGGTACAATCATCAGATATCCGTCGAAAAAAGCACCGGTTCCAGGGACAACATAGAAGTTATCCGTTTCATATACGATGTGTTCTTCATGAGGAGCCTTATGCCGATAAATCTGGCAAAGAAGACAATCATCAGTAGACTGATTGACCATGCCAGTAGAATCTGCAGAAGAATGATCCCCTACATCAATATAAGCCAACTCAGGTTGATCAAGCAACTTAGGAAAGTCCTGGATGATGTTGTCAATACCAAGCACGAGCTTATCCAAGATGGTGCCTTCCGTTGAAAGCTGAATAACCACAGGATCAAACTGCATCCAATCCATTGCAAACTTAGTGGAAAAGTACACAGCATTTTTGTTGTAGTGATATACAGTATTCAGCATTTCTACGGTGAGTGTTTTGATGATGGTTACTGCCTTAAACCCAGCAATGCATTTGAGGATACCGTCATTAGTGATGAGAGAAGTGTCTCCCAAGATAATGATTAACCGTTGTGTAAGCTTCATAAGAATTCCTCCTTAAAATTGTTCAGCGTGTGTGTCTTACTACATTTCTATTATAACACAAATTTACAAAAAAAGGAACATATTATGTAAAATAATTGGTAGTATAATTATTTAACTCAATAGTCTAATTAGAACTTTTCTTTCTTGATATTAAACATATAATATGTTAAAATACTAAAGTAAAAATAAGTAAATGAAAATATAATTTGCTTAAAATTAAAGTTTGAAAATAATTTTAAAGTAGATAAGGAGTTTTTATAAAATGAGAATATTAGCAGTAGGTGATATTGTAGGAAGAACAGGTTTAAAAACTTTAAAAGAAGTATTACCTAAAGTTGTGAAAGAAAATAATATAGATTTTATAATTGTAAATGGTGAAAATGCAGCAGATGGTATGGGAATCACAGAAAAAATGTATAAAGATATATTATCCTTAGGCGTAAATGTTGTAACAATGGGAAATCATACTTGGGGTAAAAAAGAAATTTTTAATTTTATAGATGATAAACAAATTATTAGACCAGCAAATTATCCATCTAATAATCCAGGAAAAGGATTTGATATATATGATTGTAAAGGAAAAAATATAGCTGTAATTAATTTAATTGGAAGAACAACAATGTCTGTTTTGTCTGAAAATCCATTTTTAATTGTAAATGAAATTATAGACGAGATAAAAATGGCTGTTGATATTATTATTGTTGATTTTCATGCAGAAGCAACTGCAGAGAAAATTGCTATGGGTTATTACTTAGATGGCAAAGCAACAGTTGTTTATGGTACTCATACTCATGTTCAAACTGCGGATGAAACTATATTAGAAAATGGAACAGGATATATAACAGATATAGGAATGACAGGACCAAAAAGATCTGTTATAGGAATGGATGTTGAAGTATCTTTTAAAAGATTTGAAACATCACTTCCAGAAAGATATAAATTATCTCCAGATCCAAAGGGTAAATTTAATTCTTGTATGTTTGAAATTGATGATAAGACAAATAAAGTTATAAAAATAGAAAGAATTAATAGATAAAAAATATTAATATAAATAGTAAATTCAAAATAAGTAGATAATGAAAAAATATAAATAAAAAATGTCGTTTTTTGTTTAAAAAAAGTCGAAAAACATATTATAATAGATAAAAAAATCTATTCATAAGAGTTAAGACAAAAAACGACAAAACACTTGAAAAAACTGTAGAAAGCTGGCATACGAAACTTCGAAAAATTGATGAAAAAATATAGACTTACCATTTTTAATATTGTAAAATAATTACATCGAAACACAAGATAAAATAAAAATAATAGGAGGAAGAAAAATGGAAGTTTTAAAAATTTCATCAAAATCAAACCCAAATTCAGTTGCTGGAGCAATAGCAGGTTTGGTTAAAGAAAGCACAAGAGCAGAGATGCAAGCAATAGGAGCAGGAGCTTTAAATCAAGCAATAAAAGCAGTTGCTATAGCAAGAGGTTTTGTAGCACCAGCAGGAGTAGATTTAATTTGTATACCAGCTTTTGCTGAAGTTCAAGTGGAAGGAGAAGATAGAACTGGTATAAAACTTATTATAGAATCAAGAAAATAGAATTCAGATTAAAATGTAAAGTTTATAATTGAATATTACTTATATAAATGTATAGCTAAAAACTATACATTTTTTTATTTATATCAAATAATAGTCTTGAAAATTAATAAAAAATAATATATTATTGTGCATGTAGAAAGGTAATAAAAATGAATAATAATAATTTTTTTAAGTATATTTTTGCTGCTGTTGTAGTATTTTTAATAGGTTATACAGCATATATAATATTTCAAAATAATACAAAAGGAGAAGAAGCATCATTAGATCATACTTCAACTTTAACTAATATTCAAACAGATTTAAGATTTGCTATTGCAGAGCTTGACAGATTTAATCCCTTGACTAGTAACAATAGAAATGTTCAAGAAATAACAAAGATTATATATGACCCACTAGTAACTTTAAATGCAAATTATAAATTAGAGTATTGTTTGGCAGAA
The DNA here is from genome assembly GCA_900553685.1 of uncultured Clostridium sp. Taxonomy (GTDB): domain Bacteria; phylum Bacillota; class Clostridia; order TANB77; family CAG-508; genus Scatovivens; species Scatovivens faecipullorum. Next base: position 178,170 of record USEI01000001.1, read on the forward strand.
GAGATTGCAAAAACAGATGATATTACTTATGTTGTGAAACTAAGAAAAGGTGTTTTATGGGAAGATAGAAGTAATTTTACGGCAGAAGATGTTAAATATACAATAGATTTAATAAAATCAGGAATTAGCCCTGTATATTCTGAAAATGTAAAATATATTTTAGATGCTCAAATAATTGATAGTACTACAATAAAAATAATTCTAACACAACCAGTAGCGTTTTTTGAATATAATTTAACATTTCCTATAATGTGTAAAAATTATTATGATGGTGAAGATTTTGCTGTAAGTGAGAAACTACCAATTGGTACAGGAATGTTTAGAATTTCTGAGGCGAGTACAAATGTTATCAAATTAGTACCTAATGAATATTATTGGAATACTTCAAGAAAACCTATGGCAACAGAAATTAATATTAATTTATATGGAACTATTGGAGAAGTTTATACAGCCTTTAAAAATGGAGAAATAGATATTTTATCTATAAAAATTAATAATGTAGAAGATTATATAGGAACTTTAGGATACAAAAAAATAGAATTTAAATCAAGAAATTATGATTTTATTGCTTTTAATACAGCAAGTGAATTGCTTTCAGACCCAATAGTTAGACAAGCTTTGAGTTTGGCTGTTGATAGAAACAGTTTGGTTGGAAATTTAGGAGAAGGGTATATAGCTTCTAATTTTAGTTTAGATTTTGGTTCTTGGTTATATACAAAAGATTTAAATAGTCAAATTGATACCGAAAAAGCAAGCCAAATTTTAATGAATGCGGGTTGGGAAAGAACTGCTAATACTTGGCAAAAAAGAGACGAATCAGGAACAAGAACTTTAAATTTTAGATTAGTAGTCAATAGTGAAGATGCAGTTAGAACTAGAGTGGCAGAGATTATAAGAGATCAATTTGCAAGTTTTGGAGTACAAGTAAATATAGATTATTTACCATATAATGATTATGCAGAGGCAATAAATACTGGAAATTATGAGGCTGCAATTACAGGCATAAGAGTTGGTTTTAGTCCTAGCCTAAATACTTTTTTTGGAAGTGGAAATATTGCAAATTACAATAACGAGGAAGTATTAGAAATAATAAATGCAGTATCAAATACAACAGAAGATAATGTTTTATATGAAAAATATAATAGATTATATGATATATATGTAGAAGAAGCACCATACATAGGTCTTTATAGGAATACAGAAACAATAATTTATAATCAAAGTTTAGTAAATAATATAACAGCAAATTGCTTTAATATTTATCATAATATAGAAAAATGGTATAGACAATAAGCGAATATAGAAGTTTATAAAATTATTATTAAAAAAGTATTGACAAAAGAAAAATTAAGGATATAATAAGAACATAAGTTTTGCAAACAAATATTTGTTAAATAAAATTAGGAGGAAAATATGGGAGACAATCAAGAAAAAAGAAAAGCATTAGATGCTGCAATGAGTCAAATAGAAAAACAATTTGGGAAAGGCTCTGTTATGAAATTAGGGGATTATAAATCAATGAATATTGAAGCTATTTCAACAGGAGCACTAAATTTAGATATAGCATTAGGAATAGGCGGTATTCCTAGAGGAAGAATAATAGAAATATATGGACCAGAATCTTCTGGCAAAACAACACTTGCATTACATGCTGTTGCAGAAGTTCAGAAAAAAGGTGGAGAGGCAGCTTTTATAGATGCCGAACATGCTTTAGATCCATCTTATGCTAAAAAAATTGGTGTAGATATAGACAATTTAATAGTTTCACAGCCAGATACAGGAGAACAAGCTTTAGAGATAGCTGAGGCATTAATAAGAAGTGGAGCAATAGATATTATAGTAGTAGACTCAGTTGCTGCACTTGTTCCAAAAGCTGAAATTGATGGCGACATGGGCGATTCTCATGTTGGTTTACAAGCAAGATTAATGTCACAAGCATTAAGAAAATTAGCAGGAACAATTAATAAAACAAATGCAACAATAATATTTATTAACCAATTAAGAGAAAAAGTTGGAGTTATGTTTGGAAATCCAGAAACAACAGCTGGAGGTAGAGCTTTAAAATATTATGCATCAGTTAGAATGGATATAAGAAGAATAGAATCTATAAAACAGGATGGAGCTGTTGTTGGAAATAGAACAAGAGTAAAAGTTGTAAAAAATAAAGTTGCTCCTCCATTTAGAGAAGCTGAGTTTGATATAATATATGGAAAAGGAATTTCAAAAGAGGGTTGTGTTTTAGATTTAGCAGTTAATTTAGATATAATTGAAAAAAGTGGTTCTTGGTTTAGTTATAATGGAAATAAAATAGGACAAGGTCGTGAAAATGTTAAAAAATATATATCTGAAAATCCTCAATTCATGGAAGAAGTAGAGAAAAAGGTTAGAGATAATTTTAATAAAGCTTTCGAAAATGCTTTAGTAGATGATGAAGAAACTGATGAAGAACAAGAAACAGAGCCAGAAGAATAAGCATAATACTAACTATCAATAATTTTATTGATAGTTAGTAATTTTATAAAAAATTATTAATAAATGAATTATTATAAATGTTAATTTATTAATAAATAATAAATTAGAGGAAAATATATGGAAGAAAAAATAGATTTAGAGAAAGAGTTTAAAAAAATAAATGAAAAATCTAGCTTAAAAGATATTCAAGATTATATGAAAAAAATGATAATTTCAAGAGGATTCGATAATGAAACTCCACAAGATATAATGCTACTTTTAACAGAAGAACTGGGTGAACTTGCTAAAGAAATTAGAAAATCAACTAATATAAAAGTAGATGAAAAATCTACGAGAACTCAGAATTTAGATAAAGAAATAGCTGATGTGTTTAATTATATTGTATGTTTATGTGTAGCAACAGATATAGATTTATTTCAAGCTTTTAAAAATAAAGAAGAAATAAATCAAAAAAGAACTTGGAAATAAATAAAAATAGGATAATAATATTATGGAATTTACTAGTAAAGAAAAATTTGAAGAAGCAGAAAAAATAGAAAAATTAAGAAATAAAGTACTTAAATATATCTTATATAAAAAAAGAACAGAAACAGAAGTAAGACAAAAATTTATAGATGAAGATGAAAATATGTTAGAAGATGTAATAGAGTATCTTAAAGGACAAAACTATATAAATGACAAAGAATATATAGAAAGAGCAGTAAAAGAATTTATTGCATTAAAAAAAATGTCTATTAAAGAAATGGTTTATAAAATATCTCAAAAAGGGGTTAGTAAAAGTCTTATTGATGAATATATTTGCGAAAACAAAGAAACTATGGTAAAATATGAGATATCTTCTGCTAAGGCTATAATCTTAAAAAAGATTCAAAGTCAAGAAGAAAATGTAATAAGAGAATATTTATATAAAAAAGGATATATGCGGAGAATGTGTAAATATAGCATTTGATGACATACAAAATGAATGAGTAGGAAGTAATTATGAAAAAAAAAGTAATTTCACTAGAATCAAATAAGTATGAATTAAAATTAGATAATTTTGAAGGTCCTTTAGATTTACTATGTTATTTAATAGATAAAAATAAAATGGATATATATAAAGTAAGTATTTCAGATATTACAGACCAATATATTCAATATATAAAAGAACAAGAAAAATTAAATTTAGAAATAGCAAGTGAATTTTTAGTAATGGCATCAACTTTACTTTTAATTAAATCTAAAGGTTTATTACCTCAAGAAGTAGAAGAGGAAGCAGAGTTAACAGAAGAAGAATTATTAAGAAGAATTTTAGAGTATAAAAAATATAAAGAAATTAGCAAGTTATTTAAAGAGAGAATACAAATTTATTCTAAAAGATTTTATAAATTACCAGACAAGGTAGAACTTCCAAAACAAACTTTAGAAAAAGAATTTTGTATGGAAGATATTGTTAGCAAATACAAGAATTTAATCAAAAGAAATGAAGATAAGAAAAACGAAAATGCTAAGAACATAGAAAATATTGCTGTTTTTGATACATATACAGTTGCTGAAAAAGTAAAAGATATATTTAGGGAATTAGTAAAAAAACCTAAATTTGTATTTAATAAATTATTTTCGTTAAACGAAAAATCTAAGTCTGAAGTAGTCACAGCTTTTTCAGGAGTTTTGGAATTAAGTAGAAGAAACAAAATAATAGCTGAACAGGAGCAAATTTTTGGAGATATTGTAATTTCAAAAAAGAAGAGAGAGAAACAAGAATAATTACTCTAATTTTAATATTACTAGTTTTAAAATAAATGAACTTAAAGTCAAAATTCTTGAATTAAAAATTTAAGAGCTTTGACTTTTTATATTCTAAATTATTAAAATGCTAATCTTTTAAGAATATTATTCAAATTGACTTTATTTACATAATATGGTAAAATAGTTTCGTAACAGATATATTAAAATGGCAGCATTGCCACCTAAAAGAAAGGAGAATTTCTATGAGGGGGAATTCGAAACGGTTACTTATTAACTTGTTGGCTTTTGTAGCAACTATGTGTTTGCTCATGTCAACCACAACAATTGTAGCTTTTGCAGCCACAGAGATTTCTAAGATTTCTGTGAAAACAGAGAAAAATGATTGGGAACAGGAAAACTTAGAAAATCCTAAAGTTGAATCTGGTTCAAGTGGACGATACACTATTCTGGCAGATAGTATTGTTTGGAATAAGAATGTATCAGAATGTAAACCAGGTGATACTGTAAAAGTAACAGTTAGGCTAGTATCCAATGAAGGATACGTTTTTGAGGATTCGCTTTCCAAACGGGATTTTTCTATTCAAAATGGTGAATATAGGTTCCATAAATACACAGAGGATGGTAATATTGAGTTAACTTTTGATTACAGAGTAAGAGGAATACTTGATGCCCCAGAAGATGTGTATTGGGATGGAACAAGTAGTAAACCAGGAAGAATTAGATGGTCAAAGGTAAGTAGTGATGCAACTTATACAGTTAAAATTTACCGTGGAAATAATGGTGAAACTGTTGCAGATGGAATCACTTCTACAACTTATGACTTGACTCCATACCTTAAAACAACATATTATTTTGAAAAAGATAATGTGTATGTCAAGGTAAAAGCAGTACCAAAAGATAAAGTCAAATCTTATCTCAAATCTTCTGATTATGCTGAATCAGATTATTTTTGGGATTGGGATGAAATTGATTTTAATCCTTATGGACCAAAACCCACTCCAAATCCGCCGCAATATGACTACAACAGAAATACGTGGCAACTCATAAATGGCATTTGGTATTGGTATGATAATAACGGACAATATGCTAGAAATGAGTTCAAAGATATTAATGGTGAGAGATATTATTTTATGCCTGATGGAAGAATGGTTACAGGATGGCAATATATCTCAAATCGTTGGTATTTCTTTAATGGTAGTGGCGCTATGTTGCGTTCAACTTGGTATGATGATGGAGTTAATTGGTATTATTTAGAAAACGATGGAAAGATGAAAACTGGATGGTTTAACTGGAACATGAACTGGTATTATCTAACTGAGTCTGGTGCTATGGCAAGAGGTTGGATAAAGATTGGTAATGACTGGTACTATTTTCATCCAGGCGGAAATATGGCAACTAATGTATTTGTTCGTTCAGCTGATGGCTTGATAGATTTTTATATGCAAAGTAATGGTATTATGCAGACTGGCTGGATATATCAAAATGGTTGGAAATATATTGAGCCAAATTCAGGAAGCCACCAAAAAGGCTGGTTAACTTTAAATGGAGTAACTTATTTCTTGGAGCCGACAACGGCGACAATGGTAACAGGCAATTATTGCATTGATGGAGTATGGCATTACTTTAATGAAAGTGGTGCAATGCTCTGGTAACACTGATGAATTCGAGATAATAAAAAGTAATAGTTTCGAAGGATGGTCCTAACTGTAGGACCATCTTTCCATTTTTTAGGAATAAATAATTTATAAAAGGAAAGAATAGAAGTAATGTTAAGTAGGAGATAAAATTTATGCAAGTAGCTTTGATTATTCTTTTTTTTATAATATTTATTGAAGTATTGTTAATAGGTTTTTTATTTTCTAATGTAATTTTAAGTATAGAAAAAATAAATGCTAACAGTATAAATAGAAAAATCACAGAAGTACATTTAGAAAAAATTAATATAAAATTACAAATATATATTTTTAAATACTTTAAAGTTTTTAATGTGAAATTTTATAAAAACTATTTTGAAATTTTAAATATAAGGATAAATTATGAAAAAAATTTTAAAAAATATAATATAACCGATAAAATAGATATCTATAGTAAAATTTATAAATTATATAAATTAATAAAAGAAAATCCTTCGAAAATTAGTGTAAAAAAAATAAAACCAAAATTCAATTCTTTAAAACTTAATTTAAGTATAAGTACTGAAAATTCAATTATTACTTCTTTTGCTACATGCTTTTTGTCTACTATTATTTCAATTTTATTAAAAAATAATTTGAATAGTAGAAAATATAATTTAGATAAATTTGAATATAAAATTACTCCAATTTATTTAAATTTTGATAGTTTTAAATTAGATTTAGAATCAAATATATCTTTTAGTATGTTTGATATATTGGAATTTGTTTATGAATATAAGAAATTAATAAAAGAAGAAAATTTTATCAATAAACAAAAATCAAAAGAATTAGTTCAACAAATTTTAAAAAGAAGTATATATGGTTTTAAAATTTTAAATAAAGTTAGATATATAAATAAAAGAGTAACAATTTCGAATAATAAATTTTTATAAAAATAATACAAAAATTTAAATCATAAAAAAATAGCAAAAAAAGTTAAAATATATTTTGAATAATAAAAAAAATAAGTGAAATAATAATAGAAATGAATTTTTAAAGAAAGAGGTAAAATTATATGAGTGAACATCCAATAGAAGGTTTAATGGAAACTGCTATGAATAGTATTAAAGATATGATAGATGTAAATACTATAATAGGAGATCCAATAGAAACTACAAATGGTATGGTTATAATACCAATTTCAAAAGTTTGCTTTGGATTTGCTGCTGGTGGTAGTGAATTTAAGGGTGAAACTATAGATGAATATAAGAAAAAAGACAAAGAAGAAGAAGTACAATATCGTTTACCTTTTGGTGGTGGTAGCGGAGCAGGTATTTCCATAAATCCAGTCGCATTTGTTATTGTTCTAAAAGATTCTATAAAAGTGTTGCCAATTAATCATAGTTCAGCAGTTGATAAATTAATGGATTATGTGCCAGATTTAATGGAAAAAGCCAATATGATTGTAGATAAAACTATAGATAAATCTTCAGAGAAAAAGTTTAATAACAATGAACTGCAAGAAAAGAAAAATAAAATGAAAACAGTAGGAAAGCCAAAAAATAAAATTCCTAAACCAATGCATACTCCACAACAGGCAACTCAACCAGAAACTTTAGATGAAATATTTGAAAAATCTGAAAATGAATATTTGGAAGATGAAGAATAAAATTTGAAATAAATATTTTTATATATGTGAACATTTACTCTTTAAATAGTAAATGTTCATTTTTTGATATAACACAAAATGTTATATTTTTTTATTTATGTTGATTTGCAATTTTCTTATTTATACTGTAAATTTTATGTAAAGCATAAAGATGAATCTAGCATAAAACTATTGAATCTTAAGTAAATTTATATATAAGGCTTGAAAAAATGTAGATATGTGATAAAATTTACTTGTATAATTATAAATTTTGAAAGGTTTAATATGGAAAAAGAAAAAATAGAAGAAATAACAAAAGAAGTATCAAGATATGCATTAACAACTAAACTATTAAATGATTTTTTTGTAGACTTAAAAGATTGCATTTTGAAAAATTCTAATTTAATTATGGGATGTAATAGAGAAGATGTAAAGAGTTACAGAAAACAAATAAAAATAAAAGAATTATTTAATATTATAGATGAATATAAACAATCAGAATGTATATTAGCTGAAGATGAACGAAAAATTGTAGTTTATAAAGGAGATCCGTATCTTACTTTACATTTATGTATTCAAGCCCTTATAAGAAGAAATAAAGTTCTATTATTTCATGAAGAATTTATGTTAGGTGTTAATGAAATAATAATAAAAATTTTTAATAATGTTTTGCAATCTTATAATATATATAATTTGATTAATGAAATTAGTAATTATACAGTAAAGGAAATAAAAAAAATTGAGAATTATTTTGATGAAATAATTGTTATTGGTGATACAACTTCATATCAAGCCTTAGAAAATGATTCTATAAAATTTTATCCTTATAACAATATTATGCTTTATTGTGATACTAAGGAGTTAGAAAAATTACAAGAAGCAATATTTATATATGCTAATGAAAATCAATATGAAATAGAGATTTTATATGAAGAAAATATAGATAATATTATTAATATTATAAATTCTGATGTTTTTGTTAATGTTGCTGTTTTATTAACAAGGAATCCTCAGAATAAAGAAAAATTCGAAAAAAATATAAAAGACAAAGAAATTTATGTAAACGACAATCCTTTTAAAAAGGAAGTTGGAAAAGTATATAATTATTTTGATTGAGAGAAGAAAAATGAAGACAAATTTAGAAAGATTAAGTATAGAAGATATAATAAGAAAACTTGGATTTTTTATAAATTTTTCAGATTTTATGGCATGTTATAAGTTTAATGGTAGTCAAAAACAAATGTCAAAATTTGAAGATGAAATGACACAGAAAATAAAAGGACAAAAAGGAGTAGAGGAATATTTAAAAACCATTAGTGAAAATGAAAATTTATTTGATAAAGAACTCTATGTTTTTCATTTATTAAGGATTTTACAAGATACTTATGATAAAATTCAAAGCAATACATATATAAATGGAGTAGTAAAGGTTCCAATTTTTATGATTAATGGAAAAGGAGAAAATGTACCTTTAGATAGAGATAGCATAAAAAGAATTTTAAGCAAATCTAGAAAATTGTTACAAGACTCAGACATTGTAGATTTAGAAGTATATAGAGAATCAGGTAAAATAGAAATATACGAGTCTAGAAGGTATGTAGGAAAAAATACTAAAGCTGATGCTGATGAAAGAAAAGCAGAAGAAAGGCTTAAAAAAATTGAAGAAGAAATAGGACTTGAAAATATCATAAGTTTTTTACAACCTACAGATTTAATAAGTGTTTGTAAATATCCAAATTTGGGAAATTTATTAGCAGTTAAGATAATTGAGAATGGGAAGAAAATTAAAAATAAAGATACTATAAGAATTCAAGATAGAGTAAATAACAGAGAGATTGAAACAACTGAAAAACTAGCAAAAGGAAAATATTTTGATTGGGATGAATTTATAGATACTGTAAGAGAGAACTTTAGATATATAGATATTGATAAAATGTTATTACTAGCTAATACTATATTTTATAATAAATATGGAAACGAACCGGAAAAGTTTCCTTTTGAAGAAGCAAGAAAACTAAGGGAATTTACTAAAAAAGTAGAAGGATTACTTGAAAATAAAAATGTTACTATAAATTCTTATAGATTTAATAGTGATATCGATTTTAATCTTATAAAATCATCAGTTGAGTCGCTAAATAAACATTACATAAATGGTAGGTATCGTGATGATGTTGAAATAAATCAATTAGCAAAAGATATTATGGATGGCAAGGTATCAGTTACTAGTCTTTCTGAAGAGGAATATAGAGAAACCATGTCCTTTAAGCCAATAGAATTAGCCCAAATAGTAACTTCAAGACCAGAAACTTTGCAGAGCTTAATTGAAAGATCATGGATAACAGATAAGGAACTAGAAGATATTATAGACAAAATGGAAAATATTAATAAAGACCAAGTAGTGTATTTATATAATTCAAAAAAAATGAGTAGTGAAGTTTTTTTAGAAAATTACATGGCAGGAAAAATTTTACTAGAAGATATAGGTTATTTAAAAGATAATATTGATAGTAAAGAAACTTTAGAACAAATAGTATCATCTGAAAATTTAGTCAGTTTATTTTTAGATAAAGACAGAAAAAAAGAATTTGTAAAATATAGAGATTTATATAAAATTTTAAAAATTTCAGGAAAAACAGCAGAAGAAAAGCAAGCAGTAGCAGGTGAAATTTTAGAGGTTTCAGATGAACTATTGAGTGAAGACAAAATGCAAGAACTATATAAAATGGGATTAATCCCGTTAGATACATATATAGATTTTGTAGGAATTTCAGCAGTTTCAGAGTTATATTTAAAAGGAGAATTAAAACCTGTTGATGCAAGAAGATTATATGATGAGAATGTACTTACTAAAGAAATGATTACAGAACTTTTAACCAAAAAAGAAGTGAATGATGGAAAAAAATTAACTTTAATATATAGTACATTTCCTGAAAAGGAAGATGAATATTTAAGAGATGAATTTATAAAATATATTAAAACAACAAAAAAAAGTTCTCATAGCAAAGGTGAAAATAATCAAAGAATAGAAAAAGAGAATATTCAAACAGGGAAAAGAGTTTCAAGATATTTTACTGATCCATCTGCAAGATGGAATTTAATGGCAAGCTTAGATAGTGAATATAGTTTTGAATATAAAAGTGATGGCAGTGCAATTTTCTATTTACCAAAATTTAGAAAATATATATTAGAAAAGTTATATAATCAAAATAATGAACCAGCTTGGGGAGCAGCAACTTATATATTAGATGAAGACATATATGAGGAAAATGAAGAAAACATTATAGAGGGTGATGTAATAAATAGAAGTAAACTTGCTAGACTTCGTGGTGAAAAAGGAGTTAAGAGATTTATACATACTGGGTGGTCAAATGCAATTTGTAAGTTTTTCGATATTGAAGATACTGATAAATATACCGAAGAACAAATTAATCAAATAAAAAAATTTTCAAAACAAGTAGAAGAATCAAAGAAACCATTAGAAAGAGAATAAAATCCTAACAGAAAATGAGGAAAGTATATGGTAAATTTAGAAAAAGAAATACAATTCATAAAAGGAGTAGGACCAAATCGTGCTACTCTTTTAAATAAACTAGGAATATTTAATTTAAAAGATCTTATAACATATTTTCCAAGGGAGTATGAAGATAGAGGTAAGATAAAAACTATATCTGAACTTGAAAACGGAGAAGAAAGTTTAATTTCTGCATATCCAGCAGGGAGAATAAATGAAATAAAAATAAGAAAAAATTTAACTCTTTATAAATTAATTGTTAGAGATGAGACAGGAAGTTGTGAAGTGACTTGGTATAATCAGAGCTATTTAAAAAATGTATTTCGAATAGACACTAGATATAAATTTTTTGGTAGAGTTGCGAGAAACTTTAATAAAATTTCTATGCAATCTCCAGTTTATGAAACAGAAGATTCAAATAAAAATACAGGAAAAATAATACCAATATATCCACTTACATATAATTTATCTCAAAATACTATTAGACATATAATTGAAAATGGTTTAAAAGAAGTGGATGGAAAACTTGAAGAAACTTTACCAAAATATTTATTAGAAAAATATAATTTATATGATTATAATACAGCAATAAAACAGATACATTTTCCAGAAAATTTTGGAAATTTTAATCTTGCAAGAAAAAGATTAGTTTTTGAAGAATTATTTTCGATGCAACTTGCATTGTTAAGTTTAAAAAACAAATATGAAATAAAGAAATCAGGAATAAGTTTTAGTAAGCAAGCTAAAATGATAGATATTATAGAAAAATTGCCTTTTAGACTTACTAGAGCTCAACTTAGAGTTTTGGAAGAAATTGATAGAGATATGGAAAGTTCAAAACCTATGAATAGACTAATGCAAGGAGATGTAGGTTCTGGAAAAACAGTAGTAGCTTTAATTGCAGCATATAAAGCTGTAAAATCTGGCTATCAGGCAACAATTATGGCACCAACTGCAATACTTGCGAGTCAACATTTAGAAACTTTTAATGAGATTTTGACTAGTTCAGGAATAAAGTGTGAACTTTTAATTAGTGGAATAACTAAAAAGAAAAAAGAAGATATTTTAAATAAGTTAGCAGAAGGAAAAATAGATATTTTAATTGGAACACATGCTATTTTAGAAGAGAATGTAATTTTTAAAAATTTAGGTTTAGTGGTAACAGATGAACAACATAGATTTGGAGTTAGACAAAGAAGTACAATAACAGAAAAAGGAAATAATCCAGATGTTTTAGTTATGACTGCAACTCCAATTCCAAGAACTTTAGCATTAATTTTATATGGGGATTTAGATATTTCTATAATAGATGAATTACCACCAAACAGAAAAAAAATAGAAACTTTTGCTGTAACAAAACAAATGGAAAACCGAGTAAATAATTTTATAATAAAAAATATTGAAGAAGGAAGACAATGTTATATTGTGTGTCCTTTAGTTGAAGAAAATGAAGAAATCGATGCAAAATCTGTTATGGAAATATATGAAAATTATAAAAATAATGTATTTTCAAAATATAGAGTTGAATACCTACATGGGAAAATGAAGTCAAAAGAAAAAGATGCTATTATGGAAGAATTTAAAAATGGCAATATAGATATTTTGGTTTCTACAACAGTCATAGAAGTTGGAGTAAATGTTCCCAATAGTAATATTATGGTTATAGAAAATGCTGAGAGATTTGGTCTTGCTCAGCTTCATCAATTAAGAGGAAGAGTAGGAAGAGGAGAGCATCAATCTTATTGTATTTTAAAATATCAAGGAAATTCACAAATTATAAGAGAAAGAATGAAAATTATTTCTAGCACAAATGATGGTTTTGTTATTTCTGAGAAAGATTTAGAATTGAGAGGTTCAGGAGAATTTTTTGGAACAAAACAACATGGTTTGCCAGAATTTAAAATAGCAAATCTTTTTGAAGATATTGATTTATTAAAAAAAGTGCAAGGAATTGCAATGGAAATTATAGATAAAGATCCATTACTTGAAGATAAAGAAAATGTACTTCTTAGAAAATTAGTTGATGAAAAATTTAAAAATAGGATAGAAATTTAAAATTTATAACTTTCTTATTTAAATAAGAAAGTTTTCTAATAGTAATTATAGTTTTAATACTTATAATTTTATAATTAAAAAATGTTATATAAGTTTAAATTTTATTATATGAAAATCTTGTAAATAGAGTGTAAAAAACGTGTATTTTATTGACAAATAGCCCAAAAAATAATAAAATACAGATACTGATTTTAAAAGAAAAGGATGTATAAATGATGAGAATTTTTCTGCTATTAATAGCTGTAATAGCACTTGTTTGTGGCGTAAAATTTATATATGATGCAAGACCAATAGTAAAAAAATATTTTAGCTTTGGAGATAAAAATGAAGCAGCTTTAGGACTAAAAATATTAGGTTTTATTTTAACTGTAATTGGCGGAGCGTTAATATATTTCATATATTAGTATAAACTAATTTTAAACTTTAAAATTATATATAAAATATACTATGCAGTTTACTAGAAAGGATGATAATTTATGAGAATAACTTATGATAATAGAGAGTTTGATATAGAAGAAAACACAACTATAGGAGAAGCTTTTAAAAAAGAGATAGAAAATAGTAAGTTAAAAGATATTATTGCAGCTAGATTTAATAATACAATAGAATCTTTAAATTTGCCAATAAAAAAAGATGGAGAAATTGAATTTATAAATAGAGAAGATAAAGATGGAAGGATTATATATATAAGAGGATTATTATTTATAATGAGTATGGCTTTTTCTGAAGTATATCCTAAGGCACTTTTAACTGTTAACTATCAATTATCAAATGCGATGTTTAGTAGTGTAGATAATATGGAAGTTACAGATGAAATGATAAAAAAAGTTAAACAAAGAATGCAAGAAATTATTGATGAAGATATACCAATCAGAAAAATAATGATGACACAAAAAGAAGCTGAAGAATTCTATAAAAAGGAAGAAACTATAAAAGGTAGATTACAAACAGATATAGATAAAGAAAAAGTTTCATTATATTTTTGTAAAGATTACTATAATTATTTTTATGGAACAATGCCAATTTCAACTGGATTTGCTAAAATTTATGATTTTGTAAAATATAGAGATGGTTTTTTAGTAAAATACCCAAGTTTAGCGGAACCGGATGTACTTCAACCTAATGTTGATACTTTAAAATTAGTTTCTGCAATGGATGAGTATGATGAAATAAATAGATTAATGAAAATAAATACTGTACATAGATTAAATAAAAAATTAAAAGAAGAAAAAGGTGTAAAAGAGTTAATATTACTTTCAGAAGCATTACATGAAAAGAAAATTGCAGAAATTGCCAATAAAATAAAAGAACATGGGAATGTGAGAATGGTTCTAATTGCAGGTCCATCATCTTCTGGAAAAACAACTTTTGCTGGAAAATTAGGAATGAGTTTAAAAGTTAATGGAATTAAACCTGTTACTATTTCAGTAGATAATTATTTTGTTGAAAGAAAAGATAATCCTAAAGATGAAAAAGGAAATTATGATTTTGAGTGTATAGAGGCTTTAGACTTGGATTTATTTAATAGTCAATTAGTTGATTTATTAAAAGGAAAAGAAGTAAAACTTCCAACCTTTAATTTCACTACTGGAAGCAAAGAATATAGAGGAAATACATTAAAACTAAAAGAAGATGAAATATTAGTAATAGAAGGAATTCATTGTTTAAATGACAAACTTACAAATTTAATTCCTAAGGAAAACAAATTTAAGGTTTATATAAGTGATTTAACAGTTTTAAATATTGACTATTATAATCGAATTTCTACTACAGATACAAGATTAATAAGAAGAATTGTTAGAGATTATAAATTTAGAAATTATTCAGCAGAGCATACATTAAAAACTTGGTATTCAGTAAATAGAGGAGAACAAAAAAATATATTCCCATATCAAGAAGAAGCAGACTGTATGTTTAATTCTTCAATAGTTTATGAACTTGCTGTTCTAAAAAAATATGCTATGCCATTACTTGAAGAAATTCCAGAAACTTCAAGAGAATATAGTGAAGCAAGAAGATTAATAACTTTGCTTAAATATTTTAAAGATATGGAACCAGATTTAATTCCTAATAATTCTTTACTTAGAGAATTTATTGGTGGAAGTATTTTTGAATATTAAGGTTTATAGATTAATCCTAAAATCTAAATTTATATATAAGGAAAAAAAGCAGATGCCTAATTTTACGGTAATTGATGAAGAATTTATATGTGAAAATTGTGGTGCTAAAGTAAAAAAACTAGGTTATTCTTGTAGAAATCATTGTCCTATTTGTTTATATTCTAAACATGTTGATATAAATCCTGGAGACAGGGAAGAAAAATGTCATGGGATGCTAGAACCAATAGGTCTAGAGATAAGTAATAAAAAGGGATATGTTATAATTTTTAAATGTAAAAAATGTGGAGCAATAAGAAAAAATAAAGCAGCAGAAGATGATAATATGGATTTGATTATAAAATTAAGTGTAAAGGAATAATAAAATGTCAAAACAAAATTTAGAAAGTAGTAAAAAATCTAGAAAAATACTGATTATAAGAATACTATTATTAGTTTTAATTGTTATATGGGCATATATCGTATTTAATTTTTCAAGTCAAGATGGAAATGAGTCTTCAGGTTTGAGTAGAAAAGTTGTTGAATTCTTTATTAAAGATAAAGAATTAGTGGATAAAATTGAACCTTATGCAAGAAAAGCAGCACATTTTAGTGAATATGGACTTGGACGGAGTTTTATTTATATCGCTATTTTCTACATTTGAATGGAGTGAAAAAAGAAGAATTATTGTATCAGCACTTTTAGGGGTTTGGTATGCTATAACAGATGAAGTTCATCAATTAATGGTACCAGAAAGACATGGAAGCGTTTTTGATGTTTATATAGATTCTTTAGGTTTTATAACTGGAATATTTTGTATGCTATTATTAATGAAAATTATTTTAATGTTTAGAGAAAAGAAACGTAAATTAAAAATTGATATAGAATAGCTTTTGAATAATTTAAAATTAAAAATAATAAAAAATACAAAGTATTTATAAATTAAATAATAATATTTTTTGAAAATTAAGATAGGATAGAAAGGAAGATTTTTAATGATTGATTTCAAAAAAATCATAGGAGAAAAAATAGCAAAAGCAATAGAAATGAAAGCATCGGAAATTACAAGTTATATAGAAATTCCACCAAATACTGATATGGGAGATTACGCTTTTCCATGTTTTAAACTTGCAAAAGAGCTAAAAAAAGCTCCACCATTAATTGCAAATGAAATAAAAGAGAAACTTGAATTAGATGAAAATATTGAAAAAGTAGAAATTATTGGTGGATATTTAAATTTTTATATAAATAAATTAGCTCTTACAAAAAATGTTTTAGTAGAAATAGATAAAGCAGGAAATAATTATGGCTCAAATAATACGGGAAATGGAAAAACTATTTTAGTGGAATACTCATCTCCTAATATTGCAAAACCTTTTCATATTGGACATTTAAGAAATACTGTAATTGGTGCGGCTTTATATAATATTTATAAGTATTTAGGATACAATACAATAGGAATAAATCATTTAGGAGATTATGGAACACAATTTGGAAAAATGATTGAAGGATATAAAAGATGGGGAAAAGAATATGATTTAGAATCTAATCCTATTGATGAATGTATGAAAATATATGTAAGAATAAATAATCTTTGCAAAGAAGATGAAAATGTTCTTGAAATTTGTAGAGAAAATTTTAAAAAAATTGAAGAAGGAGATCCATATTGTGTAGAAGTATGGAATAAATTTAAAGATTTAAGTTTAAAAGAATTTCAAAAAATATATGATTTATTAGGAGTAAAATTTGATTCTTTAAAAGGAGAAGCATTTTACTCAGATAAAATGGATGAGGTTGTAGAAAAATTAGAAACAAAAGGTGTATTAAAAGATTCAGAAGGAGCTAAAATTGTTGATTTAGAAGATAAAGGACTCGGAGTTTGTATGATAAAGAAGTCGAATGGTTCAACAATTTATGCAACTAGAGATTTAGCAGCAGTTTTATATAGGGCAAGAACTTACAATTTTGATAAATGTTTGTATGTAGTAGCTTATGAGCAAAATTTACATTTTAAACAAATTTTTGAAGTAGCTAAATATTTAGATATTCCAGAAAAATGCTTGAAAGGCTTAGAGCATGTAGCATATGGTATGGTAAGATTAACTACAGGAAAAATGTCTACAAGAGAAGGAACCGTAGTAAAAGTAGAAGAGTTATTAAATGAAGCAGTTGATAGAGTTGAAAAAATTATAGAAGAAAAAAATCCTAACATGCAAAACAAAAAAGAAGAAGCTAAAAAGATTGGAATAGGTGCTGTTATTTTTAATAATGTATGTAGTACAATAATAAAAGATCAAGTTTTTGATTGGAATATAGCTTTAAATTTTAATGGTGAAACAGGACCATACATTCAATATGTATATGTAAGAACTAAAAGTGTTTTAGAAAAAGCAAACTATATTCCTAAAATAGAAGAAATTGATTTTAATCTTTTGCAAGATAAAGAGAGTTTAAAAGTAATAAGAACATTATATAATTTTGAAGATGTATTAATGTCTATAGTTCAAAAAAATGAGCCTTCTATTCTTGCTAGATATTTAATTGAACTTAGTCAAAATTATAGTAACTTTTATAATGAAAATAAAATTATTGATGAAGATAAGAATCTTCAAAATGCTAGAGTATATTTAACTAAAGCTGTTGGTACAGTTTTGAAAACAGGCGCAAATTTACTAGGAATACAGATGCCTGACAAGATGTAAGTATAAAATAATATAAAACAAAATCATAATATGCATAATATTAATAAAAAATTTTTATAATGTTTAGTATAAAAAGATAGCAATTCTAAAAGTTTTGTTATCTTTTTTGTTATTTGTTGGATATTAATTTTGCATATCATTTTAAAATACACCTTTTTCTTTTAAGAATTTCTTAATAATTTCTCTATTTTTTCTTAATAAATGTTTTATATAATGTAAATAATTAAAATAAGAAAATTTATAATAAGCCAAAAATTAAATTTATTAGTTAAATTTTAATTCAAATTTGATTTACTTATTATAAGAAAGTGGAGAAGTATATGAAAATTATAGAAGAAGTATTAAAAATAATTGATTTTTTTTCAATAGCATGTATGATTTATTATGTTGTTATAGGATTATGTTCTTTAAGAAAATCTAAGAATGAAACAGATAGTAAAAACTTTAAAAAATTCGCATGTATAATTCCAGCCAGAAATGAGGAACTTGTAATAGAAAATTTGTTAGAAAGCTTAAAAAAACAAAATTATCCTAAAGAGTTTTATGATATATTTGTAATACCAAATAATTGTACAGATAATACAGAAATGATTTCTAAGCAACAAAAAGTTAAAATTATAAATTGTGAAAATGTAAGAACCAATTCAAAAGGGGATGTATTAAGACATGTGTTTAAAGTATTAAAAAACGAAGATTACGAAGCATATATTATTTTTGATGCAGATAATGTAGTTCATCCCAATTTTATTAAAAAGATGAATAATATACTAAATAAAGGTTATAGGTTAGCTCAAGGTTATAGAGACAGTAAAAATCCGTCAGATACTTGGATATCTAGTACTTCTTCACTACATTATATGGTACAAAATTATTTTGTAAATAAAGCTAGAATGAATATTTCTCAATCTAGTTTTATAAATGGAACTGGTTTTATGATTTCAAAAGAATTAATTGAAGAAAAAGGCTATAATTCTCTTACAATGACAGAAGATATAGAACTTACTGTAAAATGTGCTTTGGATAAAGAAAAGATAGCTTTTGTAGAAGAAGCAATAACTTATGATGAACAACCAATAAAATTCAGTGAATCTTGGAAACAAAGAAAAAGATGGTCAGTAGGAACAATTCAATGTTTAAAAATGTATTCAAAATCTCTTAAAAATGATATAATAAAAAATAAAAATTTTGGTGCATTAGATTCATTGTTGTTTTTATTTGCACCATATATGCAATTATTAACAACAGCTATATTTTTATTACATATATTAACAAATGTAGTTGAAACTTTAGAAATAAATTTTATTTCAAAAATCTTTTTTTCAATTATGTGGTATATATTAAGTATACTGATGTCTATATTATTAGTAAAAATAAATAAAAAAGATATAAAAAGATATTTAAAAGGAATTTTTACTTTACCACTTTTTTATTTTAGTTGGATACCAATAAATATAATAGCATGTTTTAAAAAGAATTTAAAATGGGAAAAAATCGAACATACAAGAACAATTAGTTTTAATAATATATTAAGCTTAAGTTATTTGAGTAATGGGGTAAAACATGAAAAAGGATAAAATGAAAAATTTTAAGTTATTAATTTTTATAATATTTATACTAAGTTTAGTATTTTTTAGTATAAAAATTGGACCAATATTTATGAATATATCTACTGAAGATGGAAGGCTAAATTTTCAGCAAGAAATAGTTAAATTAGGTTTAGAAGGAGTATTAATTATTATAGGACTAATATTTGTTCAAATATTTTTGGTAATTATGCCTGGAGAACCTGTGGAAATTTTATGTGGTATGTGTTACGGACCAATATTAGGTATGCTTGTATGTTTTTTAGGAATGTTTTTAAGCACATCTATAATATTTTTTGCAGTAAGAAAATTTGGAAAAGATTTTATATATACTTTTATTTCAGAAGAAAAATTAAAAAAGATAGAAAATGCAAAAATTTGGAATGATAAAAGAAAACTAGATTTTATATTATTTATGGCTTTCTTTATACCAGGAGTTCCAAAAGATATATTTGTATATATTGGAGGGTTACTTCCAATAAAACCAACAACATTTTTATTAATATCAACTTTTGCAAGATTTCCATCAATTATTTCATCAACTATTGCAGGAAGTAATTTAATTTATGGAAATTGGGGTATAATAATGCTTACTTATGGAGTAACATTTTTAATTTCAGCTATATTAATAATATTATTTAATAGAGAAAACAAGAAAGATAAAATAAATAATTTAGAGAAAAAAAGAATAAATTAAAAATAAGTAATAAATCTAGAAATAAATTTTAAAAAATAAGAATATATTAGTAAATTATTTCATTGACAAAACTTTAATTATGAAATATAACTATAAGTGTAAATAAAATTTTAGTGGAGGTGATATTATGAAATACAGATGTACAGTATGTGGACATATTTATGATGAAGCTGTAGAAGGAAAAAAATTTGAAGAATTACCAGATACATGGGTTTGTCCTTTATGTGGAGTTGGAAAAGAAATGTTTGAAAAAGTAGAAGAATAAATAAAGGAGTGTATGATAAGCTATCATATAAAACGAGTATGGAAGAAGTAATAAATAAAAATTTAAAAGATTTTTCAAAAGTTACAGATAGAATTCAAACACTTTTAATTTTTTTAATAGCTTTATTAGTTCCTACTTTTTTAGGTGGGCTAATAACAAAAGTGTTTGGAGCTCAAAGTATTGTAACTCAAAATTCACAATTAATAGTTGGTTCAATTGTTAATACTGCCTTAGTAATTACAGCTATTAACTTAAAAGGTTGGACAAAAATATTAGGTGTTGTAACAATGCCAAGTATTTCTACAATTTTAAGTGGATATGTTTTTAAAAGTGCTTCAGTATATATGACATATATGATACCAGCAATTTGGATAGGAAACTTTGCATTAGTATATGCTTATAAATTAATACTAATGTCTAAAGGAAAAAATTATTTTTTAGCAGGTGTAGTTGGAGTAATAACAAAAGTGTTAATAATAGGAGCAGGGTTTATGGCATTAAATCTTTTTAATGTATTTCCTGAAAAATTAGTTACTACATTACAAACTGCGATGACTACAACACAATTAATAACAGCTACAGTGGGAGTTATAATTGCTTCTGTAATTTATGCTATTGAAAAAAGAACAATAAAAAACTAAAAATAAATTATAATTGAATATGAAATATAAAGAAACTCTTGTTATAAATTAAAATTAATAATAAGGGTTTTTTTATATTATTATAAAAATATTGTACTGTATAGATATTCCAAGTATAAATTTAAAAGTAGACTTTTTTGTAAAATGTTTTACATAAAAAGAATACTATATAGAAGGAAAGGAGTAAAAAATGGACATTATTTTAGGAATTTCTATTCCTTTTATAGGAACATCAATAGGTGCTTTAATGGTGTTTTTTATGAAAAATACATTAAGTATAAAAGTAGAAAAAATATTATTAGGATTTGCTTCAGGTGTTATGATTGCAGCTTCTATATGGTCGCTTATTATTCCTTCAATAGAAATGGCTGAAGAGCAAGGACTAATACCATGGTTTCCAACTACCATAGGATTTATTTTAGGAATATTATTTTTATTGCTGATAGATATGATAGTTCCTCACTTAGAAAATGGAAAAGTAAAAGGAATAAAAACAAATTTAAGTAATAATATAATGTTAATTCTAGCTGTTACTCTCCATAATATACCAGAAGGAATGGCAGTTGGAGTTGTTTTTGCAGGGGTACTTACTAATAATACAGGAGTTACCCTAAGTGGAGCTATGGCTCTTGCAATAGGTATCGCAATTCAAAATTTTCCTGAGGGAGCAATTATATCTATGCCACTTAAAAGTAGTGGAATGAAAAAATTAAAGGCATTCAAAATAGGTATGTTATCTGGTATAGTTGAGCCTATTGCAGCATGTATTACAATATTATTAGTTACTTATGTGGTACCAATTCTTCCGTATTTATTATCATTTGCGGCAGGAGCAATGATTTATGTTGTTGTTGATGAACTAATTCCAGAATCACAAAAAGGTGAGTTATCAAGCTTAGGAACTATAGGAGTCACAATTGGATTTTTAATAATGATGATTTTAGATGTAACTTTAGGATAAAATAAATTGAATTTTAATTATATATATGATAAGATAACATTATTAAAAAATATAAAGGTATCTATTTTAAATAGGTATCTTTTTTAAGGAGAGAAAAAATGAAATTAATATCTTGGAATGTAAATGGTTTAAGGGCAGTAGTAAATAAGGGATTTAAAAAATTTTTTGAACAAGTTCAGGCTGATATTTTTTGTATTCAAGAAACTAAAATGCAAGTTGAACAATTAGATATGATTATAGAAGCTATTTTTGAAGGATATTATCAATATTGGAATAGTGCAGAAAAAAAAGGATATTCAGGTACAGCAATATTTACTAAAAAAGAACCGTTAAGTGTAAAATATGGCTTAGGAATAGAAGAACATGATAAAGAAGGAAGATTAATAACTTTAGAATATGAAAATTTTTATCTTGTAAATTGTTATACACCAAATTCTAAAAGAGGATTAGAAAGATTACCTTATAGGATGCTTTGGGAAGATGAAATAAGAAAATATTTGATTGCTTTAGATAAAGTAAAACCAGTAATATATTGTGGTGATTTGAATGTTGCTCATAAAGAAATAGATGTAAAAAATGATAAAGCCAATATTGGAAATAGTGGCTTCACTTATGAAGAAAGAGATAAAATGACACAATTATTAGAAAGCAATTTTGTAGATACTTTTAGATATAAATATCCTGATAAAGATGATTCATATACTTGGTGGTCATATATGGGTAAAGCAAGAGAGAAAAATGTTGGTTGGAGGATAGATTATTTTATTACATCAGATAACATAAAGAAAAATATTATTGATGCAAAAATTCATAACGATATATTAGGAAGTGATCATTGTCCTATTGAATTAGATATAGATTTAAAGTTTTAAGTCTTGACAAATTTATGGGAAATTTGTTAAAATAATTATTGGTCTAATGAAAGGAAGTGTAAGTTTGAAAGATAACGATGTAAAAATAGGTCTTGAAATTAAAATAATTTCAAATTTAATTTACCGAAAATTAGATAAAAATTTAAGCTCAAGTGGTATTAGCAAAATAACTACAAGCCATGCATATATAATAGGTTTTTTATATGAAAACCAAGATAAAATAATTTACCAAAAAGATATAGAAAAAGAATTGCAGATTAGAAGATCAACTGCTACAGGAATTTTAAAACTAATGGAGAAAAATGGCTTAATAGAGAAAAGAGCAGATGAAAAAGATGCAAGGTTAAAAAAAATAATTTTAACAAAAAAGTCAATAAATTATCATAAGTTAGTTGAAAATACAATGCAAGAACTTGAAAGTAAAATGGTAAATGGAATAACTAAAGAAGAGTTAAAAGTTTTTTTAATGGTGTCAAATAAAATAAAGAAAAATATAAGTTAAGCTATTTTTTAATAGCTTAAAAAAATCTACAAATATATGTTAGGTAGCGAACTAATTTTACTTAATAGATATTTTTATAAAAATTTTCAAAAATATAAATTTTAACAATAATAAATATCAAATATTTATTGACAATTAGTTTGTTTTTAAATTTAAATAAATTCTAAGGAGGAGGTAAAAAATGATTAAAAACTTGATAAAGAGCATTAAAGAGTACAAGAAACAAACAATTTTAACACCAATTTTTGTTTCAGTAGAAACAATTATAGAAGTATTAATTCCGTTTTTTATGGCGTATTTAATAGACAATGGAATTAATAAAAATGATGAAAAAACAATTTTAGTAGTTGGTATATTACTTTGCATTGCTGCAATTATTTCTTTAGTTTTTGGTATATTATCAGGAAGATCTGCTGCTAAAGCATCAGCTGGATTTGCTAAAAATTTAAGAAAAGATATGTATTATAATGTTCAAAATTTTTCATTTACAAATATTGATAAATTTTCAACAGCAAGTATTGTAACAAGACATACTACAGATATTGCATTTGTTCAAATGGCATTTCAAATGATAATTAGAGTAGCAGTTAGAGCACCATTAATGCTAATATTTTCACTAATAATGGCATTTTTAGTTAATATAAAACTAGCACTTATATTTTTAGTTGCAATTCCTATTTTAGGAATAGGATTATATTTTATTGCAACAAAAGCACATCCAATATTTGAAAAAACTTTTACTACATATGATAAATTGAATAATATTGTACAAGAAAATGTACAAGGAATTAGAGTTGTAAAATCTTATGTAACTGAAGATAAAGAAATAGATAAATTTTACAAAATTTCTGGTGACATTTATGACGGATTTGCAAAAGCAGAAAAATTAGTTGCATTAAATAATCCATTAATGCAATTTGCAATGAGTGTTGTAATAGTATTAATTTCATTAGTTGGTGGTAAATTAATAATTGGAACTTCTTTAACGACAGGAGAACTTACAAGTTTAATTTCTTATGCTATGCAAATTTTAACTTCTTTAATGATGTTATCTATGATTTTAGTAATGATTATGATGTCTAGAGCATCTGCAGAAAGAATTGTAGAAATATTAGTAGAAAAAAGTACAATTCATAATAATGAAAATCCTGTAAAGGAAGTAAAAGATGGTTCAATTACTTTTAAAAATGTTAATTTTAGTTATGTAGACAATAAAGACAAATTATGTTTAAAAAATGTAAACATAGATATAAAATCTGGAGAAACAATAGGTATAATAGGAGGAACAGGAAGTTCAAAATCTACTTTTGTTCAATTGATTCCAAGATTATATGATGCAACAGAAGGTGAAGTACTAGTTGGAAATGTAAATGTTAAAGATTATGATTTAAAAACTTTAAGAAATGAAGTTGCAATGGTACTTCAAAAAAATGTATTGTTCTCAGGAACAATAAAAGAAAATTTGCGTTGGGGAAATGAAAATGCAACAGATGAAGAAATAATAAAAGCTTGTAAGCAGGCTCAAGCAGATGAATTTGTTAGTTCTTTTCCAGATGGATATGATACATATATAGAACAAGGTGGTACAAATGTATCAGGTGGACAAAAGCAAAGATTATGTATTGCAAGAGCATTACTTAAAAAACCTAAAATATTAATATTAGATGATTCGACAAGTGCTGTAGATACAAAAACAGATAGCCTAATAAGAAAAGCATTTAAAGATGAAATTCCAAATACAACTAAAATAATTATTGCTCAAAGAATTTCTTCTGTGGAAGATTGTGATAGAATAATTGTTCTAGATGGTGGTGAAATAAATGGAATTGGAACTCATGAAGAATTGTTAAAAACTAATAAAATATATGAAGAAGTTTACTCATCACAAGTGAAAGGAGGTAATGATAATGAAGAATCAGAACAATAATACTCCTAAACCTAAACTTGATAAAGATATATTAAAAAGATTATTAAAGTACATAACATCTAATTACAAATTAAAATTTGCAATAGTTTTCATTTGTATTATTCTATCAACTGCGTCAACAGTTGCAGGTTCATTATACTTAGAGGTTTTAATAGATGATTATATAACTCCTTTAATTGGTGTTCAAAATCCAATTCTTACAAGTTTTATACAGGCTATAGGTATTATGGCTATTATATATACGGTTGGAATAATTGCAAGTTTAATTTATAGCAGAATAATGGTAGATATTTCTGAAGGAATTTTAAAAACAATTCGTGATGATATGTTTGTTAAAATGCAAAGATTGCCAATAAAATATTTTGATACACATACACATGGTGATATTATGAGTCGTTATACTGCAGATACAGATACTTTGAGCCAAATGATTTCACAAAGTATTCCTCAAATGTTTTCTTCAATCATTACAATTATTGCAGTATTTGTAGCTATGATAGTAACAAATTTATATTTAACACTTGTAGTATTTTGCTCATTACTTGTTATGTTAAGAGTTACAAAATCAATAGCTTCAAGAAGTTCAAAATATTTTATTCGTCAACAAGAAGCAATAGGTAAAGTTAATGGCTATATAGAAGAAATGATTAATGGACAAAAAGTTGTAAAAGTATTTTGTCATGAAGAAAAAGCAAAAGAAGAATTTGATAAAATAAATGAAGAATTATGTGATCAAATGTATAAAGCAAATAAATTTGCAAATATTTTAATGCCAACACTTGGAGCACTAGGTAATCTTCAATATATTATCTTAGCTATAGTTGGTGGAATTTTAGCAGTAAATGGAATAGGTAACATAACAGTTGGTTTAATAATCTCATTTTTACAATTAAGCAAAACTTTCATACGACCAATAAGTCAAATTTCTCAACAATTAAATTCTGTTGCAATGGCAATGGCAGGAGCAAAAAGAATATTTGAGCTTATGGATGAAGAACCAGAAAAGGATAATGGTTATGTAACTTTAGTTAATGCTGAATATGTTGATGGTGTTTTAACAGAAACAGATAAGAGAACAGGAATTTGGGCATGGAAACATCCTCATCATGATGGTACATTAGATTATGTTGAATTAAAAGGACATATAGAATTATATGATGTAGATTTTGGATATGAAGAAGATAATTTAGTTTTACATGATGTAAGCTTATATGCAAAACCAGGACAAAAAATAGCTTTTGTAGGAGCTACAGGAGCAGGAAAAACAACAATAACAAATCTTTTAAATCGTTTTTATGATATAGAAGATGGAAAAATTAGATATGATGGAATAAACATTAAAAAGATTAAAAAGGATGATTTGCGATTATCTTTAGGAATGGTACTACAAGATACAAATCTTTTTACAGGTACAATTAAAGAGAATATAAAATACGGAAAAGATGATGCAACAGATGAAGAAGTAATAAATGCAGCAAAACTAGCTAATGCACATGACTTTATTATGAGATTACCAGATGGATATGATACAGTTTTAACAGGTAATGGGGCAAGTCTTTCACAAGGTCAAAGACAATTACTTTCTATTGCTAGAGCAGCATTAAATGACCCTCCAGTTATGATACTTGATGAAGCAACATCTAGCATTGATACTAGAACAGAGAAAATAGTTCAAGATGGTATGGATAAATTAATGAACGGAAGAACTGTTTTTGTAATAGCTCATAGATTATCAACTGTTAGAAATTCAAAAGCTATTATTGTTTTAGATCATGGAAGAATAATTGAAAGAGGTACACATGAAGATTTGCTTGCACAAAAAGGAACTTATTATCAATTATATACAGGTGCATTTGAGTTAGAATAATATTAGATGAATTAAAACTATAATATTCTTAAAAATGTTTACATAAATTTATAAAGGTGCTATAATTACTAATATAAAAATATAGAAAAGAGGACAATACTATGAAAAAAGAGGAGATTCGGGTATTAGCTAAAAAGACAGTTGAATCACCGTACTTAACGGAACTTGTTGGAGGGATTATTTCAGAAATTGCTAAAGAAGGTAAGAGAAGACTTACTAATATTGATGACTGGAGTTTGGAAATGATTAATCCCGAGGAAGAATTAGAAATACCAGCAGATATTTTGGAGTTCTTACAAAAACGAACAAGTCTAGCTTTTTATGCAGATTTTGTAAGAGAAGAGATTGTGGATAAACTCCAAAGTTCATCTGCGTTACCGATGGAAGAGATAGTAAGATACTCAACCTTCTTCAATATGAAGAAAATCAAAGAAATTGAGTGTTGTAGTCCCAATTTGGTGAGATTGGCTCTTGCCGTGGCTGTTGATGACGGACCAAAAGGAACGGATATTGCAGATCAATGTCCAGATTATTTAGAAGAGCTGTTTTTAGCACTTAAAATAATGTCAGAACATGGGGACTTGTCATTTTTAAAAGCAGTAACAAAGGTATATAAAGTCTTTCAAACCAAGAAAGAGCGGAGTTAAAACTCTGCTCTTTTTTAGTTTACTCATAAATAATAGTTATTAAAATAATAGTAGAGAAATTGAAACTTACAAAAATGTAAGGAAAATGTAAGACAAATCAATGGTAATTAAAAATTAATGAAGGTATAATTATAATAGTTAATTAAGAAAGGAGATAAAGTTTTGGAAAGAAAAATATTAAGAGTTGAAAATATTGAAAAATATTATGGAAATAAGTCGAACTTGACTAAAGCAATAGACAATATCAGTTTTGAGATAGAGAAAGGTGATTTTGTGGGAATTATGGGAGCGAGTGGTTCTGGAAAAACAACGCTTTTAAATTGTATATCAACTATAGATAAAGTAACTGCTGGTAAAATTATAATTAACAATCAAGATATTACTAAACTAAAAGGTAATAAGTTAAATAAATTTAGAAGAGAGGAACTTGGCTTTATATTTCAAGATTTTAACTTATTAGACACTTTAACAGCTTATGAAAATATTGCATTAGCTTTAACAATTCAAAAAATGAATCCTAAAATTATAGATAGAAAAGTAAAAGAAGTGGCAGAAAATTTAGGAATAACAGATATATTAAATAAATATCCATATCAGGTATCTGGGGGACAAAAACAAAGAATTGCTTCTGCAAGAGCTGTTATTACAAATCCCAAAATGGTTTTAGCTGATGAGCCAACAGGTGCTTTAGATTCAAAATCTGCAAGGCAATTGTTAGAAACATTTGAATATTTAAATGAAAAATTAGAAAGTACAATATTAATGGTAACACATGATGCTTTTACAGCAAGTTATGCAAATAGAATTATATTTATAAAAGATGGTAAAATTTTTAATGAAATTATAAAAGGAAATGATACAAGAAAAAGTTTTTTTGAAAGAATAATAAATGTTCAAACAATTCTTGGAGGTGATTTAAATAATGTTATTTAAATTATCAATAAAAAATATGAAAAAAAGTTTTAATGATTATGCTATTTATTTTTTAACTTTAGTATTAGGTGTAGCAATTTTTTATATGTTTAATTCCTTAGAGGATCAACAAGCTTTATTAGAAGTTTCAAAATCTACAAGAAGTATGATAAAATTAATGATACAACTTTTAAACTTTATATCTGTTTTTATATCAGTAGTGCTTGGTCTATTAATTGTATATGCAAATAATTTTTTAATAAATAGAAGAAAAAAAGAATTTGGAATATATATGACTTTAGGAATGGGAAAAGGACAAATTTCAAAAATTATTCTTTTTGAAACCATACTTGTTGGAATTTTATCACTTATAGCAGGACTTATTATAGGAATATTTGCTTCACAATTTATGTCAATACTTGTAGCTAAACTTTTTGAAGCTAAGATGTCTGATTTTACATTTGTATTTTCAAAAGAGGCATGTATTAAAACTTGTATATATTTTGCAATAATGTATTTAGCTGTTATGATATTTAATACAATAACAATTTCAAGATATAAATTAATTAATTTACTTACAGCAATAAAGAAAAATGAGAGTATAAGTATAAAAAATCCAGTAGTTTCAATATTAGTATTTTTGACTGCTATTGGAATATTGAGTTATTGTTATTGGAAAGTAACAGTAGATGCAGCAAGTTTTTCAACAGCTGAAAAATTATTACCAATAATACTGCTTGGAATTACAGGCACTATTTTAGTATTTTGGTCTTTATCTGGATTTATATTAAAATTAGTTCAAATGAAAAAATCAGTATATTTAAAAGGTACAAATATGTTTGTACTAAAGCAGATAAATAATAAAATAAATACTACAGTAATAAGTATGAGTGTAATTTGCTTAATGCTTTTTATGACAATAAGTGTATTATCTAGTAGTTTATCTTTAAGAAATACTATGCAAAAAGATTTAAAAGAAATGACACCAGTAGATATAAATCTTTATAAAACAGCGAATTTACCAGAAGTAATAGAAAATAGATTTGGAGAAAAGACATATTATACTGAACTTCAAATAGAAGATTCAAGAAAGCTAATAAGTGAAACATTAAAAAATTATGGGTATGACATAAAGACTTTAAAAGACGTTGTGGAAATACCAACTTATGCAATAAATGAATTAACAATGCAAAATACTTTAGGAGATTACTTTAAAATAGCAAAAGAACAATTTTCAATGCTAAACTATAATTCTGTAGAAACTATCGTGAAAATATCAGATTATAATAAAATTGCAAGACTTTATGGAATATCTGAATATGAATTAAAAGATGATGAATATATAGTATTATGTGATTTTGATAGTATGATTCCAATTAGAAATGAAGCTTTAAAATTAGGTACAAAAATAAATATATTAGGAAAAGAATATAAACCTAAATATAGTGAAGTAAAATCTGGATATATTTTAATGTCAACTAGTCATACAAATACAGGAATAATTTTAGTGCCAGATAATGCACCTTTAACAGAAGAATATAAAGAACAATATATCTTGGCTGCAAATTATAATGCTGCAACAGAAGAAAAAAGAAATGAAATAGAAAAAACTTTTGTAGATGATGAAAATCCTTCAATTAGGCTTATGGATGAAAATGGAATTAGATTAGATGGATTTACAAAAATTACAATACAAGAAGTCAGTATAGGAGTAGCAGCAATAGTTGTATTTATAGCAATTTATTTAGGAATAGTTTTTTTAATTACAAGTGCTGCAATTTTAGCTCTAAAACAATTAACTGAAAGCTCAGATAATAGACAAAGATATGTTATTTTAAGAAAAATTGGATGTGATGAAAATATGATAAATAGGGCTTTATTCGCACAAATAGCAATATTTTTCATGTTACCATTATTACTTGGAATAATTCATTCAATTTTTGGTATACAGTTTGCTATTACTATTATGTCGAGTCTTGCAAGTTCAGAAGAATTATTGCCATCAATAATTGCAACAGTTATTATAATAAGTGTAATATATGGATTATATTTTTTAGCAACATATTTTGAAAGTAAAAATATAATTAAAGAGGAATAGAATATATAAAATTTATGAAATTAAAAGATATATATAGTTAGTAAAAACTAATTTTTAAAATTAAAAAATAAGATATTTTATAAATAAAATTTATCTACATTTCTCAAATAGATTAATTTGAAGATAGACTTATAATAAACATTGTGATATAATCACAATAAATTTACAAAAGTTTATTGAGATGGGGTAAAATATGGATATAAAGAATGAATTAAAAAAATATCAAAATATTGTTGAAAAAGAATTAGAAAAATATTTAAGAAAAGAAGATTGTCCAGAAAAGATATTAAATGAATCTATGGAATATAGTTTAATGGCTGGAGGAAAAAGATTAAGACCAGTACTTGTTATTGCAAGTTATGAACTTTTTAAAAAGGACTTTGAAAAATGTTTTCCTTTTGCAGTAGCTATTGAAATGCTACATAATTTTTCATTAATACATGATGATTTACCTGCAATAGATAATGATGATATAAGACATGGAAAGCCAACAAATCATAAAAAATTTAATGAACATACTGCTATATTAGCTGGAGATGGATTATTAAATTATGCTTATCTAGTTATAAGTGAAGATTTGAAAAATATAAAAGATATAAATGAAATGAGAAATAAGCTATTAGCTTTTAATGAACTTGCTTTTGCTACAGATAGAGTTATAGCTGGTGAATATGTAGATACGGAATATGAAGGAAAACCAATATCTTCTGATTATTTAGAATATATGCATAAAAATAAAACAGGGGCTTTTTTAAGAGCTTGTGTAAGAATCGGAGCTATTCTTGGAGAAGCAACTGATGAAGAACTTGGAAATTTGACTATTTATGCTGAAAAAATAGGTATAGCTTTTCAAATAAAAGATGATATTTTATCAGAAGAAGGAGATGAAAAAATAACAGGAAAACCTGTTGGAAATGATAGAAAAAGAAAAAAATGTACATATATAAGTAAATATGGATTAGAAAAATCAAAAGAAATTTTAGAAAATATAATTAAAGAGGCAATACAAGCAATAGAAATTTTGGGCGAAAAAGGAGAATTTTTAAAAGCACTTGCAATTTATATAAAAGATAGAAATAAATAGATAAAAAAGAAGAATAAAAAATAGGTGTCATGAACTATATTTTGTGACACCTATTTTTTATAAGATTTAAATATGCGATTAAAATATTTACATCATTAATTATTATAGATATTTTATATACTTGCATAAAGTGAAATATTATCAAACGGAGTTTACATAAAAATTGACAATTTATATTAAAAATGTTAAAATAAAAGATGACATGGAAATTTTTGAAATGCTATGTCATAGCCTATTTTGCATTGCATGAGGCAATCTTCTTTTAGGCGAATACAATAAAACTTAGGCAACCAAGAAAGGAGAATGATTATGGTTGTTACGAATGAAGCACGGAAAGGTGCAGTAAACTTTGGCACACACAATGGAATTTTTCATTGTGATGAAGTTGTAGGTATTGCAATTCTTGAGCTGGCTTATATGGGAACACCTGTATATGTTAGACGTACAAGAGATGCAGAAGAGCTGAAACAGTTGGACGTGGTAATTGATGTAGGTGGTGGAAAGTTCGATCACCATATTGCGAATTTTAATGTTTGCCGTCCGTCTGGTGTGAAATATGCAAGTGCTGGACTTGTATGGAAGGTATTTGCTATAGAAGCAATAAAAAATGTTATAGATGAAATTGGTATCTCTATGACAGAAGATGAACTGCAGAAATTAAAAAAAGAAATCGATAAACAGGTTATTATGCCTGTAGATATGGAAGATAACGGAGAAAAAGGAAAAAAACATCCATTTTCTTTTATTCCAAATTTTTTGCCTCCGTATTTTGAGGAACCTGATTTTGATGCATGCTTTGAAAAAGCAGAAAAGCTAACGGTAGAAGTCTTAAAAGGCATAATAACAGCTAAAGCTCTCAAAGAAAGAAGCCGGAAAATAAAAAATATGGCGAAAAAGGAGATTAAAGAAAGTTATAAGCAGATGAAAGATGGAATTTTACAGATTTCTGCACAGAATATGCCTTGGCAGGAAATTGTTGTAGGAATCAATGAAGATAATGATAACGCAGTAAAATTTGTAATTTTCCCATATCCTGCTGGAGGCTGGGCAGCTCAGTCGGTACCACCATCTATGCAGAAGCAATTCAGTCAATTAGTGCCATTTCCAAAAGAATGGGCAGGCGGTAATGAAAATACATTACCAAAAATTTCTGGAGTAAGAACCGCAACTTTTTGTCATAACGGACGATTTTTTGCACGGGCAAAAACAAAAGAGGATATTATTACAATGTGCAATATTGCGATAAAAAGTGCAAAATAAGGGTAACTAAATAATCATGAAAGGTATGCGGGAAAGTAAAAATTTTGCTTTCCCGTTGATACTTTAAAATTGGTATTAAAACTTGAAATAGAATTTAAGATAGATATTATTTTTATTAGTAGAAAAAAATTTTATATAATGTTATAATAATAAAATAGATTAAATAGAATTAATTATGAATATTTCAATAAGGGGAAAAAATGAACATTTTAGTAGCAATAAATGAAAAATATACAAAACAATTAAATGCATTATTAAAATCTATACAATATTCTAACCCAAATGAGCTATTTAGGATTTATGTTTTAAATAATAATTTAAAAAAAGAGTATAAAAAAGAAGTAGAAAAAGGAATAAATAAAGCAATAATTAATTTGAGATATTTAAAAATTACTAAAAAAGAGCTTGGAGAATTTGCTTTATTTGAAAAGAAAGGTTTGAAAGAAGTTGCTTTTAGAATTTTTGCTACAAAATATTTACCAAAAACTTTAGACAGAATTTTATATTTAGATTCAGATATAATAGTTATAAATGAGTTAAAAAATTTATATGAAATGGACTTTGAGGGAAATTATTATATAGCAACTACTCATGTAAGAAAAATATTACATAAATTTCATGAGATAAGATTAAATATTAATGAGGAAATTCCTTATATAAACAAAGGTGTTTTATTAATAAATTTAAAAGAGCTAAGGAAAAGAAATATAAAAAACGATATAGAAAAATATTTACAAGATAAAAAGTTAAAAGTTTTCTTATCAGCAGAGCAAGATATTATTACAGCAGTTTATGGAGATAAAATTAAATTAGTAGATTCTTTAAAATATAATTTAGGAGATAGAGAGCTAAATTTTTACAATATTAACCACTATAAAAATCCGATAGGATTAAAATGGATTCGAAAAAATACAGTTATTATTCATTATCATGGAAAAAATAAGCCTTGGGAAAAAGGCTACTTTGGGAAGTTAGGCTGTTTTTATTATAATTTAGAAAGAAGTACAAGAAACAAAGGAAAGGTCCTAATACTATCTTGTGGAACAGGAGGAGGACATAATTCGGCTGCAATAGCTGTGCAAGAAGCACTTTCTAACCAAGGAATGATAGCTGATTTTATAGAATATTTAGATATTATAAATTCAAATATAAAAGATACAGTTAATAATTTATATTTAAAATCTACACATAAACAAGGAAGTACTTTTAAAGTAGTATATAAACTTGGGGAATTATATCAAAAAACTAATTTAAAATCTCCAGTGTACGGTTTAAATTCTCTAAATAAAGATAAACTTTATAAATATATAAAAGAAAATGAATACGAATATATTGTAACAACTCATTTATTTGCTGCACAAGTTTTAACTTCAATAAAAAAAGAAAATCATATAAATTTTATGGCAATAGCAACAGATTATGTATGTATACCATTTTGGAAAGAAACAAATCCTGATTATTTTATAATACCAAATGAAATTTTAAGAGAAGATTTTGTAAAAAAGGGTGTTAAAAATTCAAAAATATTACCTTTAGGTATACCTACTAGAAAAACTTTTAGTGAAAAATATGATCAAAATGATTGTAGAAAGTTATTAAATTTGGATTTAAATAAAAAATATATATTAATACTTACTGGAAGTATGGGATTTGGAAATGTGAAAGAAATGCTAAATAAGTTATTAGATGAAATTAGAGATGCTAATTTTATTGTAGCTTGTGGAACTAATGAAAGTTTAAAAGAGGCTTTAATAGGTAAAGAAAGAGTCATTGCACTTTCATATACTAATGATATTGATTTATATATGAAAAGTAGTGATATAATTTTAAGTAAACCAGGAGGATTAACATCAACGGAAATTGCTGTTTTGGAAAAACCATTTATACATACTATGCCAATACCTGGATGTGAAACTTATAATGCAAATTTTTTTGCATCAAATAATATGTCATTAAAATCTGAAACACTAGAAGAGATAGTAGAAAATACAAAAAAATTACTTAAGAATTTTGAAATGCAAAAAAAATTAATTAAAAATCAAAAAAAATATGTGAATAAGTTTTCAGCTACTCAAATAGCTGAAATAATAAAAAAACAAATAGAAACAAGGAAGGAAAAATGGGAGAAAAAGCTATAGTAGTTGAAAAAATTGAAAAAGATATTAATGATATTGCAGCTGATTTTAGAATTTGTGATTTTAATATAGACGAAAATTATGAATATGTAAAAAAAGATTTTTTATTTAACTTAATATCAAATATTGTATATTATGGAATAGCTATTCCAATTTTAACTATTTTAATAAAAATATTATATAATTTTAAAATTGAAGGTAGAGAAAATATAGAAAAGATTCAAAAAGGTGCAATAAGTATATCAAATCATGTACTAGTTTTAGATTGTGCTATGATTGGATTGGCTTTTGGAAGAAAGAAAAAAATTTTTTATACTACACAAGAAGAATCATTTAAAATACCTTTTGTAAGAAAACTTATAAAAGTATTAAGAGCGATACCAATTCCAAAAAAATTAGAAAATCAAAAGAAATTTATAAAAGAAATTAATGATCAATTAAACAAAGAAAATATTGTGCATTTTTATCCAGAAGCTGTACTTAATGCATATTGTGAAGAAATAAGAGGTTTTAAAAATGGTGCTTTTAATTTTGCTATAAAAAATAAGGTACAAATATTACCAATGGTTTTTTTGTTTGAAAATCCAACTGGAATTAGAAAGTTTTTTAAAAAGAAGAAAGATGTAGTATTAAAAATTTTAGAACCAATAAATTGTAGCGAGTATGATATAAAAAATTTAAAATTATTAAAAAATAAAATACAAGAAAATATGAAGAATATTTGTAAAAAACAC
This sequence comes from uncultured Clostridium sp., assembly GCA_900553685.1. Lineage (GTDB taxonomy): Bacteria > Bacillota > Clostridia > TANB77 > CAG-508 > Scatovivens > Scatovivens faecipullorum. The sequence goes on from USEI01000001.1 coordinate 214,181, forward strand.
TACACAATTGAAAGAAAATGTGATAAAATAATTTAGAATTTTTTAAAAAATTAAAAATAAAAGGAGGAATTAAGCATGTCAGGACATTCAAAATGGCATAATATACAAGCCAAAAAAGGAAAAGCTGATGCAGCAAGAGGAAAAATATTTACAAAACTAGGTAGAGAATTATTAATAGCAGTAAAACAAGGTGGTCCTGATCCAGCAGGAAACTCTAAATTAAAAGATGTTATAGCTAAATGTAAAGCTAATAATATGCCTAATGATACAATAAATAATGCTATAAAAAAAGCTTCTGGTGCAGGAAGTACAGAAAATTATGAAGAAATAGTATATGAAGGATATGGACCAAATGGAGTAGCAGTAATTGTTAATGCTTCAACAAATAATAAAAATAGAACTGCAGCAGATGTAAGACATGTATTTGATAAAGCTGGTGGAAACTTAGGAACAACAGGTTGCGTATCATATATGTTTGAAAAAAAAGGTATTATAGTTATAGAAAAAGCTGAATGCCGTTTATCTGAAGATGATTTAATGATGCTTGCAATAGAAGCTGGCGCAGAAGATTTTTCTTCTGAAGAAGAAGTATATCAAATAACAACAGCACCAAATGATTTTACAGCTGTAGCTGAAGAATTAACAAAAAATAATTTAACATTTTTAGAAGCTGGAGTTCAAATGGTACCAAGCACTTATGTTAGTTTAGATGAGAAAGCTTCTGAAAAAATGCAAAGATTAATTGACAATCTAGATGACCTAGATGATGTATTAGAAGTATTTCATAACTGGGAAGAATAAATATTATAATTATACTTAAAAATTAAAGAAATCCTTTATGTTAGACAATAGTTTAACATAAAGGATTTTTTTGAATAAAAATTTTAAAATGTAAGAAAATAACGATAATTATTATTGTTAAGGAAAGGGAATGTTTAAATACATTAAGGTAAAAAAATATGTTTTTTAGAACAGATATGGCTGTAGAAAGAAGAGATTTATATAGAAATGCAAATAAATTAGATGATGAAATAAAAGGCATTGAGTGTGAAGAAGAGAAAAAAGATGACATTACAATTACTAGAGTTAAAATAACAAGTCCAGACGGTGAAAGAGCTTTGGATAGAAAAATGGGAAATTATATTACTATTGATATGAAAAAAGTAAGAAATATTAGTACAGAAAAAGAAGAAAAAATAATAAATACTTTCTCAAAGGAATTGAAAGAAATAATAGAAAAGCATATAAATAAAACTGACGAGATACTAATTGTAGGGTTAGGAAATTTATATGCAACACCGGATTCGTTAGGAGCTAAAGTTGTGCAAAATATTGAAATAACAAGACATATAAAAATATATTTGCCTAATGCTATTGATAAAAATGTTAGAAGCATAAGTGCAATTACTCCAGGTGTACTTGGAACTACTGGAATCGAAACAGTTGAAATAGTAAAAGGAATAGTAAATAATATAAAACCAAAGTTAGTTATTGCAATAGATAGTTTATGTTCTAAAAATATTGACAGAATAAATAAATCTATACAGATTTCAGATACTGGAATAATTCCAGGAGGCGGGGTTGGAAATAGGCAAGAAGAACTTTCAGAAACAACTTTAAATATACCAGTTATTGGAATAGGTGTTCCAACAGTTTTAGATGCAGCAACTATTGTTATAGATACTTTAAATGCCTGTGATGTTTCAATTTCAGAAAATGAAATAGTTGAAAAAATGAAATTAAATAATTTTAATTTTATAGTTACACCAAAAGAAATAGATTCTTTAATAGAAAATATGAGCAATATAGTTTCAGAGGGAATTAATATGAGTTTATAATTAATTTTATTAAAACAAAATAACACAATAATTTAGAAAATGAATAATATAGAATATTACTACTATTGATTAAGGAGAAATTTTTTTGTGAAGTCAATTTGTATAAAAACTGTTAGTGAAGAAAAAATTAAATATTTGATGGAACAGCTGGAAAAACTACCTATTAATATGTATGTTTCAAATTACAGATTTAAAGTATATGATAATTTAATAATTCATTATATGGAAAAAGAGTATATAGATGAATTTTATGAGTTTATTGCATTAGTATTAAAAAAGTGTATTGAAAAATTTTATGAAGAAGATTTTATAAATAAAAATGTAGAAAAAAATTATTTTTATTTAAGTAAATTAGAAAGAGCATATATTTCTGAAATTGCAAAAAAAGTTTTAGAACTTCCTGATGAAAAAATTGGTTTTAAAAATAATATATTAAAAAATTTAATAAAAGATTATTTATTAGAAAACAAAAAAATTATTTTAGAAGGATTTGTAAATTTCAGAATTAAGGCATATAAAGAATTATTAGAAAAAATTGTAGAGGTATCTGTATTTAGCTATTTAGATTTAATAACTTTTTAAAAGTATTGATAAATATGTAATTTTGTAGTAAAGTATATAAAGAAAGAGAGGGAGAAAATATGTTAAAAGAGAAATTAATGAATGATTTAAAAGAAGCAATGAAAAATAAAAATGAAATTAGAAAAAATACAATTCAAATGGTAAGAGCTGCAATTTTACAAATTGAAAAGGACAAAGGAATTTCAGTAGAAGATAAAAAAATAATTGAAATTATTGCTAAAGAAGTAAAAGGAAAAAAAGATGCGTTAGTAGATTTTGAAAAAGCTGGAAGAGAGGATTTAATTAATCAGACAAATGAAGAAATAAATATTCTTCAAGAATATTTACCAAAACAACTATCTAAAGAAGAAGTATTAGAAGAAGTAAAGAAAGTCATAGAAGAAGTTGGAGCAACATCTATCAAAGATATGGGAATTGTTATGAAAACAGCAAAAGAAAAGATAGGTGCAGCAGCAGATGGCAGATCTATTAATGAAGCAGTAAAAGAATTATTAAATTAGAAGGAAAAATAATATGACAATTTTTGTACTTAAGATAATTGCAATTATTTCGATGTTTTTAGACCATGTGAGATATGCAGTTCCAGTAGTAGAAGATTTTGCAGCAATGTATTTAGGAAGAATTGCATTTCCGCTATTTGCATTTTTTATTAGTGAAGGATATATTCATACCAAAAATGTAAAAAAATACTTTTTAAGACTTATTATATTTGCTTTAATATCACAAATTCCTTTTATGCTTTTTAGAACTTTAGTAGGTGAATGGAAATTACTAAATGTAATAGTTACATTAATTTTAGGTTTATTAGCGATTTTTATATATGATAAAGGAGAAGATAAATTTATTTCATTAATATTAGTGGGATGTATTGTATATTCAGGAAGTATATTAAGAGTAGATTATAGTTGGTATGGTGTTATTACAGTATTTATAATGTACTTGTTTAAAAATAAAAAAATTTTATTATTTATAGCATATAGTATTATATTAATAATTTATTATGAGATAAATGGAGTTAGTTTTTTAGTAACACAAAATTTAATAAGTTATATTTTTTGCTTAATATCAGTTTTATTAACTTTTACATATAATGGAAAGCAAGGGAAAAAGATGAAATATTTTTTCTATATGTTTTACCCAGTACATATGCTAATAATTTATTTAATAGGAGTATATATGTAAAAATGAGATGAAGAAAAATCTAATTTTTAAAAGAAAAGGTATAAGAATAAAATCTTTTATTTTGATATTATATAAAATATATATTTTTGTTATATTATAGAAAAAATTTTTTTAAATTATGCTAAAATTAAAATAAAAAAACCTCTTTAAAAAGAGGTTTTTTATTATGCAAATGCTTGACGACTTTTCTTAAATGAAAGTAAATTAGTAATTTCGTTTGATTTTTTGATTTGCTTTTGAGCTTCTTCTTGAGCGATTTGTTTTTTCTGTCTTTCTGCCATGGTTTCACAAATAGCTTTTTCATAAGCTAAATGAGTATCTTGAGCGATTTTTGTCCAATTATATTCTGTTTTTACTTTTAATTTTGCATTTTTTGTAACTGTATCACAAAGTTTTGGATCATATAATAAGGCAAGAATAGAATCAGCAAATGAGTTTGCATTTCCTGCATAACTTTTCATTCCATTAACTCCATGATCAACTATTTCATTTAAACCACCAACATCTGATACAACTACTGGTGTTCCTGAAAGCATAGCTTCTAAAGCAACAATTCCAAAGGGTTCATATGTACTAGGAAAAACAGATACATCAGCACATTTATACATTCTTTGAACATCTTTTGAGCCTAAATATCCTGTAAAGTAAACTTTATTTCCTAGTCCTAAATAATTAACTTGTGATCTTAATTCATCAATCATTCCACCTTTACCAGCAATAATTAATTTTGAATCATGATAATTTGCCAAAATTTTTGGCATTGCTGCAATAAGTGTTTGAATTCCTTTTTCATAAACAAGTCTACCCATGAAAAGAATAATTTTTTCATTATCCATTGCAAATCTTCTTCTAAAATCATAATCTTTTTCGATATTGTTGAATAGATTTAAATTAACTCCATTAGGTATTACATTTATTTTTTCATAAGGTAATCCAAATAATCTTTGTAATTCATTTTTCATATAATTGCTATTAACAATTACTTCAGATGATTCGTAAGTAAGCATCCATTCAGTATCATTAATATATTTTTGCATTTCTCCACGAATACCACTATTTCTACCTGCTTCTGTAGCATGGATTGTAGAAACAAGAGGTGTATTATATGCAAACTTTAAAGTTTTTCCAGCATAAGCTGTTAACCAATCATGTGCATGTATAACATCAAAGTTTCCTTTTTCAGAAATAATTTCTCCAACTTTAGCTATCATGTTAAAATTAAGTTGCATAACCCAATCAATAAAGTTGTTAGGATTAATCATAAAGTTATCAACTCTATATACATTTACTCCATCATCATCTTCAAAGTAAGGAACATTACCATCTCTATATGTAACAACTGTTACTTCATGACCATCTTTTATTAATCTATGAGATAAGTCATATACAACTCTTGCAATTCCTCCTACAACTCTTGGTGGGTATTCCCATGATAGCATTAAAATTTTCATTTCTTAAAAGTACTCCTTTCGAAAATATTCATTTGTTAAAATTTAGTAAAATAAAAATTTAGTTTGTCAAGTCTTTTTATAAATTATATAAGATTTTGAAAAAGCTTGAAATAACTAAATCTTGAAGCTTAAAATCTTTTCGTATTTCTTTATATATTTTATATAAAAAAAATATAAAAGTAAACATATTTTGACAAAAAAAAGCAAAAAAAATATAACATTTTGGTAACAAATGTAACAAAAATGATAAATTTACAAAAAAATGAATTTACTATTGAAGTTTTAAAATATTACAGATATAATATTAATTATTATGAAGAGAATAATATAGTTGCTTATAAAAATACTAAGGAGGAGAAACAAAAAATGCAAAAAAATGAAGATTTTGAGAAAAAAATGGAAAAAAACAAAGCTCTTAATACTGAAAATGAAATTTCTAATGTAAAGGAAAAATTAGCAGCTTCTGATACAAAAATTTCAGAAGAAAAAGAAGATATAACAGAAGAAAAGAAAGTAAGTTCTGCTAATTCAGTCGGAAAAGAGAAATCTCCTAAAGTAGAAAAAGAAACAAAAGTTGATGAAGCAACAGTAATTGAAAAAATAAAAAATTTTATTGCTAAAATTGTTGCAATGCAAGAAGAAGCAAAAAAAGAAACTTTAGATAAAGATGAATCTAATGAAAAAGTAGAAAAAGTTGATAAGGCAAGTAAGGAAAAAAATAAAAATCAAAAATCAAAAGAAGTAAAATCACCAGAATATTTGCTTGAATATTATGATTTGCCATATAGATATAATGAAACAATAGTTAAAATACTTGCTCAAACTCCAAAAAAATTATTTGTTTATTGGGATATATCAGATAAGGATAGAAGAAGATATTTAAATGCTTTTGGAGAGGATTTTTTTGAAAAAACTTATCCAGTTTTGCTATTATATAATGAAGATAAAAATTATGTTAAAGAAATACCAATAAATGATTTTGCAAATAGTTGGTATATAGATATAGATGATGCAAAAACAAAATATACTGTTCAATTAGGTAGAAAATTTAAAGAAAAACCTCAAATTATTAATATAGCAAAAATAGAAGAAGAACAAATTGTATTAAAGACAGATTATTTGCCATTTGCAGATTCAAATAAAATGGAAGCTCCAAATGATCATGTACTATTAGAAAAATTGCCAAGATTTGTTACTTTTAGAAATGTAAAAACAAATCAAGAAATAGTTAAAGATATGGGAGAATTTAAAACTGTATTTGGTAAAAATTATAATGTTAAAGAATTCTATGAAGAACATTATAAAGAAGAAATTACAGATGGTATATTTGATATGGCAAATCCTTCATCTAATCTTTCAAGTTCAAGTTTTAAATAAGATAAATTTAAAGCTAGAAAATGAATTTGTATTTTAAATAAAATGAAAGGAAAAAGATAAATGAAAGATATAAAAGGATATGTTAATTTTGTTTTACATGCACATCTTCCTTATATACATCACCCAGAAAGTGAAGATTATCTTGAGGAAGAATGGTTATTTGAAGCAATATCAGAAACATATATCCCATTACTACTTAATTTTAAAAAATTAGAGGAAGAAAAAGTAGATTTTAGAATAACAATGACAATGACACCTCCTCTTTTAAATATGCTAGATAATAAGTTACTACAAGAAAGATATATAAAATATTTAAAAAAACATATTGAATTATGTGAAAAAGAAGTAAAAAGAACTACTTATGATGCAAGATTAAATAGTTTATCACATTATTACTTAGATAGATATACAAGTGATTTATATATATTTAAAGATGTATATAATTGCAACATTATAACTGGATTTAAACATTTTCAAGATATTGGAGTACTTGAAATTATTACGTGTGGAGCGACACATGGGTATTTTCCAATTCTTTATGTTAACGAAAAAACTGTTAGAGCTCAAATTGCAGTTGGTGTTCAAACATATAAAAAATTTTTTGGAAAAAATCCCAGAGGAATTTGGCTTCCTGAATGTGGATATATTCCAGAAGCTGATAAATACTTAAAAGAATTTGGAATAGAATATGCTATTGTGGAAACACATGGAATTTTGTATGCAGAACCAACTCCAATATATGGAACTTATGCACCAATAGTATCACATGGAGGTTTAATTGCTTTTGGTAGAGATTTAGAATCTTCAAGACAAGTTTGGAGTTCAATTAATGGTTATCCAGGTGATTATAATTATAGAGAGTTTTATAGAGATATAGGGTATGATTGTGATTATGAATATATAAAACCATATATTGCATGTAATGGTGCAAGGGTAAATACAGGTATAAAATATTATAGAATTACAGGAAAAGACTGTCCTAAAGATTATTATGATTTGCAATGGGCAAAAGATTCTGCCGAAAAACAAGCAGGACATTTTATGGACTGTAGAACAAAACAAATAGAACATTTGTCAAGTTATATGGATGTTCCTCCAATTATTACTTGTCCTTATGATGCAGAACTTTATGGACATTGGTGGTACGAAGGACCATATTGGCTTTATATTTTATTTAAGAAAATTTATTATGATGATTGTAATTTTAAATTAATAACACCTAGTGAATATATAGATAAATATCCTCAAATTCAAGTTTCTACACCATGTAGATCTAGTTGGGGAGCAAATGGATATAGTGAAGTATGGCTAAATCAAACAAATGATTATGCACATAGACATTTACATAAAGCGGGAGATAGAATGTGTGAACTTGCGGCAATGTTTCCAAATGAAGGAGATACTTTGAGAAGACAAGCTTTAAATCAATGCGCAAGAGAATTATTGTTGGCTCAGAGTAGTGACTGGCTTTTCATAATAACTAATGGAACTATGGTAGAGTATGCACATAAAGCTATAAAAGATCATATTGGAAGATTTACAAAGCTTTATTACCAGATTAAAAATGATAAAATTGATGCAAGATATTTATTAGATGTATTTGACAAAGATGATATATTCCCAGAAATAGATTATATGATTTATTATTAATATTTACTAAAGAAAAGAGCATGAAAATTAAGTTTTGGCAAATTGTTAAGTGTATATCTTAACTAATATTATTGAACTTAAAATTTACATGCTTCTTTTAATATAAAAATGTGAAAATTAAAAGCATAAAAGTTAATAGAATTAAAAATCAAAACAAGAAAGTAGAGGAAATATTATGAATGTATATGATGGAGTAAATAATTTAGCAAGAGCTATTAAAGAATCAAAAGAATACCTAGAATATAAAGAAATAAAATCTGAATTAGTTAATTTACCAGATTTAAAAAAACAAGTAGATGAGTTTGAAAAAATAAGATATGAAGAACAGTTACTTGCAATGCAAGGAGAAAAACAAAGTGAAGAAAAAATGAAAAAATTACAAGAACTTTATGAAATATTAGTAAAAAATCCAAAAGTAAAAGATTACTTCGATAAAGAAGTAAGATTTAATGTGCTTATTGCTGATGTAAATAAGATAATTGGAGAAGCAATTAAGGATGTACTATAATTTATAAGTAATATAAACCATTAAAATAAACGTAAATACGATTTGAGTATATACGTTTATTTTAATTTTTACTAAAAAAACAAAAAATATGTAAGTATTATGTAAAAAAAGCTATCTTTTATTTATTTTTTGTTATATAATACTATAGGAAAAAATTATTTTGGGAGAAAAGGAATGAATAAAAAATGGGAATTTTATAATCCTAATGAAAAAAAAGCAAAAGAAATTTCAGAAAAATTTAATGTATCAGAATTATTAGCAACAGTATTATTAAATAGAAATATAATAAAAGATGAAGATGTAAAATTATTTTTAAATCCTACGAGAAAGGATTTTCACGACCCATATTTAATGCCAGATATGGAAAAAGCAGTAAATAGAATAATAACAGCTATTGATAAAAAAGAAAAAACAATAATTTACGGAGACTATGATGTTGATGGTATTACAAGCATAACTGTACTTTCTAAATTTTTGAAAGAAAGAAACTTAAATGTTGGTGCATATATTCCAAATAGATTGGAAGAGGGATATGGTTTAAATAAAAAAGCAATAAAAAAAATTGCAGATGAAGGATATAAATTAATTATTACTGTTGATTGTGGTATTTCAGGCACAGAAGAAATTGATTATGCATATAGTTTAGGTATGGAAGTGATAATAACAGATCATCATGAACCATTAGAAGTGCTTCCAAAAGCTTTAGCTGTAATAGATTGTAAAAGAAAAGATAATAAATATCCATTTAATAGTTTAGCTGGTGTTGGAGTTGCTTTCAAACTTATTCAAGCTATTGGTATAAGATTAGATTTAGAAGAAAAAGAATATCTAAAATTTTTAGATATTGTATGTATAGGAACAATTTCAGATATTGTACCACTAGTAGATGAAAATAGAGTTATAGCAAAATTAGGATTAAAATTAGTAGAGAATACTAGATCACCTGGCGTTAAAGCATTACTAAATGCAGCAGCTTATAAAGAAGTGAATTCTAATACAGTTTCTTTTGGAATGGCACCTAGAATAAATGCTTGTGGAAGAATGGGACATGAAAGAGATGCATTAGATTTATTCTTAACAGAAAATATAGTTGAAGCAAATAGAATTACAGAAAAATTAAATAGTTATAATAGAGAAAGACAAGAAATAGAAAAAAGAATATTTGATGAAGCAATTTTAAAAATAACATCGGAGCATTTAATGAATAATAATGCAATAGTAATTGGCTCTGAAAATTGGCATCATGGTGTTATAGGCATTGTAGCTTCAAAAATTACAGAATTATATTTTAAGCCAAGTATATTAATTTGTTTTGAAGGAGAAGAGGGAAAGGGCTCAGGAAGAAGCATACCAGGTTTTGATTTACATGCTGCATTATGTAGTACAAGTGATTATCTAGAAAAATATGGTGGACATGAGATGGCAGTAGGATTAAGTTTAAAGAAAAGTAATTTCCAAAAATTTAGACAAAAATTTGAACAAATTGCAAGAGATAATCATACTGAAGATTTAGTATCTGTAATAAAAATAGATAAAGAAATTAATTTGAAAGACATTAATTTAGAAAATGTTAAACAGTTAAAATTATTAGAACCTTTTGGGGAAGCTAATAAAACTCCTATTTTTATATATAAAAACTTGAAAATAGATTCAATAAGAGCTTTATCAGAAGGAAAACATTTAAAATTAACTTTAAAAGATGGAAATACTATAATAAATGCAATAGGATTTAATATGGGAGAATATTCAGAAGAGTTTTTAATAGGAGATAAAATAGATGTGATAGGATTATTAGAAATAAATACATTTAATGGAGTGGAAAATGTACAAATAAATATGAAAGACTTGAGAAAATCTTATTAAAAATATAATAGTAGTATTGATAAAAATTATATGATAGATATATCGAAATATAACATTATAAGAATTATATTAAAATATATAAAAGATATATTAAAGCAATATTAAAGTAAAGGGGATTTATATGTCAGAAAACGGAGAAGTAACAATTGATGATATAATAAAAAAACAAAAAGAAAATTATCCTAATAGTAATGTAGAACTTATAAGAAGAGCTTATGAATATGCAAAAGAAAATCACGGAAATCAGTGTAGGAAATCAGGTGAGCCATACATGATTCATCCTGTTAATGTTGCATATATATTAGCAGGTTTAGAATTAGATGATGAAACTCTATGTGCAGCACTTTTACATGATGTTGTTGAGGATACTCCAAAAACACATGAGGATTTAGTAAAAGACTTTGGAGAAGAAATTGCGGAAATGGTAGCGGGAGTTACTAAACTTGGCACTTTAAGATATACAACGTTGGAAGAACAACAAGTAGAAAATTATAGGAAAATGTTTCTTGCGATGGGTAAAGATATTAGAGTTATATTAATAAAACTTGCTGATAGATTACATAATATGAGGACTCTTAAGTATCTAAGCAGAGATAGACAAATTGCAAATGCAAAAGAAACACAAGATTTATATGCTCCTCTTGCTAATAGATTAGGTATATATTCTTTAAAATGGGAACTTGAAGACCTAAGCTTTAAATATTTGCATCCAGAAGAATATCATGAAATTGTTACAGGACTTGACAAAAAAAGAGAAGAACGACTAAAATTCTTAGAAAAAATTCAAATTGATTTAGCTGAAGAAATTAAAGACCAAGGAATAAAAGCAGATGTAACAGGTAGGGCAAAACATCTTTATAGTATATATAGAAAAATGCAAAGAGATAATAAAACATTAGATCAAATATATGATTTATTTGCACTTAGAATTTTAGTAGATACAGTTAAAGATTGTTACGCAGTACTTGGAATAGTACATGAAATGTATACACCAATGCCAGGAAGATTCAAAGATTATATTGCAGTTCCAAAGAAAAATATGTATCAATCAATACATACAACTTTATTAGGACCAAAAGGTACACCTTTTGAAGTTCAAATTCGTACTTGGGAAATGCATAGAACTGCAGAGTTTGGTATTGCTGCACACTGGGCTTACAAAGAAGCTAGTAATAAAGGTACAAAGAAGAGTGTAGTAGTTACAGATGATAAGTTAGCTTGGCTTCGTGAAACTTTAGAATGGCAAAAAAATACAGAAAATCCTGATGAATTTTTAAATACATTAAAAACAGAATTATTTGAAGATGAAGTATATATTTTTACACCAAAAGGTATGATAAAAGTATTACCCAAAGGGGCAACTCCAATAGATTTTGCTTATAGTATACATGAGCAAATAGGGCATAAGATGGTAGGATGTAAAATAAATAGTAAAATGATGCCTATTATTACTCCACTTAGAAATGGAGATATTGTTGAAATTTTAACTTCAGAACAATCAAAAGGACCTAGTAGAGATTGGCTTAAATTTGTTAAAAGTTCTTCTGCTAAAACAAGAATTAATCAATGGTTTAAAAGAGCACAAAGAAGTGAAAATATTGAAAAAGGCAAGGAAGCAATAGAAAGAGAAGTTAAGAAAATAGGTATTAAATATTCAGATTTAGTGAAGCCAGAATGGTTACAGCTTGCAATGGATAGATATAAATTTGCAACAGTAGATGACTTATATGCAAGCATTGGATTTGGTGGTATTTCTGTAAATAAATTAATGGCAAGATTATTAGATGAGTATAGAAAAGAACATGAAGAAGAAGATTTTGAAGAAAAAATTCAAGAACTTGCAAAGGCAAAACCAACAAAATCAAAACCATCTAAAACAGGTGTAGTAGTAAAAGGTATAGATAATTGTTTAGTAAAACTTTCCAAATGTTGTAATCCATTACCAGGAGATGAAATTATTGGATATATAACAAAAGGAAGAGGAGTATCAGTTCATCGTAAAGATTGTGTAAATGTAAAAGATTTATTTAATGAAGAAAACAGAATGATTGATGTTTACTGGTTTGATGATGTTAATGGTTCATATAAAGTAGAAATTGAAATTTTAGCAAATGACAGAAACGGATTATTGAAAGATATTATAAAACAAGTAGAGAATGCAAAGGTTAAACTAACAGGAATGAATACAAGAACTACAAAAGAAGGAATTGCAATAATAGATATATCTTTGGAAGTAGAGAATACAGAGATTTTAAATAAAGTATTAACTTCTTTTAGAAATGTTGAGAGTGTGTATGATGTTAATAGAAAACGCGGATAATAAAAATATTATTTTTAAAATGAAATATTTGAAAAAAATGGGAGGTACAAATGATATTAAAAAGATTACAAGTTAAAACTCCACAGGTTGGATTGCTTACGAATTGCTATATTGTATGTGATGAGAAAACTAAAGAGGCAATGGTTATAGATCCAGGAGGAGAGGCAAATAGGATAGCTGAAACTTTAGATATTTTAGAAGCCGATTTAAAATATATTTTTATAACACATTGTCACGCAGATCATATTGGAGCAATTAATGAATTAAAAAAACTAAAAGGTGGAAAAATATTAATAAGTAGAGCAGATAGTGAAGGATTATATAATGAAGAAATTAATCTTGCTTATTATATAAATATGGAAAAGCCAGAACTTGAAGCAGATTCAAGAGTTGATGATGAAGATTTAATTCATATTGGAGATCTAGAATTTAAAGTAATTGCAACACCAGGCCATACTAAAGGTGGTTTATGCTTATATTCTGAAAAAGAGGGGTTGGTATTTACAGGAGATACATTGTTTTCAGGAACGTGGGGAAGAACAGATTTGCCAACAGGTAATTTTGTTGATATAATTACTTCAATTACAAATAGATTAATGGTACTTCCTGATGATACAATAGTTTATCCTGGACATGGAAAAATAACTATGATTCAAGATGAAAGAAATATATATTTAGAATTAAGAGAAAAAGATTTTTAAAATACAGGAGAAAAGATATGGATAGTTATAATGAAGAAGCTGATTTTGATTATGAAGATGTAATTGATTGCTTAAAACAATTTATTTACCAGCCAACAATAAAAAATATTTTTGAAGAACTAGAGATGACTCCACAAGACATTTTAAAAAGTGCTGATAAAAATTTAATTGATGCAGAAGAAGATGAAAGTTTAGTAGATTACTGTAAAAGATATATTAATTTCTTACTTATAATTAAGATAACTAAAAATTATAGAAAAGAAGTTGAGAAAAAAAATGAAAAAGAAGAAATACAAGGATTAGAAGATAAAACAATTGAAGATAGTAAATTTTTAAAAGGTTTTAAAAATGCACTTGAAGATGGAGATATAAATAAGATTTTAGGACTTGTAATTAGATATTCTACAATACCAGTTGAAATTCGCGAAAGTCCAACTGGTGAATTAAAATTAACACCTGCTCAACTTACTAGATATCAAGCTTATGTTAAAAGTTATGATGATGATTTAAAAGTACAATTAGATAAATATGGGAATATTATAAATAAAAAGTATTCTAGTAAATCTAAAAATGAAACAGGTTATGAAGAAAACAATATTGAAGATAATGGTAAATTAGGAAGAGAAAAAATAAATTCTGAAAGAAGTGTTCCAAAATATAATGATTCGTCAAATAAAGGAGAAGCTCCAAAAGATAATATTAATAAAGATGATGAAAATATAGTTTCTAAAATTAAAAAAGAAGAATTTTCTCATGACAAAGAATATTACAAAAATTTTATTTTAACAAGTAAAAAACATAATGAAGAATATATTAGAAAGCATCCAGAAGATGAAAAAGCAATAATCTTATTCAAAAGGGAAAATGTGTCTATTGAAGAATATTTTGAAGCAGTAAGATTTTATAATAAGATAAATAGTCATATTATAGCTTGGACAGGTGGAGTAAGGTTAAAAGCCAGAGATTTTAAATCAAAAGAAGAAATGATTGAAGCATATAATAGTAAATTAAAAAAATGAGGAGATGCAAAAAAATGATACAAAAACCAAAAGGAACTAAAGATTTATTACCAAGTGAAAGTTACAAATGGCAAGAAGTTGAAAGAAAAGTAAAAAAAGTTTTAGATTCATATAATTTTAAAGAAATAAGATTACCAGTATTTGAACATACAGAACTATTTCAAAGAGGTGTTGGTGAAACAACAGATGTTGTTCAAAAAGAAATGTATACTTTTGATGATAAAGGTGGAAGAAGTATAACTTTAAGACCAGAGGGAACAGCAGGAGCAGTAAGAGCATATCTTGAAAATGGAATGGGAAGTATGATTAGTCCTGTAAAACTTTGGTATAATATGGGAATGTATAGATATGAAAATGTTCAAAAAGGTAGATTAAGAGAATTTCATCAGATTGGAATAGAATTAATAGGTTCTAGTAGTTATTTAGCAGATGTTGAATGTATATTGGTAGGAAATCAAATTTTTAAAGCTTTAGATATTCCAGACATAAAATTAACAATAAATAGTATTGGATGCCCTAAATGTAGAGGAGAATATCAAAAAATATTAAGAGAATTTATAGGTAAAAATTTAGTTTCTTATTGCTCAACTTGTAAAGGAAGATTTGATAAAAACCCTTTAAGAATTTTAGATTGCAAAGAAAAAAAATGTAAAGAATTAAATCAAGGTGCTCCTAAGATGATAGATTATTTATGTGAAGAATGTAGTAAACATTTTGAAAATGTAAAAACAATGCTTACTTCACTTGGAATAGACTATGAAATTGATAGTAGTATAGTTAGAGGATTAGATTATTATACAAAAACAGTATTTGAATTTATTGATAAAGAATCAGGTTTAACAGTTCTTGGAGGTGGAAGATATGACGGTTTAGTTGAAGAACTTGGAGGACCACAAACGCCAGCAGTTGGATTTGCAACAGGTGTAGAAAGAATTATGGAGATGTATAATACTAATAATAAAGAATTAAAAGACAATGTTCCTGATTTATATATACTGTCAAGTGGTATAGAAGAGAATAAATTTGCATTAGAAATTTCTGAAAAATTAAGAAAAGAAAATTATATTATAGAAAAAGATATTTCAGAAAGAAGCTTTAAATCTCAAATGAAATACGCAAATAAAATAGAAGCAAAATATTTATTAGTAATTGGAGAGAATGAATTAGCAAGTAAAAAAGCAAAAATAAAGAATATGGCAACAGGTGAAGAAATAGAAGTAGATTTAGATATAGGAAAAATAAAAGAAGTTTTACTAAATAAATAAGCTTAATTTTCTTATTATTTTATATATAAACGAAAAGCGTACGTCTTTAAATAGGCGTACGCTTTTCGTTTTAAGAGAAGACTTTGGAAAAACATATTTGACATAATTTGCATATGAAATAATGAAATTAATTGAAAATAGCATTAAAAATATTAGCAAAAAAATCAAATATAGCTCCACCTAAAGCTCCCATGCCATAAAATATCAGGCAAACGATTACGAAAATCAAAATGGTCCATAAAAAGCAACCTAAACATCCACTGCTTTCATTACTACGTTTACGATGAATATTTTTTTGATAATAATAATTTTGAGACCCTGTATGTTTTGATGAATTTTGTTTATTGTTGCCACAATTAGTTGTTTCTAATCTAGGTGTACTAGAAAATGTTGGAAAATCGTTTAATAGTTTATCAAGACTTTCGTTCCATTTATCAAAATCTCTATCAAAAAGTTCAAGCCTTTTGTCAAAATCAAAAAAATAATCATCAAAAATATTGTCAAAAGCAGAGTCTAGTTTTGCAGTTTCAATATCTAACTCTTTAAGTTTCTTGTCTAATATGTCACGCTGTATAGGGCCAGAATATCTAACTTGCGAATTATGAGTGTAAATCATAGTTGTATCATTATAGCGCAAAATTAGATGTGATGTTGGTGTTTGATACTCAATTACATTAAAACCATTAGCATCTACATAAGTTTTTGCTTTTCCTTTAGAAAGTTCCTTTTTAGAAACTTGGGGTAAAGATTTTTGTGTAGATGACCGATGACCTGAACTTTCAGGTCTACTTGAATTCGTCATATCCCATGTCCTCCTTAATTGTTTAATAAAAAAATTATATCATTTTTAAAATATTATGTCAATTAAATAGCATCTGTATTATCGGATTTCAATATACATTTGAATAAGATTATAACATATTAATTATATTAACAATTGAATATTAACTGATAAGATTAACTAATAAGTAAAATGAAAAATGAAAACAAGTAATATAAAAATAAAATTTTAATATAATTACTTTTAGAGAGGTTAATATGATTAATTTAGCTGTTATAAATTTAAAAGATATATTTAAGTTTTTAAAGAAAATAATTCTTTTTTTGTTATTAACAATAATTATTTTAAAAATATGTGTTACTACTTTAAAAAAAATAAAAACAACGTCATTTTTTGAAAAAAAGACAGTTTTGGATAAAAATTGTTTAACTTGTATAGATAAAAATATATTACTTTCAAACTACTTAAATAGTAATTATTTAGAAAAAAATAATAAAGGTCTAAAAAATATATTAGAATCAGAATTTGCATTATTTTCAGAAGAAGAATTGATGGAAATGGAGAATCAAGAAGAAGTAACAGAATTTGAAGATATATCTGAAAAAAATATTGAAGAAAGGTTAGAACAGAATGAAGATACATCTAAAGAAAAAGATGTTGAATCAGAAAAAAAACAAACTGTTTCTGTAGAAAACATTCCTGAGACTTTAGAAACAAAAGTAATAGAAACAAATAATTTAAATGATAGATTTACAAATACTTATAATAGTGTAAAAATAAGAAATGAATCAAAATATACTTTAACAGATGAAATGTTAGCACCTAATGTAGAATTTCAAAATAAAAAAGATATTGTAATTTATCATACACATACTTGTGAAAGTTATACTCCAACACCTGAAAATACATATACAGCAAGTGGAAATTTTAGAACAACAGATTTAAATTATAGTGTTGCAAGAGTTGGCACAGAACTTTCAAATCATTTAATAAATATGGGATTTAATGTGATACATGATACAACATATCATGATTATCCAGCATATACAGGATCATATACACGTTCATTAGAAACAATAAATAATATTTTGAAAAAAAATCCAACAAGTGAACTTGTAATAGATTTGCATAGAGATGCATTAGGAAATAGTAGTACTTATGGACCTACAGTTCAAATAGGAGATGAAGTGGCAGCACAATTAATGTTTGTTATAGGAACAGATGGCGGAGGACTAGACCATAAAGATTGGCTTTATAATTTTAAACTTGCAGTAAAAATACAAGAACAAGCAAATTTAATGTATCCAGGACTATTTAAACCAATAATTTTAAGAGATTCAAGATATAATCAACACGTAACAAAAGGAGCTTGTATTATAGAAGTTGGAGCAACAGGAAATACCTTAGAAGAGTGTAATACAAGTATGAAATATTTAGCCAAAGTATTAGAGGCTATTATGAAATAGTCGCAATAAAAATCACCAAATTTATTTGCTTTAATTTTGGTGATTTTCTAGTATTTATTAATAGGATTTACTCTTGATGAATATAAATATTATATAAATAAAAAATAGTAATATTATTTTTTAAATTTCAACAACCTTATGAGTATAATCAAGATTTGCTAGTGGGTTTTCTTTAAAGCCTAAAGTATATACATTGCTTGCGAAAATATCTTTTGAAATCATATTTCGTAAAGAAGGATTAATTGAATTTTCCATAAATTTTTTAACAGATACTATTATTGTTAATCTAGGATTTGCTGCTGCAATTGCAGAAATAATTCTTTTTCCATGTTTATTAAATCCTAAAACTCTTATGTATGGTGTAACTCTTTTAGAAGAATTCATGTCTTTTTGAGTAATATTCAAAAGAGCATATAATAAAATTCTTTGTATTCTGCTTTGTGTATATCTTTTTGATTTAATATTTGAAATTAATTCTTCTAAAGTATTAAAATTATTGGCAGCAATTTTTATTTTGTTTTCTAATCCTTCTGAAACATCAGGAAGAAGAGCAATTTCAGAAAGATTCATTTTTCTAAGAATATAAATGATTTCTTTTTCAAAAACTTTTAAATCAGGGATAACTTTTCCAGAACCAATACATTCATCTAAAAGTTCATAAGTTTCATAAGGAACTACATAATGAACATTTTTATTGTTTTGTATCATTGTTCTAATTGCTGTTGCACTAGCAATTCCATTTTTTTCTTTTGTACTATTGTAATCACTATAATCACGTTTAATTGTAATAGGTTTTATATGACTTCTATGTTTTTTTATGGATTTTAGGTATTCAACTCCAAGTATGTTATTAGGATTATTTAATATTTCAGAATATTTTTTTGATGTACCAAAATATTGTGTTAAGGCAATTTCTCTAGCTTTTGGATATGAAATTCCAGATTTTAATTGAGCTGAAATTAAATTTGAAAATTCTTTGGGTTCTTTATATAAAATATTAGCTACTTCATTTAAGGAATTTATTTCTCCAATTTCACTACCAAAAGAAACATAATCTACAACACCTAAACTATTTAGAATTTTTATTGCACCATCAGCAAAATTTTCAGCACTTGAAATAGCATAAACAGTTGGGAGTTCAATTACTAAATCTATTCCATTTTTTAAAGCCATTTCAGTTTTAACCCATTTATCCACTAATGATGTATTACCTCTTTGAACGAAATTACCACTCATTACTGCTACTGTAAAAGCAGATTTTGTGAGTTGTTTAGAAACTTCTAAGTGGTGCAAATGTCCATTGTGAAAAGGATTATATTCAGAAACAATACCTAGAATTCCATCCAAAATTAATCACCGCCTATATTGTATTATTTATAATTTACTGATATAATATCATAGATTAAAAAAAAAGACAAATATAATATAAAAGTATTTAGACGAAAGGAAAATTAATGAAAAAAGTTACGGTTTATACAGATGGAGCTTGTTCTGGAAATCCAGGTCCTGGAGGTTGGGGAGCAATTTTAATGTATAATGAAAATAAAAAAGAAATTTCTGGAGCAGAAAAAGAAACAACAAATAATATAATGGAAATAACAGCAGTATTAGAAGCTCTTAAATTATTAAAAGAAGAATGTGAAGTTAAGATTTATAGTGATAGTGCTTATGTAGTAAATGCTTTTAATCAAGGATGGATTTATAATTGGAGAAAAAATAATTGGAAAACAGCAAATAAAGAACCAGTTAAAAATAAAGAATTATGGGAAAAATTATATGAATTAACACAAAAACATAAAGTTGAGTTTATTAAAGTAAAAGGTCATAGTGATAATGAATATAATAATAGATGTGATTATTTAGCAACAAGTGCAATAAAAACTTTATAATTGGAAAATATAGAAAAAGAAGTATTATCCAAGTTAAAGGAGGAACAATGAAAATTATTGGAATAACAGGAACTTCTGGTTCAGGAAAAACTACTTTAAGTCAACTTCTAAATAAAAGGGAAGATGTGAAATTAATTGATGCAGATAAAGTTGTAAGAGAAATGAGTATTCCAGGAACAGAATATTTAGAGGCAATAAAAAATACTTTTGGAGAAGAAGTATTTTTAAAGGATGGAAATTTAAATAGAAAGGCTTTAGCAAGTAAAATTTATAATGATGGACAAGCTTTAAAAGATTTGAATAAATTAACTTTTAAATATGTTGTAACAGAAATTTTAGAGAGAATTAAAAATACTAATGAAAATGACACAAAATATATTGTTATTGACGCACCACTTCTTTTTGAAGCTGGACTTGAAAAACATTGTAATATTGTTATTGCATTAATTGCAGATTATGATTTGAAAATTAAAAGAATATGCAGAAGAGATAATATTGATAAAAAAACAGCAGAAAGTAGACTAAACATTCAGCATGAAAATTCTTTTTATACAGAAAAAGCAGATTATGTAATAACTAATAATGAGAATTGTGATTTAGAAAAGGAAATCAAGAAAATTTTAGAGTTATAGAAAGGAAATAAAAAAGCAAAATGAAAGTTTCAGATTTTAATTATGAATTACCAAAAGAATTAATAGCTCAACATCCTTATGATAAAAGGGATGAAGCAAGATTAATGGTATTAGATAAGAGAAATCAAAGTATAGAACATAAGGTTTTTAAAGATATAATAGATTACTTAAATCCAGGTGATTGTTTAGTAATAAATAATACAAAAGTTATACCAGCAAGACTATATGGAAAAAAAGATACTGGAGCAAATGTTGAGTTTCTATTATTAAAAAGAATAGAAAACGACATTTGGGAAGCAATGGTAAGACCTGGACAAAAACTAAAATCTGGTAGTAAAGTTGTTTTTGGTGATGGACTTTTAAAAGCAACGGTACTGGAAGTTTTGGAAAATGGAAATAGAAAAGTTGAATTTGAATATGAAGGAATCTTTAATGAAATTTTAGATCAAATTGGACTTATGCCACTTCCACCGTATATTACAGAAGCTACAAGGGAAGATAATGAAAAATATCAAACAGTTTATGCAAAATATGATGGTTCAGCGGCAGCACCAACCGCAGGACTTCATTTTACTGAAGCTCTTTTAGAAAAAATAAAAGAAAAAGGTATTGAAATAGCTAATGTTACTTTACATGTTGGAATAGGTACGTTTAGACCTGTAAAAGTAGAAAATGTGGAAGAACATGAGATGCATTCTGAACATTATTACATAAAAAAAGAAGATGCTGAGAAAATAAATTTTGCTAAAAGAACTGGACATAAAGTAATTTCTGTTGGAACTACTTCTTGTAGAGTTTTAGAATCTGTTGCAGATGAAAATGGTATGGTAAAAGAAACTGAAGGAGACACAAGCATTTTTATTTATCCAGGATATAAATTTAAATGCATAGATAGTTTAATAACTAATTTTCATCTTCCAGAGTCAACTTTAATAATGCTTGTATCTAGTTTAGCTGGAAAAGATTTTATTATGAAAGCTTATGAGGAAGCAGTAAAACAAAGGTATAAATTTTTCTCTTTTGGAGATGCAATGCTTATTTTATAATAGGAGTAAAAAATGCTTATATATGTAAAAAATAGAAAAGTTAAAGTTATATATGATGATAAAACAATAACTTTACCAGAAAACTTAAAAGAAAAAATAAATGAAAATTGGCAAATAGCAATAAAACAAACACCAGAACTATGGAATGGAGATATTTTTTGTGTAAGACAGCTAGTAGAAAATGAAACAGAAATAATTCTAAATTGTAGTAAGACAAATTATGCACATTATTTATATGATGAAAGAATTGGATGCCCTAATGAATTCGGCAATTATGGGCTATCAGCTGGAATTTTTTTCGAAACTTCAGATGGATATTATGTCATAGGAAAACTAGCAAAAACCACTTCTTTTCCAGAAGGATTAACTATTCAAGGTGGTGCTGTAGATAAAAAAGATATAGAAAAAAATGGAATAGTAAATATTGAAGCTACTATGAGAAGAGAAGCAATTGAAGAATTAAATTTTGATATAAAAAATAAAGATCAAGTTGGAAATTATGAAATAAAATACATATCTCCTCCTACAGATAAAATAAAAACTTATGAAATTATTTATAAAGGAAATTTGAAATTAGATTTAAAAGAAGTAAGAAAACATTTTGAAAAATACTATAAATACTTAAAAGTAAATAATTTAGAAATGGAATATGAAGATATTATTCTTTTAAAAAAGGAAACAGCACTAGAAGAATTAAAAAAAATGAAAAATGCAAAAAGAAAATATATACTAGATATTATAGAATCAGATTTTATAAAAAAATAGAAAGGAAACTAAAATGAAACAAGCTATAACTTATGAACTTTTGCATGTATGTAAACAATCAGGAGCAAGAAGAGGTGTTATTCATACACCACACGGAGATATTCAAACTCCAATATTTATGCCAGTTGGAACACAAGCAACTGTAAAAGCAATGACACCTGAAGAATTAAAAGAAGAAGTAAAAGCACAAATTATTTTGTCAAATACGTATCACTTATTTTTAAGACCAGGACATGAACTTGTAAAAGAAGCAGGTGGACTTCACAAATTTATGAATTGGGATAGACCAATTTTAACAGATAGTGGGGGTTTTCAAGTATTTAGTTTAGGAGAACTTAGAAAAATAAAAGAAGAAGGAGTATATTTTAGATCTCATTTAGATGGAAGTAAAAAATTTATAAGTCCAGAAATTGCAATGGAGATAGAAGAAGCTCTTGGAGCTGATATCATTATGGCATTTGACGAATGTTGTCCATATCCTTCAACTTATGAATATACTAAAAATTCGATGGAAAGAACTACTAGATGGGCAGAAAGATGTAAACTAGCACATACAACAATAGAAAAACAAGGATTATTTGGTATTATACAAGGTGGATTTTATAAAGATTTAAGAAAAAAGAGTGCCGAAGATTTAATAAAAATGGACTTTCCAGGTTATGCAATAGGAGGCATAAGTGTTGGAGAACCTAAAGAAGAATTTTTAGACATTTTAAGATATACCACTCCATTAATGCCAGAAAATAAGCCAAGATATTTAATGGGAGTTGGAACACCAGACTATTTAATTGAAGCAGCTATAGCTGGAATTGATATGTGTGATTGCGTATTACCAACAAGAATTGCAAGACATGGAACAGCAATGACAAGTCATGGAAAATTAGTAGTTAGAAATGCAAGTTATGAAAGAGATTTCTTGCCAATTGATTCAGAATGTGACTGCTATACTTGCAAAAATTATACTAGAGCATATATAAGGCATCTTATAAATACAAAAGAGATTTTGGGAATAAGATTATTATCAATTCATAATTTAAGATTCTTGACTAAATTAATGGAAAAGGTTAGAATAGAAATAGCGAATGATAATTTATTAAATTTCAGAGATGAATTTTATAAGAATTATGGTTATACGAAGGAAAATTAATAGGGGGATAAAATTATGAATTTAGAACAAAGTGATTCATTTAAAGATGAAATTGAAAAAAATACTAAACGTAGAAAGGGTGTTATGCTTTCAATAGTATTATGTGCTTGTTTGATAGCTTTCCTTTTTATAATAATAATGATTTTAAAATATCAAGATTCTATAACAGAAAAATTATTTTTAGATGATAAACAAATTGCTATACCTTCAGATTTATATAAAGATATAGAAGGAACTACATACATAAATTTAAAAGAAATAGCTTCAATACTGGGATATTCATATACAAAAGGTGAGTATAATAAATTTAATGAAAATGAAGATAGTGCTTATTTAGAAAATGATTTCGAAACAGTTGCAGTATCAGCTGAAAAAACCAAATATGAAAAATATTTAAAAACTATAGGTGAAGAACTTACAATAGCTGATATACCAGTTTTAATGAAGTCAGATCTAGATTATTATGAGGTTTTTGAAATAGAAAAACCAATAAAGTTCGTTGACAATAATTTATATGTCCCTTTAGATTCTTTGGGTGATATGTTTAATGTTCAAATTAGTTGGACTCAATATAGAAAGAAAATATATAGTTTAGAGTATATTGTTAATAAGACTAAAAGTGTAATTGCCAAATTAGAATATAATCAAATAAGTGGATATTATGAAAATTTAAGAGCTTTACTATATGGTTATGCAATAGTTGGAAATGGAACAACAGGTGAAGATGGAAAAGAAGAAACACCTAGCACAGCTTTTGGGGTAATTAATTTACAAGATGGAAAAGAAACAATAAGTGTAAAATATAGTGATATAAAATTTATACAAAATTCAAAAGAATTTTATGTTACTACTTTAACAGGATCAGAAAATAATAAAGATGGTATAAAAAGAATGGGGATACTATCAGCTGATGGTGGAACTATATTACAACCAAAATATGAAGAAATTTCTATTTTAGATGCTGAAAATCAATTATATTTAGTAAAATTGGATGAAAAATATGGAGTTATAAATAGAAAAGGTGAAGAAGTTGTATATGTTGAATATGATGAAATTGGATATGATACAACAGATTTTAAAAATGAAGATATAGAAAATCCAGCATTATTATTTGGAAAAGTTATTCCGGTAAAAGGAATTAGTGACGATGGATTATTAAAATATGGATTATATAATTTAGATGGAGAATTATCTTTGCCGGTAAGTTATGATTCATTAGGATATAAAGTTGTTGAAGATAAAAAAGCATCAACTAGAGAAAATAATGTCTTATTAATTCCTTCATCAGTTGGAATAAATGGTATAGTTGTTTGTCTAGATGGTTTATATGGTATTTTTGATGTAAATAAAGAAGAACTTATATTACCTTGTGCATATACAAAAATTTATTCTATAACAAAATCAGGAGTAACAACATATTATGCTGAATTTAATGGTCAACAACTAGATTTAGCAGAATATTTAAAAGAGAATAATTTAGTAAGTGTTGAAGAAGATGAAAATGAAGATACAGAAAATACTAATGAAAATACAAATACTGTAACAGATGCAAACACAACATCTCCAGCAGAAAATCAAGATGTAATTGTAGAAAATGAAAATGAAACAGAAAATACAGAAGATGAAGGCGCACAAGAAAACCCAGATAGTCAAGAATAATAAAATTTAAAAACTTTATAATAAAAAGAATAAAAAAGATTTCTATAAATATAATTTTATAGAAATCTTTTTGTTTCATTTTTAGGAGGTTTTTATGAAAGGTTTTATAAAAGAAGTTATATTTTCAATTTTATGTTCACTATTACTTATTTTACTATTATCTATATTATTAAGCACAACTAAATTAAATGAAAATTTAATTAACCCAATAACAATGGGAATAGTTGCAGGTTCACTTTTTTTAGGTGGATTTAGAATTTCAAAGAGTAAAAAAGAAAAAGGCATAATTTTTGGGTCATTACTTGGAGCAGTTTATATGCTAATTCTTTATATTATTTCAAGTTTTATAAATTTTGATTTTAGTTTAAATATAAATTCATTAGTAATGATAATTTTGGGTATATTAGGAGGAGCGATAGGAGGTATAATCGGTGTTAATTTTTAAAGTATTAAGTAAATATTATTAAATATATGAATTTTCAAAATATTAAAAAAATATGTTGATATTTTTTATGTTTTAATATACAATTTACAAAGGTATATTAAACTAAAAAAATAGATTTACATAATACTATTTTACAAAGGAGGAAATATGATAACTTATGAAGATGTTGTAAATAATCCTGAAGTTAAAGAACTTATAAAAAATGCACAGAAACAACTGGATATATTAGGATATACAGAACATTCTGCAAGACATGTAACTTTAGTTGCAGAAAGAGCAGAAGCTATTTTAAAAACTTTAGGTTATGATGAACATAGAATTGAACTTGCAAAAATTGCAGGTTATATGCATGATATTGGAAATTCAGTTAATAGAGTTGATCATGCGCATTCAGGAGCAATACTTGCTTACAATATTTTGAAAGATATGAATATGGATGTAGAAGATAGAACTGAAATTATGATGGCAATAGGAAACCATGATGAATCTACTGGAACACCAGTTAGTGATATTTCAGCGGCTTTAATTTTAGCTGATAAATCAGATGCACATAGAAGCAGAGTATCAAAAAAAGATAGAAGTTTATTTGATAAACATGACGAAGTAAATTATGCTGTTACAAATTCTGAACTTAAAATTGATACAGAAGAAAAAAAGGCTATATTAAACTTAAAAATTGATACAAAAATTTGTCCAGTTATAGATTACTTTGAAATATTTATGGATAGAACTCAAATGAGCAAAAGAGCAGCAAAATATTTAGGATTATGGTTTGAATTAATTATAAATGATACAAACTTATTATAGGAGGTAATTATTTTGGAAAAGGGTTTAAAAACAATTAGAACAATAGCTATATTATTAATTGTAATTTTAATATCAGTAATAGCTTTTGGAGGTTTATATCTTAAATCAAATGGAATATGGACTAATGTGTTGCCTGAATTTAATTATGGTATGGAATTGTCTGGAATGAGAGAATTAAGATTTGTTTTAGACAATACAGAAGAAGAAAAACAAGTTTATGTAGATGAAGAAGGAAATATATTAGGTGAAGTAAAAGAAGAGGCAGAAACAATTTCTTTAGATACAAATGAAAATACTACTGAAGAAAGTAATGAAAATACAGCAAATGAAACAGAAAACCAAAATACTGTTTCAGAAAACACAATATCAGAATCTACAGAAGTTGCTACAGAAAAAGAAATTGATACAGAACCACAATATGCAAAAGAGACAAGAGTAATTAAAGCTAATAATGATGAAGACATAAACATTGAAAATTTTGAAAAAACAAAAAGAATTATTCAAGATAGATTAGAATCAATAGTAGGATATGAATATAATATTAGAATGAATACAATCACAGGAGAATTAGTTGTAGAACTTCCTGATGATGATAATATTGAACTTGAAGAATCATTAATTACTACTATTGGAAAATTTGAAATTATAGATTCACAAACTGGAATTATTTTAATGAATAATTCGGATTTAAAATCAGCAGATGTATTAACATCAACTGCTAATTCTGGATATCAAGCATACTTGCACTTAAGATTTAATGATTCTGGTACAGAAAAATTAAAAGAAATAAGTAAAGAATATGTTACTACAACAGATGCTGCTGGAACAGAAACAACAAAAAATGTAACAGCAAGACTTGATGGACAAGACATAATAACAACATATTTTGGAGAAGAAATTACAAATGGCGAAATGCAAATACCAATGGGGGATTTAGTTACAGATTATAGTC
Organism: uncultured Clostridium sp.; assembly: GCA_900553685.1. Taxonomy (GTDB): domain Bacteria; phylum Bacillota; class Clostridia; order TANB77; family CAG-508; genus Scatovivens; species Scatovivens faecipullorum. The sequence continues at coordinate 241,526 of USEI01000001.1, forward strand.
AATATCTTGATAATGAAAGCAGAATAGCGAGAGTAGCAGATATAATTAGCTCAGAAACTATGCCACTTGCATACCAATTAAGTTCTGATAATTATATAAAATCTTCTATTACAGATAATATAAAATTAATAGCCGAAATAGCTTTTGCAGTAATAATTTTAATTGTTACAATTTATATGACAATTAAATTTAAGCTTAAAAAAGGTTTCAAAAAGGCGATATTCGATATTGGTTATATAGCAATATTATTATTGGTGTTAAGATATACAAATGTAAATATAACTTTAAATTCACTAATTGCATTTATTGCAGTAATCGCTATAAATTATGTATTTAGCATAAAATTATTAAGTGCTGGAAATGATAGTAAAGCTGTTTTTGCAAATACAATAAAAGAATTATATCTTATGATTATACCAGTATGTATAATTGCTATAATATTTACTTTTATGTCTAGTTTAGTAATAAGTAGTGTTGGAATGGTTTTATTCTGGGGCTTATTTATACAGGCAGTATATAATGCTTTATTAATACTTGTTTTGGATGTAGTTTAATTTTTCAAATTATAAACAACCTAGAAATATTATAAAGGAGAAGATATAATGAAATTAAGTGGAATAAAAAAAATATTGTTATTAGGACTAATTTTACTTATTATTGCTGGAATAGTAGTTGTTGCCTTAAAAGGGTTCAATGTTTCTTTAACATGTAAACAACATGAGTCATTAAGTTTATATATAGGAAAACAGATAAATATAAAAGACATAAAGAATATATGTAATGAAGTATTTGGAAGTAAGAAATTTGTTTTAAAAGATGTTGAGTTATTTAATGATTCATTTAATATAAGTGTTGAAACAATAACAAATGAGGAAAAAGAAGAATTAATAAGTAAAATAAATGAAAAATATGGAACTAACTTTATAGCTGAAAATGTGGAAGTAAACAATAATGCAAATATAAGACTTAGAGATTTAGTAAAACCATATTTTAAGCCAGTTATTGTTAGTGCGGTTTTAATTGCGGTTTATTTAGTAATAAGATTTAGAAAATTTAATACTTTTAAATTATTAGGAACCATATTGTTAGAAATTATTTTGACAGAACTTGCTCTTGCTAGTTTTATTGCAATAGTTAGAATTCCATTATCACCAATTCTAATTAATATAATGGCAAGTATTGCTGTAGTAGAACTACTTGTATATATAAATAAAAAAGAAAAAAGCAGAAAAGAAATAACTGAATAAAATGTAAATTATAAAAAATATTATAATTATATAATTATTAGTTGAAAATTAAATAATTAAATAAAAATCTATAAAAATACTTGATTTTTAAGAAAATTTATAGTAAAATACCAAATGTAGCAATACCATAAACTTAGTTCTGAGAAAAAAACCTACTTTATACTCGGTTTATGGCAAATATAAAAAAATAGGAGGATGAATAAAATGACTAAAGAAAGAAAGCAAGAAATAATCAATACTTATAAAAGAGAAGAAAATGATACTGGTTCACCAGAAGTTCAAATAGCTCTTTTAACAGAAAGAATATCTGAACTAACAGAACATTTAAAAGTTCATCAAAAAGATAATCACTCAAGAAGAGGATTATTAAAAATGATAGGAAAAAGAAGAAATCTATTAAATTACTTAGCTAAAAAAGATATTAATAGATACAGAGAAATTGTAAAAAAATTAAACTTAAGAAAATAAAAAGTATATGCTCATAATACAAAATAGTATTATGAGCTGTTTTATTTTATATACTAGTAAAATTTTCAAATTTTATAATGCTATATTGCAAATTAAAAAAATTAAGTTACTTTTACAAAATATTATTATACCATACTTGACTTGTACAAAATAAAATATTGATTTTTTTCAAATGATATAGTAAAATATATACGGCTATTTATTTGAAGAGTAGCTTGTATAATGTATTATATAAATAATATATTATAGAGGTTACATTTCAAATAAATAAAAATTAGTATTTTATTTTTAAAATACTAAGCTGTCAAAGTTTAAAAGGAGGAAATGTAAAATGTTTAAATCTTATAGTATGGAATTAGCTGGAAGAACACTTACTATAGAAACAGGAAAAATGGCAGGACTTGCCAATGGAAGCGTTTTGGTTAAATATGGAGAAACAACTGTGCTTGTAAATGTTACTGCTTCAAAAGAACCAAAAGAAGGAATAGATTTTTTCCCACTTTCAGTAGATTATGAAGAAAGATTATATGCAGTAGGAAAAATACCAGGTGGTTTTACAAAAAGAGAAGGGAAACCAACAGATAAGGCAATATTAATAGCAAGAGCAATAGATAGACCAATAAGACCTTTATTTCCAAAAGATTTTAGAAATGACGTTGTAGTTAGCTGTTTAGTATTATCAGTAGAACAAGATTGTTCACCAGAAGTATGTAGTATGATAGGAACTTCTGCTGCACTTTCAATCTCAGATATACCTTTTGGAGGACCAACAGCTGCAGTAGCAGTAGGATATGTTGATAATAAAATAGTAATAAATCCAACAGAAGAACAAAGAAAAAACAGTAGATTAACACTAACAGTAGCAGGAACAGCAGAAAAAATTGCGATGATTGAAGCAGGTGCTGATGAAATTCCTAATGATATAATGTTAGATGCTATAAAAACAGCACATGTAGAAATAAAAAAAGTATGCAAATTTATTCAAAATATGAAAAATGAAATTGGAAAACCTAAGTTTGAATATAAATCGTTTGCAGTAAATGAAGAAATTTATAATATAATAGCAGAAGAATTCTCTGAAAGAATGAAACAAGATGTTCAAACACCAGATAAACCAGAAAGAGATGAAAAAATAGACAAGCTTACAGAAGATGTAAACAATTGGTATATTGAAAAGTTTGGTGAAGAAAAAGCAGAAGATGATAAAGTTGATATAGGTCAAGCAATATACAAACTAGAGAAAAAGACAGTTAGAAAACTAATATTAGAAGAAGGAAAAAGAGTTGATGGTAGAGGCATTTATGATATAAGACCTTTATCATGTGAAGTTGGTTTAATTCCAAGAGTACATGGCAGTAGTTTATTTAATAGAGGAAGAACACAAGTAATGTCAATTGTTACACTTGGTATGAAAAGCGAAGAACAAATATTAGATGGGTTAGATACAGAAGAATCTAAAAGATATATGCACCAATATAATTTTCCAGGTTATAGTGTTGGAGAAGCTAAATCTTCAAGAGGACCTGGAAGGAGAGAAATTGGACATGGGGCACTAGCCGAAAAAGCTTTAGTTCCAGTTCTTCCAAGTATAGAAGAATTTCCATATAGTATAAGAGTAGTCTCTGAAATTTTAAGTTCAAATGGTTCTACTTCACAAGGAAGTATTTGTGCATCAACACTTGCTTTAATGGATGCTGGTGTACCAATAAGAAAACCGGTTGCAGGTATATCTACAGGATTAATTACAGATGAAAATGATCCAAGTAAATATGTCGTAATAACAGATATACAAGGAATAGAAGATTTCTTTGGAGATATGGACTTTAAGGTGGGGGGAACAAAAGATGGTATTACAGCGATACAAGTTGATATAAAAGTTGACGGATTAAGCTATGACATAATTGCAGAAGCTTTTGAAAGAACAGCTAAAGCAAGAGCATATATATTAGATGAAATAATGGCTCCACAAATTGCAAAACCAAGAGAAGAAATTTCTAAATATGCACCAAAAATTATTAATATGAAAATAAATCCTGAAAAAATAAAAGATGTTATTGGCTCTGGTGGAAAAGTTATCAATAAAATAATTGAAGAGACAGGAGTTAAAATTGATATTGAAGAAGATGGAACAGTATTTATATATTCAGATGATTTAAATTCTGCAAAAGCAGCACAAAGAATAATAGAAGAAATTACTAGAGAAATTGAAGTTGGTGGAATTTATACAGGAAAAGTAGTAAGAATAACAACTTTTGGAGCATTTATAGATTTAGGTGGAGGAAAAGAAGGACTACTTCATATTTCAAAAATATCAAAAGAAAGAATAAATAAAGTAGAAGATGTATTAAAATTAAATGATGAAGTGACTGTTAAAGTTTATGAAATTGATGATCAAGGAAGAATAAATTTAACAAGAAAAGATTTATACACAGATTCAGAAGAATAAAAAAAGTTGGCAGAACAATTATTTTTAAGCTAATATCAAGTTAAAAAATAATTGTTCTGCCTTTGTCTTACGTTAAATAATTTCTTCCTTCTGAGCTGTCATTTTTTGATGAAATTTTCTGTAGCACTTCAACGATTCCAATTATGGCCTGAAAAAGTGCTGTTACAGCAATAAGTGCTTCGACGACTAGGCTCAAGTTTTTTTTCAAAATAGGACCCTCCTTTTTATATTGATGCGAATATTTTACCATATTTTTTATAAAACTACAAATTTTACTTATTTTAACAATATTTGGTACTATATAGAGAAATATTACTTGTAATAATATTTCTAAAATTTTATATAATATAAATATAAAGTGATAATATAAAATTTTGAATATAATTATATAAAAATTAATTCTTGATAGAATTATTAATATTTTAATAATATAAGATAATTTTTTAAGTAATATAAAAAACTATGATTTAAACTTAAAATTTATACTAACAAAATATAAATTTTTGATTTTATAGTGCATATTATATTTGTAAAAGCTGAAGTATCAGTTTTTGTAATAAAAATATAATTATTATGAATTTATTAATTTTATATAAAAAACTTGAAATATTTTCTAAATACTGCTATAATAAGGAAGAGATGTTTAAAGAAAGAGTAAAATTGCTGATTTTACTTACAAGCAAGCGTATTTTGAGAATAATAATTAAATTTTAAAAGGAGTATAAAAATGAAGTATTTATATCTTCTACAACAAGCTTTGGTATGGATAATAACAATTTATTGGGCATATCAAATTATTGTAAGTTTCTGTTCTTTAATTAAATTAAAAGATAAGAAATTAATAGTAGAAAAAAATCACAAATTTATGGCTATAGTTCCTGCACATAATGAGGAAGCTGTTATTAAAAATTTAGTGGATAGTTTAGTAGCTCAAGAATATCCTAAGGAATTATATGATATTTATGTTATTGCAGATAACTGTACTGATAGAACTGCAGAAATTGCAAAAGCAGCTGGTGCAATAGTATTAAAAAGATTTGATGAAGCACATAAAACAAAAGGTCATGCTTTAAATTGGTTTTTAAAACAAAAAATAGAAGAAAATGCTGATTATGATGCGTTTTGTGTGTTTGATGCAGACAATATTGTTGATAAAAACTTCTTAAAAAATATGAATAAAAAACTTTGCCAAGGTGAAGAAGTTGTTCAAGGATATAGAGATATTAAAAATCCAACTGATTCTTGGATTTCAGCTGGATATGCAATATTTTACTGGATGATGCATAGATTTTATCATTTAGCAAGATACAATTTAGGATTATCACCTTTATTAAATGGTACAGGATTTATGGTAAAATTTGATATTATAAAACCAGATGGTTGGCAAACAGTAACTTTAACAGAAGATATAGAATTTTCTCTAATAAATATAGCTCAAGGAAGAAAACTTGGCTGGGCAGTAGATGCTATTGTTTATGACGAACAGCCAACAACTTTTAAACAAAGTTGGTCACAACGTTCAAGATGGACAGTAGGTCACCTTCAATGTATGAAAAACTATACCAAAAGTCTTGCTAAAGGCGTAAAGGAATATAAAACTTTAATGAACTTTGACGGTTTATTATATATGTTTGGTATTCCAATGATGTTACTTACATTTTTATTACTAGGAGTAAATACATTATTATATTTAGGCGCAGAAATGACAATTGCGGATTTAATTGGTAACTTTGCTAGGTATTTAATAGCAACATTTATTTTACCAGTTATAACAGGAACAGCAATTATGGCATTAGAAAAGAAAAATATAAAACCTATGATTGGTGGAATTTTATGTTATCCTTTATTTTTGGGTTCATGGATTCTAATAAATATAAAATGTTTAATTAAGCCAGATACAAAATGGGAAAAAATTGAACATGTTAGAGATATTAATATAAAAGAAGTAACAACAAGCACAAATGTTTAAAGTTTAAGTATTTAAGAATTAATATATAAAAAATGAGGTAGAAGATTTTGAATTTTCTACCTTTTTTACTTGTAAAAAGTATAAAAAAATGATAGTATAAGAAAAGAAAATTTAATATGGTAGAAGGGAAGTTTTAATGAAAGATATTGAAAAAGAGTTACAAGAAATTATAAATAGAAAAAATATCTTTAAAGATGAGCCTATGGAAAAGCATACATCTTTCAAAATAGGTGGAACAGCAGACTATTTTATAAAAATAACTTCTTTAGAAGAATTAAAAGCTATCCTGAATTTTACAAAGCAAAATAATATACCATTAACAATAGTTGGCAATGGAACAAATATATTAGTAAGAGAAGCTGGAATTAGAGGTATTGTAATAAAGCTTGAATTAAAAGATTTTAAAATAAAAAGATTATCAAATGAAATTTTAATTACAGCAGAAGCAGGTATGACTCTTGCAACTTTGGCTAATATTGCATTAAAAGAAGAAATTAGTGGACTTGAATTTTTGTCTGGAATACCAGGAACTATAGGACGGAGCTGTACGCATGAATGCTGGTGCTTATGGTAAGGAAATGAAAGATATTGTACTTAAAACAAGATATATGACATTTGATGGAAAAATAAAAACTTTAGATTTAAAAGATCATAATTTTGAATACAGAAATAGCATTTTTTCAAAATTAAATGCAATAATTATTGATACAACATTAAAACTTGAAAAAGGTGAAAAAACTGAAATACAAAGTAAGATAGAAGAATATTCTAAGTTAAGAAAAGAAAAACAACCACTTGAATATCCTAATGCTGGAAGTACTTTTAAAAGAATAGAAGGTAAAATTACAGCAAAAATGATAGATGAATGTGGTCTTAAAGGTTATAATGTTGGAGATGCAGAAATTTCTACAAAACATGCTGGATTTGTAATAAATAAAGGAAAAGCAACTGCTTCAGATGTTTTAAAATTAGTAGAGCATGTAAAAAATAAAGTTAAAGAAAAATTTAATGTAGATATAGAATTAGAAATTTTAATATTAGGAGAGGAAAAATAATGAAATCTTTTTTAGAATGGTTTAAGGCTAGTACAAAGGTTAAAAGATGGATACTATTAATAATTTTTGGTATAATTCTTACTTGTTATGGAATTGCTAAAATTTTAGTATCAGAAGAAATAACTTTTTTTGAGCTTGGAAAAGTAATAGTAATATTTGTTGTAGGTTTTATTGCAATTGTTACAAGTATAGTTTTTATACAAAAAAGAAGTTTAGAAATAATAATAGAAGCAAATAATACTTCGACAGAAAAAGGGAAAAAAGCTAAATTAAATATTAAATCTTTAATTTTTAATAAAAAAGTTTATGAAGAAGGACCAAAGGTTGTTATTATTGGTGGAGGACAAGGACTAAATACTGTTATTGAAGGTTTTAAAAAGTATACTAATAATATAACAGCAATAGTAACTATGTCTGATTATGGAAATATTCCAACTGCTTCAAGAAAAGCATTAGATACTTTACCTTTAAAAGATATAAAAGATAGTATTATTGCAATGTCTGATAAAGAAGAAATTATGAGAAAACTTATGAATTGGAATTTTAAAAATGAAAGATTATCAGGCTTAAATTTTGGCGATATATATTTAACTGCAATGAATGAAATATATAGCAATATTTCAGAAGCTATATTAAAAAGTACAGAGGTTTTAAATATATCAGGTAGAGTAATGCCAGTAACTTTAGATGAAATAACTATTTGTGCAGAACTTACAGATGGAACAACAATAAAACAAAAAGATAGAATACCCGAAATTGTAGAACAAAAGGTAGAATCTATTAATAGAATATATATTTCTCCATCAAATTGTAGACCAGCACCAGGTGTTATAGAATCAATTCAGGATGCTGATGTTATTATAATTGGACCGGGTAGTTTATATACAAATGTATTACCAAATCTTCTAGTAAAAAATGTTTCAAGAGCTATAAAAGATAGTAAAGCAATGAAATATTATATATCAAATATTATGACAGAACCTGGACAAACAGATAATTATTCTCTATCTGAACATTTAAAGGCAATAAAAGAACATGTAGGAACAGGAATAATCGATTATTGTTTAGCAGATACAGGTGAAGTAGTACCAGAATACATTAGAAAGTATAATAAAGAAGGTTCTGATATTGTAGATATAGATATGAAAAATATGGCTACATATAATGTAAGAGTAATTCAAAAGAATATGTCTTGTATTAAAGATGGTAAAATAAGACATAATCCTGACATTATTGCGGCAACAATAATCGAAATGATTTGTAATGATTTAAGATTCCATGATATGCAAAATAATACAGAATATTTATTATTGCAATCAGTATTAAAAGATCAGAAAAAATTGCAAATCAAAGAAGAAAAAAGAAGAAAAAAACAAGCTAATAAACCTCAAAAAAAATCAAGAGAGTTAAAAAAAGATAGTAAATTTAAAGAAAAATATAGAGATAGAGTTGAATCAATTCAAAATACTGATAAGAAAATAAAAGAAAATAGAAGAATAGCAGAAGAAATAAGCAAAATGGAAAAAGATAAAAGAAACTCTATTGAAAAGCATAATTTAGGAGAAAGACGAAATTCTTCAGGTCGAGGAAGAAGAGAGAATAATAGAAAATTACCAAGAAGAAATAAATAAAAAGGAAGAGTACAAATGAAATTAAGTAAGAAAAAAATTGATTTAAGAGATTGTTTAAATAAAGAATGGATTATAACCAATGGGTTGGGAGGTTTTTGTTCATCAACAGTAATTGGTGCAAATACAAGAAGATATCATGGACTTTTAGTAGCTCCTTTAATACCACCTGCTCAAAGACATTTACTAGTTTCAAAAGTAGATGAAAAAATTGAAGTAAATGGTGAAGAATATAATTTATATACAAATGTATGTAAAAATTATATTTCAGATGGTTACAAGAATCTGGATAGTTTTGAAAAAGAATATTTACCAGTTTTTACATATAAAGTTAAAGATATAAAAATAGTCAAAACAATATCAATGATATATGGAAGAAATACAGTAGTAGTTCAATATAAGATAAAAAATGGAAAAAATGACATTAAATTAACTTTGGCACCAGTAGTCCATTTTAGGGATTTTCATCAAATGACTCCTAATCATGATTTTTCTATAGTGCAAAAAATAGATAAAAATAAAATTAGATTAGAAATTGATGGAAATGCTAGTACACCAATATATATTTTTTCAGATAGTGGAAATTATATTAAACATGAAAAAGATATTTTTAAAAATATGCTATATTTAAAAGAAGAAGAAAGAGGATTTGCACCTGAAGAAGATTTATTAGTTCCAGGACGATATGAGATAAATATAAAAGCAAAAGAAAATAAAGAAATTACTTTTGTAGCTTCACTCGAAGATAATACTGAGCAAGTGGATAGTAACAAAGTTTTTAAAGAAGAGATTTCGAGATTAAAAAATATTGTAGATAATTCTGAATTATTAATTAAAAAACAAAGATTAACTAAAACAGAAAAGGATTATAATACACTTGTTCAAGATTTAATTATAGCAGCAGATAGTTTTGTTATAAATCGACCTACATTTGGAACACATTCTATAATTGCGGGTTTTCCATGGTTTTTAGATTGGGGAAGAGATACTTTGATTGCTTTTGAAGGATTACTTTTAATTACTAAAAGATTTGATCTTGCAAAAGAAATTTTATTAACCTTTACAAGAGATATAAAATTTGGCTTAGTTCCAAATGGTTATTCAGGTTTTGATAACAGACCACTATATAATAGTTCAGATGCTTCACTTTTATTATTTGAACAGGTTAATAAGTATTTACAATATACAAAAGATTATGATTTTATAAAGAATAATATATATGAGAAATTAAAAGATATAGTGGAAAATTATGAAAAAGGAATTGATTTAGATAATAATAATATTTTTATAGATGAAGATGGTTTATTATCATCAGGAACAGAAAATACACAGAATACTTGGATGGATGTAAAAATAGGAAACTTTGCAGTTACTCCAAGAAATGGTAAGGTAGTTGAACTTAATGCTTTATGGTATAATGCTTTGAGAACCTTAGAAAACTTAGCCAATAAATTTGAAGGAAAAGAAATTTCAGATATTTATAAGAAAAAAGCTTCTAGCCATCAAAAAGAATTTAAAAAACAATTTTTTAATAAAAAGAAAAAATCTTTATATGATGTTATTCGGTGATGACAAAATAAGACCAAACCAATTGTTTAGTATATCTACAACATATCCTGTAATTAAGCCATCATCAGAAATAGGAAAGATTATATTAAAAACAGTTACAACAAAACTATTAACAAAATATGGTTTAAGAACCCTTGCTAGAACTGAAGAAGGTTATATTCCATATTATGAAGGTGATCCAGTAAAAAGAGATATGAGTTATCATCAAGGTACAGTATGGGTTTGGCTTTTAGGATTGTATGCAGATGCTTTCAAAAATGTAATAGATGATGAAAAAGATAGATTAGAAAAAGAAAAATTAATAATAGAATATGAAAAATTTATGAAAAACGTATATACAACTTTTAAAGCAGAAATATATAATCCTGAAGGAGTAGGAACAATTTCTGAAGTGTATAATGCACAGGCACCATATAAACCGGGTGGAACTTTTTCACAAGCTTGGAGTGTTTCTGAAGTTTTAAAAATAATAATAAGAAATAGATAATTTACAAAAGCGAACTTTTTATAAATTGAATATAAGTTCGCTTTTATTAAGCTAATAAAGGAGAAATTAATGGAATTTAAAAATTTGAAAACAAAATTTCTAGGAAGAAATATGCTACATTTTGAAGTTATAGATTCTACTCAAAAATATATAAAAGAAAATTCAATTAAAAATATGCCAAATGGTACTATAGTTATCGCAGATACTCAAAGTTCTGGAATTGGTACACAAGGAAGAAAATGGTTTACAGGAGATAATAATGAAAATATAGCTATGTCTTTTGTGTTATATCCAGAAACAGATATAAAAAAATTTTCTAATCTTACAAAATTAATAGCTGAATGTATTATTAATACAGTTAAAAAATTATATGGTTATGAGTTAAAAATAAAAGTTCCAAATGACATAATTTGTAATGAGAAAAAAATAGCGGGAATATTAACAGAAAGTAGTAGTATAGGCGAAAAAGTTAAAAAAATAATCATAGGAATTGGCTTTAATGTAAATCAAATGGAATTTCCAGAAGATTTAAAAGATTTGGCAACATCATTAAAAAAAGAATTTTCAAAAAACTTTTCAAAGGAAGAAATAATTGTAGAATTTTTAAATGAATTTGAACTAGTATATTTAAAACTTTTAGATAATAAATAATATGAAATGAGAGGAAATAAATTTAGTGGAAGAGAGTAAGCCTTTTTATAGAATTTTAGATGAAATATGTAAAGAACAAAATATAGAGCAAACATTACTATCTTATGGTTGGATTAGAGAATTAAAAAAAGAAGATAAAAGACATTATATTATAAGATATCAGTTTGATTTAAATAGTGCAATTGCATACAATATAGCAAGTGATAAATTTGCAACATATGAAGTCTTAAGAGCTAATAATATTCCAACAATAGAACATAGGATGATATTTAATCCTAAAACTAGAAGTATGTATTATAAAAATAAATTTATAGAATTAGCAAAAGAACTTTTAGTAAAAAATGATAATAAAGTAGTAATAAAAGCAAATGATTCTTGTGAAGGAAAAGATGTTTATTTTTGTACTACAGAAAAAGAAATAGAAGAAAAAGTAAGGAAGTTATTTATTGAAAAAAACGATACATTGAGTGCTTGTCCATATTTGGACATAGATTTTGAATATAGAGCTATATATCTATATGGTGAAATTATATATATTTATAAAAAAAGAAAAGCATATGTTATAGGAGATGGGATAAAGAAATTAAAAGATTTAATTGGAGCAAAGTATTCAAACAGTAATATTGATTTAATAAGAGAATTAGATTTAGAATATATTCCTAAAAAAGGCGAAGAAATTACAATATGCTGGAAACATAATTTATATAATGGAGCAGAACCGGTTTTAATAGATGAAACTGACGAATTTGTAGAAGAAGTAAAAAAAATAGCAGTATCTGCTGGAAAAGCAATAAATATAAAATTTGCAAGTATAGATATTGCAGTAACTTCTGATAAAAAAGTTTTGGTAATGGAAATAAATGGGAGTGTATGTATGAATAAATTTACACAAATAGTTCCAGATGGATATAAAATAGCTAAAAAAATTTATTCAAAAGCAATAAATAAGATGTTTGAATAAAATATAAATTAATTTATTAGTTAAAGGTATAAAATATAGCTTCTTAAGATAAATAATAATGAAGCTATATTTTAATTTTATATCTAAATTATCTAAAAAAACTTGACAGTTTACAATAATACATATAAAATAATAACATAGGATAAAATACAATATAAATTATATAAATAATGAATTAAATTTATGAATAATTTTGTTGTACATTGAAAATTTAATAGAAAAGAGGTAAAAGTAATTATGCAAGTTTTAATTATCATTGCCACTCTTCTAATCTCAGCTGTAATTTTTATACCTGTTGGGGTAATTATAAGAAAAAGAATTGCAGAATCTAAAATACAAAGTGCAGAAAGTGAAGCTAAAAGATTAATCGAAAACGTAAAGATAGAAGCAGAAAATTTAAAGAAAGAAGAATTGATTAAAGCTAAAGAAGAAGTACTACAAATTAGAAATGAATTAGATCAAGAGATTAAAGAAAGAAGAGGGGATATTCAAGCACAAGAAAGAAGATTAATACAAAAAGAAGAAAATCTAGAAAAACGTGTAACTATTTTTGACAGTAAAGAAAAGGAATTAGAAAGAAAATTTGCAGACAATGAAGAAAAAAGGGTTGAACTTGAAAAACTTTATGAAAAGGAATTAGAAGAGTTACAAAGAATTTCTGGATTAACACAAGAACAAGCAAAACAACAATTATTAAATGATTTAGACAAAGAGTTAACACAAGAAAAGGCAGCAATAATCAGAGAAAAAGAGATAAAAGCTAAGGAAGAAGCAATAAAAAATGCTAGAGAAATTGTAGCTTTTGCAATCCAAAAATGTGCTGCTGATCATACATCAGAAACTACTGTATCAGTTGTTTCACTTCCAAATGATGAAATGAAAGGAAGAATAATTGGTAGAGAAGGTAGAAACATAAAAGCTTTAGAAACACTTACAGGAATTGATTTAATAATTGATGATACACCAGAGGCTGTAATAATTTCTGGATTTGATCCATTAAGAAGAGAAGTTGCACGAATTGCAATCGAAAAACTTATTGAAGATGGAAGAATTCACCCAGCTAAAATCGAGGAAATGGTTGAAAAAGCAAAAGAAGAAGTTGCAACAACAATAAAAGAAGAGGGAGAAAGAGCAGCATTAGAAACAGGTGTTAATAACCTTCATCCAGATATTATTAAACTAATAGGTAAATTAAAATATAGAACAAGTTATGGTCAGAATGTATTAAATCATTCTATTGAAGTTTCTAATTTAGCTAGAATAATGGCAGAAGAATTAGGAATAAATTCAAAAATAGCAAGACGTGCTGGACTATTACATGATTTAGGAAAAGCATTGGATCATGATATGGAAGGAACACATGTTGAATTAGGTGTTGAAGTTCTTAAAAAGTATAAAGAAAATGAAACTGTAATAAATGCAGTAGAAGCACATCATGGAGATGTGGAACCACTTACTTTAGAGGCTGTTTTAGTACAAGCTGCTGATGCAATATCAGCTTCAAGACCAGGAGCAAGAAGAGAAACTTTGGAAACTTATATCAAAAGATTAGAAAAATTAGAAGAAATTGCAGACTCTTTTGATGGAGTAGAAAAATCTTTTGCTATCCAAGCAGGACGAGAAGTGAGACTAATTGTAAAACCTGAAAAAGTTTCAGATAGTGATATGGTAGTAATGGCAAGAGAGGTCGCTAAAAAAGTTGAAAATGAAATGGAATATCCAGGTCAAATAAAAGTAAATGTTATTAGAGAATCTAGAGTAATTGACTATGCTAAATAATTAATAAGAAAGTAAGAAAGATAGAAGAAATTCTATCTTTTTTTGTTTTGAGCTATTGACATTGATAGTGTTTCAACATATAATATCTGTATAACGTGCGTAGGAGGTTCAAAAAAGCTAAATGTCAAATAATGCCTTATATTCTTTTAACAATAAATATGATAATTTTTCTGATGAAGAATTAATTTTTAAAATAAGAAAAGGTGACTTGAAAGCACAAAATTATTTGTTGGAAAAATATAGGAATCTAGTTAATATGAAATCGAATCGCTTTTTTTTAGTAGGTGCAGAAACTGACGATATGGTACAAGAAGGAATGATAGGGCTTTTTAAGGCGATACAATCTTTTGACTTAGAAAAAAATAATTCTTTTAAAACCTTTGCCAATTTATGTATAGAAAGACAATTGATTACAGCAATAAAAACTTCCAATAGGCAAAAACATATGCCACTTAATTCATCATTTTCGTTAAATACTTCAGCATATGATGAGAATGATGATACAAGTGTAATGGAAGTCTTGGATACAAAATTTGTAGAAGATCCATTAGATACTATTACTAAAAAAGAATATTTAGAGTTTATAGAAAGCAAAATAGATAAAAATTTAAGTTTATTTGAAAAACAAGTCTTAAATAGATACATACAAGGTGAAACTTACGTAGATATTGCAAGTAAATTAAATTCACCAGTAAAATCAATAGATAATGCTATACAAAGAATTAGAAAAAAAGCTATGAAATGTTTAAGTGAAGAAGAATAAGATATTCATATAATTATTAAATAATATGAAAGAGTAAAATAATAAATCTAATGTTTAGTTTAAATTTATTCAATTAAATCTATAAAATTTTAGTATAAAAATAAACTAATTTATAGTTAGTTTATTTTTAAATGCCCTCTTAGCTCAGGTGGTAGAGCACTTCCTTGGTAAGGAAGAGGTCGGCAGTTCAAGTCTGCTAGTGGGCTCCATTTTTTATAAAAAATATTTATAAAAAATTTTAGAAAGGATAAAATATAATATGAAAATAGGAATAGTAGGACTCCCAAATGTTGGAAAAAGTACTTTATTTAATAGTATAACAAAAGCAGGAGCTGAATGTGCTAATTATCCTTTTTGCACAATAGAACCAAATGTTGGTGTTGTAGCAGTACCAGATGAAAGAATTGATAAATTGGCAGAAATTTACAAACCACAAAAGGTTACAAATGCCGTAGTAGAATTTGTGGATATTGCTGGACTTGTTAGAGGTGCTAGTAAAGGTGAAGGATTAGGAAACAAATTTTTATCACATATAAGAGAAGTTGATAGTATTTTGCAAGTAGTTAGATGCTTTAACAATTCTAATATAGTTCATGTTGATGGAAGCATAGATCCTATAAGAGATATTGAAACAATAAATCTTGAATTAATTTTTGCAGATTTGGAAACAATAGAAAAAAGGATAGATAGGGCAAAAAAATTATTAAAAGCAGATAAAAAATATCAGTTTGAAATAGAAACTTTAGAAAAAGTAAAAGAAGCTTTAGATAATGGAAAATGTGCTAGAACTTTATCTTATACTGATGAAGAAAAAGATGTTTTAAGAGAATGTTTTTTACTAACAATGAAACCAGTATTATATGTGGCAAATATTTCAGAAGATGAAATAGAAAATCCAGAAGAAAATGAAAATGTAAAAAAAGTAAAAGAATATGCTGCAAATGAAAATGCAGAAGTAATACCTCTTTGTGTGAAAATAGAAGAAGAATTAAGTTCTCTAGAAAAAGCTGACAAGATTGAAATGTTATCAGCTTTAGGTCTAGAAGAATCAGGACTAGATAAACTTATTAAAGCAAGTTATAGATTATTAGGATTAATGTCTTTTTTAACTGCAGGAGAACCAGAAGTTAGAGCTTGGACAATAAAAATTGGAACAAAAGCTCCGCAGGCTGCTGGAAAAATTCATTCAGATATTGAAAGAGGATTTATAAGAGCAGAAGTTATATCTTTTGATGATTTTATGAATGCAGGTGGTTCAATGGTTCAAGCAAGAGAGAAAGGATTAGTTCGTTCAGAAGGAAAAGATTATATTATGCGTGATGGAGATATAGTATTATTTAAATTTAATGTATAGAAATGTTACATTTTTGTTAAAAATCAAAAAAAATGTAAAAAAACCTTGCATTGAAAAAAAACTATATGTTATAATATGAACAGATGTTAAGTAATAGGGAGATGGAGAGAAAATGAGAAAAGAAAAAATTTTAGTTAGTTTATTAGTAATCGTATTAGTAGCTTTAGCTATTGGAAATGTAAGCTCTTTAGCAACAGATATTACAAATACAGGAAATACAACAGGAACAATAAAACCAACAAATACATCTTCAGAAAATAAAGACAAAGAAGATAATAGTACAAATAAAGCAAATGCTGTTGGTGCAGTAAAAAATAATAATAACACAAATACTAATACAAATAGAAACACAAATACTAATACAAATAGAAACACAAATACTAATACTAAGACAAATACAAATACAGCAAATTCAGTAGGAAAATTACCTTATGCAGGATCAAATACATCATTAGTTTTTGTAGTTATCGCACTTGTTGCTTCAGCATTATATGCTTATAAAAAAGTATCAGATTATAATGTTTAATAAAAATGAGAGCTAACAATAATATAGCCACACATATAGTGTGGCTTTTTGTTATATAAACTTTAAAAATTATATTATAAAACTTTATCAAAAATTGTATTCAAATTTTACTAAATAAAAATTTTAATCAAAAAAAGATGTAAGGAGTAGATAAATTTTTAAAAACATAATAAATTATGAAATAAATTGACGAAAAGTATTGAAAAAACACAAAAAAATTGGTATAATTAACACGAAATTTTTATGATACAAAAGATGCAAGTAATAAAAAAATTATTTGTGTCTTTTTTTATTTTTAAAGAGGGAAGAAAATGTTATTTTTAGAAAAATTAGAGCAAAAAAAGTTTTATATATTTTTAGTATTAATAATATGTATAATAATTGGTTTTATTTACACTATTTGCTTTGTGCAACCACAATATGTTGCAGAGGCAACTTTAGTGTGTTTAAAAACAGAAAAAACTCCTGAAAATAAAGTTCAAACGAATGGAAGTTTAGAATTAACTGATAATATGGTATCAACTTTTAAAGAAATAGCAAAAAGTACATTAACTATAAAAGAAACACAAAAAAATGCTGAATTAGATATTAAAAGTGAAGATATAGTTTTAAAGAAATTATCAGATTCAGATACTTTTAGTATTCAAATAAAAAGTAAAGATTATGATAAATTAATTAATTTTTCGAATGAATTTATAGAAATATTTTCAAAAAAAGCAGAAATAATACTTAACAATGCAGAAATTTATGTAGTTGATACACCGTATATTGAAGATAAAACTTATGGAAATTCTTTTTTTACTTCTATAGGAATTAGTATTTTAATTGGAATTACAATAATTTTAATATATATAGCATTTTTAATACAATTTGATAAAAAAATAAAAAATATAAAAGAAGTAGAATCAGAAATTTCTTTAAGAAATCTTGCCTCAATACCATTAAACAATAAAAAAAGGAAGACAGATTTAGTCTTTGATGAAAATAGCAATTCTTTAAGTTCAAAAGCTTTTAAGAATTTAAGAGCTAATATTCAATTTGTGAATGTAAATAACAAAGGAAAAAATACAATATTAATTACAAGTCCTAAAAATGCAGAAGGAAAAAGCTATATTGCAGCAAATTTATCAGTAAGCTTCGCAGAAGCAGGAAAAAAAGTAATGCTTATAGATGCAGACATGAATACAGGTAGACAGAGCAAAATTTTTAATATACCAAATAATTTAGGACTTTCAAATTATTTATCTAATCTTGATGCAAATGGAATTGAAATAAATGAACTTGTTAATAAATTTATAAATGAAACAGAATTTAAAAATCTTAATTTAATAACTTCAGGAACAATTCCACCAAATACTTCTGAATTATTATCATCACCAAAACTTATTGAATTAATTAAAGATTTAACTGTATTTTATGATGTGCTTATAATTGATGCAGGAAAAGTACTTTCTGAAACTGATGCACTCATATTAACAAGAGTTGTAAATTCAACTATTTTAGTTTCAAGCTTTAAGAAAACTAATAAGGATGACTTATGGCAAGCTAAAAAAGATATTCAAAATGTTGGTGGAAGAATTATAGGAAATATTTTAAATAAAACAAGTGAAAAAGAATATAAGAATAAAGATAAATTGCAAGAAAAAAATATAAAAAAAGAAAGAAAAATTTTTGAAGAAATTACTAAAAAAATAGTAAAAGAATTTAACAAATTAAAGAAATATATTTTGGAATTAAAGAATAAGTCAAATCAAAAGTTGTTAATAGAAGGAAATAAAGATAATACTCTAGAGAATTCAGAAATTATTGAGAATACAATTAATTATATTACTCCAATAGAAGAAATTAGTGATGATAAAGCTGTTACGGATTTTAAAGAAGATGCATCAAATACAATAATTGAAGAAAAAGAAGGTTTTAATAATAATACTTTTATAGAAAATAAGGAAAAAAATATTAATATTTTAGAAGATAATATAATAAAAGATCAAAACTTAATTTCTGATAAGAAAAATTCTGATGAAAATTTGGAACAAAGCAAAAATAGTTTATTAGAAGAGGCAGAATTCAAAAAAGAATCTTCTGAAGAACAGAATTTAGAAAATAATGTATACTCAGAAACAGAAGTAAAAGTAATATATAAAAACAAAGTTGAAAATCAAGAAGATGCTCCAAAAATTGAAGTAAAACAAAATGTATCTATTAAAAATTTCGATAACATAAAACAAAATTTGAAAGTTATCTTTAAAAAATTTGAAAGTAATTTTAAGAATTTTACAGAAATGACAAAAGATAAATTTCAAAAAGTTTTAAATATTTCTAAGAATAATAAAAGTGAAGAAGATGAAGAAAAATACGTAGTAGAAGAAAACGAAGAAAAAGTTATCGATAAAGCAAATTTGAGTAGAAAAAAGGATGTTGGTAAAAAAGCAGATGATTCTAGTATTACTAATAACATAATGGTTGAAGATGATATAAACAAAGACAATAAAGAAAATTTAAAAGAAAATGAAAAAATAATAACAGAAGAATTAGAAGAAGATAAAAAAATAATAGATGATTTAAAAGATAATGATGAAGCTGTATTGGTTATAGTAGATGCAGAGAATGGATACTGTAGAGCTTTTAATAAATATTGTTTTACTGAAAAAGCTGTAAGAGGAATTGATCCTGTTGATGGTTTTAATAAAGCAAATTATTCAGCTTATTTATTAAAGAAAAGATTAGAAGACTTAATGAATTTATATGGAATAACAGAAAAACAAGCTAAAAGAATAGATACATTAATTTATAGTACATTAATTGATTTTGATGATACTGTTTGGCTTGAAAGAAAAATGACTTCAAACAAAGCTGATATATATGCAAAATGTATGGCAAAAGATTATGAAATTATTCCAGGTGAAGAAAAGAATGAATACGAAAAAAGATGTAAAAATTTAAGAAAACAGGAATTAAGAGATGGATTGATAGAAATTGAATATATTTTAGATGGATTATGGAAATCTAAAACAATTAGTTTTACAGATAAATTGGTTATGAATCGATTTGCGGGAATATATGACAGTAGTATAAAACTATTAAAAGATAAGTCATTAAATTTAGAAGAAATGGATAGATCTTCAAAATTTGATAAGCTAAAAAGAGCAGTTGAAAATAACAAATTAACTAAAGCATTTATCAGAAATATTGGCAATATAAGAGAAAAACTATCTAATATAAAAGTTAAACAAGTTAAGGTAAAAACAGTTGAAGAAATTCAAAAAGAAGTTTTAGAAAATAATAAAAATATTTCAAATGATGATTATGATAATATGTCTATAGAAGAATATTATAATGAGAATACTAATCAAAATATTAATGTTAATTATAATAAAAATATAGAAGAAATCGATTATAAAAAAGTTGAAGCAGAAAGAAAAAGAGAGCTTGAATTTTTTAAAGAACAAAAAAGAGAAGAAAAAATGATTCAAAAGAGAATCGCTATGGAAGAAAGAAAAGCTAAAAAAATAGAAAGAAAGAAAAAACGTGAAGAAGTCAGAAAAAACAAAGAATTAGAAAAACAAAAACAAAGACAAGAGGCAAAAATTGAAGAAGAATTATTAGTTGATAATTTATATCCTAAAACTAAAAACAACAAAGATATATAAAGATATATGATGAAATTAAGCTATTAATTTAAAATTATAACTTAATATTATGTAAAATTTAAAATTATAGTTCAAAGTTTTAAAATATAAGATGAGAAGAAGGTATTATTTTAATACCTTCTTTATAATATTAAAGATACAATATTAAAATAGCATATAACAAATAATAGGTAATGTAATTATGTGAGTATGTGCCAAAAAATTAAGTTAAAATTGAAAGAAAAAACTTATAAAAAGCTTGAAATTGTCACAATATATTTATATAATTATTCTATATAATTTTATATTAAGGATGGAAAAAGTATGGAAAAGAAAATTAGTGATTTAAGTTTAGTAGAACAGGCTTGGAGCAGTGCATTAATAAAAACAAATTCTACCAATTTTAAAAGGACAGGTGAAATTGGAGATGTAGAAGATGTGAGAAGTTTTAGTCAATATTTAAAAGAACTAGGAAGCTTTGCAACAAGAGTAGATATGGATAGAAGAATGGATGATAAACTAAAAAAATATTTAGTTATGACAGTAGATGATAAAGAAAATAGATCAGATGATAGAAAAGTTAATTTATTAACAGACAATAAAGGCTATGATATAGCAATGATTTATATAAGAGATGAAAATGTAGTAGTAGAAGTATCTCCAGAAGTATTAAAAAACAATAAAGCTTTTTTACGTCAAGCTTCTATCTCAAATGACAGAAGTAAAATAGAAGTTGGAGATTTAGAAGAATTAGATAGAGTTATGGAGCCAGATTCTGTTGAAAAAATTATTGAACAAATTGAAAAATATGATTCTGTAAAGATTAGGAATAGAGATGACGCAAGAAATAGAATAAAAGGTTTACCAGAAAAAGACAAAGAAAGAGCAGATGTTGGTGGTGATTTAAATGATGGAATAGAAACAGAGGCCCAAGAAAAAAGTGAAGAAGAACTTGCCGAAGAAGCTGAAGAAGCAGGACTATCAGAAAGTTCAGACCTAGATACTATAATCAAGATTTGTAAAGAAAATGATTTAAGCCCTCAAGATATAAAGCAAACATTAACTGTTGTTGATCCAGCGACTATTGAGAATGATAGTGATAATAGAACAAACGTTGATCCAAATGGTGGAATGGTATTAATGCTTAGATTTAAAAATAAAGAAGCTGGAGCTGGACCAGATAATGTTTATATAATTCAAAATGGAGAATTATTACCTTCAAATGCGATAGACAATAATAAAATGTCTGAGATAATGACACAAAACGAGGGAAATCCACAAGTTCATGAACTTGATGATGATAGATTAGAGAAAGTATTGGCAGAAATAACTCAAATAAAACTTGAATATGATAAACAAGTAGAAACAATAGAGTCTATTAATGCTGAGAATAAACAAGAAATTCTTGCAGTAATAGCAGATAAAGCAAAAGAAAAAATAAAAGATTGTTTAGGAAAATACGATCCTGAAATTGATAAAAGCGCAGAGATAGAAGCAAAAGAAAGTAATGAAATAGAATCAAAAACCGAAGAAACTGCTCAAAAAATTGATGATGATGAACTAGCAGCTTTTGAAGTTCCAGGAAAAATAACACATTAAAAAGGAGTTAAAAATGAAAAGAAATATACTTATAGGAGGAGCTTGGCCTTATGCTAATAGTTCATTACATTTAGGTCATATTGCAGGACTAATATCAGGAGATTTTCTTGCAAGATATTATAGACTAAAAGGTGATAATGTTCTTTATGTTTCAGGATCAGATTGTCATGGAACACCAATTACAGAAAGAGCCAGAAAAGAAAAAGTATCTCCAAAAGAAATAGCAAGCAGATATGATGAAGAATTTAATAAAATGTTTAAAGGATATCAATTTTCTTATGATTTGTATTCAAGAACATTTGATGAATATCATAAAGAAAAAGTAAAAATACTTTTTAGAAAATTATATGATAATGGTTATATATATGAAAAAGTTGAACCTCAAGCTTATTGTGAACATTGTGATAAATTTTTATCAGACAGAGAAATTGTTCTAACTTGTCCTGAATGTGGGGAAGAAACTAAAGGAGATCAATGTGATAAATGTTTACATGTTCCAACAACTGAAGAATTAAAAACAGGAAATTGTATTGAATGTGGTTCAAAAATAGTAGAAAAAGAAAATAAAGTATTATATTTGGCACTTTCTAAATTTCAAAAACAAATTGAAGAGCATACTGAAAAAGTAAAAAATTCTTGGAGAATAAATGCTCAAAATGAAACTTTAAAATATTTAAAACAAGGATTATTAGATAGAGCTGTTACAAGAGATTTGAATTGGGGTGTAGATATTCCAGTAGATGGATATGAAGATAAAAAAATGTATGTATGGATTGATGCTGTTTTAGGATATGTTACAGATACAATGAAATTATGTGAACAAAGAACAGATTGTACTTGGGAAGATTTTTGGAAAGAAGGACATAATAATAAAATTTATATGTGCCACGGAAAAGACAACATAATGTTCCATAGTATAATCTTAAATGCTTTGCTTTTAGGACAAGAAGAAAATTATCATTTAGTTGACACTATAGTTTCAGCAGAATACTTAAATTTTAATGATCAAAAATTTTCTAAAAGTAAAGGTATTGGGATGACAGCTCTAGAAGCTTTAGATTTATATGATTCAGATTCTTTAAGATTTCATTTATTAGCTAATGGTCCAGAAAAGAAAGATACTAATTTTACCATTGAGGATTTCGAAAATACTCATAATGGGGAAATATTAAACAAATTTGGTAATTTAGTAAATAGGACCTTAAGATTTAAAGACTTAGAAGAACTTCCTTGTGGAGAATTAAATGAAGAAATAAGAAAACAAATAGAAGTTACTTATAAAGAAGCTGGTGAATTAATAGAAAAATTAGAATTTAGAGAAGCAATTAGAAAAATTATGCAGCTTGTTGAATATGGAAATAAATTTTATGATGAAAAAGAGCCTTGGATAGCTAGAAAAAATAATATACAAGACTTTAATAATACAATTTATAATTGTGCTGTAATAATTGCAAATCTATCTAACTTATTTGATATAGTAATGCCTACAGCTTGTAGAAAGATAAGAAATTATTTAAAACTTGGAGAACCTATTTGGAACTTTATTGATGTAAAAGCTAATATAAAATTAGAAAATATAGAACCATTATTTACAAGAATAAATAAAAAATAATAATATTATAATAGGGGTTAATTTAAAATGGGAAAATTATTTGTAATAGATGGAACAGATGGAAGTGGGAAACAAACACAGTTTGACTTGCTAAAAAAACATTTAGATAAAGATGGAATCGAATATCAAACAGTAAGTTTTCCTAATTATGACAGTCCATCATCAGCTCTTGTAAAAATGTATTTATCAGGAGAATTTGGAGAAGATGCAAAAAAAATTAGTCCATATATTGCTTCAACTTTTTATGCTGCTGATAGGTATGCAACTTTTACTAAAGATTTTAAAAAATATTATGATGAAGGTGGAATAATACTAGCTGATAGATATACAACAGCCAATATGGTACATCAGGCTGGAAAAATAAAAGATGAAAAAGAAAGAGAAAAGTTTTTAAATTGGTTATTTGATTTAGAATTTAATATATATGGTTTACCAGTTCCAACACAAGTATTTTTCTTAAATATGCCACCTAAAATTGTTAAAGAACTTATAAAAAACAGAGAAAATAAATTTACACATAATGAAAAAAAAGATATTCATGAAAGAGATCAGAAACATTTAGAAGAATCTTATAATGCAGCGTGTAGTTTGGCAAAAAAATATAATTGGAATGAAATTCATTGTGTGAAAAATGATATTTTAAGAACAAGAGAAGATATACATGAAGAAATATATAAAGTAGTTTGTAAAGAAATACGAAAGAAATAAACTCATGAGGTATAGGTATGAGAGGTAAAATTGTAAATTTATGTATGGGTTTTATGAATTTACTATTTGGAGCTTTGATTATTGTATTTACTATGTGTGTACCACAAGATAAAACAGTAATGACGGTACAAGAAAATTTTGTAGTTGGATATATTGTTAAAGGAATATATCTGATGATGGTAGCTATAGCATGTATTGATGCTTTCCAAAGTTATAATCTTAGAACTGATACAACTTTTAATACAGGATATATTATAGGAATATTTTCATTAAGTTTTATTTTTATAAAACAACCAGCAATAGCTGCATTTAGTATTATTTCAGGAATTATTATTTTATTTAAAAGTATAAAAGAAAATTTGGTAGAAATTGATAGTACAACAGCAATATCTGTTTCTATTGTTATTATGGCAGGAACAGCAATTTTGGGATTACTATCTTTTACTTATGCTTCTATAGGTGAGAGTATAAGAAACAAGGAGAATAAAAACGAACTTTCATATAAAAGTGATTATTTTAAATACATTACAGAATTGGATATAGAAGATCCATATATAAATGTAGAAAAAGATGGAAAATTCGGATACATAAACCCAAGAGGTGAAGTAGTAATTAATTTTGAATATGATTATGCAAGTCCATTTGTAGAGATAACAGAATATGATAAAAAGTTTTATATTGCATTAGTTTGCAAAGATGGAAGTTCTACAATTATATTAAAAAATAAAAGAGAAGTTATGTCATATAGAACAGAATCTTCAGATGAAGATTTTGACGCAAAGCTTGAAGAGCTAGAAAACATTTATAAAAATGTTTTAAATCAACAAGGAGAAATGAAATATGAAATCCAGAATATTACAGAAAATAAAAATAAAGTTCCAGCTTATAGTGAAATATCATCAGAATATACATATAGATATGATTATAATGAAGAATATGATTTAACGGTAACTAAGTCAAGCTTAGGATTAGCTGACGAATATCAAATTGTGAAAAAAGCTGATTCAAATATAAAAATAAAATTGGATGCAACTAAATTAGATTATGATGAAAATTATTTATATTTATTTTCTAATGGTACTATTCCATTTTATGAATTATCTAAAAGAACTCAAGGTTGGTTTACAAGTTATGGTTCCAAAAATGCTATGACCGGAAAAGCACAAATTTTAGATTTTTTTGGTGATAGAATTTTATTAAGAAATTATAATAATAATACAGTTTATTTTATAGATTCTTCTGGAAATATGCTTTCTGAAGAATATAAAAATATATATGTATGTGGCGAAGGCAGATATATTGTTAAAAATAATGATGAATCATTTAAAATAATAGATGATGGATATAATAATGTATTTAATAGGGAGTTTGCTACTATAAATCCAAGACTTGTTACTCAAAATCTATATATAACGTTAGATACAACAGAAAATATAAAAACAAATGAATATGGATATGCAAAAATGAATTGGAGTCTATTAAATTTTGATGGTCAAGTCTTATTAGATGGTATAGAACAAATTTATGATGTATATTTTAAAATTCCAGAATCTGGTAAAAAAGATGAAAATTATAAGAATTTTGAAAATGAATTAAAATCTTTAAGATATGAATTTGTAGGAGACAAATTTTATTTAGAAAACTAAATGATTAAAAAATTAAAAAATGCAAATAATAAGATAGAACTATTTTTAGTTCTATCTTTTTTATGGGGGGTTAAAATGAATAATCAAAAAATAAATTGTACGGTTGAAAGTTGTGAATATAATAATTATAATAATAAAATGTGTGAATTAAAACAAATAGAAGTTAAAGCATGTCAAAATTGTCAAACAGGTTCTCCTGAAGAAGAATCAATGTGTGGAAGTTATAAATGTAAATGTGATTAGTTGTAAAATTTAAGTATTGTCTATATATTATGAATATTTTTTTAGTATGTTAATGTAAAAATTATAATACTAAATAGAAATCTTCATTTTATATAGACTTTTTTATTTAATAGTAAATTAATAAAATAAATTTTCTACTAAATATTATTTATTAAAATTATAATTTAAAATTTTTAAGACACATAAAATTTACTTGACGTCTAGCATAAAAGATTATAAAATATAAAAAGTAATAAAAGATTAAAGGAGGAAAGATTATGCCATTAGTAACAACAAAAGAAATGTTCGAAAAATCAATGAAAGAACATTTCGCAATAGGAGCTTTTAATATAAACAATATGGAGTTTATACAAGCAATAACAGATGCAGCAGAAGAAACTAAATCACCAGTAATTCTACAAGTTTCTTCAAGTGCTATTAAATATGCTAGAATGAATTATTTGATTAAGATGGTGGAGGCAGCAGTAGAAACAACTACTATTCCTATAGCTCTTCACTTAGATCACGGACCAGATTTTGAAACATGTAAAAAATGTATAGATGCAGGATTTACATCAGTAATGATAGATGGATCAAAATATGATTTTGAAGAAAATGTAGCATTAACAAAACAAGTTGTAGAATATGCTCATTCAAAAGGAGTTGTTGTTGAAGCAGAACTTGGAAAATTAGCTGGAGTGGAAGATGATGTTAATGTATCTTCAGATGATGCTAGATATACAGATCCAGATCAAGCTTATGAATTTGTTCAAAGAACAGGATGTGATTCTTTAGCAATTGCAATAGGAACAAGTCATGGTGCCTATAAATTCAAAGGTGAAGCAAAATTAAGATTTGATATATTACAAAAGATTAAAGAAAAATTACCTAATACACCTATTGTATTACATGGAGCATCTTCTGTAATACCAAGACTTGTAGATATGTGTAACGAAAATGGAGGAAATATTCCTGGAGCTAAAGGTTGTCCTGATGAAATGTTAAAAGAAGCAGGAGAAAATGGTGTTTCTAAAATAAATGTAGATACAGATTTAAGATTAGCTATGACAGCTCAGGTTAGAAAAGTATTTAATGATGACCCATCAATCTTCGATCCAAGAAAATATTTAGGCGCAGCTAGAGATGAAATAAAGGCTACAGTAGCACATAAAATAACTGATGTGTTCTGTTCAGCAAATAAAGCATAAGGATTTTTATTGGAGAAAATAGAAATTGTTAAAAGAGACACCCAAAAGCAAAATCAAGGTGTCTCTAATGATAAACTAAGTAAATTAGATTATATCGTGAAAGCGGCTAAATTGTATGGTTTAGGAGAAGTTGAAATTAATGCATTAAAAGACCATGTGTCAGGTAAAAATGTAAATGAATATATAGAAAGAAGATGTAAGTATCTTTTCAGATTATACGATATATACAAGAGTGAGAAATATAATGAACATTTAGATCCTGATGAAAAAGGGATTATTAACTTAAATGATTTTTCTTTTGAAAAGTCAAAAAGAAGACTTGCGAACAGTAAGATAGGTGTGTTCTGGATATTAAGTTCAAATTTAGATACTTATTTAGCAACAGTTCCACCAAATAGATATACAGAAATAGAAAATAAGTTCATTGGAATATCTGAAAAAAATAATTTTTTACTTCCTCAAATTGCAAGACAAATGGGAATAGATGCTACGGTATATTATAAAGGAGAATTTACTAACAAAGATGGAGCAACTTCTACACATCATTTAACAAAAAATTTTTTATATGATGAAGAAACTTTAATACAAGGAAATTCAATTATTAAAGACACCAAAAAAAAGAAAAGAATTAATTTTGAGGCACTTTTAGATACAACTGATAAGTATATAAAAAAATATTACAAAAAAAATAAACTACCCGAACAAGATTTAGAAAAAGCAAGAAGAGAGATAAGAGAAGGTCTTATAAAACAAACTTTATTTAACAAATTAGTTTTTAATGAAAACGAATCAAATGAAAAATGGGGACTTATTATATGTAGTGATAAAAATTTACGATTAGCACCTGTTTTTAGTTATGATTACTCTGCTGGTGTTGTGCCAACAATAAAAACACAACATAGAGTAGTTCAAGGTAACAAAGAAGATATACCAAGTTTTATGTTACAATATTCAAAAGAACCTTGGTTTAGAGAATGGATAGAAAAGAAAGTATTAACTTTGGATTTAAATCAAGCAATAAGTGATATGGAAAGAAGAACTGGTGTTGAACTTACAGACGAAGAAGAAAATTATTATAGATTTTTGTTTGAAAAAATGAAAGCAAAAGTTGTAGAAGTGAGTGACTTAAATTATGATAGAGATTTAATAGAGAAAACAAAAAGACAAAAATTAGGTAATGCAATTTCAAGAGCAAAAGGAAATATTTCTGAAAAGGTTAAAGATGTAAAATCTTTTATAAAAGGTGAAAGATAAAAAGTTCTACATATTTAATATGTAGAACTTTTTTGACAAATATAAATTATATATGTGATAATAAAATTTTATTAAATATTAAAGATAATACCTTATTTATTTTTTAAAGCTCTTTGTATTTTCATTTCTGCATCTTTTTTTGCTATATCTTGACGCTTATCAAATAATTTTTTACCTTTACCTATTCCAATTTCTAGTTTTACTTTATTTCCTTTCATATACATTTTTGTTGGTATAAGAGAAATACCTTTTTGTTTTATCATACCAAATAACCTATTTATTTCATGTTTATTTAACAATAATTTTCTAGTTCTAATAGGATCTTTATTAAATATATTTCCAAATTCATAAGGACTTATGTGCATGCCATAAATAAAAACTTCACCATCTTTTATA
This sequence comes from uncultured Clostridium sp., assembly GCA_900553685.1. Classification (GTDB taxonomy): domain Bacteria; phylum Bacillota; class Clostridia; order TANB77; family CAG-508; genus Scatovivens; species Scatovivens faecipullorum. The sequence continues at coordinate 270,703 of USEI01000001.1, forward strand.
TTAACATAAGTGTCCTTTATATTAACTTTTCCATTTCTTATAGATTTAATTTCTGTTCCTGTAAGGACAATACCAGCTTCTATAGTGTTTTCAATAGTATAATTATGATAGGCTGTTGGATTTTTGGCAAGTATTTTTTCCATTTGTTAAATCCTTTCTTTAAATTATTGTAATATATATATCACAAATTGACATTTTTGTCTATTGAAAAATTCTTAAAAATATTTAGATAATGGAGTTTTGAATAATTCGAATAATTTTATATAGAATAATATATATGAATCAAATACTTTTTAATAAAAAAGACAATAAGAAAAAATATATATTTAAAGTTCAAGCTGTTATTTCAATTTTTCTAGCTGCTATATTTATTTTTGATATTATAATGAATTATAATAATAATGAAAATTTAGAAAATATATCAAAGATTATTGAAAAAAATATAAGATTAAATTCAATTTATGAAACAGAAAAACAGAGTAACACTTCATCTTATTTTGGAAAAATATATATAGAAAAAATAAATTTAGAATATGCTGTATTTAATAGATTAACAGACGAACTTTTAAAAATTTCACCATGTAAATTTTATGGAAATAACATGGAAGAAAAAGGTAACATTTGTATAGCAGGACATAATTATAATGATGATAGGTTTTTTGGAAAAATTGATGAATTAGAGCTAAAAGATAAGATTGCTTTATATGATTTACAAGGAGAGAAATATGAATATATAGTATTTGACATATTTGAAACAGATGAAAATGATACATCAGTATTAGAAAATACCAAAAATTATGAGCTAACTCTTGTAACTTGTAATAATTCAAACAAAAAAAGAGTTATTGTGAAAGCATACAGAAAAGAATTTTAGAAAATATATGATATAATCTTAAATTATAATATATATTTATTTTCATACTGTTGGTCCAATTATATATGATGAAGTTACAGACAAAGAGATTAAAGAACTACAAGAGTGTTATATAAATTCTTTAAATTTAGCAAAAGAAAACAAAATAAGGACTATTGCATTTCCTTGTATATCTACTGGAGAATTCAGATTTCCAAAAGAAGAGGCAAGTAAAATAGCGATAGAAAGTGTTGACAGATTTTTAAATGAAAATAGAGAGTATTTTGATAAAGTAGTATTTAATGTATATAAAGAGGAGGACTATAAAATATATGAACGAAACAGTTAATAATATTAGAAAATTAATAGATCAATCAGAATATATTTTAATTGGTGCTGGTAGCGGTCTTTCTACTTCTGCTGGAATAGAATATTCTGGAAAAAGATTTGAAGATAATTTCAAAGAATTCATAGAAAAATATCATTTTACAGATATGTATTCATCTGGTTTTTATGATTTTGATACAGAAGAAGAAAAGTGGGCATATTGGTCAAAACACATGTATTTAAATAATATTGGAATGAAAGCAACAGATTTATATAAAAATATATTTGAATTAGTAAAAAATAAAAACTATTTTGTAATTACAACAAATGTAGATGATCAGTTTTATAAATCAGGTTTTGATAAAAATAAAATATTTGCTACCCAAGGAAGCTATGGATATATTCAATGTAAAAATGCTTGTTAGAAGATAGAGTAGTAAAAGTACAAGATGATATAAAATATATAATAAATTTTCTATTAAATTATAATAAATAAATTATTAATTACTATGTTGCTTTACAAAAATATTTAAAAATGATATAAATATATAGGATAAAATTATAATTAGATTTAAGAAAGAGGAAAAAATGGAAGAAAAAACAATAAAAAAACCAATTGTGACAATAGAGATGGAAAATGGAGAAATTATAAAAATAGAACTTTATCCTAGCAAAGCTCCTGAAACTGTAAATAATTTTATAAGTTTGATAAGCAAAGGATTTTATGACGGATTATTTTTTCATAGAACAATACCAGGATTTATGATTCAAGGAGGAGATCCAGAAGGAAATGGTACAGGCGGTCCGGGCTATGGAATTAAAGGAGAATTTAAAGAAAACGGTGTAGAAAATACAATTTCTCATTTAAGAGGGGTAGTATCAATGGCAAGAAGTAATATGCCAAATTCAGCAGGATCTCAATTTTTTATTGTAACAGATGATTCTACATTTTTAGATGGAAAATATGCTGCTTTTGGTAGTGTATTAGAAGGTATGGATACAGTTGATAAAATAGTAAAAACCAGAGTAATTACAAGGAGTCCTTTTGGTCGGAGGTAAAGATAGACCAATAGATCCACCAGTTATGAAGAAAGTAACAGTAGAAACTTTTGGAATTACTTATCCAGAACCAAATAAATTATAAAATCAATATTTTATTTTAGTTAAAAATATAAAGATTTTTTAAGAAAATATTTTCAAGTAATAATATAAATAATAAAGGAATATGATATTTTGAATATATATAAAGTTTTAAATGAGATAATAGAATATATAGAAAATAATTTAGAGGAAGATATCAGTTATTCTAGAATAGCTCAAATTATGGGAGCAAATGAATATACTACTAAAAGAGTATTTTCATTACTTGCTAACATTTCAATATCAGAATATATTAGAAATAGAAGATTATCATCTGCTGGATATGATTTAATTAATGAAAATGAAAAAATTGTTGATATAGCAGTAAAATATAAATATGATAATGCTACTTCTTTTTCAAGAGCTTTTGAAAAATTTCATGGTGTAAAACCAGGTTTAATAAAAAATATTCCAGAAAAATTAAGACTATTTTCCAGACTAAAATTTGATGAAAATATCAATGAAACTGTAAGTATGGAATACAGTATCATAGAATTAGATGAGAAAATATTATATGGTGTAGGAATGAAAACTACTCATAATAAAATAAAACAAGATGCACCAATCTTTTTTAAAAAAATGAGTGAAAAATATGAAAAAATATATGGTGAAATAGAATACGGAATGGTTAAATATGAAGACAGATTTGATAGTGATAATTATGAATATTGGATAGCATATGAAAAAGAGATATCTGAATTTAAAAAAATAATTTTACCAAAATCTAAATGGTTGAGATTTAAAATTGATAATCAAGAACCAAAAGATATACAAAAAGTATCAACAGAGTTTTATAAAAATTTTATACCAAGTACAAAATTTAATTTGAAATCAATTCCAGAACTTGAATGGTATCACGATAATATAACAGAATTTTTAGTTGCAATTGAATAATAAAAATATTAGACTGACTTTTTTGGTTAGCAAAAAGTCAGTCTTTTTTTATAAAAAAATTATATAATACCTTTGAAATATTATATATGAAGGTGATAGATTATGTGGAAATCTAAATATTATGAAATATTTTTTACTACTGATTTTGTGACAGAAGAGAGTTGGCTTATGTTTTTATCTTATATTTCAAAACTAAATGGCTTTTTTAGAAGTTATAAAATATATATAAATTTTGAAAAAAATAATGTTAGATATTTTATCAAAACAAAACAAGAAATGCCAACAACATTAGGAAATTTAAATGACTTTTTATTAAAAAGAATAAATAATATAGAATTTTCAAAAAAACTTTTAAAACACAAATCTCTCTATATAGTTACTAATAAGGAAAAAAGTATTGTTGATATTTTAGACAGAAATGAAAGTAAAAAAAATAGAAAATTAGAATGGGCTGAAATAAAAATAATTCCTTACAAAAAGGATAATTACTTATTTTCTTCATTAGGAATTTTTAAGAAGAATAACAGATTAATTTATAAAAAATTTTTATTTAATTTGCCACATCAATTTTTGAGTATAGATTTTTCAAAGCATACAAGATTTTTACATAGAAAAGATATAAAAAGGTATCTTAATATAGAAAAGACTATAGGTGTTTTTGAAAGCGATAATAAAAATGGAATTTTAAAGATTGATGCTTTTCCATATCTCCAGGATGATTATTATTTAAATTTAAATAATTACGATTTTGATAAACATTCTATTGTAATAGGTGGTTCTGGTACAGGTAAATCCAAATTACTAAGTCTTTTGGTAAATAATATTTATAATAATTTAAATTACAAGATGAAATATAAAATAATAGTAATAGACCCACATAGTTCATTAGAAGGGGATATAGGTGGGTTAAATAGTACTAAAGTAATTGATTTTAAAAAAGAAAAAAATAGTATAGATTTGTTTCAAACTTCTAGAAAAAATATTGTTTCAGAAACTGAAATTTTACTTTCACTTTTTAAATCAATAATGGATAAAGAATATAATTCAAAACTAGAAAGGGTATTAAGACACAGTATTTTTTTATTAATAAGTGTAGGTAGAATGAATTTTACTAATTTAAGAGAATTAATAATTAATAATGAATTTAGAAATTATATTTTAAAAAAATATAAAGAAATTCTACCAGAGCCAATTATAAAATTCTTTTTAACTGATTTTAATGAGTTAAAAAATAAATCTCATTCAGAAGCAATATCACCAATAATTTCTTTTATAGATGAAATGAGTATATTACCTACATTTAATAGTAAAAATAAGTTAGAAAATTTAGAAAATATTATACAAAATAATTTTTTAAGTATAATTTCTCAAGATGAGTCATCTATTGGGGAAAAAATGACAAAAACAATTTCTGGATTAGTAATGGGGCAAATTTTTTCAATTATGCAAAAAAGACATATAGAAGAACATATAATTTTAATTATAGATGAAGTTGCAATAATTCAAAACCCAATTTTAAAAAGATTTTTATCAGAAAGTAGAAAATATAATTTATCTTTAATCCTCTCAGGACAATATTTTAATCAAATTAATGAAGATATCCAAAAAGCTATTTTTGCAAATATAATTAATTACTATACTTTTAGAGTATCAAGAGAAGATGCAATAATTTTAAGTAGAAATATGCAAATGGAAGTTGCAGTACATGATTCTTTTTTTGCTAAACTAAAAATACTTTCTGAACTTGGAAACAGAGAATGTGTATTAAGAATAAGCACAAATGGAAAAGTTTTACCTGCATTTAAAGCAAGAACATTAGATGTGATTTCACATCCAAGAATAATAGAAAAAGATGGGAAAGAAGAAGTAATAAAAGATAAATCAAAACAAAATTTAAAGAAGAAATTTTTAATTAATAATAATATTAATCTAAAAGAAATTATGAAATCACAATCAACAGGAAGGAGGAAGCTTGTAAGTGACTAATAGAGAAACTCTAGAAAAAATGAATAAAATATTTATAAATATTTTTGGAAGAGAAAATCCATATACATTGGAAGAAATTCTTTCAAAATTTGCATTTGATATAAAATTACCTCAAAAAGTTTTAGATAGCATGACTAATAAAGAAACATGGGCAGAGTCAATAAATCCCAATAAATTTATAACACAAAAAAATATGGAATTATTTGATATTCAACACGGATGGCTTCAAAAAAAGAAAGATATAGATTCTTTAGAAGATGTACTAAAGTACTGGAAAAAAATTAATTACACTACAACAGAACGAATTTATGATTCTGAAAATGTACATAAGAGTGATACTATTTATAGATCTGAAAATGTGTATAGATCTTTAGATTGTAGAGAATGTAAAAATACAATTTATTGTGATGGGTGTGCAAATTCAGAATTTATTATGGGATGTCAAAGAACAAGTGGATCAAATTTTTGTATTAGAGTTGACGATTCTGGAGAATGCATAAATAGCTATAATGTAATTTGTTCCTCTAAAATAAGTAATTCGTTTTTTATTCAAGATTGTAAAGATTTAGATGAATGTATGTTTTGCTCACATATTAGTAATAAAAAATATTGTATATCAAATATGCAATGTGAAAAAGAAGAATATTTTACAATAAAAAAAGAAATCATTAATTGGATATTGCAAAAAAATTAAAAAAAGTTTGTATTAAACAAGATAGTTTTTATATGAAGAATTAGTATATAGATTTATTAAAAATAGAAATTAAATTTAAAATAAAAAGAAAAAATTGAAAATTATTAAGTATAAAAAATGAAAGGCTTCTATTTTTAATTGGATTAAGTAAAGTTCAACTGATTTTAGAAGCCTTTTTAAAATATAGAATAGAATTTATATTATTGTTCAAATGTGTCATCTGTACTTTCTTCTGGTGTTTCTGAAGATGTGTTTTCATTTTCTAAATTTTCTTGTTCTTGTGAATTGTTATCATTTGAAATGTTTGAGTCATCTGTAACTGTGTTAGCATTAGGTAACTCATCTGAATTATTTTTTGAAGAATCAGGTGTATTTAGTATATTCTCTTCATTAGAAGAATTTTCTGAAGGTATGTTTTCATTTTGAGACTCTTTTTGTGGTTCTTCATTAATAACTGAAGAGGTTTCTGGCTCTTGATTTGGTATTTGAGTGGTATCTTGAGTTTCAGTTTGTTCAGAATTAGAGTTTTTGATATTTATACCTCCAGAATGTTCATTACAATATTCAGTTGGAGAAGTTCCTTTTATAAAATATTCAGTATAAGCACCAGGACATTCTGAAAAGGCAAATAAACCACTTGATGGACAAATTGTTGCAGTTTCAATACCAGATTTTGGCAGGTCAAATTTTGCATTATCTAAATTTGAATGTATAGATTTCATAACTGCTGACCAAATTTGTCCAGATGGATTTTTTCCATTAAACTTTATTGTTTCATTTAGATCAAAGCCAAACCAAGTTACAGCAGTATAGTATGGTGTAAATCCACAAAGCCATCTATCATATTCATCATTTGTTGTACCTGTTTTAGCAGCAACATCAATACCAGGAATTTTACAGTAATTAGCCGTTCCTTTTGAGCCTATTACAGGTTCTGTTAGTAAGCTTTGAACAATATATGCTACTTCTTTTGAAATACTTCTTTTTTTCTTTTGTTTTGTTTTTAAAACTGTTTTTCCAGCAGAATTTTCAATTTTTATGTAAAATGTTGGCTCTATATAAATTCCGTCATTTGCTATACATGAATATGCCGCAGCCATTTCTAAAGGACTAATTCCCTTATCAAGACCACCTAAAGCTAAATTAAGATTTTCATCAGTTTTTGTAAGAGTGGTAATTCCCATTTTTTCCATGTATTTTATAGATGTTTTTGGAGTAATTTCTTCCATCATTTTTACAAAAGGAATATTTTGAGAAGATTCAACAGCTTGTCTTACTGTGATTATACCTCTATAATCATTATAATCAGTAGGAGAGTAACCGGTTTCTGTTCCATCATCAAAAGTTGTTTCTTCATCTAAATATAAAGTTGCTGGTGTAAATATTTTTTCTTCTAAACCAGGGACTAAAACAGCAAGAGGTTTACCTGCAGAACCGGTTTGCCTTAATGCTTGTGTTGCTCTGTTAAATCCTCTAGAAGTGCTTTTTTCACCAAGACCACCTACACAACCTACAACATAACCAGTTTTATGATCCATAACTACCATTGCTGCTTGAGAAGTAACAGAAGAATCTTTTTCTGATTTTAATATATATTTATTTTTTGAAAATTCTTTTTCAATCTCTGATTGAATTTCAGAATCTTGAGTACTATATATTTTTAATCCTGCCATCTCTATATAATTTTCAGCGAAATTTGTTGATATATTTTTCTTTTTAGAAATATCTTCTATTATTTCTGCAAGTAATGCATCTGTATGGTAAGAGTAAATAATATTTTCTTCTGAATTTTGTATCTTACCTTGTTTAAATTTCAAGCCATTTTCTACTTTTAAAATAGCTTGATTATAATCTTCTTCATTTATATATTCTAATTCTAACATTTTAGCAAGTACAGTTTTAGTTCTTGTTTTAATTTTTTCAGAGTTATCTTTTTCATCATCAAAAGGATTATAAGAATTGGGAGAATTATTTATTCCAGCAAGAAATGCACATTCAGCCAAATCAAGTTCAGAAACACTTTTATTAAAATAATAATTTGAACCCATTTCAACGCCGTATAAATTAGGTCCAACATATATAATATTTAGGTAAGCTTCTAATATTTCATCTTTATCTAATACTCCTTCAATAGCAAAGGCTTTAATCCATTCATTTATTTTTCGAGAAACCTTTGAAGAATTATCTCCTGTTAAATTTTTTACTAATTGTTGTGTTATACTACTTCCACCAAATGAAGATGAACCAAGATTTCTTATATAAGAAAAAATAGCAGCAGCTGTTCTTGGAAAATCTACTCCAGAATGTTTATAAAAACGTTGATCTTCTATAGCTACATAGGCATTTTTTAAATTATCTGGCATTTCATTAAAAGAAACATTTTTTGTATTTTTATTAGTTCCAAATTCTGCAATTACATTTCCTTGTATATCTAATACTTGTGATGGTGTGTTAGAAATCATATCTTGTGCCAGACTTTGCCAATTAGCAATAAAAATACCAGTTTTTATTGCAGTAAAAACTATTAAGATTAGGAGAATTATTAAAACAATTTTTATTCTTTTAAATTTTTTTGATTTGATTTTATTTTCTTTTTCAAATTTATTTTCATCATTTTTTAATTGATGTTTATTTAAATTATTTCTTCTTTCTTTTCCTACTCTATTCAATATAATAAATACCTCTTTTTTAAAATTCAATTTTTATAAGCATATCAAATATATATGAAAAAGTAAAGTAAAAAGCTTTCTAGTTTTATTAATAAATATATTGAAAATTGAGAAATATATAGATATAATCAAATTAAAATAATTTTGGGAGGGAAGAATGAAAAAAGAAAAAGCAAAAAAAATAATTTTAGTTGTAATTATTATACTATTAATATTGCTTGGAGGAATGGTTTATGCTTATTTCGCAACAGATATTTTTAAAACTCCAAAGCAATTATTTGTAAAATATCTTGCAAATAATATAACACAATTATCGGAATTTAATTTAGAGCCTTATAATGAAACATTTAAAAAAATGGAAGAAAATAAAACTGAAATTGATTTAGATATTTTTGATAAATTAACACCACAAGAAATTAATATAAAATATGCTGGAGATTTAAAAAATGAAAAAGAATCTTTAGTTTGTGAAATAAAACAAGATGATGAGCAAGTTCTGCAAACAAATTTAGCTGTAACAAATGATACTTATGGTATTTATTTAAAAGGATTACATGATAAATATTTGGCTTTAGAAAATAGAAATTTAAAAAAATTTTTAAGTAATTTTATTAATAGTGAAGAGATTGTAAATATGTTACCTGATAAAATAACACAATTAGAATCTTTTTCAGAAGAAGAAAATAATAAGTTAAATAATATATATTTAACTTATAGTAAAAAATTTTTAGACCAATTTGAAGATACTATTTTCACTTCAGAAAATGGAATACAAGTAGATGTTGATGGAAAAACACTTAAAGCAAATAAATATTCTGCTACAACTAGTACAAAAAAAATATTAGAAGTATTCACAAATACAATGACAGACTTACTAAATGATAAAGAATTTATAGATTTATATAATAGTAAAATGAATTTGGGTACTAATATAGAAGATTTAAAATCTCAAATTAATGAATTTAAAAATTCATTGGACAATTCACATATAGTAGATTCACAAATTGTAATTTCAGTATATTCTGCTGATAAAAGAACAATAAAAACAGAAGTTAATATAGATAATAATACTGAGGTTTCAGAATTTTTGATTAAAGACAATAATAATATTGTTTTCAAATCAACTCTTCAAAAATCAGATAAAAACAAAGTTGGAAGCGAAGAGAAAATTACAATAACAAATAATTTTAGTGATAATCAAGGAGAATTAATCTTTGAAAAAAATAAAACTTATAACCAAGATGATGTAAAAGCACTAGAAGAAGATTCATCACATAGTGCAGACTATAATTATTATATTGGTGATTATGAAGATGAAAATGTAAAAATGACATTAAAATCAACTAAGAATAATGATAATGTGACAACTAATATCGACTTAGGAAATAAGGACTATTCAGTAGTGATGAATATTAGATTTAATTCTGATATTCAAATAGAAGAATTAACAGACGAAAATGCTTTAATTTTGAATGATTATTCAAAAGAAGATTTTAATAATTTAGGTCAAGAAATTATTCAAAATTTGTCAAAGACTATAGAAGAAAACCCTAATTATTATATTTCAGAAATTTTAATGTCAATGGGATTTACTAGCATTGAGGATTTAAATAGTGATGAAAATTTAGTAGAAGATGAAACTACTAATATTATAGAAGAAAATACTGTGGAAACAAGTGTAGAGCCTATTGAAAATGAGGGGAATATTAATAATTTAGGTAGAAAAGTAGATCAAGCAATATCTGAAGCGATTGAAAAAAGCTTATCAGATTATCATGCTAAAAAAGAAGAAGATCCAGACACAATTCCTGATAATTTTTTAACAGTAGATGCAATAAAATCAAATTGTAGTGAAGATATGGAAATAGAACTTATAGATGGTACAACATTAAAAAGTGTTTTTGAAGATAAAATTTTTTATACTCAAATAAACATAAATGGAGATACTTGGGAACTTGTAGAAACTAAAACATTATATTCAGAAAATGGAGATTTAGAAACAGCAGAGCCTATTGAATAATAAAATATTTAAAGTATACTAGTTAAAAAAAGATAAATATAATTAAAATTATATTTATCTTTTTTATATATTATAAGAATTAATTTTTATAAACTGACTGGTTAGTCTAGTTACTTATAAAAAATGATGTGCTATAATTCAAAAGTAAAAGATATTAAAAGGAGCTAAAGATGAATTCAATAAAAATTATTTCGACAAGCAAATATCTTCCAAACAATAGAGTCGAAAATAGCTTTTTTAATGAAAAATTTAACTTAGATGATGACTGGATTTTCAAACGAACAGGAATAAAAAATAGATATTTTACTAAAGAAGAAAATATTATAGATTTAGCAGTAAATTCTGCAAAAAAAATAATAGAAAAAATAGATTTTGATATTCAAAAAATTGGAAACATAGTAGTTGCAACTACTTCTAGTGATAGAATTATGCCTGGAATAAGCTTTGAAGTACAAAAAGCTTTAAATATAAAAAAATGTATGTGCTTAGATGTTTTTGCAGGTTGTAGTGGTTTTATAAATGCTTTTGATATTGCAAGAAAAAATATTAGTTTTGGAGAAACAGAATATGCTTTGGTAATAGGTGTTGAAAATATATCAAAATATTTAGATTTTGATGATATTAATACATCAATTCTTTTAGGAGATGCTTCAGGGGCAGTATTAATCGGAAAATCTAAAGAAGATAAAAAATATTTCTGCAATATAGAAAGTTTTGGTCAAGATGGTGAAATTTTAACTTGCCATAATGGAAGAAAATTATATATGAATGGAAAAGCAATATATAAATATGCGGTATCTAAAGTTACAAAAAATATAGAAGATACTTTAGAACTTAATAATTTAAAAATAGAAAATTTAAAATATATAATTCCACATCAATCAAATATAAAAATAATTGAAAGTATTTCTAAAAAATTAAATATAATTGATGAAAAAATGTATAGTAATTTAGAAAAATATGGAAATACTTTTTGTGCAAGCATACCAATAGCTTTAGATGATGTTTTTGAAAATTTAAAAATTGGAGATAAGTTAATTTTAGCTGGCTATGGTGGTGGACTTAATTTAGGAAGCATATTAATTGAAAAATAATATAATTTGCAATAAATAAATTTAATATAAAAAATTTAAAATAAATTAGAACATAAATATAAATGTATATTTTATATATTTATATTTGTCAAAATATATGAGTAAAATTGTAAATAACTAAGAATTATAAAGTATAAATAATTTAAAATATAAAGGAGAAAAAAATGAAAATAGGATTTTTATTTCCAGGACAAGGTGCGCAAAGTGTAGGAATGGGTAAAGACTTATATGAGAAATATGATGAAGTAAAAAAAGTATATTCTACTTTAAGTAAAGCAGCAGGTATTGATATTGCTGATTTAACTTTTAATTCTCAAGAAGAAGAATTGTCACAAACTAAAAATACCCAAATAGCTATACTTGCTATGAGTTTAGGAATTTTAAAGCTTTTAGAAGAGAAAAACATAAAAGCAGATTATGCGACAGGTTTAAGTTTAGGAGAATATGCAGCGCTTACATATGCAAAAAGTTTTACTTTAGAGGATGTAGGAAAAATTGTTAAAAAGAGAGGAGAATTTATGCAAAATCTTCTTCCAGAAGGAGATTGGGCTATGGCAGCTGTAATTGGAATGGAAGATGAAAAAGTAGAAGAAATTTGCAAAAAAGTGGTTCAAGGTTTTGCAGTACCTGCAAATTATAACTGTCCAGGTCAAGTTGCAGTTTCAGGAGATAAAGCAGGGATTTTAGAAATGTCTGAAATTGCAAAAGAAGAAGGTGCAAAAAGAGTAGTAAGTTTAAAAACTAGTGGACCTTTTCATACAGAGAAGTTAGTTGAAGCGTCTAAGGCTTTAAGGAAGGAGCTTAATTTGATAGAAATTAAAACTCCAAATTGTAATGTAATAAAGAATATTGATGCTAAACCTTACACAGAGGTAGATGATATTAGAGATATTTTAGCAAAACATGTTATAAATCCAGTAAGATTTTCAGCATCAGTAAAATATATGTTAGATAATGGAGTAGATACTTTTGTAGAAATTGGACCTGGTAAAGTTTTAACAAGTTTTGTTAAAAAAATTAATAGAGAGGCAAAATGCATTAATATAAATGATGTACAAAGTTTTGAAAATACAATTAGTGAACTTGGAAAAAATGAAAAATAACTTGAAATAATTTAGAACAAATTTAAGATTAAAGGATTGATTATAAAATTTAAAAGTTATTAACTTGATATTTTAGATTAGATAATATTGATTAAAATATAATCTAAAAAAAATGAAAGGAAATTAAAATATGGAGAATTTAAGAAAAGTAGCTTTAGTAACAGGAGCTACAAGAGGAATTGGAAAAGAAATTGTATATACTTTAGCAGAAAACGGATATGATGTTTCAGTTAATTATAGAACTAAAACAGCTGAAGTTGAAGAAATGAAAAAAGAAATTGAAGAAAAATTTAATGTAAGATGTGCAGTAGTTCAAGGAGATGTAGGAAGTTTTGAAGATGCAGAAAATATAGTTAAAGAAACTATAGAAAAACTAGGAAAAATAGATGTTTTAGTTAATAATGCAGGAATAACAAAAGATAATTTATTAATGAGAATGTCAAAAGAGGATTTTGAAGCTGTAATTAATGTTAATTTAATAGGAACATTTAATGTAACAAAAAATGTAATTTCTTCAATGGTAAAACAAAGATCAGGAAGAATAATAAATATATCTTCAGTGGTTGGAGTTTCAGGAAATGCTGGTCAAACAAATTATTCAGCATCTAAGGCGGGAATAATTGGATTTACGAAAAGTTTGGCTAAAGAAGTTGCCAGCAGAAATATACTAGTAAATGCAGTAGCGCCAGGTTTTATTTCAACAGATATGACCAGTGTGTTATCAGATACAGTAAAAGAAAATATTAATTCACAAATACCACTAAAAAGAATGGGAAGCAGTAGAGATATAGCTAATGTAGTAAAATTTTTAGCATCTGAAGAAAGCAGTTATATAACAGGTCAAGTAATAAATGTTGATGGTGGAATGTTAATGTAATCAAAAAATAAATTAGAAAGGATTAAGATGATGGAAAGAAGAGTTGTAGTAACAGGATTAGGAGCAATAACTCCTATAGGAAACAATACTAAAGAATTTTGGAAAGGAATAGTAGATGGAAAATGTGGTATTGATGAAATAACTTTATTTGATACATCAAAATATAAAGTAAAATTAGCAGGAGAAATAAAAAATTATAATCCAGAAGAACATTTTGACAAAAAAGCATCAAAAAGATTAGATAGATATACTCAACTTGCTATGATTGCAGCAAGAGAAGCAATGGCAGATAGCAAAATAGATATGGAAAAAGAAGATGCTACACGTTTTGGTGTTGCAATAAGTTCTGGTATAGGTGGACTTCAAAGTATTGAATCAAATGTTATTACATTATATGAAAAAGGACCAGATAGAGTATCACCTATGTATATTCCAATGGCTATTAGTAATATGGCTACTGGAAATGTTGCAATAGAAATTGGAGCAAAAGGAGAATCTTTTTGTATGACAACAGCCTGTGCAAGTGCTACTCATACAATAGGAGAATGTTATAGAATAATTAAACACGGTTATCAAGATGTTATGATTACAGGAGGAACAGAAGCTTCTATTACTCCAACAGGAATTTCAGGATTTACAAATATAAAAGCTTTATCACAAACACAAGATAAAACCAGAGCAAGTATTCCTTTTGACAAAGAAAGAAATGGATTTGTTATGGGAGAAGGCGCAGGTTTAATAATTTTAGAAGAATTAGAACATGCTAGAAAAAGAGGAGCAAAAATTTATGCAGAAATAGTTGGATATGGAGCTTCATCAGATGCATACCATATTACTTCACCAGCACCAGAAGGAGAAGGTGGAGCAAGAGCTATGGAAAATGCAATAAAAGATGCTAATTTGAAACCAGAAGAAATAACATATATTAATGCACATGGAACATCAACTCATTTAAATGATTCTTGTGAAACTTCAGCTATAAAAAAAGCTTTGGGCGAAGCTAGTAAAAAAGTTATGGTTAGTTCAACTAAGGGACATACAGGACACTTATTAGGAGCAGCAGGTGGAGTTGAAGCAATAGTTTGTGTTAAAGCAATAGATGAAGGAATTGTACCACCAACAATAGGATATAAAGTTTCAGATGAAGAATGTGATTTGGATATTGTTCCTAATAAAGCAAGAAAAGCAGAAGTAACAGTTGCAATGTCAAATTCACTAGGCTTTGGAGGACATAATAGCTCAATAATATTTAAAAAATATGAGGATTAAGTTTAATTTTTGAGATTAGAAAGGAAAATTAAAAATGGATTATAAAGAAATAAAAAAACTTATGGATGATATGGGAAATTCTAAACTTACAGAAATGGAAATTGAGTTTAAAGATGGATTAAAAATTAGTATGAAAAAAGATAATGGAATGATAAAAGCAAATCCTACTATGTTAACAGTTCCACAAGTGCAAACACAAAGTTTAATTCAACAAACACCAGTAGCAGTTCCAGATGTAAAAAAAGATGAACCATTAAAAGTAAAAGAAGAAGTTACAGGAAATGTTGTTAAATCACCTATGGTAGGTACTTTTTATTCAAAACCATCACCAGATGTAGCTCCTTTTGTAAAAATAGGCAGCAAAGTAAAAAAAGGTGATAAACTTTGTATAATTGAAGCAATGAAACTTATGAATGAAATTGAATCAGAATATGATGGAGAAGTTGTAGATATTTTAGTAAAAGATGAAGAAATGGTAGATTACGGGAAACCATTATTTATTATAAAATAATTTAAGATTTTTGATAAAATTAAAAGGTTATTTTATAACTAGAATATCAAAATTATTAATAAATCTATAAATATACATTGTTTTAAAGAAAGGAGAATTTCACATAAATAAATTATGTGAAGAAAAGTTATGTTAGATATAAATGAAATCATGAAAATAATACCTCAAAGACCTCCATTCTTAATGATTGACAGAGTTGAAGAATTTGTTCCAGGTGAAAGTGCAATAGCTTATAAAACAGTTTGTATAAATGAACCTCATTTTGCAGGACACTTTCCTGGTCAACCAATTATGCCAGGAGTATTAATTGTTGAAGCTTTAGCACAAACAGGTGCTGTTGCAATTCTATCAATGGAAGAAAATAAAGGAAAAAATGCTTTATTTGGTGGAATTGATAAATTAAGATTTAAAAAGCAAGTAATTCCAGGTGATGTTTTAAAATTAGAAGTGAAAATTATTAAAACTAAAGGACCTGTCGGAATTGGAGAAGCTATAGCAACTGTAGATGGAAAGGTTGCAGCAAAAGGTGAACTTACTTTTGCAATAGTAGGTTAATTTATAAGGAGAAAGAAAATGTTAAATAAAGTTTTAATTGCAAATAGAGGAGAAATTGCTGTAAGAATAATAAGAGCTTGTAAGGAAATGAACATTAGAACTGTTGCTGTTTATTCTGAAGCAGATAAAAATAGTCTACATACAAAACTTGCTGATGAAGCAGTTTGTATAGGTCCTGCTCCTTCTGCAAAAAGTTATTTAAATATAAAAAATATATTAGAAGCTGCTAGTTTAACTGGAAGTGATAGTATACATCCAGGTTTTGGTTTTTTATCTGAAAATGCACAATTTGCTAAAATGTGTGAGGAAAGTAATATAAAATTTATAGGACCATCATATAAAATTATTGATTTAATGGGAAATAAATCAAATGCAAAAGATCTTATGAAATCGGCTGGAGTTCCAGTAGTACCAGGATCTGACGGAAGTTTAAAAAATTTCGAGGAAGCTAAAAAAATAGCTCAAGAAATAGGTTTCCCTATAATGCTTAAAGCTTCTGCTGGAGGCGGAGGAAAGGGAATTAGATTAGTAGAAAAAATAGAAGATTTAGAAGATGCTTATAATATAGTTAAACAAGAAGCAAAAGTTTCTTTTAATGATGATGAAATATATATGGAAAAATTTATTGTTAACCCAAGACATGTTGAAATACAAGTATTAGCAGATGAATTTGGAAATGTCATTCATCTTGGAGAAAGAGATTGTTCTGTTCAAAGAAGAAATCAAAAAGTATTAGAAGAAAGTCCATCAACTGTTTTAGATGAGAAATTAAGAGAAAAAATGGGAAATGCTGCAATAAAAGCAGTTAAAGCTTCTAAATA
Organism: uncultured Clostridium sp.; assembly: GCA_900553685.1. Taxonomy (GTDB): domain Bacteria; phylum Bacillota; class Clostridia; order TANB77; family CAG-508; genus Scatovivens; species Scatovivens faecipullorum. Next base: position 287,516 of record USEI01000001.1, read on the forward strand.
TTCTAATGCAGGAACAATAGAATTTTTAGTTGACAAAGATAAAAACTTTTATTTTATGGAAATGAATACTAGAATACAAGTTGAACATCCTGTTACAGAATGGGTCACAGGTGTTGATATTGTAAAAGAACAATTAAGGATTGCTTCAGGTGAAAAACTAAGATTTAAACAAGAAGACATAAATTTTAATGGACACAGTATAGAGTGTAGAATTAATGCTGAAAATCCAGATAAAAATTTCATGCCATGTCCAGGTGAAATAAAAGATTTAAATTTACCAGGTGGAAATGGAGTAAGAATTGATACAGCGGTATATTCAGGATATAAAATACCACCAACTTATGATTCTATGATAGCAAAACTAATAGTTCATGCTGAAAATAGAAAAGAAGCAATTTCTAAAATGAAAAGAGCACTAGAAGAGTGTATAATAGATGGAATAGATACAAATATAGATTTCTTATATAAGATATTAGAAAATGAAGATTTTATATCAGGAAATTTTGATACATCTTTTATTAGTAAGTTATTAGGTTGATATATAAATAGATTGTTAAATATATAAAAAATGATACTTTTAACTTAAAAGAAAGGTTTTGTTTTAGTATGATAATTGATAAATTAAAGAAAAGAAATCAAGTAAAAGATAATCTTAAAGATAGTAAAGTTGATATACCAGTTGGAAAATGGGTTAAATGTGAAAAATGTGGTGAGATTCTATATAAAGAAACTCTACATGAAAATTTTAGTGTTTGTCCAAATTGTGGTAATCATTTTAGATTATCAGCAAGAAGAAGAATAAAACAAATAACTGATGAAAACAGTTTTATACCATTTGAAGTTGATGTAAAAGAAACTAATCCTTTAAATTTAGATGGTTATATGGAAAAGCTAGAAGGATTAAGAAATAAAACAGGAATAGATGAAGCTGTAGTTTGCGGAATAGGAAAAATAAACGAAGAAAAAGCTGTTATTTGTGTAATGGACGGAAATTTCTTAATGGGAAGTATGGGAAGTGTTGTTGGTGAAAAAATAACTTATTCTATAGAAAAAGCAATAGAACTTAATTTACCAATCATAATATTTTCAGTTTCTGGTGGAGCAAGAATGCAAGAAGGAATTATTTCTTTAATGCAAATGGCAAAAACTTCAAGTGCTATTGCCAAGTTAAATGATTCTGGAATACTTTTTATATCTGTTCTTACAGATCCAACTTATGGTGGTGTTACAGCAAGTTTTGCTTCACTTGGAGATATCATACTTGCTGAACCTAAAGCTATGATTGGTTTTGCAGGACCAAGAGTTATAAAGCAAACTATTGGAGAAGAACTTCCAGAAGGATTTCAAACTTCAGAATTTTTATTAGAACATGGTTTTGTAGATAAAATAGTTGAAAGAAAAGATATGAAAGAAACACTTTATAAATTAATAAGATTTAATAAATAATTTATATAAGGAGGTATATTTTGACAGACTTAAGTGAAGAAATAAAAAATCTTGAGGAAGTTATTAAAGAACTTAATAATATTAGTAAAGATAGAATTATAGATGTTAGTGATGAGATTAAGGAAACCAAGGAAAAATTATTTAACTTGAGAAAAAAAGCTTATGAAAATTTAACTGCTTGGGATAAAGTTGAAATAGCAAGAAATCCTCAAAGACCAACAGCTTTAGACTATATAGAAATAATTTTTGATGATTTTATGGAATTACATGGTGATAGAGCTTTTAAGGATGATAAAGCAATTGTTTGCGGACTAGGAAGAATTGGAAATCAAAATTATACAATAGTAGCTGAACAAAAGGGTAGAAATACTAAAGAAAATATACAAAGAAATTTTGGTATGCCTAATCCAGAAAGTTATAGAAAAGGCATTAGATTTATGAAACAAGCTGAGAAGTTTCATAGACCAATAATAACTTTTATTGATACAAAAGGTGCTTATCCAGGAATTGGAGCAGAAGAAAGAGGTCAAGGTGAGGCTATAGCAAGAAGTATGATGGAGATGGCAAATTTAAAAGTTCCAATAATTGCAATAGTAATAGGTGAAGGTTCTAGTGGTGGAGCTTTAGCAATAGGAATAGGAGATAAAGTTATTATGCTAGAAAATTCGATTTATTCTATACTTTCACCAGAAGGATATGCGAGTATTCTTTGGAAAGATGGAACAAGAGTTAAAGAAGCAGCTGAAAAAATGAAACTTACAGCGCAAGATTTATATGATTTTGGAGTTATTGATGAAATAATTAAAGAGCCTGTTGGTGGAGCACATTTTGACAAAAAATTTGTAGCGCAAAATATAAAAGAATATATAGAAAAAACAACACCTAAATTAATTAATAAGGATATAGAAACTTTAGTTTCTGAAAGATATGATAAATTCAGAAAAATAGGAAGATAAATTGAAATAAATTTTATTTATTAAAATTATAATACAAATAATAAAAATGATTAATAAAGAGTATATGATTTAATTAGGAGTAATAGTATTAAATATGCATAATATTTAAATAAAAAATAACGTTTAAAATAACTAATATAATAATAATATTAGTAAAATATAAAGTAAAAAGGAGAAAAAAGATGATATTAAAAGACAAAACAATTTTAATTATGGGAATTAGAAACAAATGGAGTATTGCTTATGGCGCTGCTAAAGCTGCTTATGAACAAGGAGCAAAATTAATTTTTACATTTATGGGAGAAGAAAACAGAGAAAAAATAGAAGAACTTGTATCTGAATTTAAAGGATTTAAGGCATATACTTGTGATGCTTCAAAAGATGAAGAAATAGAAAGTTTATTTAAAACAATAAAAAATGATTATGGGAAAATTGATGGAATTTTACATAGTATAGCACATGCAAATACAGAAGATTTAAGAAATGATTTTATAAATACAAGTAAAGAAGGATTTGCTCATGCGAATGATGTTAGTGCATATAGTTTAGTTGCTGTAGCTAGAATTGCAAGAGATTTAGAAGTTTTAAATGAAAATGCAAGTATAACAGCTTTAACATATTATGGTTCAACAAAAGTTTTACCAGGGTATAATGTAATGGGAGTTGCAAAAGCAGCTTTAGAATGTAGTATTAGATATTTAGCTGATAACTTAGGTCCTATGGGAGTAAGAGTAAATGCTATATCAGCAGGTCCAATAAAAACTTTATCTGCTAAAGGAATTAAAGATTTTAATTCAATTTTAAGTGTAGTTGAGGAAAAAGCACCATTAAGAAGAAATGTAACAACAGAAGAGGTTGGAAATGCAGTTACTTTCTTATTAAGTGATATGTCAAGAGCAATTACAGGTCAAGTAATTTATGCAGATAGTGGATATAATATTATGGGATTATAAAATTTAAAATATTTTATAATTAGTGTTATTCTATAACTTACAGTAATTTACTTTATAAGTTTTAATTTATTATATAAAGTAGATATTATATAAAATATATGGTGATAATAAATCACCTATATTTTTTAAAGCATATCTAGAGTTTAAAACTATATAATAAGATAAGAGGTATTATATGATAGAATAATTTGAATTGTTTTGTTGTTTTATAACTATATATTTATTAAAAATAGGAGATGGAAATATGAAATTACCAGAGTTAAAAATAGGAGATTTAGTTGCCAAGGTTCCAATTATTCAAGGTGGAATGGGAGTTGGAATATCACGTTCAAAATTAGCTGGAGCAGTTGCAAAAGAAGGAGGAATAGGTGTTATATCAACAGCTCAAATTGGCTTTGACGAACCAGATTTTGAAACAAATACTCTAAATGCTAATTTGAGAGCTTTAGAAAAACATATAAAAAAAGCAAAAGAAATTTCTGAAGGAAATGGAATTGTAGCTATAAACATAATGAGCGTTACAAATTTTTATAAAGAAAATGTAAAGAAAGCTATTGAAAGTGGTATAGATTTGATAATTTCAGGAGCAGGACTTCCAAAAGAATTACCTAAACTTGTAGAAGGAACTAAAGTAAAAATTGCACCAATAATATCTTCTGCAAGAGGTGCAGTCCTTATGATTAAATTATGGCTAAGACAAAAACGTCTTCCAGATATGATTGTAGTAGAAGGACCAGAAGCAGGTGGACATCTAGGATTTTCAAGAGAAGAACTAGAAGATAAAAATAGAAAAGATATATATCAAATAGTAAAAGAAGTAGTTCAAAAGGTTAAAGAATTTGAAATAGAGTATAATACAAGAATACCTGTTATAGCAGCCGGAGGAATATATACAGGTAAAGATATTAAAAAGGCTTTAGAGTATGGTGCTGCTGGAGTGCAGATGGCAACTAGATTTGTAGCAACAGAAGAATGTGATGCAGATATAAAATATAAAGAAACTTATATAAAAGCTACAAAAGAAGAGATAGAGATTGTACAAAGTCCAGTAGGAATGCCGGGTAGAGCAATTAACAATAAATTTATGAAAGAAGTAGAAAAAAGAAAATTAGCAGGAATAAAAGGAACAGATAAAAAGTGTTTAAATTGTATAAAAACATGTAATCCAAAAGAAACACCTTATTGTATAACAAGAGCTCTAATAAATGCTGTAGAAGGTAATATAGATGATGCTTTATTATTTGTTGGTAGTAATGCTTACAAAATAGATAAAATAACAACCGTAAAAAAATTAATCGAAGAGCTTGTTTCTGAAGCTTCAGAATAAAATTATGTTAATTAGAAATAATTAATATAATTTTATATGTCTAACAACAACTTTTTCAATAACCTAATATTTTATAATATTATTATAAAATATTATAGTTACACTAAATAATCACTTTGAATATTATATTTGAGGTGATTTTTTTATGAAATTAGGTTTATGTCTTTCAGGAGGAGGAATAAAAGGATTTGCACATATTGGAGCGATAAGAGCTTTAGAAGAGGCAAATATTAAATTTTATTTTATATCAGGAACAAGTTCAGGAAGCATAGTATCCTGTTTATATGCGTCAGGATTTACAGTTGATGAAATTTACGAAATATTTAAAAAATATGTGAATCAAATAAAATATATAGACATTAAAAATATTTTGAAATTTTTAAAAAATGCAATATTAAAAAGAAATTTTAATATTGATGGATTAAATAGTGGTGAAAAAATAAAAAAGCTAGTTAATGAAATTTGCAAAACAAAAGGAATTGAAAATATAAATCAGATAAAAATGCCATTACTTATTCCAGCGGTTAATATTAATAATGAAAAAGTATATGTGTTTTCCAATAATATATTACAGAACAACTGTGACGAAGTAAAATACATAAATAATGTTAATATTGGAACAGCAGTTCAAGCTAGTTGTAGTTATCCAGGAATATTTTCACCATGCAAATATAAAGGAGAGCTTTTAGTAGATGGTGGAATTTCTGAAAACTTACCTTGGAGAGAAACTAAAAGAGCTGGAGCAGATAAAGTGCTTAGTATAGTTTTTACAAATAAAGATAGAAAATGTTGTAAAAATTTATTTGAGGTTATAAGCAAATCTTTTTCAATACTTTGCCATGAACTTTACAAATATGAATGGGAAGGAACAGATTATTTGTTAAAAATAGATACAGAAAGTGTAGGATTACTAGAGAAATCTAAAATAGAAGAACTATATAATCAAGGCTATGAACAAACAAAGAAAAAAATTAATGAAATAAAAACAAAATTAAGCTTATAAAATTATAAAAATGCTTTGAAAATGTATAAATTTTTATTATGTAGATATTATATATAGAAATTCTTAAAATGAGACATTGTTAAAAAAAATTTTTATGGTATAATAAAAACACAAAAAGATATCTCTATAAAAGGAGTTTTTTATGTTAAAAAGTATTGAAATATATATATTATTGTTTTTTACTTATTCTTTTTTAGGATGGGTAATGGAATCTATTGGAGGCATTTTAAAGGTAAAGAAATTTGTAAACAGAGGTTTTTTAATAGGACCATATTGTCCTGTATATGGAACTGGGGTTGTTTTGATAAGTATCTTACTAAAAAACTATACAGAAGATATATTTGCACTTTTCATACTTTCAACAGTTATTTGCGGTTTACTAGAATATACTACAAGTTATATTATGGAAAAGTTATTCAATGCTAGGTGGTGGGATTATACAAATAGAAAGTTTAATATAAATGGAAGAATTTGTTTAGAGACCTTAATTCCTTTTGGCATAGCAGGAACAACAATTATATGTTTAATTAATCCATTTTTTATTAATATTTATTTGAAAATACCAGATTTAGCAAGAGATATAATAACTATTATTTTGAGTTTTTTATTTGTTATAGATGTTATAATATCTTTCAAAATAATTATAAGCTTTAAAGGAGAAACTTATAAAGAAAAAGATAATACTGAAGAAATAGGAAACAAAGTGAAAGATAAGGCAGAAGATGTTTTAATGAAAGCTGAATCAGATGTTATAATATTTAGCAGAAGATTAAAAGTAAAGGGATTGAAATTTCAAAGAACGGTAAAATATCATAGAACAAAGATGATTGGAACACTTACTGAGTCTCCACGAGAATTAGCAGAAAAAATAAGAATGCAAAGAGAAGCTATTACAGAAAGATTAATTAACAAAAAAGATGAATTTGATACACAAATAAAATTAAAAAAATCTGAGTGGGAAATGAAACAAAAAGAATCTAAACAAATTTTTGATCAAAAGATTAGAAAAACTAAAGAAGAATTTGAAACTTTCCAAAAATCTTCTATTCAAAAACTAGATAATACTTTAAAAAGCATAAAAAATAATTCAGAAGAAATAACTAAAAAGGTTGTTGAAAATTTTAAACAAAAATCAGTTTTAAGAAAAAGATTAATGGAAGCTTTTCCCAAATTACAAGTAAAGCAACCAAAAGATAAGAAAAAAAAGAATAAAACCAATAACTAATGTTGAAAAGTTAATGTTTTTATGTTATTATAACATGAATTAAAAATTTATATATAAAAAGGAGACCAAAAATGGAAAATATTACTGATGAAAATTATATAGGTTTAATTTGTAATGGAGAATTCAATGCAATTCCAGATTTTAAAATTGGCGAATTGTTTGAATCATTTTTTGATAATATAAACTACAATGTTGTAAAAGAAAATAAACAAGTCTATGTTGATTTTACTGGAGAAGCTACTTGTGATGACGAGCCTTGTACAATTTTAATAAGATTTGCAGTAGATGATAATGCAGAAGAATTTGAAATTAAAGAGATAAAAGTTGATGATGAAATTCTTAGTGAAGATGAGAGTTTGGATCTATTAGAAGATATTGCTTATGCAGGCGGAGCTGTAATGGAAGATGATGATTATTGTGATTCAGATTGTGCTCATTGTATGCATGATTGTACTAATACTTATGATGAAAATGATGAAGATGACGACGAATGTGACTTTGACGATGAAAATGACGATAAAGACGATGAAGATAATTCTTAGTAATTTTATGTAAATTTTGCTATACTCATCACATAATATATTAAAAAATAATATTATATATAAAGGAGGAAGCAAAATGATTTGGTGTAAATTTAGAAAAATAATAGCAGGAGCTCTTATAGGACTCGGAATAGGTATTATTTTAGTTCTATTTCTTCCTCCTGTGGCCTGGATATTCATAATGGGAGTAGCAATGTTTATCGGAGGCATAAAATTTTTACTAGGTAAATAGGAGGAAGACAGATGACAATTGTTGTAAAAAAAGTACCTAAATTTTTAAGAGGATTTGTAAAATTCATTTTCGGAATTAAATCTACATAAAATTTAGGGAAAAATATGTAAGAGTTTTAAATAATAGGAAATAGTTTTCCTATTATTTAAAATTTATAAAATATTAATTATACTATAAATATAAAATATGCAGAATATGATATTCAAAATAACTTTATTAATTTTAGAAAAATATTTAGTAATAAAATGTTATTTATGAAAATGATATAAAATAAAAAAAGAAAAATCTACTTACATAGGTTTTTCTTTTTTTATATATTATAATTATTAATTTTGTATTATTAAACAGCTCTTTGAACTTTTCCAGAACGTAAACATTTAGAACATACACAAACTCTTTTAACTTTTCCATCTATAACAGCTTTTACAGTTCTTAAGTTTGGTTTTACTGTTCTAGTAGTTCTTTTACTGATATGAGAACGAGTAATACTAAGTTGTTTTCCAAAGCTTGTTTCTTTTCCACAAAATGCGCATTTTGCCATATCTAAAGCACCTCCATTATTTTTAATAAACTGACTATTTAATAGTCTAACATAATATTTATAAAAAAGCAAGATATTTTTATAAAAATAATAAAAAATAAAATATTTGAATTGTTTACATAATAGCATTGACTTTTTCATAAAATATAGTATAATGATATTTGTAGTAGTATAGTCGGAGGATTAATAGATGTTACCCAAAATATGGAAAAAATTTTTGTTAGCTGTATGCATAATAGCATGTATATATAATATAATGTCTAAATTGGTAAATAGAAATTCTTTGGAAATAAATTTAAAAAGTGTTGATGATGGAACAACAGTATTTAACTTATTTCAGAAAGAAGAAACTGTTAGTGATGAGAATACTTTAGTTAATAACCAAGTTTCAAATTCTATAGAAAATGGAGCAGAGGAAGCTATTCAAACAGATGAAAAAGTAGAAGAAACAGTAGCACAAAAAGATTCTGAAACAAATGAAGAAACATCTACAGAAAATGATGAAAAAAAAGATAATCAAGGTACAAAATTCATAGTACTATATTAAAATATGAAATATTAGTGTACTTGTAACATAAAAAATAATAATTTATAAAAAATAAATTAAAAATACTTGCAATGTAAAAAATATTATGTTATTATATAAAAGATTGTTTTTAAAATGTAAGAAAGAGGTGAATTTACATGAAAAAAGAATTACAACCTAATTATACAGCTTCTAAAATTATTTGTGCATGTGGAAACGTTATTGAAACAAATTCAACAAAACCAGAAATGAAAGTTGATGTTTGTTCTAAATGTCATCCATTTTGGACAGGAAGCTTAAAACAAAATACTACAGGTGGTAGAGCAGATAAATTTAAGAAAAAATATGGTATTGCTTAATTTAGTTTTAAGTATCCAAAAATATAAAATTTATTGCGCAATAAAATCTAGGATTTGAAATGTATTATTTTTTTAATATATTTCAAATCCTAGATTTTTTATATAATATATGTTAAAATAATTTTATAAATATACAAAAGGAGGAAAGTATGATATTATCATACAAAGATAAGCTATGGATTTTGAAGATTTTGAAGGATTTAAGAGAATTAAAAATAATAAAAATTTAAGTATTAAAGATGTTTTTGAGTTACTAGAAAAATATCAAGAAGAAATTGGAGAATTAAGATTTGATTTAAATTCAGAGCAATCTAATATAATTGCCGATATTAGAGGAAAATATCTTATAAGGATAAGTATAAGAGCTGATGAAATAATATTAGAAAGGGAATTAGAAGAAAATCATATAGAAGATGATATATTAAAGGTAGATTCTGCAATTGATTTAGCACGAACTGATAGAATGATAGAACAAATCTATGATTTATTAAGAGATTATATTAAAAACGGAACTATTACAGAACATATAACGAGTGTGAAAAGAGTTTTATATATGAAGGAAGATGTAAAAAGGGCTTTAGCTAATTTGATAGTTGTTGGAAAGCTTTTTGAATTTTCAGATACTACCTCAAAAATAATATATGAAGCAAGAGAAAATCCTTTAATGAACGAATTTATATTTAAAAATTGTAAAGAAAAAAGAGAAGCATGGACATTAAAGTATAGTGATTATAGAAATGATAAATATACTTTTTTAAAACAGCCATTTGAAAAAATAGAAATAGCACGAAATAAAGATGAAGTTAAAAATATTTTTGAAGGAAAAATCAATAAAAAAGATTTAAAAATTGCTGCTGATTATTCGGATAATCACTATTTAATTGAACTGGACGAGATTGTTATTGGAAGTATAGATTGCATGGATCCATTAGTAAGAAGAGAATATAGATTAGAAGTAAATAATTTAAATTATGAATATTTAGTAGTTATGATAGCTGTAATGATTGATATATTTTTAGGAAAGGAATATTTAGACAATAGTACGGCAATTGAAAATGTAAAAGATGATATAGAAAATACCTTAACAGAATTTAAGGAAAATATTGAAGATTTTAATAAAAATAATTATAACAATTAGGAGAAAAATAAATATTAGATTATAAAAAAGAAACTTATATAAATTAAATATAAGTTTCTTTTTTATATGTAAGAAACTATTTTAAATTTTATATATTTAGAAAAATTCTTATTATATGGAATTTTTAAGAAAGCCACATTCAATAACATTGATAATGAAAAATATATTGATATATGTATAAAATTTTATAAATATTATAATATGTGCTTTTCTATACAATATTTATAGTAATATTTGAAAAATATTATCATAATATTTATTAAAGAAGAGTGGAGGAGAATATGAGAAGAAAAATTTTATACATATTTATAATATTTATATTTATTTTTAGTACAAATTCATTAGCTTTATATACTACTGTGCCAGTATGGTCAGAAGATTATGACACCACCGAAGTTAATGCAGATACTACTGCAGAAAACTTTTTAAATATAGAGTCAGAAAGTGCAATTTTAATTGAACAAAGTACAGGTAAAATTTTATATGAGAAAGATTCTCATAAGCAGCTTCGTCCTGCAAGTGTAACCAAAATTATGACGATATTACTTATTATGGAGGCCTTAGATAGAGGCGAAATTACTTTGGATACTCAAATACCTTGCAGTCAAAATGCAGCATCCATGGGAGGATCACAAATTTGGCTCAATGAAACAGAAAGTCTAACAGTTGATGAGATGCTTAAAGCAATTTGTGTTGTAAGTGCAAATGACTGTACAGTTGCTATGGCAGAATATTTATCTGGAAGCGAAGAATTGTTTGTTCAGAAAATGAATGACAGAGCAAAAGAATTAGGAATGAATGATACTACTTTTAAAAATTGCCATGGAATTGATGAGGATGGTCATCTTACTACAAGTTATGATATAGCTTTAATGTCTAAAGAGCTTTTACAAAATCATCCAGAGATTACTAGATATACAACAATATGGATGGATAGCCTTCGCGATGGAAAATCAGAGTTAGTCAATACAAATAAACTAATTCGTACTTATGAAGGAGCTACAGGACTAAAAACAGGTTCTACTTCACTTGCATTATATAATTTGTCAGCTAGTGCTACAAAAAATAATTTATCACTAATAGCTGTTGTTTTAAGAGCTCCTACGCCTAAAGTTAGATTTTCAGAAGCTAAACTTTTGTTAGATTATGGATTTAATACTTATGATTTCAAAAAAATTGCAACTAAAGGAGAAATATTTCAGAATATAGAAGTAAAAAAAGGAACTGAGTCTAATATCAATCTTGTGTTCGAAAACGACGGTGGTGTATTAATTAAAAAATCAGAAGAGAATAAAATAAATCAAGAGTTAAATATTAATGAAAATATAGAGGCTCCAATTAGGGCAGGAGATGTTTTAGGAAACATAAATTATTATTTAGATAATGAATTAGTTTTTTCAGCTAATCTTGTTGCGGAAAAGGATATAAGTAAAAAAAATATATTGAATATGTTTAACTTTACAGTTCAAAACTGGTTTAGTATTCTAAGAAAATAATTGTATAATTATTATAAAAAACCTTGTATTATAAAAAAATATTGTATATAATGTGAAAAGATTGTGAAATAATAAATTTAATAGATAAAAGCAGGAGGGGTTTTATAATATGGAATCAAAAGTAAAAAAAGTAGCTATATTAACTAACGGTGGAGATGCGCCAGGTTTAAATGCTGTCATAAGAGCAATAGTAAAAACAGGTAGAACTTATGGAGTAGAATGTTATGGTTTTATAGAGGGATATAAAGGCTTATTAGAAAATAATTATGTTAAATTAGATTTGCAAGGTAATGCCTCAGGATTATTAACAAAAGGTGGTACAATAATAGGAACTTCAAATGCTACTAATGTATTTAATTATAAAGTAGTAAATGAAGATGGAACAGTAGAATATAAAGACTTATCAGACATTTGTGTACAAAATATAAAAAATGCAGGCTTTGATTGCATATTCACTTTAGGTGGAGATGGAACACAAAAATCAAGTAGAGATTTTTCTTTAAAAGGTATAAATTGTATTGGTGTTCCTAAAACTATAGATAATGATGTTGCACATACAGATATGACTTTTGGATATAATACAGCAGTTTCTGTTGCAACAGAAGCCTTAGATAGACTTCATACAACAGCAGAAGCACATCATAGAGTAATGGTTCTAGAAGTAATGGGTAGATATGCAGGATGGCTTGCACTTGAATCAGCAATTGCAGGAGGTGCTGATGTTGCTTTAATTCCAGAAATTCCTTATGATATAAATAAAGTAGTTGATAAGATAAATGAAAGAAGAGCAAGAGGAAAAGAATTTTCAATAGTCGTAACTTCTGAAGGTGCTATGCCAAAAGATGGTACTATTACAGTAAAGAAAACTTTAAATGACGGTGCTGGTTTAGACAACATAAGACTTGGTGGTGTTGGAGAAAAAATTGCAAATGAACTAGAACAATTAACTGGTATGGTAACAAGAAACACAGTATTAGGATATGTTCAAAGAGGAGGAACCCCATCAGCTTTTGATAGAATATTATCAACAAAATATGGTTGTAAAGCAATGGAACTTGCTATGCAAGGAATCTTTAATGTTTTAGTAACATATAAAAAAGGAGAAATGAGTTATGTAACATTAGAAGATGTTGTTGGAAATAATAAAGTTGTGGGAGCAGCTTCAGGAAATACAAAGGAAAGCAATATAAGAAAAATTAAAATGGATGATGATTTAATAAAAATTGCTAGAGATTTAGGAATGTGTTTAGGAGATTAATAAGAAATTATATACTAATTAAAATAGCAGAGTGAAAGTAGACTTTAGTTTTACTTTCACTTTTTATGTGGTAAGAAATATCAATGAAAATTTTATAAAAAACTTGCTTTTTATTTTTATTGTGATATAATATAAAAGCTATTTATGAAAATAGGAAGAAAATGGAGGAAATAAAATGAGTGTAAAAGTAGAAAAGACAGAAAATAAAAACGAATTAAAATTAGAATTTACTGTTGAAGCTAAAGTTTTTGACGAAGGAATAAAAAAAGTATTTAATAAAAATGCAAGATATTTTAATATTCCTGGTTTTAGAAAAGGAAGAGCTCCAATGAATATAGTTGAAAAATACTACGGAGATGAAATTTTTTATGAAGATGCTTTTAATGAAGTTGTACCAGCAATATATGATGAAGCAATAAAAAATGAAAAATTAGAAGTTGTTAGTAGACCAAAAATAGATATAGTTCAAATGGAAAAAGGAAAAGATTTAATATTTACAGCAATTGTAGATGTTAAACCAGAAGTAAAATTAGGAAAATATAAAGGAATTTCAATAGAAAAAACAGAATATAAAGTAGAAGAAACTGATATAGATGCTGAAATTAAAAATATGGCAGAAAGAAACAGCAGAATGGTAACAGTTTCAGATAGAGCTGCTAAAAAAGGTGATATAGCTGTTATAGATTTTGTTGGTTCTGTTAATGAAGTTGAATTTGAAGGTGGAAAAGCTTCTAATCATGAATTAGAATTAGGAAGTAATACATTTATACCAGGATTTGAAGATCAAGTTATCGGAATGAAAACAGAAGAAGTAAAAGATGTAAAAGTTAAATTCCCAGAAGAATATTTTTCTAAAGAATTAGCTGGAAAAGATGCTGTATTTAAAGTAACACTTCATGAAATAAAAGAAAAAGAATTACCCAAAATAGATGATGAATTTGCTAAAGATGTTAGTGAATTTGATACGTTAAAGGAATTAAAAGCCGATATAAAATCTAAAAAAGAAAAACAAAATGAAGAAAGATCTAAAGCAGAACTAGAAGAAAAGGCAGTTAAAGCAGTAGCTGCAGATTCAACAATTGATATTCCATCAGGTATGATAGAACTTGAAATTGATAATATGGAACAAGATATGGATAGAAGACTTTCATATCAAGGAATTAATTTAGAACAATATTTACAAATGCTTGGTAAAACAAAAGTTGATTTTAGAAATGAAAGTCAAGAACCAGCAAAACAAAATATACAAATAAGATTAGTATTAGATGCTGTTTTTAATGATGCAAAATTAGAAATTTCTGATAAAGAAGTAGATGAAAAAATAAAAGAATTAGCGACTACTTATGGAAGAAAAGAAGAAGATTTAAGAAATAACGAAGAATTATTAGGACATATAAAAGATAGTATTAAATCTGAAAAGGCTATTGCATACATAGTTGATAATGCAAAAGTTAAAGTTATTGAAGAAAAAAAGGAAAAAGAAGAAAAAACAGAAAAAGTAGAAAAAAAATCTACTACTAAGAAAACAAGTAAAAAGGCTGAAGCTGATAAAGAAGCAAAATCTGAAAAAGAAACAAAAACAGAAAAGAAACCAACTAAAAAATCAACTAAAAAAGCTGAATAATAATAAAAGTGGATGTTTCAATAATTGTAAAATTTAAAAAATATGAAATGTCCACGTTTTTATTTTTGTTTTAAATTTTATGAATAAAATTGGTGTAAAATTTTTGAGAAGCATTTTATATAATAGAAATTTTAAAAAAAATTATTATATAATAATATTATAGAAGCTCTTAAGATTGAAACACCCCCAATTGTTAGACAAAAAAGTTTAACAAGGAGGGGTTATTTTTATGTCGAATTTTAAAAATTAATTTATTATTTTTTTAGAATAAATATATTGAAAAAACTTTTTTTTTAGTATATAGTTATAAAATAGTTGGAAAGCAAAAAGTTAATAGTGATTTTTGCTAAAACATAAAATAAAATCAAACAATGAAAGGAAGATGAATAATGATAGATAATAGTTTAGTACCTTATGTTATCGAACAAACAAGCAGAGGAGAAAGATCTTATGATATTTTCTCAAGATTATTAAAAGATAGAATAATATTTTTGGCAGAAGATGTTAATCATGTTTCAGCAAGTTTAGTTGTTGCACAACTTTTATTTTTGGAATCAGAAGATCCAGATAAAGAAATAAGTTTGTATATCAATAGTCCTGGAGGATCAATTACAGATGGTATGGCAATAGTTGATACAATAAATTACATTAAATGTCCAGTATCAACCATTTGTGTTGGTATGGCAGCAAGTATGGGTGCAGTTTTACTTGCCTCAGGAGCAAAAGGAAGAAGATTTGCAACTCCTAATGCAGAAATATTAATCCACCAACCATTAATTGCTGGTGGAGGGCTTTCTGGGCAAACAACAGAAATAAAAATACATGCAGATCATATGGTAAAAACAAGAGAAAAGTTAAACAAATTATTAAGTGATAGAACAGGTCAAAGTTTAGAAACTATTGAAAAAGATACAGAAAGAGATAACTATATGACAGCTGAAGAAGCACTAAAGTATGGTTTAATAGATGGTATATTAGATAAAAGAAATTAAAGGTTTATAGATAATTTCCTAAAAATCTAAATAAATTTAGAGGTATATATATGTCTAAAAATCAAGATAGAATTGTGAAATGTTCTTTTTGTGGAAAACCACAAGAAGTTGTAAAAAAAATAATTGCTGGACCAGGAGTATATATATGTGATGAATGTGTAGCACTTTGTCAAGATATTATTGATGAAGGAATTTATGAATCAGATGAAAAACATGAACCAGTTGATATGCTTACTCCAGCAGAAATTAAAAAAATTTTGGATGATTATGTTATTGGTCAAGAAGAAGCTAAGAAAACTTTATCAGTAGCAGTATATAATCATTATAAAAGAATAAATAATTTAGAATCTTTAGATGATATTGAAATACAAAAAAGTAATATTTTATTATTAGGGCCTACTGGTTGCGGAAAAACTTTACTTGCTCAAACTCTAGCAAAAATATTAGATGTTCCTTTTGCTATAGCTGATGCAACAACACTTACAGAAGCGGGATATGTTGGAGAAGATGTTGAAAATATTTTATTAAAACTTATTCAAGCAGCTGATTATGATGTTGAAAAAGCTCAAAAAGGAATTATATATATAGATGAAATAGACAAAATAACAAGAAAATCTGAAAATCCATCTATAACAAGAGATGTAAGTGGTGAAGGAGTTCAACAAGCTTTACTTAAAATTGTTGAAGGAACAATTGCATCAGTACCACCACAAGGAGGAAGAAAGCATCCACATCAAGAATTTATTCAGATAGATACATCAAATATATTATTTATTTGTGGAGGAGCTTTTGAGGGATTAGAAAATATTATAAAGGATAGAATTGGCAAAAAATCTATTGGTTTTGGTGCTGAAATTGAAAGTAAAAAGGATTTTAATAAAACAGAAATCTTTAAACAAATCTTACCACAAGATTTATTAAAATTCGGATTAATACCAGAATTTGTTGGTAGATTACCAATAGTGGCGACATTAGAAGGACTAACAAAAGAGGCATTAATTGATATTGTTACAAAGCCTAAAAATGCACTTATTAAACAATACAAAAAATTAGTAGAACTAGATGGAGTTGAGCTAGAATTTAATCAAGATGCTTTAGAAGCTATTGTTGACAAAGCAATAGAAAGAAATACAGGAGCAAGAGGCTTACGTTCAATTATTGAGGAAATCATGCGAGATGTTATGTATGATATACCATCAAATGAAAAGATATCAAAATGTATAATAACAAGAGAAACTGTAGAAAATAAAGCAAATCCAGAGCTTATTATTGACGAAAATAAAAAAAGAGAAATACCAAAACCGAAAAGAAAAGTAAAAACAAATCAAAAAGAAGAAACAGCTTAATTTTATAAAGACACAATAAATTCATGTTTTCTGCATAGTACAGTCATAATTATTATATAAAATAAAAAAACAGCAAAAATCTTGTTACTTAGAAAAAGGAGTGTTAACCATGAAAAGTTTCAAAATGAAACGTCAGGAAGTTAAGCGGTGGCTCGAAAAGCATTTCTGGATGTTGAAACGAAATTTTAAGCACTTCGTTATCAAACTGGAAGCAAAGTTCGGACTGGCGACGAGGTGTTCGTTTTGTGAGGAAAATATTTTTTGCGAAAATTATGATTGTTTGAGTAAGAAACGTATTTTTCATGTGAAACGTTGCACTGACAAGATTAGTACGAAATAAGTAGAGCTTTAAACAGACTGGGATAATTTGCATATATATAAAGCAAATCTTCCCGGTCTGTTTTATTTTATTATTCTTTTCATATCTTCTGGTATAGGAGATTCAAAAATACAGTTTGTATTAAAAATAGGATGAATAAAAGAGACTTTATAAGCATGAAGAGCTTGTCTATTTATGATAGAAGAAATATTTCCATATAGAGAATCCCCCAAAATTGAATGACCTATATATTTTGAATGAACTCTAATTTGATGAGTTCGTCCAGTTTCTAATTCAAAATTTACTAAACATAATTTTTTATTTTCATATTTAAAATTTTTTATTAAATTAAAATGAGTAATTGCAGTATTTCCATTAGAATTTATTTCACGTTCGATTATTGAATTTTCTTTTCTAGAAATTGGAGCGTTTATAGTTCCAGAAGACTTTTCTAAAAATCCGTCTAGTATTGCTATATATTCTTTTTTAAAAATTTTATTTTTCATTTGTTTTATTAAAATTTCTTGTATATATTCGTTTTTTGCAAAAATAACAATACCAGAAGTATCTTTATCTAATCTATTTACAGGTCTAATTTTTGTTTTTATGTTGTTTTTTAAATAATAAAATTGAACACCATTAGAAAGACTATTTTTATAATGTGATATTGATGGGTGTATAGGAATGTTTGGGGATTTATTTAAAATAAGCATAGTTTCATCTTCAAAAATTACATCTAAATTCATCTTAATAGGAACAATATTGTTACTAAGTTCTTCAAAATTTAAATCAACTTCTATTATATCATTTAAATTTAATTTAGCATTAACAAAGGTACTAATATGGTTTAGATAAATTTTTTGATTTTTTTTTAATTTGCTTAATAATCTATCAGAGATTTTAAAATGTGATTTTAAAACTTCTTTTACATTTAAATATTTATTGTTAGTAACTGTATAGTTTAATTTCATATTAATTTCCTCTATTTATTTATAATATATATTATATTTATATTTTTAAAAATTCTAACATATAAAAAGTTAAAAGTCTAGTTGATAAATATGATGATATATAATAAGAATATCTACATGTTAATTAAGAAATGGATAATAAAAATACTAATATAGCAATAAAGTAACTGATAGGTCAGAATATAAAAAGTAGTATACATAAATTAAAATGTATAAAAATTTATGAGATAATTGCTGTCAAATAAAATAAATATATATATTTTTTTGTAATTATATGATAGAATTGTAGCAAGTAAGGAGGTGCCTTATGGAAGTTTGGGATGTATATGATAAATATAGAAATATTACAGGTAAGAAAATTCTAAAAAGCCAAAGAGCTTCTTTAAAAATCGGAGAATATGAAACAGTAGTGCATGTTGGAATTTTTAATTCAGATAGTGAGTTATTGATTCAAAAAAGGCAAAGCTTTAAAGAAACTTATCCTAATTTATGGGATATAACTGCTGGGGGACATGTTATTTCAGGAGAAACTAGTGAAGAAGCAATAGAAAGAGAGCTTTTTGAAGAACTAGGATATAAATATGATTTTTCATCAGAAAGGCCATATTTTACAATTAATTATGAAAAAGGATTTGATGATATTTTTATTATAAAAGATGATATAGATATTAATAATTTGAAACTGCAGTATGAAGAGGTACAAAATATAGTTTGGGCAAGCAAGAGGGAAGTTTTACAACTAATAGATGAAAATAAATTTATACCATATAATAAAGGATTTATAGAATTATTATTTCACCAGAATTATAATAGAGGAGTTTTAGAATGAAAAAAGAAAACAAAAATTTAAAATTGTTTCCTAAATATAGAAGAATATCACGTGATTTTTTGTTTTTTTATACTATTAATGTATTATTTTTAACTCAAATTAAAAAAATTGATATTTCAGATGTTGTCTTGGTAGATACTTTTTATTCACTTTTTGTTGTGATTGCACAAGTCCCAGCAACAACTCTAATTGAAAAAATCGGCAGAAAAAAATCGATGATTTTGGGAAATTTTTTAAATGCAATATATTTATTTTTAGTAATTAATGCTTCCAATTTATTTAATCTTATTATTGCAGAAATAACTTGTGCAATGGCTTTTGCACTAAAAGATGTTGCAGAACATGCAATACTTAATGAATCTATTACTTTTGAAAAAGAAGAAAAAAGTAAGATATTTTCAAAAATTCAAGGAAAAGCAATATCAGGATATTACATATTAAGTGCTGTATCAATGATATTTTCAGGATTTTTATATGAAATAAATGGATATATTCCAATAACGATTTCTTTGATTATTGTTATAATAGCTTTAATAATTTCAACTAAATTTGAGGAACCACCAAGAGTTACAAAAGAAGAAAAAATAGAAGATCAAAACTTAAAAGAGATAGTAGAATTTGTTTTTAAATCTAATAGATGTAAGAGTTTATTACTATTTTCAGCAATATTCTATGGTATATTCACAGTTTTAGCAACTTATGAGGTAAGTTTATTAGAAGAACTAGAAGTTTCTTCAAAGTATATTGGCATAATATTTGCATTACTAAATATAGTTTCAGCCTTTTCTTCTGGAGCGGAGAAAATTTTTCAGGAAAAATTTAAAAATAGAACACTATCTGTTTTAGGTATTTGTTTAACTTTGTCTTGCCTATTTTCAGGACTTGCAAGTTATTGTAGAATTCCTATACCAGTAGCAGTTTTAATAATAATTGTTTTATACATGATTAAATATATGTCAGTTGGATTATATAATGTTTTATATATTAAATACTTGAGTAATTTTACAAATAGTAAAATTGATACTAAAATTTTTGCAATAAATAGTTTTCTTGGAGCTACATTTAGTATTATTTTTGGAGTTATAGCATCTGCTTTAGTTAGATTTATGCCAACTAATAAATCTATGGTACTTTTTGGAGCTTTAAGTTTTCTTATTATTATTTTTACTTTAAAATATATGAAAAAGAGAGTGGGGTTAAAACCAGAAGAATATTCTGAAATAGAACTAAAATATGATTCAAGAGTTTAATAAATATTAGGAGATAGAAATGATTGATATTAAAAAAGCAAAAAATGAGTTTATTAAATATGTTAGTAATTATGATATGAATGAAAAAAGAATTAAATCAAAATATGAACATTCGTTTAGAGTTATGAAAAATAGTGAAAAAATAGCAGAAAGTTTAAACCTAGATAAAGAAGATATAGATTTAGCAATTTTAATAGGTTTATTACATGATATTGCAAGATTTGAACAATGGAAAATATATAAAGTTTATAGTGATCAATTTAGTTTTGATCATGGCGATAAAGGTGCTGAAATATTAGAAGAAAATAATTTTATAAGAAATTTTATTTCAGAAGACAAATATGATGACATAATAAAATTAGCAATTAGAAATCATAACAAATTTAAAATTGATGAAAATATTAAAGATGAAAAAGTTTTACTACATTGTAAAATCATTAGAGATGCAGATAAATTAGATATTTTTTATGAAGCACAAACTATGTTTTGGGAGAGCGAAGAAGAAAGAATTAAGATTGGAATCTCAAGCATTTCAGATAGCTATTTTGAGCAATTTATTAATAAAAAACAAATTTTAATTGAAAAAAAACAATCAGAATTAGATCATGTTATAGCAATAATTTCTTTTGCTTATGATCTTAATTTTGAATATTCAAAAAAAGTTGTTTTCAAAACAAAATATATAAAAGATATTTTAAATAAATTTATTTTTAAAAAACAAGAAACAATAAAAAGAATAGAGATAATTAAAAAAACAATAGACGAGTTTTTAAATATAAATTAAAAAATTTTATAAAAAATTCTTATTAAATATTTATTTTTTTAATATTTCACAAAAAACTAAATATTAAGATAGATAATAAATGATTATAATAAATTAACTTTAGAAGAGGAGAATTAAAATGGAAATGTTATATAAAAGAAGAATTAACTACTATGAAACAGATGCTATGAAAGTTGTACATCATTCAAACTATATAAGATTTTTAGAAGAGGCTAGAATATATTTAATGGACAAAATGGGTTTACCATATAGTAAACTAGAAGAAGAAGGAATAATGATACCAGTAATTGGAGTGCAATGTACTTATAAACACTCAGCGAAATTTGATGATTTAATTGAAATTAAAGTAACAATAAGAGAATATACCGGAGTAAAATTAGTAGTTGGGTATGAAATTATTAATAAAACAAATAATGATTTATTAGTTTTAACAGGAGAAACAAAACATTGTTTTACAAATAAAGAAATGAAACCAATTTCTTTAAAAAGAATAAATCCTAAGATACATGAAATCTTTTTAAATTCTTTTAATGAATAATACTAAAAAAATATTTCTAAATATTTATATATAAATATTTAGATGAGTTAAAAATACGATATAAGTTTAAATATAAAAATTATAAGATTTGAATTTTAGATATTCTTAGTATTAAATTAAAAAAGTTAAAATATTTTATTACGATAAATTTTAAAAGAGGTTAAAACTGGTAAAATATGCAAGAAAAATTATACAAATTATTTAAAGAATGTAAATCAGAGCTTAAAAGTATAGGAATAAATTTAGAAAATAAAACTTTGATAGGAGATATAGATATATCAATATCTAAAAGATCAAAAAAAAGATATGCTTGTTGTAAACAAGAAGAACCTGATGAAAGTTCAAAATATGTTATTAAAAGAAAAATCTATTTTTCAAGATATAAAAAACATCATATAGAAGTAAGTAAATGGGTATTAGAATTAAAAGATGAAATAATAAAAAATACTATTATGCATGAACTTATTCATTGTTTGCCAAACTGTAGTAATCATGGAAAAGAATTTAAAAATTATGCTAATTTAATAAATGAAAAACTAGATTATAATATAACAAGACTTGGAAATAAGGCAAAAGATTATAAATTGAGTAATTTGGAATATTTTGAAGAAAATAATAAAAAATATAAATACATTATTAAATGTCAAAATTGTAATACTATATACTATAGACAGAGATTAACTAAAAATTTTTTAAAAAAATATAGGTGCGGAATTTGTAAAGGAAAATTAAAATTTATTTAAAATTTGTATTTTTATGTAGATATTTCTTGAACGAAAATTATTTAAAGTGTATAATGTTTATGAATAAATATTTGTGTTATAGTTACTTAATTATAAATTAGGAGGGGAAAAATGAATAAAATAGTACCAATAACATTGCTTACAGGTTATTTGGGAGCTGGTAAAACAACTTTAATAAATCATGTATTATCAAACCAAGAAGGGTACAAAGTTGCAGTTATTGTTAACGATATTGGTGAAATAAATATAGATGCAGAATTAATTCAAAAAGGTGGAATTGTAAGAGAGCAAGATAGTAATTTAGTTCCATTAAGTAATGGATGTATTTGTTGTACTTTAAAAGTTGATTTAATGCAACAAATAGTTGAATTAATTAAAACAGGAAAATTTGATTATATTTTAATAGAGGCAAGCGGTATTTGTGAACCTTTGCCTATTGCTCAAACTATAACAGTATTATCTGAGCAGACAGAAGCTTATGGACTTCCCAAAATATGTAGATTAGATAATGTTGTTACAGTAGTTGATGCGGCAAGACTTGCTTATGAATTTGGAGCAGGAGAAAATTTAGTAAAACAAAATTTAGACGAAGAGGATATTGAAAATTTGCTTATACAGCAAATAGAATTTTGTAACACAATTGTTTTAAATAAAGTAGATGAAGTCTCAGAAGAAGACTTAAATAAAGTAAAATCAGTAATAAAAGCTCTTCAACCTGTTGCTAAAATAATAGAAACTAATTACGCGAAAGTTGATGTAAAAGAAATAATAGATACCAATAGTTTTAATTTTGAAAAAGCTTCTAGTTCAGCAGGATGGATACAAGAACTCGAAAGAGATGACAATGAAAATGAAGATGATAATAATGAAGATGAACATGAGGAACATAGCAATCATCATCACGATGAACATGAAGAAGAGAAAAATGGACATCATCACCATCATCACCACAATCATGATAACGGTGAAGCAGAAGAATATGGTATAGGTACTTTTGTATATGCAAGGAGAAAAGCATTTAATAGAGATAAATTTGAAGAATACGTTAATTTCAAATGGAGAAAAAATATTATAAGATGTAAAGGAATAATTTGGTTTTCAGATGAACAAGATATGTCTTATGTTTTTGAACAAGCAGGAAATCAAATGCAACTCGGAGAAGCAGGACTTTGGATAGCATCAGCTCCAGAAAATGAAAAAAATCAATTACTTAAAGATAATCCAGAACTATTAAAAGGATGGGATGAAAAAGTAGGAGATAGAATAGTTAAACTTGTATTCATTGGACAAAACTTAGAAAAAGATGAAATAAAAAGTGAGCTAGATAAAATTTTAGATTAAAAGGAGTTGATAGTATGGTAATAACAATTTGTAGAGAATATGGAAGTGGCGGTAAATATATTGGAGAAAGACTTGCACAAGAATTAAATATGAAACTATATGATAAAGAAATTTTAAGTAGGGTTTCAGAAGAATCAGGAATAGATTTAAACATTTTAGAACAAGTTGATGAGAAGCAGGAACAAAGCTTTTGGTATACTTTTGCTACATCATTGTATGAAACAGCAGATAGTATAGATCCTATGAATCAAAAATTACCATCTAATGAAAAACTTTTTATTGAACAAGCTAGAGTAATAGAAAATTTAGCTGATAAAGAAGATTGTATAATAATAGGAAGATGCTCAAATATTATTTTAAAAAATAAACCTAATGTTTTTAATATTTTTATATATTCTTCTAATTTAGAATTTAAAATTCAAAGAAAAATTAAATATTCAAATATTAAAGATAGAAATGAAGTCGAGGAATTAATTAATAAAACTGATTTGGAAAGAGAAAAATATTATAATTATTTTACTGGTAAAAAATGGGGCGATAGAGAAGATTATGATATAATGATTGATACTTCTAAAATTGGTATAGATAATACTGTAGAACTAATAAAAACATATTTGAATTTAAAAAAATAAAAGTTGCAGGAGAAAAAAGTTGAAAGAGAATTTTGAGAATAATTATAATGATGAAGAAATTTTAGAAAAAATAACTATAAAAAAGAAAGAACCTAAAAAAGGTGGAAAAAGAAGTGCTAGAATAGACAATACAAAAAAAGATAAAAGAAAAAGTAAGTCTAAAGATAGCAAAGGAAAAACAGGAACTAAGAAAAAACTAACTAAAAAGCAAAAAATAATTATTGCTATTATTGCAGTAATTGTTATTTTGATTGGCACAGTATTTGGTGTGTATATTTATAAAGCAAATGGTAATATTGCAGAAGCAGTACTTAATGTTACAACAGATGTTTTAGGAGAAAAAGATCCAATATTTGTTCTGGTACTAGGTGTTAGTGAAGATATATCAAATCCACTTACAGATACTATAATTTTATGCGGATATAATCCTGATTCCCAAAAAGCATTTATGCTTTCAATTCCAAGAGATACTTTTGTCGGAAAAAGTGAATCAAGTGCTAATGGGTATGATAAAATAAATGCTTTATATCAAACAGATGTTAATAAAACTGTAACAGCAGTTGAAAAATTAACTGGAATTAATATAGATAATTATGTAGTAGTTAGAAATACAGCACTTCCAGCAATAGTTGATGCAATAGGTGAGGTTGAATTTGATGTTCCTATTGATATGGATTATGACGATCCAACACAAGATTTGCATATACATTTAGAAAAAGGTGTTCAAAAAATTGATGGAGATAAAGCAGAGCAATTATTAAGGTTTAGACATAACAATGATGGAACTTCATATCCTTATGAATATGGAGATAACGACTATGGTAGAATGAGAACACAAAGAGAATTTATGAAAGTTGTTGCAGGAGAATTAGTTTCTTGGAATAGTGTAACTAAATTAAAAGATATAACAACAGCTGTTTTTGAAAATTTAGAAACAGACATGAGTTTAGGAAAAGCTTTAGGATATGTGCCTTATGCTTTGAAATTTGATACAGATAGTATTAGAATGGAACAGTTACCTGGTAGCTCTGCTATGATAAATAATCTTTGGTTCTATAAAGCAAGCTCAAGTAAATGTAAAGATTTAGTAGATGAATTATTACTAAGTTTAGAATTAGAAGATAAAGAGTTAGAAAAGTGTTACAATAAAACTATAAATAAAAACATTAAAGTTTCAAATACAACTAAAGATGAGACAATAGATTTTGATGATGAAGATGATGATTCTTCTTCAAAAAATAAAGTAAATAGTAATACAACCCAAGAATGTGAACATGATTTTAGCATTTCACTTCCAGATGTTCCAGCTACATGTACTACATCTGGAAAAATTTCTAAAAAATGTAGTAAATGTGGTTTAGTTTTAGAAGAAACTACTCCTGCTTTAGGACACAATTATTCTGGAGGTATTTGTACAAGATGCAAACAAAAAGATCCTAATACAGTAGTAAATGATGATAAAGATAATGATCAAAAAGAAGATGAAGATAAAAATACACATAAAGAACATAATTGGAAAGAAGTTTCAAGAATTAATGCTACATGTGGAAAAGAAGGTAGTATAACATATAACTGTTCTTGTGGAGCAACTAAAACAGAAACAATTCCAGCAACAGGAAAACATAATTTCTCAGGTGCAACTTGTACAGTTTGTGGTGCAAATAATCCTGATTATAAAGCTCCTGACCCTGAACCAAATCCTGATCCAGGAACAGATGGTTCAGGAGATGACGCTACTGATATTCCAGAAGTTAATCCACCAGTAACTAATACAACTGCTACTCAAACAACAACTTAAAATTTATAAAAAAAGATATAAGATATATTTATACACAAAATTGTAATATAATTATATCTTTTTTTATTTAAAAAAATAAGTATTTTTTAATTGAATAAAATCTATTCATATATTATACTTATAGTAGTTTTTTGAAAGGAGAATTTTGAAATGGAGACAGATATTAATAACAATAAATTACTAACGAAAACATTTTTTTGGATGTTTTTAGGTCTTTTAGGCACAGCTTTAGTTTCGGCTTATACTTATTATTCAGGATTATATATAAAAATAGTTATATCAAATTCCTTTGCATTATTATTAATTACAGAATTAATAGTTGTATTATTATTTACGTTTTTATTTAAGAAACTCCCACCAACAATGGTAGCGATATTATATTTTGTTTATTCATTTGTTAATGGAGTTACTTTTTCAACTATTTTTGTTATATATGAATTAAAATCAATAGTATTATTATTTATTGTCTCAGCTCTTTTATTTGGTGGATTAGCCTTTTATGGTTATAAAACAGATAAGGATTTAAGTAGTTGGAGTGGAATGCTTTTTGGAACATTAATAGCAGGGTTACTAGTTAGTATTATTAATTTATTTTTGGGAAACAGTTTGTTAGATATTATTTTAGATTGGGTTATTCTTTTTGTATTTTTTGGAATAACAGCTTATGACATGAATAAAATAAAAGCACTTGTATTAGAAGAAAATTTAGATAAAAGTAAATTGCATATTTATGCGGCAATGGAGTTATATTTAGATTTTATTAATATTTTCTTGAGAATTCTTTCAATATTTGGAAAAAGAAGAGATTAGGAGAAATCATGGAAAGACAATATTGTGCATCTGCATATACAATAGATTTTAACAATAAAAAAGTCTTATTAATGTATAACAAGAAATTAAATAAATGCTTACAACCAGGAGGTCATATAGAAGAAAATGAAAATCCAATAGAAACAGCAGAACTATCTAACAATGAGAAAAATATAGTTAAATGGCAAGATATTAATACTTTAAAATATCATAATGAAGTTTATGATGAAATAAAAATAAAGGTTAATAAATTGTTTGAAATATTCAAGGATGAAAATATTTAGTTATGATTTAGGAAGTAATATATAGAATGTTCAATTTTAAAATAAAGATTTAAAAAAATTATTGACAAATGACACTATGTCATATATAATAATGACATGGTGTCATTTTATTATAATGTTTAAAGGGGTGAGATTATGCCAACTGTAACTTTTATGAATTTATCTAAAGAAAAGAAAGATAAGATTATAAAGGCGGCCAAAAAAGAATTTTCTAGAGTTCCAATTTCAGAAGTTTTAATTAAAAATATTGTAGAAGATGCAGAAATTGCAAGAGGAAGTTTTTATCAATATTTTGATTCTAAAGAAGATTTGTTAAAATTTTTATTAGAAGAAGAAATGGAAAAAGTAGATGAATTTGCAAAACAAGCTCTAAAAGAAACTTCTGGAGATATTTTTGAAGTATATATTAGAATGTATGACTTCTTAATAAATCAAGATCTTATTAAAGAAGATAAAATTTTTCATCAAAAAGTTTTAGAAAATGTTAAAACTTCAGAAGAAGATTTTTATATTTTAAAAAATCTTATGGGAGAAGAGTTGAAAGGCCCATTCCAAAAAGATGAAATTATTTCAAAAGTTGATAAGTCAAAATTAAAAATTAATAATGATAATGATTTAAAAATAATAATAAAAATGCTGTTTATTGTTACAAAAAAAGCAATTGTTTCTAGTTTTAAATATAATTCAAAAGAAGAAGCAAGAGATGAGTATATTAAAATGATAGAATTTTTAAAATATGGAATTTATATAAAATAATTTATTTGGGATTTTACTATACATTACAATAAAAAAACAAAAGGAGAGAATTTAGATATGTTAAAACTATTAAAAAGATTTTCAAAAAAAGAAATTATTTTAGTATTAGTTTGTTTATTATTTATAATAGGTCAAGTCTGGTTAGATTTAAAAATGCCAGATTATATGTCTAATATAACAAGACTTGTTCAAACAGAAGGAACAGAAGTTATTGAAATTTTAGAGCAAGGTATATATATGCTTTTATGTGCAGGTGGAAGTTTAATTTTTGCTTGCATTGTGGGATATTTTGCATCATTTTTATCATCATCTTTTTCAAAAGAACTAAGATATGATTTATTTTGCAAAGTTGAAGATTTTAGTATGGCAGAAATGAATAAATTCTCAATTAGCAGTTTAATTACAAGAACTACAAATGATGTTACACAAGTTGAAATGCTAATTGCTATGGGACTTCAATTAATTATAAAGGCTCCAATTACAGCAGTTTGGGCGGTAATGAAAATACTTGGAAAAAATTTATTATGGAGTGAAATAACTGGAGGAGCTGTAATAATTTTACTACTAACAATTGGAATACTTATGAAATTTGTATATCCAAACTTTAAAAAAGTTCAGAACTTAATTGATAATGTAAATAATGTTACAAGAGAAAATTTAACAGGTTTAAGAGTTGTAAGAGCTTTTAATGCTGAAAAATATCAGGAAAATAAATTTGAGCTAGAAAATACTGAACTAACAAGACTTCAAACATTTAATCAAAGAATGATGTCTATTATGTCGCCAATGATGTATTTAATTATGAATGGTCTAACACTTGCTATTTATTTTACAGGTGCATTTTTAATTGAGCAAGCAGGAATGGCAGACAAGATAAATATATTTAGTAATATGGTTGTATTTTCATCTTATGCTATGCAAGTTATAATGTCATTTTTAATGCTTGCTATGATATTCATGATGTACCCAAGAGCTGCTGTATCTGCAGGAAGAATTTTAGAAGTTTTAAATTCTAAAATTAGTATTATAAGTGGAACTAAAAAAGAAGGCAAAACAGGAATCACTGGTGAGCTTGAATTTAAAAATGTATCATTTAAATATCCAGATTCAAATGAGTATACTATAAAAGATATTTCATTTAAGGCAAATAAAGGCGAAACTATTGCAATTATTGGCTCAACTGGTTCAGGAAAATCTACTTTAATTAATCTAATTCCAAGATTTTTTGATACAACAGAAGGAGAAGTTTTAGTAGATGGAGTTAATGTAAAAGAATATGATCAAGAAGTATTACACAATAAACTAGGATATGTTCCTCAAAAAGCTGTTATGTTTAGTGATACAGTATTAGGAAATGTTGATTATGGTGAAAATGGAAAAGAAAAAAAATCTGAAGAACAAATTAAAAAGGCAATAGAAGTTGCACAAGGGACAGAGTTTGTTGAGAAGATGAAAGATAAATACAATTCTCATATAGCTCAAGGAGGAAGTAATATTTCTGGAGGGCAAAAACAAAGATTATCAATAGCTCGTGCTATTGCAAGAAATCCTGAAATATATATTTTTGATGATAGCTTTTCAGCACTTGATTATAAAACAGATTTTAAATTAAGAAAAGATTTAAAAAAATATACAAAAAATGCAACAAGCGTAATTGTTGCACAAAGAATTGGAACAGTAATTCATGCAGATAAAATAATTGTATTAGATGAGGGAAAATGTGTTGGAATAGGAACGCATAAAGAATTACTTAAAAATTGCAATACTTATAAAGAAATTGCATATTCACAATTAAGTAAGGAGGAATTAGAAAATGCCTGATCAAAAACATGTACAAAGAAATGTTGGTCCAAATAAAGTTCAAGAAAAACCTAAAGACTTTAAAAAATCCATGAAAAAACTTTTAATGTGGGATAAAAAATTATTGCCATTTTATATACTTGCAATTATATTTGCTATATCTGGTTCAATCTGCTCTATTATCGGACCAAATGGTTTATCAAACTTAACAGATACTATTACTGAAGGAGTTTTGACTGGAATAAATTTTGACAAAATTAAATCAATTGGAATATTTTTACTTACAGTATATGTAATAAGTGGTATATTAACATTTTTAACAGGTTTTATTATGGCTACAACAGCAAATAAGCTTGCAAAAAAATTACGTACTAATATATCCCAAAAAATAAACAAATTACCTCTTCGTTATTATGATACACATTCTTTTGGAGATGTTTTATCAAGAGTTACAAATGACGTAGATACAATTGGTATGTCTATTAGCCATAGTTTAGGTACATTTGTTCATGCTGTTGCACTTTTATTATCATCTGTTGTAATGATGTTTTATACAAATTGGATGATGGCTTTAACTGCAATTTTAACTTCATTAATAGGATTTATCTTTATGTTTTTAATACTTTCTAAATCTCAAAAATATTTTAACGAAAGACAAGTAGATTTAGGAAATTTAAATGGTCATATTGAAGAAATGTATTCTGGATATAATGTTGTAAAAGTATATAATGGTAAGAAAAAATCTATTGAAACATTTAAAAAATTAAATGAAAAATTATTTAATTGTAGTAGGAAAAGTCAATTTTTATCAGGGCTTATGCAACCAATAATGAATTTTATAGGAAATTTAAGTTATGTAGTGGTTTGTATTTTAGGAGCTGTATTAGTTAAAAATGATGTGATAACATTTGGAGTAATTGTTGCATTTATTGTTTATGTAAGATTATTTACATCTCCTTTGCAACAAATTGCGCAAGGACTAACAAACCTTCAATCAGCAGCTGCAGCAAGTGAAAGAGTATTCGAATTTTTGGAAGAAGAAAATATGCCTGATGAAAGTGGAAAAAATAAAAAATTAAGTTCAGAAGTTGTAAAAGGAAATATTGAATTTGAACATGTAAAATTTGGATATAATAGTGATAAATTAATTATAAAAGATTTTTCAGCTAAAGCAAAATCTGGTCAAAAAATTGCAATTGTAGGACCAACTGGAGCTGGGAAAACTACACTTGTAAATCTACTTATGAAATTTTATGAAATAAATTCAGGAGATATAAAGATTGAAGGAGTTTCTATAAATGACTTAACAAGAGAAAATGTCCATGATTTATTTGTAATGGTACTTCAAGATACATGGCTTTTTAATGGTACAATTAGAGAAAATATTGTATATAATAAAGAAAATGTTTCTGATGAAGAAGTCTTAAAAGCATGTAAAACAGTAGGATTAGAACATTTTATTAAAAGTCTTCCATATGGATTAGATACAGTTTTAATGGATAATGATAGTATTTCAGCAGGACAAAAACAATTATTGACAATAGCAAGGGCAATGATAGAGGATGCGCCTTTTTTAATATTAGATGAGGCAACAAGTAATGTAGATACAAGAACAGAAGAACTTGTTCAAAAAGCAATGGATAAATTAACAGAAGGTAGAACTTCATTTATTATTGCACATAGATTATCAACAATTAAAAATGCTGATTTAATTTTGGTAATAAATGAAGGTAATATTATAGAGCAAGGAAATCATGAAGAATTACTTGCAAAAAAAGGATTTTATGCAGATTTATATAATTCACAATTTCAAAAAACTGAAGAAATAGCATAAGAATTACAAAATTTTAGTATTTAAGAGAAATGGACTAGAGATAGTATTTTCTAGTCTTTTTCTTTTGATAAAAAGGAAAAATCATCTGTAAGTTTCTAAATTATAATTTTAAATAAAAATTATGGTTAATCATTTTAAAATATAAATTAATTAAAAAATATGATAAAATTTTTAAAAATTATGTAATGAAATATAAAAAATATACTCTTATTATATGTAAAGATATATAAATAAATTTATTAAAACATAAAATATATTTAAGAAAAATATATTAAGGAGTAAGTTATGCAGCCTATAGAAGAAGTGTATAAAATGCATTCAAATACTGTATATAAATATTTAATTTGCTTAACACATGATGAGGATATATCAGAAGACTTAACACAAGAAACTTTTGCAATAGCTGTAAAAGAAATAAAAAAGTTTAAAGGCGATTGTAAGGTATCTGTTTGGTTATGTCAGATTGCAAAGCATTTATGGTATCAAGAATTAAAAAAAAGAAAAAAGTATAAAAAAATTTCAATTGAAGAAATTGAGAATTTGCAAACAACTGAAAATACAGAAGAATTTATTTTAAAAAAAGAAGAAAAAATTGAACTTTTTAAGAATATACAGAAATTAGATGAATTATCTAGACAAATAATATATCTTAAAATGGTAGGAAATTTAAATTTTATAGAAATTGCTGAGATTTTGGGAAAAACAGCAAATTGGGCAAGAGTTACTTTTTATAGAGCCAAACAAAAATTGAAGGAGGAAAATGAAAATGAAAAAAAATGATGAATGTAAAATTGTACAAGATTTATTATTTGGATATGCAGATAATATATTAAGCCAAGAGTCGAAGGATTTTGTTGAAAAACATTTAATTTCTTGTGAAAATTGCAAATATAAACTTGAAGAAATAAAAAAAGATTTAAAAGATAATGAAGTGGCTCAAGAAAAAGAAATTGATTATCTAAAAAAGGTTAGAAGAAAATCACAAATTAAATCAATATTTTTTGCTGTTATTATTATACTTATTATAGTTTTTATGTTTTTTTTGTATAAATTTTTAATAATAAATAGTATAGTAAATAACGAAAATAGGAGTCTAAAAAATACTAATTTTTATAAAGAGCAAATTCAAATGCTTGGAAATAATCAGACTTCAGTATTTAAAACATTTTATAAGGATGGAAAGTATAAAACAGTGTCTGAGAAATATTCTGATTTAGGAGTTACTCTAGAAAGTGCAACTTTTGGAGAAGTTAATTCGGATAAAATAACATATATAGATTTCATAAATAAAAAAGCTACAATACGAAAAGGTGAAATTTCTAAAAAACTTAATAGCGAAGAAAATATAAAAGGCAGTTATTTTAGAGATTATGATAAATATTTATCTTTAAAATTGGGAATGATTTTTGTGATGGATATTTCGAAAGATACTTATGAATATGGAAAAGAATATTATGTTTTAAGAAATACTTTTGAAAATAATCAAAGATGGGAATTATGGATAGATAAGGAAACTGGTTTACGAATAAAAGAAATTAATAAAGATGGACATAAAGAATATTTTCCAGAAAGTACAGTTACAAAAAGTGTAAAGGATTCTATATTAGAGTTTAGATACAACTTTAATATTGTAACAGATGAAGATGTTAAACCAATTGATATGACAGAATATGAAGTAGAATATATAGATATGGATAAAGAAAAATAAATGAATAAAATACAAAATTTTGGAAAAAATAGCCCTTAATGAAATAAATTATAAATAAAATGTTAAGGGCTAGGATTACAAAAATTAATTATGATTTTATAATTGGATTTGTAGATAAAATAAAAATATACTGTAAAATATTACTAAATACTTAAATATAAGTCAAAAAAACACATAAACTGTTTACAAATTATGTAAATCATGATATAATCCTTGCGTGGTGATTTATATGAAAAGGAAAAGTAATTTAAACAGCACAAAAGACGATTTAATTAAAAATTTTAACCAACAACAATTAGAAATATACAATTATTATAAAAGTAAATTTTCTTATAGTGGAACAGAACTAATAACGACTAATAAGCAAGATAGAGAAATTGGTTTATTAGAAAATAGTTATAATGTTTTGAAAGCTATTTTTAAAGCGGAAATTGTGATGGCATTAATTATATTTACCTTTGCTTTTATATTTGACATTTTTCCAGAAAACTCTAGTACTGAAAAAGAACAAGAATATGTTGCCTCTTCAACAGTACAAGGCATAGAGTATTCATATAAGAAATAATTTGTTAGTGGTGAAATTTATGAGAAATGGAAGATCTACAAATGAGATAAATAAAAAATATAAAAAGGTTCAAATAAATGAACCTTTTTCTTTTAAATGGATAGTAAAAATAGAAGTAATCATAATTTTAATATTACTTCTATTTGTGTTTTTTTTAAATATAATTCCATTTAAAACTAAGTTTAAATTAAAATATAATTTAGAAAAAGTATATTCAATTCTTTTTCTAAATGAAAAATTAGACTCTGATAATAAAAGATTGGAAAATATAAATTTAGCAATAAATGAAAATCCATATTTGAGTTATAATGAAAAAGAATTTATAAAAAAAGTTTATGAAAAAGAAATTAATGAGAATTTAGAATATATAAATTTAGAGAATGTTAATAGAAAATTAAAAACTTTAGAAATTAGTTATAATAATTCAAATAAAAAATTAAATTATAATTTCAAAGTTTATAAAAGTATTGCAGGAGAATATAATATTTATTCAAATAAAATATTTATTTATGATTCAAAAGAAAATTTCAATAAGCCTTTTGATGATATTAGTTTGAAAGATAAAGAAATATATTTTCATGAATTAAATCATGTCCTTACTAATTATACATTAAGTAGCAAAGTAGACCTTTTTGCAAAAAATATTGAAAACAAAAATAATGATTTATTAAATACAAAATTATTAAAAAATTTAAAAAAAGAAATAATATTAGTTGGAAAAAATACTTTTACAGAAACAGTAAATGAATTATTTACTAGAGAATATATAGAAATTTATAGCGAAAAAAAACTTGGTTTAAATAAATTAAAAGCTTATTCAGAATATATGCCATTTACATATGTTTTAGCTGAAATTTTAGATGAAAAAACTTTGAGAGAATATAAATTTAATGATAATCAAAATATTATAATTAACGGTTTACTTGAAATTAATAATAATTTTGATAAAATTTTTGAACTTATAACTTCTATAAATTCAATTGATTACTATGTAATTTATGAAAATGATTCTAAAAGGGAAGATGAGATATATAAAAAAATTTATGAAAGTCTATCTTATTTTTATGAAAAAAAATTTAATAAAAATCTTCAAGATGATTTAGTTATACTTTCATATCTTTATAATACTAATGTTCTTGAAGAAGAATATAAAAGCTTATTAGAAAATTATCTACAATTAGATAAAGATGATAAAATTATTGATGTAATTCCAAAAGGGTATGTTTCAAATGAGTATAAAACAGAAAATAATTATGTAAAAATAGAATATATTAAAGATGGAGAAAAGCAATATTTTGAAATTAATGATACAAATAGATTTTTGAATTAAAATAAATTTTAAATTTAAAAAAATTAATATTTTTATTGTAAAAAAACACACATAAAGATATAATTTATATATAAATTTAATTTGGAGAAACACTTATGATAAATAAAAAAGAATTTGACTTGCTTTTGCAAGAAATATTTAGAATTGAAAATAAAATTGTAGAAATAAAAGTATTAAAACAATTTGAAAAATCAAGTGAATTTGAAACTGAATTGGAGAAAATTAGGTTACAAGCAAAAGATATTGTTTTAGACAATACCAATTCTTCTATTGGCTTTGATAAACTGTCATTAGATGTTATTTCTAAACTAATAATTCTTGATTCTAATATTGATTATTTTATTTTAAAAACAAATAATATAATTGAAAGTACAAACGAAAGTAAAATAGATGCTGAAGCTTTAAAACAAGTTAAAAGACTATGGGATAGTTTAGAAATGGATTTAAAAATTTGGAATAAGTCTCAGCACAATCCAATAGAAGAAATAGAATATAATAAACATATTGGAAAAATTACTTTAGAAAATATTATTTTTCAACTTCAAACAGAAGGAGTTTTAGACTTTACAAGAGTATTTAAATATTGCAAAAAAGAATTATTAATTAATGCGATTGAAAAAGTTCTGTTTGAAGGAGCAAAAAATGAATTTCATGATGAAATAAGAAAAAATAGATTAATAGAACTTGCTAAAAAAGTTTCTGAGCAAGACTTATATGATTATAAACTTTGGCAACAAATTCTAATGATTAAAAATGTACGTTCAAGAGATGATCATATTGAAATAATGGGTAATCTTCAAGATAAAAGAAAATATGTTATTGATGAAGATGATAGAAAACCAGAAAAAATTATTCAAAATAGATCTGATGAAGAAACTGGAATAGATTTATATGAAAATGAAACAATTTTTACAACAATGAAAACATGGTTTTCTGGAATAGCTGAATTTTTTAATCAAAAAAATATGGAGGCCAACTGGGGAACTAATGAAGGACCTGCTTTTAGAGTTGAATTTGATGATGGATCCCATAAATTCGCAAGTAAAAATTTAGATGCGGAATCTGTAAAACATGTAAAAAAGTTACTTATTGCAACTAATGGTGTTGCAAAATATAATTTTGATAAAGAAAGTAAATTTGAAAATTTAGAGGAAATTATTTTTTCAGAATTGAAAAATACGTCAGGTGTTAATTTAAGCCCAGATAAGACATATAATTGTATCGGAAATGATTGTTTTGCAGATAGTGATAAACTAAAAAATATTTCTTTTGGAAAAATTGAAGTTATTGGAGAAAGAGCTTTTAAAAATTGTAATAGTCTTACAAGTTTAACTTTTTCTAGTAACTTGAAAAATATTAATGACGATGCTTTTTTGGATTGCAAGAATTTAACTAAAGTTGAATTTTTAGGAAGCTTACAATTATATATTTTAGAAAGACCTCAAAATATTTTAAATTGTTTTAAAGGTACAAATTTAGAAGAAATTATTTTTGCAAATATTGAATCAGCTTTTAATTTTGCAATTACTAATTGTCCTAATCTAAAAAAAATTTACGTATCTGATATACCAGATATGGAACTTCCTTTTAAAGTTTGCAAATATAGGCTAGGTAGAGAAGAAGGAATAGTGCATTTTATTGGTGAAAATTCATTAAGATTATGGAAAAAGAGAAATACAACTATTAGATTTTTTGAACTTACAGATGATGATATTGAAAAATATAATTTAAAATAATTCCCAATATTATAATGAATATTGTAACAATAATAATTACATTAGGAATGGCAGAGTATCTTTTAAGGTTACCAGCCATAACTTTAATTGCATTATTTATTGTTGCAACAATAATGGGAATATTGCAAAGTATAGCAATGATAATAGTAGATTTAAAAAGACCAAAATTAAATTGGGATTCTGAATATGCAGTTGCAAAACAAAACTTAAATCTAGTTTTTCCTGTGTTACTTGCAATGGTTAATATAGTAATATTAGTAGGATTTGTATATTTATTAAAGGATATAAATATATATATGGGAGTTGGAATTTTAGGAATTTTATATATAGTAGCAACAGTTATAACAAATAAGTATCTATATAATAAACAATATGAATTAGCAGATAAAATAATATAATTTTTCATAGATCAGTTTTTAAAACTGGTCTATTTTAATACATTGATATAATTAGTCGAATATCTTGTTTTTATTTTAAAAATATGTAATAATATTGCCTGTGAGAATAAAAAGAGGAAGGAGAAAGTGATGATTACAGTAGAGCATATAACAAAGAAGTTTGTTAGAAATAAAAACAAAAAAGAAAAAGAAGAATTTTATGCAGACAATGACATCACCTTTGAGGCAAATGACGGAGAAATAATTGGAATATTAGGTCCAAATGGAGCAGGAAAAACAACACTATTACGAATGATAGCAGGAATATTAGAGCCAACACAAGGAAAAATAAGTTTTGATGAAATGAATTATAAAGATAATGAAATTGAAATTAAGCAAAATATTGCTTATCTATCAGGAAATACAAAAATTTATGATACATTATCAACTTATGAATTATTAAAAATGTGTTGTGATATATATGGAGTAGATAAGGAAAATAGCGAAAAGAGAATAAAAGAAATAACAAAAGTTTTAGGAATGGAGCAATTTCTATATAATAAAATTGCAAATTTATCAACAGGGCAAACCCAAAAAGTAAATTTAGCAAGATGTTTAGTACATAATCCTAAATACTATATTTTAGATGAAGCAACAACAGGACTTGACATTATATCTAGTCAAATAATTTTAAACTTTATCAAAGAAGAAAGAGATAAGGGAAAAACAATACTTTATTCAACACACTACATGGAAGAAGCAGAAAATATATGTAATAGAGTAATTATGATAAATAAAGGAAAGATTATAAAAACTGGAACACCAGAAGAAATCAAAAAAGATACAAATACTAGCAATTTAAGAGATGCGTTTTTTACATTGATAGGAGGTGTTTCAGTTGAAGAATAATTTATGGAATATATTAAAAAAAGAACTTCGAGAATTATTTAGAGATAAAAAATCTTTAGCAATGATGCTTGTAATACCAATATTTATACCACTTTTAGTAATTGGAATGTCAGCATTATTTGAATCACAAGTTAGCAAAGATGTAAGCGAATATAATAAAATTGGTTTTGCTTATGAAATGACAGAAGAAGAAAAAAATATTGCTGAAGAAATGAATATTGAAATTATTAATGGAAATGAAGAAGAATTAAAAGAAAAATATGATAATGGGGAGATTAACCTTTATATAACAAAACAAGACAGCAAATACATTATAAATACAGATGGCTCTGATAATAGTACATTTGCAAGTAGTTTAATGGAAACATATTTTAATACATATAAACAATATTTACAACAAAGCTATTTGCAAGAAAACAATATGAATCCAAATGAAGTGTTAAACATTATAACAGTTGAAGAAAATGTATTAGAGCAGGATAATTACTTTGCGGACTATATCAAAAATTATGCTTTTCTTTTTATAATGATGGCAATAACAGTTTCAGCAACATATCCAGCAACAGATACAACAGCAGGTGAAAGAGAAAGAGGAACATTAGAAACATTACTTACATTTCCAATAAAAAGTAGAGATATAATTGTAGGAAAGTTTTTAGGAGTTACAGTATCATCAATTATCACAGGATTAATAAGTTTAGCTTTAGCAATAATATCATTGATGATTACAAAGAATATGTTTAGCATTTATGAAGGAATGGAGGTAATGTATTCGCCAATTACAATACTATTTGCAGTAATCGTAATAATAGCATACTCATTCTTTATAAGTGGCTTATGTATTGCTATTGCAAGTACATCTAAAACATTTAAAGAAGCTCAAAGTGCATTAACACCACTAACATTTATATCATTCTTTCCTGGTATGATAGCATTTATGATGGGAATAACAACAACACCAATACTTTCAATAGTACCATTTTTAAACTTTACATTGATATTTACAGATATAAACAATGGAACAATTAATTTATTAAATATTGGTTTAATGGCAATATCTACAATTATTTATATAAGTTTAGTATTTGCACATATTATAAAACAATATAAATCAGAAAAAGTATTATTCGCAAAATAGAAAGGAATTTTAAAATGGATATAATAATAGAAATAATATTTATAATATTGACACTTGCTTTTAGTAGCATATATACAAAAAAAGATTCTAAAGGTTCAAGAAAAGTATTTGCTATTGCATTTATATTAATATTAGCATTGTGCTTTATATTCTCAATAGTTCAAATATTAACAATATTAAATTTATTTGAATTTACAAGAAACTATACACCTTTAGAAATAACAACAACTTTATCAGTAATGTACTGGATTGCATTTGCATTTAGAAATTCTAAATTCTGGGATAAAGTTACAGGATAAAATTTATAAAATATTCTATATTTAGCAATAAGTATAGAATATTTTTTTGCTAATTAATGAGAATAATTATCAAATATGCTATAATAATACAGAATAAATAAAAATGAGGTGCGAAGATATGAAAAAAATATTAATTGTGGAAGATGATACAAGTATAAGTGAAGAATTAAAAAATCTATTAGATAACGCAGGATATAATGGAGTAATTTTAAAAGACTTTGAAAACTCTTATGAAGAAATAAAAAGAGAAAATCCAGATTTGATATTACTTGATATAAATATACCAAAATTGAATGGAGAAATGCTATTACAAAAAATAAGAAAAGAAAGTAATGTACCAATTATAATGGTTACTAGCAAAAATACGGAAACAGATGAAGTATTATCATTAAGTTATGGTGCAAATGATTATATAACAAAGCCATATAATCCAACAATTTTATTGTTAAGAATAAATAATTTGTTCAAAAGAATAGAAAACAAAAACGACATATTAACTTATAATGATTTAACTGTTGATCCAAAAAAAGGAATTATTAAAAATGATAAAGAAGAACTAATTTTAACAAAAAATGAAATGATTATATTTACATTTTTGTTAGCAAATAGAGGAAATATTGTAACAAGAGATGATTTAATGACTGATTTATGGAATAACGATTCATATATTAATGACAATGCTTTAAATGTAAATATAAGCAGATTAAGAACAAAATTAACTGACTTTGGTTATGAGGATGCAATAGAAACAAGAAAAGGTCAAGGATATATCTTAAAATAAATTTTGAAAGGAACGGAAAATGAGATTTAGTAAGTATTTAAAAAATAATTATTTAATAATATTACTATTTATTGTAATCATTGCAATTATAGATTTAATGCTAATAAGTTTTAAGACAAATAATCAGGCAATAGTTGGAGTAACAGTTACAGCAGTTTTAGGATTTATCTTATATCTAATTTATGATTTTTATAGAAGAAAAAAGTTTTATGATAAATTCATAAATGATTTAGACTTATTAGATAAAAAATATTTAATTACAGAAATGATAGAAAAGCCAAATTTCTATGAGGGCGAAATCCTATATGATGCTTTATACGAAATAGATAAATCTATGGCAGAAAAAATAAAAGAATACAGCTTAAATATACAAGATTTTAAGGAATATATAGAAATGTGGATACATGAAGCAAAACTTCCACTTGCTTCTTTAAATTTAATAGTACATAACCACAAAGAATTGTCAGACAAAAAAATAACAGAGCAATTAAAAAGGTTAGATGATGATATTGAGCAGGTTTTATATTATGTAAGAAGTGAAAATGCTGAAAAAGATTATTTAATTAAAGAAACAGAGATAGCAAAAGTTATTTCAAATGTTGCTATAAAAAATAAAGATATATTGTTGGAAAATAATATTGATTTTGAAGTAGAAGTGGGAAATACAAAAGTTCTAACAGATTCAAAATGGCTTGAATTTATAGTAAATCAAATTGTAAGTAATAGTATTAAATACATAAGAAATGATGTGGAGCATTTGATAAAAATAACAACTGAAGAAAACAATAAAAATGTTATTTTAAAGATATATGATAATGGAATTGGAATTTCAAAGAGTGATATTCCAAAAGTATTTGATAAAACATTTACAGGAAATAATGGAAGAAAAATTGAAACATCAACAGGCATGGGCTTGTATATCTCAAAACAATTATGCAAAAAATTAGGACACAAAATTACAGTAGATTCCAAAGAAAATGAATATACAGAAGTGTCTATATTATTTAATAAAAACGATTTTTTGAATGTAGCAAAATAACATTACAAAATTGTAATGTTTAGTAATTTTAGAAGAAGGACAAATAAAAACAAATCCTCTATAATGAAAATGAAAGGAGAGATGAAAGATGTCAAACATTTTAAAAATTGATAAAGTAGAAAAATATTATGGTAGTAAGTCAAGTTTAACAAAGGCTTTAGACAATTTATCATTTGAAGTAGATAAAGGTGAATTTGTTGCAATTATGGGAGCATCAGGAAGTGGTAAAACAACACTTTTAAACTGCATATCTACAATTGACAAAGTAACATCAGGACACATTTTCGTTGGAGGAGAAGATATTACAAAATTAAAAGGAAATAACTTAAATAAATTTAGGAGAGAAAAATTAGGATTTATATTCCAAGATTTTAATTTATTAGATACATTAACTGCTTATGAAAATATATCATTAGCACTTTCTATTCAAAATAAAAGTGCAAAAGAAATTGAAAAAAGGGTAAATGATGTAGCAACTAAATTAGGAATAAAAGACGTATTACAAAAGTATCCTTATCAAATGTCAGGAGGGCAAAAACAAAGAGTTGCATCAGCAAGAGCTATTATAACAGATCCACAAATCGTTTTAGCTGATGAACCAACAGGGGCATTAGACAGCAAGTCATCAAGAATGTTACTAGAAAGTTTTGATTACCTAAATGAAAAATTAAACACAACAATTTTGATGGTTACACATGATAGTTTCTGTGCTTCTTATGCAAGTAGAGTAACATTTATAAAAGATGGTAAAGTATTTAATGAAATCATAAAAGGTAACAGTTCAAGAAAGGATTTCTTTGACAAGATTATAGATGTTGTAACCTTGCTTGGAGGTGAGGAAAATGACAACTATTAAATTGTCTTTTAGAAATATAAAAAAGAGTTTTAAAGATTATGCAATATATTTCTTTACTTTAATATTAGGTGTTGCGATATTTTATGTATTTAACAGTATAGAAAGTCAAACTGTACTATTAGATGTAACAAATAGCACACATAAAGTTATAGATTTGATGACGAATATGTTATCAGGAGCAAGTGTATTTGTGGCATTTATTCTAGGATTTCTAATAATATATGCAAGTAGATTTTTAATAAAAAGAAGAAATAAAGAATTTGGTATATATATGCTTTTAGGTATGAGTAAAAGAAAAATATCTATGATACTATTCTTTGAAACAATCTTAATTGGTATTATATCATTAGCTGTTGGGTTAGGACTTGGAGTATTGCTTTCACAACTTATGAGTATGTTAGTTGCAAATATGTTTGAAGCAGATATGACAAAATATGAATTTATTTTTTCAAGTCAAGCATGTATTAAAACAATAATATATTTTGGAATAATGTACGTCATTGTAATGTTATTTAATACAGTAAATATTGGAAAATGTAAATTAATTGATTTAATACAAACAAATAAAAAGTCTGAAAAAGTAAAAATGAAAAATCCAATGCTTTGTACCATAGTATTTATCATATCAGCCATAGCTCTAGGATATGCTTATTATATGGTAACAGGTGGAATAAATGAAACAATTAAGACTCCAGAAGATATATTTAAGCCAATTGTAATTGGAGCAGTATCTACATTTTTTATATTCTGGTCTTTATCAGGGCTAATTTTAAAAATAGTAACAAGTATGAAAAATTTGTATGTAAAAGGATTAAATACTTTTACATTTAGACAATTAAGTAGTAAGATAAACACAACAGTATTTTCAATGACAATAATTTCTTTAATGTTATTTGTAACGATTTGTGTGTTATCAAGTGCTTTATCACTTAAAAATTCAATGACTGC
This sequence comes from uncultured Clostridium sp., assembly GCA_900553685.1. Taxonomy (GTDB): domain Bacteria; phylum Bacillota; class Clostridia; order TANB77; family CAG-508; genus Scatovivens; species Scatovivens faecipullorum. Next base: position 330,855 of record USEI01000001.1, read on the forward strand.
AAATTTAGATGAACTAGCACCAGCAGATATTCAATTAGAAAAAAGAGTATTAAATGAAGATTGGCTAGATCAAGGGTATAATGAAGAACAAATAAAAAATTCTAAATTAAGTATTAGAGAAATATTAGAAAAGTTTGATTTTAACATAGATTCTTATTTAGAAGAAAGTGTAGAATACAATCTTTATCAAACAGAAGAATTAACATTTGGAGATACATTAGGAGATAATTGGGAAACAATAAAAAATACTTATACTTCACTAATCCCTTATAATGTAGCAGATGATATTATGACAATAAGCGATTATAATAAAGTTGCTAAATTTTATGGGAATGAAGAGTATACAATAAATGAAGATGAATATATAATTGTTGCAGATTATGACTCAATGATTGAAATAAGAAATGTAGCGTTAAAAGATAATCAAGAAATAACTGTTTTTGGACATACATTAAAACCAAAATATAATGAATGTCAATATGGCTTTGTAGAAATGGCAAGTAATCATATGAATTCAGGAATTATAATAGTTCCAGATGATATAGTAGATGATAATTATATTGTTTATAACTCTATAATTGGAAATTACTATACAGATTCATTAGATGAACAAAGAGAGATTCAAGAACAAATTAAAAATTTAGTAAATAATCCAATTTCATTAGAATATAACTTGCCTTCAATAAATAGTAAAGTTGATATAAGTGAGGCAAGTATAGGAACAGGAGCATTAGTAACATTTTTAGGACTATATCTAGGAATCGTATTTTTAATAGCAAGTGTTGCAATCCTTGCTTTAAAAGAACTAACAGAAAGTACAGATAATAAAGAAAGATATAATATGCTACGAAAATTAGGGGCAGATGAAAAGATGATAAATAAATCATTATTTAGACAAATTGCAATATTCTTTATGTTCCCATTGTTAATAGCAATTATTCATTCAATCTTTGGAATAACATTTTGTAGTTATATAATAGAAACATTTGGAAACGAACAGCTATTACCATCAATTATTATGACAGCAATATTTATAGTAGTATTTTATGGAGGATATTTCTTAATAACTTATTTATCTAGTAAGAATATTATAAAGGAGAACAGAAATGCCAGAGAATATTAATTGGAATGGAGTAATACAAAGCATAACAGACTTTTGGCTTCCGTTATTAGGCTGGATAATTGGAATAATATTGGTAATTGCAATTGTTTTTATAGTAAAGAAAATAAAAAAGAAAAAGGAAGAAAATATATATAAGCTAAAATAAGGATTTAAAAGGTTAGTTTTATGACTAATCTTTTAAATTACAAAAATGTAAGAAGATTGTAAGGTAAAATAATAGCAAGATAGATAGTAAAATGATATAATATAGAAAATACTTTATTTAGGTATTAATTAAATCAAGGCAATAGTTAATATAACTATATACTAATTATATTTACTTGTAAAAGTTAAATAACTATGCAAGAAATCGCACAGAAATTAATTGATGCTTATGGAAAAGACAGTAGGTAATATGTCAATAGAAAAATAAAAAATTTTTCAAATATTTTTTAA
>USEI01000002.1 GCA_900553685.1 uncultured Clostridium sp.
AAAAATATTTGAAAAATTTTTTATTTTTCTATTGACATATTACCTACTGTCTTTTTTTACAATTTTTTATGATTATATCACAATTAAATTTTTGTATCAAACATTTATATTTAGTTATTTTTCATTTATTATAATATTTTAATTTTTCAAATAAAAATGAGACTACTATTTTTGTAGTCTCTAAAATTTAAAATTCTACTTTAATAAAATTTTGAAAATTATTTTTTTAATTCTTCTAAAAATAATTTATTTAATAATTGTGGATTTGCTTTTCCTTTTGTTTCTTTCATAGCTTGCCCTACTAAAAATCCTAAAGCTTTATCTTTACCTGCTTTATAGTCAGAAATTGATTGTGGATTTGCAGATAAAACTTTTTCTACAACTTCTTTTATAGCATTTTCATCAGAAATTTGTACCCATCCTTTTTCTTCAATTATTTTACTAGGCATTTTTACTTCATTAAATAATTCTTCTAAAACTTTTTTTGCTATTGCAGAACTTATTGTTCCCTTATCTATTAAAGTTATAAGTTCTCCCAATTCTTTTCCTGTAAACTTTAAAGCTTCTGGTTCTTCTTCTCTTTCATTTAAGATTCTTGCAATATCAGACATTATTAAGTTTCCAGCTATTTTAGGATTTTTACAAATTTCTATAGCTTCCTCAAAAAGATTAGAATAATATTTTGAACTTGTTACAAAATTTGCTGCTTTTTCTGTTAAATCATATTCTTCTATATATCTTTTCTTCCTACTCTCTGGTAATTCTGGTAAAGATTTTTTTATATTTTCTATATATTCATCTGACAAATTTATCGCAACTAAATCTGGCTCTGGAAAATATCTATAATCATCTGCATCTTCTTTATCTCTCATTGGGAATGTTCTACCAGATATTTCATCCCATCTTAAAGATTCCTGCATTATTTTATTTCCATTTTCTAATTCTTCTATTTGTCTTTCAGCTTCATATTCAATAGCTCTTACAATATTTCTAAAAGAGTTCATATTTTTCATTTCTGTTCTAGTTCCAAATTCTGCAGAACCTTTTTTTCTAACAGATACGTTAACATCTGCTCTTAAAGAACCTTGTTCCATTTTGCAATCAGATATTTCTATATATTCGAAAATTGATTTTAATTTTCTCATATAGCTTTCTGCTTCTTTTGCACTTCTTAAATCTGGTTTAGAAACAACTTCTATTAATGGAACTCCAGCTCTATTTAAATCTACAAAAGTTCCTCTTCCATATTCATCATGATTTAATTTTCCAGCATCTTCTTCAATATGAATTCTTTCTATTCTTATTTTCTTTTCTCCCTCTTCTGTTGCTATTGTTACATATCCATCATAGCAAAGAGGTTTATCGTATTGAGAAATTTGATATGATTTAGGATTATCTGGATAAAAATAATTTTTTCTATCATTTTTACTATGTTTTTCTATACTACAATTTGTGGCTAGTCCTGCTTTTACTGCATATTCTACTACTTTTTCATTTAATACAGGCAATGTTCCTGGCATTGCCATACAAATTGGACAGCAATGTGTATTTGGCTCTCCTCCAAATTCTGTTGAACATGAACAAAATATCTTTGTTTTAGTTGAAAGCTCACAATGAACTTCTAGTCCTATTACTACTTCATAATCTTCTCTTGCCATTAGTTATTACCTCCTTTAAAGCTTGGTTTATTTTCTCTAAAGTTTGTATTTTGTTCATAAGTATATGCTGCTCTAAAAATAGCTTCTTCATTAAATGATTTTGCTATTAATTGGAAACCTATTGGCATTCCATTGCTATCCAAAGCGCAAGGTATGTTCATACCTGGAAGCCCTCCTATATTTACTGGAACTGTACAAATATCAGCCAAATACATTTCTAGTGGATTTTCCGTTTTCTCTCCTATTTTAAATGCTGTAGTTGGTGAAGTTGGTGTTAATAATAAATCATATTTCTCAAATAATTTATTATATGCATCTTTAATAACTGTTCTGACTTTTTGTGCTTTTTTATAATATGCATCATAATATCCAGAAGAAAGAACATAAGTACCAACCATTATTCTTCTTTTTACTTCTGGTCCAAATCCTTCAGTTCTTGAATTCCTATAAATATCTTTTAAATTATCATATTTTTCACTTCTATATCCATAACGAATTCCATCAAATCTTCCTAAGTTTGAACTTGCTTCTGCATCTGCAATTATATAATATACAGAAGTTGCATATTGCCCAACATCAAAAGAACAATCTTCAACTATTGCACCCATTTCTTCATATTTTTTTGCAACATCTAATACTGCTTTTTTAACTTCTTCGTTTATTCCTTCACCTAAATATTCTTTAGGTAGTCCTATTTTCATTCCTTTAACATTATTTACTAAACTTTTTGTATAATCTTTTTTCTCGATGTCCATAGATGTAGAATCTTTTTCATCATGCCCAGCAATTAAATTTAAAAGCATTGCTGAATCAGTAACATCTTTTGTTATAGGTCCTATTTGATCTAGTGAAGAAGCAAAAGCAACTAATCCATATCTTGAAACTAATCCATACGTTGGTTTTAATCCAACTACACCGCAAAGTGATGATGGTTGACGAATACTTCCACCTGTATCACTTCCAAGTGTCCAAGGAGCCATATTTGCTGCAACTGCTGCCGCACTTCCACCTGAACTTCCTCCTGGTACTCTATCTAAATCCCAAGGATTATGCGTTATAAAAAATGCTGAATGTTCTGTTGAACTTCCCATTGCAAATTCATCCATATTTAATTTTCCAAGATATACTAAATCTTCACCATTTAGCTTTTCTATAACTGTTGCATTATATGGAGCAACAAAATTTTCTAACATTTTTGAGCTACAAGTTGTTTTTGTCCCTTTTATGCACATATTATCTTTTATTCCTATTGGAATTCCTGCAAATTTGCTTAAAACTTCTCCTGATTTTCTTTTCTCATCTATTTTTTTTGCTTTTTCTAAAGCCTCTTCTTCTAATGTTGAAACATATGCTTTAACTTTTGGCTCTACTTCCTTTATTCTTTTAAAATAACTTTTTGTAATTTCTTCTGAAGTTGTTTCACCTTTTTCTAACTTCTCTATTAGCTCATGAACCGTATATTCATAAAGTTCCATCAAATTTCCCCCTTCTCACTTTTAGAGTTTTTAAATTTTTCTTTATACTTTTAGTATAAAACTAAAGAAATACAATAAATTTCGAAATACTATTCTTATATAATTTATATTTAATAATTTTATTTATTCTTCATTAAATAATAAAAATGTGGCCAAGAATAAACTCTTTTTATATTTTTATTTTGTAATCCACGATTTACTCTGGTATCCATTATATATGTTTTAATTCCTGATTCTTGAACCATACTACAATTTTTATAACTATCATCTATAAAAATGTCGACATTTTCAGATTTAGCTGCAATAAGCTTATTTTCTGCATTGATTATAAGTTTATCACAAGGAATTTTATTTTCTTTTATCCAAGTTTCTGTTGCTTTTCTAACATCAAAATTCTCTGATTCCCATCTTGCTGTTATTAAAATTATTTTATTTCCTTCATCATGAAGTTTATTTAAAATTTCTAATGCTAAAGTTTTTGGCTTTGTTTCTTTTACAATTTTTTCATAATACTTTTGTAAAAATTTATAATCTTCTCCGTCTTTCCAATCATTTAAATCTCTCATATAAAAATGGTTGTCACAATTTGTTTTTTCATTTAGTATTGGTTCTTTTTTTAATACTTCTGCTGTATATTCTGCAGCATAAGTCATCATTACTTCATAAGTGTCTGTTATTGTATCATCTATATCTATTCCAATTATCATATTATATCTCTTTTCTCATTTATAATTTTCTAATCTAAATACTAATTTAACACTCTTGGTATTCTAAACATTCCCTCATCTTGGCTTGGAGCATTTGAAAGCAACGCTTCCCTATTATTAAAGCTTTTAACTTCATCTTTTCTAAATACATTACTTTTTTCATTTGATGCTATTGTTTCATTCATTCCTTCAGTATTAACACTATTTATCATATTCGCAAATTCTAAAATCTCTTGCATATCTTTTGTATATCTTTCTATTTCATTTTCTGAAAGATTTAAATCCGCAAGTTTAGCAATATGAATTACATCCTCTTTTTTTATTGCCATATAATTCATCTCCTTTCACATAATGCAATTATTATATAATGAATTTCAAAAAAAAACAAGAAAAAAATCGCTATTTCTAGCGATTTTTCTTATTTTTTATTTTTAATAAATTCCAATTCTTCCTAAAATTACTAATACAAATGCTGAAATTAGTTTTATAATTGCATATTTTTTTATACTATCTTTATGATCTTCTATTCCAAGTAAATCTTTTATACCAAAATATGTAAGAATTAATGCTATTGCAGATAAAACTGTAGTTATTGGACTTGTTATTATACTTATTCCTGGAAGTATTCTTTCTATAATATTTATAACTTCATTACAAATAGTAGGAATTCCAGCAACAACAACAGTAGAAATAATTGTTATTAATGATTTTTTATTTTGTTTATTAAATATTAAAATAATAACTGCTGGAACCAAAATATATAATATTGGATTTAGTACTGAAACTATTAAGTCCATTATATTAGAACCAACATTTGCGAGTCTTCCATATTTTATTAAAGAAATTATTTGTGAAATAACCGAAGCTGCAATGAATATAATCATTAAGAAAATAACTTTTTTAAATACATTTTCTTCTTCAGTTGCAACTCTTCTAACAGCTTCAAAAGGGTTAGAAAACATTTCTTTCACAAACCCTTTGGTTTCTTCTGCATCTTGTTTAAAATTAACATTCTTTATAGAACTTTTTACTTGATTAACAGTTTCTTTTGTTTCATTTTTTAACTGTTCTGTATCAACAGAAAATTTTTCATTATCTGCCATTTTAAAAATCCCCCTTAAATATTATATGATTAATAAATTGAATCATCACAAATACATTTTCCATAGCAATCAGAGAATTGTTTAAATGCTATAACAACAAAATCATTTACAACAAAAGCTGCCATTGTTATAAAACACATTAATCCTATTGGTAAATTTATTGCAAGTATTAATGTTGAACAAATAGTTCCATATAACATTAAAAATCCTGAACCTAATCTTCCTGCATATAAACGATGAACTCCAAAAAATCCTAAAAACCAACATAACATTAATGTTGTAAATCTATTCTTTTTACTTACATTATTTAAGTTTTCTTCCATTGTATTTTCTCCTTTTAATTTATATAGTTTTATAATTTATTATTATATTAAAAGAATTTTTTTGTCAATAATTTTTACTAATGTTATAAAAATGAAATAATGCACTTATATTTCAAAGTGCATTATTATATATATAATTTTCATGAAATTTAATTTAATTTTATCTCATTTCCGTAATATGCATCTAGTAAGATTTGTTTAATTTCTGAAACAAGTGGAACTCTTGGATTTACTGTTGTGCATTGATCTTCAAAAGCTTTATCTGCTAAACTATCTACTTTTGCTAAGAATTCTGCTTCATCAATTCCACAATCTTTTAAGCATCTTTCTTCTCCTAATTTTTCATTTAATTCTATAACAGCTTTTACTAAAGAATTTACACCTTCTTGTGGTGTAGAAGATGGTAATCCCAATCTTCTAGCTAAATTTGCATATCTTTCGTCTGCAACATAATGTTCATATTTTGGCCATGATACCATTTTGGTTGGAGCTGAACCATTATATTTTATTACATAAGGTAAAATTATTGCATTTGCTTTACCATGTGGTATATGGAATTCTCCTCCTAATTTATGAGCTATAGAGTGGTTAACTCCTAAGAAAGCATTTGTAAATGCCATACCTGCTATACAGCTTGCATTATGCATTTTTTCTCTAGCCTCTTTATTTGCTCCTTCTTCATAAGCTATTGGCAAATATTTAAATACTAGTTCTACTGCTTTTTCTGCTAAACCATCTGTATAATCAGAAGCCATAACAGAAACATAAGCTTCTAAAGCATGTGTTAAAACATCCATACCAGTATCAGCTGTTAATTTTTTAGGTAACGTCATTACTAAATCTGGATCTACTATTGCAACATCTGGTGTTAATTCATAATCTGCTAAAGGATATTTCATATTTTTCTCTTTATCAGATATAACAGCAAATGAAGTTACTTCTGAACCTGTTCCTGAAGTAGTTGGAATAGAAACCATTTTACATTTTATTCCAAGTTTAGGAAATTTATATGTTCTTTTTCTAATATCCATAAATTTTAGTTTTAACCCTTCAACATCTGCATCTGGATATTCATAGAAAAGCCACATTCCTTTTGCTGCATCCATTGCACTACCACCACCAAGTGCGATAATTACATCTGGTTTAAATATATTCATTGCAGCAACACCTTTTCTTATTGTTGTAAAAGATGGATCTGGTTCTACTTCTGAAAAGATTTCTGCATGAACATAAGACATTCTTTTTCTTAAATGATATAAAATTTTATCAACATATCCAAATTGTACCATTGATGGATCTGTTACTATAAACGCTCTTGATATATCAGGCATTTTTTCTAAATATGATATAGAGCCTGCCTCAAAGAATATTTTTTCTGGAACTTTAAACCATTGCATATTAACCCTCCTTTTAGCAACTCTTTTTATATTTATTAAATTAACTGATGATACATTTGATGTTGTAGAATTTCCTCCAAAAGTACCACAACCTAATGTTAATGATGGTAAATTTGTATTATAAATATCACCTATTGCTCCATGTGTTGATGGAGAATTTACTATTATTCTTCCAGTTTTAACTGTTTGTGAGAATTTTAAAATTGTTTCCTTATTTTCTGAATGAATTACAGCAGAATGACCCATTCCACCAAATTTTATTAATCTATCTGCTAAATCAATTCCATCATCTGATGATTTTACAGTATAGTAAGCTAATACTGGGCTCAATTTCTCTTTAGAGAATGGATGTTCATCACCTACTCCATTTTCTTTTACTACTAAAACTTTTGTGTTTTCTGGAACTTTGAATCCAGCCCAAGTAGCTATTGTTAGTGGACTTTGTCCTGCAATTGCACCATTTAATTTATTATTATGCTCTTTGTCAAACATAACTTCTTGAAGTTTTGCTTTTTCTTCTTCGTTTACAAAATAACAATTAAGTTGTTTCATTTCTTTTTCAAAATCTTTTGCTATTTCTTTGTCAACTATAACAGATTGCTCTGAAGCGCAAATCATACCATTATCAAAAGATTTAGACATAACTAAATCTGTAACAGCTCTTTTTAATTTAGCTGTACTATCTATATAACAAGGTACATTACCTGGACCAACTCCTAAAGCTGGTTTTCCGCTTGAGTATGCAGCTTTAACCATACCAGCTCCACCTGTTGCTAAAATTAAATCAACATCTGGGTGATTCATTAATAAACTAGTTGCTAAAACTGATGGTTTATCAATCCATAATATACAATCTTCTGGAGCACCTTCAGAAACTGCTGCTTTTCTAACAACTTCTGCTGCTTCTCTACTGCAATTTTGTGCAGATGGGTGAAAACCAAAAATTATAACATTTCTTGTTTTAGCTGAAATCATAGATTTGAACATAACTGTTGAAGTTGGGTTTGTAACAGGAGTTACACCTGCAATTACACCAATAGGCTCAGCAATTAAAGAATATCCTTCTTCTTCATTTTTAGAAATTACACCAACTGTTTTATCATTTTTTATGCTATGATAAACATATTCAGTTGCAAACATATTTTTAGTTATTTTATCTTCATAAATACCTCTACCTGTTTCTTCAACTGCCATTTTGGCTAATCTCATATGATTGTCAAGTCCTGCCATAGACATTTTCTTTACTATTCTGTCAACTTGTTCTTGATCTAATTTTTTATATTCTTCTGAAGCTTTCCTTGCTCTTCTAACAAGATCATTAATCATGTTTTCAATCTCAAGTCTTTCTTCATCCGTTACTTCTGCCATAACGTACCTCCTTAATTTTTATTTTCTTTATTAGTATATATATAATTTAAAACAAATACAAGATATTTATACCAAAAATTTTTTTGACAAAAAAACTTAGATACTTATGAAACACATTCACAAATATCTAAGTTTTTATAATTTTCTAATATAAATAGTTTTGTGGATTAACAGGCGAACCATTTATTCTTATTTCTAAGTGTAAATGTGGTCCTGTTGAATTTCCTGTAGAACCTACTGCTGCAATAGTAGTTCCTGGTCCAACACTTTGTCCAGGTGAAACATATAATGCACTACAATGTGCATAATATGATTGAATACCATTTCCATGATCTACTATTACTAAATTTCCATAAGTTCCTTTATAAGCAGCAAAGCTTACTGTTCCTTGAGCAATAGCTCTTATTCCTGTACCTGCAGATGCTGATATATCAAGTCCTGTATGTGCTGAAGATCTAACAGAGCTTCTACTTCCAAATCTTGATGATATAGAACCACTTACTGGTACTGAAAGTGCAAGCCCATTTAAGCTTCCTGATGGTGCCGAACTTACTGTTGTACTTGTTGCTAATCTCATTGTTCTAGCTTTCTTTTCTGCTTTTTCTTTTTCAGCTTTCTCTTTAGCAATTCTTTCTTCTTCAGCCTTTTTAGTTTCATATTCTGTAACTTTTGCAACTTTAAAATCATTTAAAGTATTCATTGCTACTTCCTTTGAATCTATTTTTAAGTCTGTTGAATATACATCAATTATACCTAATTTAAGGTCAACTTCTGGTGTTAATCCGTTTTTTAAATCATTTATTATGCTTTCAGCTTCTTCTTGAGTTGCAACAATTACTTTTTGTTCTCCATCAGATGTTACGGCAAAAGCTTTATAAGTTGTAGTTGTTGCATTTTCAACAGCAAGCATTACTTCTTTTTCTTCTATTGCTTTATCCCTATTAATTAGTTTTAATTCGTATTCTGGTAATGTTTTTATTTCTCTATATGCTATATTACCAGAAGTATCATTTATATATTTTTCAATTTTACTTTCAATTTTTTCTTTATTATTTATAAATCCAATAGTTTCTCCTGATATTGTGACTTTATATGCAGGTTTGTATTTTATACATACTACAGTTAAAACTATAGCAGAACCTATTGTGACAAGTTTTAGGGTTTTTGCAGCTTCTTTTGTATAATATTTAACCCAATTTCCTAAAATAAAATTCACTCTCCTTTTTAAGCTTTTTTAAATGCGTCACTAATCACTATTATACTATAAAAATAATAGCATTTCAACAACAAAAATTCTTGTTAATCAATTTTAAGCACATTTATTCTATTTTTTTCTTTTGTACTTCAAATGTTTTTATAGTTTACTTTTTATTTTTCTTTTTTTCTTCGTTTTTCTCTTTTTTTCTATATGTTTGATTTTTTGTCTTTTTGTTTTTGGTGGTAATTTCTACATTTTTTTATATACATTTTTTATTATTTTTCCCAAAAATTTATAAAAAAACATAGTAAATTTTTGAATTTTTGTTAAACAAATCCTATATAAATTTATTAATACTATATAAAAGTTTAATAGATTTTATATAAATATATATTGTATTATATTAATAAAAAAAGATAAGAATTACAAAAAATTCTTATCTTTTTTTATTAATATTTTTCAATAGATTATGGTTAACGGCCACCGCCGCCACCGCCACCACCGTCCAAATCCTCCTCCACTAGAGAATCCTCCTCCTGAACCACTACCAGAAGAATAATTGGTTACACTTCCTATTGAAGAATTCATTGAACTAATGAAATTAAAATTATTATTAGCACTTATCATATACATATATGTATAATGGCTTCTTAAATACTCTTCATCATTTAATTCCGGATATCTTACTTTTAGCTGTTTTATTACTTTATCTGATATTCCAAATACAGTTGCAAAAACTAAATATTTTTCCCATAATACTAAGTCTGGAACTTCTCTTTCATTAAGCATTGAAAAGTCTTCCATATATTTTTTTAAACCATTCCATTTTTCTTTTTCATCAATTCCTTTTTGTGTTAATCCATTATTTCTACTTGCTATCATTACTAATACAGAACAATTTATAATTGATAATATGACAATAAATAAAATAATTAATAAGTTAACTTTACTTGAAGTAATCGTAATCATAAACATAAATATAGCAAGAAATATATATAATACTGCAAATACCATTTTATTATTATAATCTTTTCTTATTTCTTTATTAAATAGTTCTTTTTGTTCAACCTTTTTTTCTGTAATTTCTGGAATTTTGGTTACTAAGCTTATAGTACTACTATAATTATTATTACAATATTTCTGGAATTCTTTCATTGAAAATTTATTAATATTATTTTTAGGGATTTTAGTTAAAAATTTATATACATATTCTTCGTCTTCTGTTAAAGTTTCTTTGCCAGATTCATTTAAAATAATATTTACTTGCTTCTTATCTTTTACTTCTTGCTCAAAAGTAATCCAACCTTTTAAGCAAAGATTTAACATTGTCCCTGATATAACCTTTCCTATTTCGCTTTTTATTCCATTACTTGAAAAATAATATAAAAATCCTGCTTCTGCAGCAGAAGCCGTTTCATCTGGAGTTTCTCTAAAATAGTCTAATTTTTGTGTTGGTTCTCTTTTAGGTGTTTTTCTTAATATTTTTATATTTTTTATACTTTTATATGTTAAAAATACAGAAACAATTATTACTCCAACAAAAATTAATTTATCATACATTTCTTGATTTTTGGCAGCTCTTTCTCTTCTGGCATTTGCTTCATTAGCCCAAATAGTTTCTTCTGAAATAATTGTATCTAATCGATCAACATTAGATTTTTTCATAACATTTTCAAAAATTTGAGTTGGTGTCGCAATTCTAATTTCTAAAAAATTTCCGCTTGGTAAATCATTTACTGAAAATTTCACTCTACTATTAGAACTTTTATTTATAGTCCCATTTAAAGGTCCATGTGCCCATACTCTCAAGTCTTCTAAATTTTCTATTCCTGTTGGAAGGTTTACTACTCCACTTATTTTATCGGTAGACATTCCAAAATCATCACCGATTAATTTCCAATATATTTCAGCACAGTCATTATATTTTACTACATGACCTTTTACAGTATATTTTATTACAAATTCTCTTGTTTTATTGCTTTCCTGGTCAACTCCCCAAGCTATTTCAAACAAACCATCTTTATTTGTTAAAGCTTGGAAATAATCCTTATCAACATGATATTGATATTCATTTGATCTAGTAAAACTTTTTGTTGTTTCAGTTGTTTCTGTTACTGAAACGTCTGTAATTTCATCATAACTACCATCTTTTTCAAAAGTTTTGAATAAAGTATTAGTATCTGATATATTTACTTTCCAGTTCTCTGTTATAATCATATCACCTGAATTTGTAACTTCAATATTAAATTTTAATTCTTTCATATCTTGACTTGCATATGTTTTATAAGGACATAAAATTAACACTAATATTAACCAAAATATAAATAGATAAATTCTATTTAAAATTTTACTTTTCATAAAAATCCCCTTTACTTTTCAAGATTGCTTTTTACTACTAAAGCTTTGGCCATTGCTTTTTCAAATGCTCTAGTTCTACCATACATTTCATTTAATCTTTTATACTCTTCTAAGAGTTCTTGTCTTTGTGACTCTAGAAGTGGTGGCAATTTTCCTTTATTTTGTTTTAAAGTTTGTTGCATATCTCTTGATAAATCTTTATATATTGGAGGCATTCCTATCAAAGAAAAATGCATAGTATCTAATGGATCTACTTCTTCTATATCTGGATAAATATCTTCTAATCCTACTAAAAAAGTTCTTCCTTGATATATATCTTCTAATTTCTTTAAATCACCATTCTCGCTTCTAATTCTTTCAATTTTTATAATATCTAATCTATTTGGAAGTCTCGTAGCTTTACTAAAATATTTTCCTTTATTAGTAGTTTGTTCTGTTGATAAAATCTCCTCAATTCCATCATCATTATAAAAATTTATAGTAACTGTTTGTATGCTTCCATTTCTATCTTTTTCGTTTCTTAATCTTCTTAACTTATCATCTGTACTATCCACATAGTATTTACTTGTTACAATTGCTCCTTCAGGACTAATTCCATCAAATAATATCAAACTTCCATTTGATTCTATTGAAAGAATAGAAGAAAGCAAATCCTTTGCTTCATCTGAATAGCCTCTGCATCCTGATTTCCTAAGAAAATTAGATAGTTTCCAAAGTATAGAATCATATCTAGGATGTTCTGATATATAACTTGATATTCCTCTTTCGTATAAATATTGATCTACAAACTCTTTTATTCGTACAATTTCAAGCTTTTTTTCTTCTTTTTTAGCATTCTGCATGTCTTATTACTCTCCTATTTAAGTTTCATTGACAATAATTTACTTATACCTTTTTCTTCCATTGTAATTCCATAAACTGTGTCAGCTGCTTCCATAGTTCCTTTTCTATGAGTAATTACCAAAAATTGAGAATCCTTTGAGAATTTCTTTAAATATTCTGCAAATCTATAAACATTAACATCATCAAGAGCTGCTTCAATTTCATCTAATACGCAAAATGGTGCTGGATTCATCTTTAATATAGCAAATAATAAGGCAATTGCAGTAAATGCTTTTTCTCCACCTGATAAAAGCATCATATTTTGCAATTTCTTTCCTGGTGGTTGAACAGCTATATCAATTCCACATTCAAGTATATTTTCCTCATCAGCAAGAATAAGCTCTGCCTTACCTCCACCAAATAATTCTGTAAATACTTCTCCAAAATTTTTATTAATGATTTTGAATTGCTCTGCAAATTGTTTTTTCATTGTCTCTGTCATTTCAGAAATTATTTTTTTAAGTTTACTACTAGAATCTTCTAAATCTAGTCTTTGTTCACTCATAAAATCATATCTTTCCTTTAGTTCTTGATATTCTTTTATTGCATCAACATTTATACTTCCTAAATCTCTAATTTCGTTTCTTAAAGAATTTACTTGCTTTTGAACCTCTGTAGGATTTTTTATTTTTTCAATATCTCCAACTGTATTTGGAGTTAGTTCATATTCTTCCCACATTTTGTTAATTATTTGGTTTAATTCAAGTTCTATTTTAGATTTTTTCAAATCTAATTTTGAAGTATGATTTTTAAGATTTTCTATTTTTTCGTTTTGACTTTCAATATCTTTTTCAACATTATTTAATTTTTCATTTTTATTTGTTCTTTCTTGCTTTAATTTTTCAACTTTATCAGAACTTTCTAAAATTTCTTTTTCTAAATCAATAATTTGTTGTTTTGTAGCTTCAATTTTCAAATCTAATTCTTGATTATCAACTATAATTTTCTCTCTTGCGGATTTTTTATTTTGAATACTTAAAGTATTTTTATCCATTTCTGATGTTATTCTATCCATAATTTCATTTATAGACATTTCACTTTCATCAAAAGACGAAACAGATATTTTTAAATTTGTGATATCAAAATTTAAATCATCTATGTATTTTTGATTATCTCTATTTAATTTTGTGAATTCTTCAATTACAATATTTAAAGATGCATTTTCTTCATCCATTTTTGAAACTTTTTCAGTTAATTCTTTTTGTTTTAAAATATTTTCTTCTTTCTCATTTTTTATATTATCTAAGTCTATTCTCAATTTAGACAGTTTACTGTCAAGTTTCTCTATTTCTGAATCAATAGTATCTATTTTTTGTTTTTCAGTAGCATAAACTATTTCTAGTTCTTGTGCTTCCTTCTGTTTTTCTTCAAATTTTTCTAATAAACTTGAAATACTATTTTCATACTTTTCTTTTTCAGCTTGTAATTTCTCTATTTTACTCTTAATTTCAAATAACTCTTTTTCTAGTGCTTTTATTTCTTTTCCTCTTCCCAAAATACTAGCTGTTTTTGTAGCAACAGAACCTCCGCTTATAGCACCTGAAGGATTTATTACATCTCCTTTTAAAGTTACTATTTTAAATTTATAAGAATTTTGTCTCGCAAGTTTTATTGCTGAGTTAATATCTTCTACAATTACAGTCCTTCCTAACAAGCTTAATATAATTTCATTATATTTTTTATCTGTTTTTATTAAATCTGATGCTATTCCAATTATTCCATCTACTTTGCTTGTATTTATTCCAGATACTTTTTGTCCTTTAACAGAAGATATTGGTAAAAAAGATGCTCTACCCAAGTTATTATCTCTTAAATAATTTACCAATTTTTTTGCTTCTTCTTCAGTATCTGTAACAATATTTTGGATACTTGCTCCTAAAGTCATTTCTATTGCAAGTTCATATTTTTTATCAACAGAAATTAAATTTGCCAAAACTCCATGAACACCTTTAGCAAGAGACGAATCTTTTTCTGTTGCTTCAATTAAAGATTTAACACTTTTCGCATATCCTTCTTTTTCTTTTTCTGTTTCAACTAAAAATTTATATCTAGATTCTTTTATTCTATATTCAGACTGATATGTATTAATCTTTGTATCATAATCTTTTAATTTTTGAGAACTCATGTCTTTCTCGCTTTTTATCTTTAACAAATTATTATTTATACTATTTTTACTTTTTTCTAGTTCATAAAAACTTTTTGAACTTTCTTCTTTATTAGTTCTTGTAGAATCTAATTCTGATATTGTTTCTTGAATTTCATTTTTTAGAGATTTTTCTCTTTTTTCTAAATTTTCATAATTTGCTTTTTCTGTATTTACTTCTCCTACTATTTCATACTTATCATCAATATTTTTCTGTACAATTTGCTTTTTACTTTCTATTTCTAGCTCTTTTTCAGATAAAGTTTTAGAATACTTTGCAAGCTCTTCTTCTTTTTCTTTTAATTCCTTTTCAAATTTTTCTTTATTTGTAAATAAATTGTTTTTCTTTTCTAATTTTTGATTTTGCTCTTTCTCTAACTCTTTATTCTGTTTTTCTAAATCTTCAATTTCAAAAGCATATCTTTCATAATTTTCTTTATTATTAGAAAGTCTTTCTGCTAATACACCTATTTCAGAATTATATTGTTCTCTTTTTTGATTTCCTTCAAAGCCTAAGTTTTGAGTTTCTTCAATTTTTTCAATTAATGAATCAACTTGTTCTTTTAATTCTTCTTTTTTTACTTGTAATTCATTTAAATTTTCATTTTCTCTAACTTGATTTGTTTCTAAAATTTCTATGTTTTCAAGTATATCATCAATTTGATTTTTAAAATTTTCTATATTGTATAAAAATAAACCAACCTCTACATTTTTAAGTTCTTCTCTTAAATTCAAAAATTTTTTTGCTTTTTCAGATTGATTTTTAAGTGGTTCTATATTATTTTCTATTTCGGAAATAATATCATTTATTCTAAGTAAATTTAATTTTGTTTGTTCTAATTTTTTTTCTGAATCTGCTTTTCTAGTTCTATATTTCACAATTCCAGCAGCTTCTTCAAAAATATGTCTCCTATCTTCTGATTTATTACTTAAAATTTCTTCTATTTTTCCTTGACCTATAATAGAATATCCATCTTTTCCAATACCAGTATCCATAAATAATTCTAAAACATCTTTTAATCTACAAGGTGTTTTATTTATAAAATATCCTGTTTCTCCACTTCTATATATTCTTCTGGTTACAACAACCTCATTGTATTCAATAGGTAATTTTCCATCTGAATTATCAATAACCATGGAAGCTTCTGCATAACCTAAAGATTTTCTATTTTGAGTTCCAGCAAAAATAATATCTTCAGATTTTGTACCTCTTAAAGATTTTAAGCTTTGTTCTCCCAAAACCCATCTAATACAATCTGAGATATTACTTTTTCCTGATCCATTTGGTCCAATTACTGTTGTTATTCCTGGCATAAAATCTAATACTGTTTTATCAGCAAAAGACTTAAAACCATACATTTCTAATCTTTTTAAATACATTTTCTTCTTCCTTTATTTTTCAACATAAAACTATACATATAATATTATAGTTTTTAGTTTTTTTCAAGTATTTTATATTCTTAAAAAACATAATATTTCTATTATTTTCACTTGACCTAGTTTTTATTAAGATATAAAATATTTATAAGATACAAACGAGGAGAATTAAATGAAAGAAGTTTTTGATTTTTATAATAGTACATCTATAAAATCTTATAACTTAGATGAAACTATACGTTATCAATTAAAAATGCTAGATGGCTTAGATGCTTTCACTAGACGTCATTCTGAAAATGTTGCCAACATAACCTGTAGATTATGCGAAAAACTTGGACTTTCAAAAGGGTTCACTATTTATTGCACAACTTGTGCATATTTACATGATATTGGAAAAATATTTATCCCACCTGCTGTACTTCAAAAACCCGGAAAATTAACAGATGAAGAATACGAAATTATGAAAACACATACCTCTATAGGTTATAAAATTTGTATGAATGACTTAAAATTACGTCCTTACGCTGCTGGTACCCTGTACCATCATGAAGCATTAGATGGTACAGGCTATCCACATGGTGTTTTGGGAAATAAGATTCCTTACGAAGCCCAAATTATTAGAGTTGCAGATGAATTTGAAGCAATTACAGCAAAAAGACAATATAAAAGTCACGTTGGAGTTGTTCAAGCATTAGATATATTAGTTGACCATGCAAGACCAACTGTTCCAAAAAGTATCAATGATGCTTTAAAAAGAATAGGTCTTGGCGGAGTTGGAAAAATAGATAAAAAAATATTAAAAGCACTATTTAAAGTAGTAATTGATGACACTGAATATGAAATTGTTGCAAGAACTGACTATCTAAGATTTTTAAAAGAAGAAATTAAAAGAATAAGTGACGCTCAAAGATATTATGATAAAATGATGGCAGCTCTTACAAAAGATAAAATAGAGTATTATAAATTAGAAATAAAATGTTATTTAAAACCTCATGAAGACCCAGAAAAAATACCTCAAATGTTAGAAGAGTTCCATGAGGCTTATAAAGTAAGAAAAGCTCATATTGCTAAATTATATGATGAAGTAAAAGAAATAAAAAGAATTTCAATATAATATACAAATCATTTCAATTTTTTGTATATAAAACTAATATAAATTTTAAGAACAAAAGTGGACGATATATTCCATATCGTCCACTTCTATATATTATTTTTATATAATAAGAAAATTTTTAAGTTTCATATAACTTTATTATAAAATTAATATTGTCTTCCCCAAACAACCATTTTTGTAGCCTTTTTTCCACAAACTGGACATACATCAGCTAATTTTTCTTGAACAAATGGCATGCATCTTGAATGAGCTCCTGTAACTTCTTTTATTTTATCTTCACATTCTACATTTCCACACCACATTGTTTTGATAAATCCTTGATTTTTTTCCATTATTTCAATCATTTCTTCTAAAGTATATGCAACTGAAGTTTTTTCTTCTCTTCTTTTTAAACATTCATTAAACATATTTTTTTGAATTTCTTCTAATAAACTTTCAAGTCTTTCATCTAATTTTTTAAGTTCCACTGTTTCTTTTTCTCCTGTGTCACGTCTTACCAAAACAGCTTGATTATTTTCTAAATCTTTTGGTCCAATTTCAACTCTAACAGGTACTCCTCTCATTTCCCAATCATTAAATTTGAAACCTGTAGAACAGTTATCTCTATCATCAAATTTAACTCTATATTTTTTATTTAAATTTGAATATATTTCGGAAACTTTTTCTAAAACTCCTTCTTTATGTTGTGCTATTGGAATTATAACAACTTGAATTGGAGCAACTCTTGGTGGCAATTTTAATCCTCTATTATCTCCATGAGCCATAATAACAGCACCAATTAATCTTGTACTTATTCCCCAAGAAGTTTGATAAGCATATTCCTCTTTTCCTTCTCTATTTTGAAATTTTATATCAAATGGTTTAGTAAAATTCTGTCCAAAATAATGTGACGTTCCTGCTTGAAGTGCTCTACCATCATGCATCATTGTTTCTACTGTATATGTACTATCAGCTCCGGCAAATTGTTCTTTTTTAGTTTTTTGTCCTTTTAATACGGGAATTGCTAAAAGATTTTCTATAACATCTGCATAAATGTCAAGCATTAATAAAGTTCTTTCTTCTGCCTCTTTTGCTGTTTCATGAACTGTATGTCCTTCTTGCCATAAAAACTCTCTTGAACGTAAAAATGGTCTTGTTTCTTTTTCCCATCTTAAAACATTACACCATTGGTTTCCAAGTATTGGTAAATCTCTCCAAGATTTAACCCATTTTGAATACATTGTTGACATCATAGTTTCTGAAGTAGGTCTTATACAAAGTCTTTCATCAAGTTCTTCTCCTCCACCCATAGTAACCCATGCAACTTCTGGAGCAAAACCTTCAACATGATCCTTTTCCTTTTCAAGCATACTTTCTGGTATAAGAACTGGCATATAAAGATTTGTTATACCAACTTCTTTAAATTTTTTATCTGCATAATTTTGAATATTTTCCCAAATTGCATACCCATAAGGTCTTATTGCTATGCAACCTTTAGTGTCTGTATAATCAGCAAGCTCTGCTTTTCTTACAATATCTGTATACCATTGTGCAAAATCATCTTCAATATTTGTTATCTCTTTTACAAATTCTTCTTTTTTCATAATTAACCTCCAATTTATAAAACATAATAAACAAAATTATTATATTTCCTATTCTTCATTATTTTCCTGTTTTTCTAATTCTTCGCCTTCCCTTTCGGGCATTGGAGCCTCAATTATATCATCTATTACAATTTGTTCATTTTCATCTAATTTATATCTTGGAAGTTCTGGAAGTTCCTCTAAACTTGTTATTCCAAACATTTTCATAAATTTATTAGTAACTCTATACATAGTTGGTTTTCCAGGTGCATCTAATTTTCCAGCTTCTTCTATTAAGTCAAATTCTAATAATTTATATACTGTTCCATCAGCATTTACTCCACGAATCGCTTCTATTTCTGATCTTGTTACATTTGGATTATATGCAATTATTGAAAGTGTTTCTAATGCTGCATTAGAAATATTTGGTTTAGCACGATTGTCGAATAATGGATATATATATTCATAAAATTCTTTTTTTGTACATAATTGATATCCATCATTTACCTTTATTATTTCAAGCCCACTATTAAAAGCTTCATATTTAGTTTTCATATTTAATATAATTTTGTCAATATCTTCTGCACTTAGTTCTAGCACATTAGTTAGCTCTTTTACAGATACTTCTCTACCTGCTGCAAAAAGCATTGCTTCAATTATAGATTGTTCTTTGCTAAACTCCATATTTTCCTCCTTTAATAGTATTCTTATATTATTACATGAAATTATCTTATTGTCAATATTTTATTCCTTTAAAAGCTTATTAAATCTAGTATTAGCCGATTTTTTTATTATAATTTTATAAATTGACATAATATCACTCATATGTTATAATAATATTGTAGTTTATTTTATTAGAGGTGAAAAAAATGGATAAAAAAGATAGAAAAGTTGAAAATGAAAACAATAATGAAATTGAAGTAGTAATTGGTGATGATTCTATTTTAGATATATCAGAGGTTGGAGACTGTATGAATGATTTAAGACCAAAGGATTCTGTAAAAAACAGAAAAAATTATATTATTCCTACAGTAAAAAAGAAAAAAGAAGATAAAGAAGAAAAAAAGGAAGAAGAAAATAAATAGACTACTTCATAAAAAAATATCCTCCAGAAAATTAATTTCTGGAGGTTTTTCATTTATTTTTTATTTAGAGTATTATTTATATCTGAAACCTTAAGTTTAGTCCCATAAAAATCTTTTCTGCTACATCCTGCTCTTCCTCCACCTGCACAAGCACATGCACAAGCGCAACTACTAACACATGCACAGCTGCTTACACATGAAGAATGATAATGACGTCTTCTATAACCATAACCATATCCAAAACCTCTACGAGATCTATAGCTTGGTGTGAAAAGTATTAAATAGAAAAATGCTATAAATACTAAAATCATTGCTACCCAAAGACCTTTTTCTTGAGAATTATATTGTTTTTTTGGAATATTAGTCACTTGTTTATTTACATTTAAATCTTTAAAAGTTGAAGTTTTATATTCTAATTCAACTTGTAATTTCTCTCCTTTTTTTAAGCTATCCTTCCACACATAGTAACCATCAGAATTTCTCTGTTTAGTTGTTGCTTTTAAAACATCATCTGCTTTCCAAAGCACTTGCATATCTTTAACTGCAATATCATCAAACCAACCTGGAGTAAACTTATAGTTACAAATATCATTTTTTATAGTATACATATATGATTGGTGAATACTAAAAGAAAAATTTACAATATCCCCTTTTTCATAAGCTTTTTTAAAATAAATTTTAATAAAATCACCACCACTACTAGAGTATGATATATTACTAATATTTGATGATAATGCTTTTACATTATCTACTTTTGAATTTGGAATTCCTATTTGTACCCAAGTTAGTGGTCCTTCTGATGTAGAATCCAAAACTTCCCATTCTATATTATATTTTATATTTAAACTACCATCTGTTCGTGGATTTACTGTTATGTAATATTTGTTTATAGAATCTAAATCTTTTGCAAAAGTTGGAGTACAAAATATCAAACCTATAAAAAAACTTATAATTAATATAAAAATAATACAATTAATTCTTTTATTTATCATCTATTCTGCCTCCTCTCAATGGGCAAATAAGACTAATTTTACTAGAGTTTTTTCTAATCTTTTTGCACTTTTTGCTTTTCCAAATTTTTTTCCAACTCACATCTAATATATTGCCAAGAGAAGCTTTTTCTCCAAGCCAACTTTGACATGGCATCACATCTCCATTTGGTGCAACAGCCATATTACTTAAACACGCTCCACAAGAAGGTATATCTAATTTCAATTTTCTTAACTTTTCTTCTTTAATCCATCCAGGTGATGTAAAACTAATTTCCATACCATTTCTATTCGCATATCTACATGCTTCTTCAATTATTTTAGTTATTTCTTTTTCTGTTAATTGTGTAGTAATTGACTCTTTTTTAGTTGCATTACCTGTAACAATAAGTCCTGAAGCTGAAGCATAAATAATTCCTAGCTCTTTAGCAAATTTTAATGTTGATTTATAGTCTTTATTTAAAAAGCAAAGAGGAGTATTAATACTAACATTTAAACCTGCATCTATAGCATTTTTTATTCCTTTAACAGTTTTATCAAAATTATTTGCACCAACTAATTTATTATGAACATCCGGATCATTTGAATATAAAGTTACTTGTACACTATCTAAACTTGCTTTATAAAGTTTTTTACATAATTCTTTTGTAAGAAGTACCCCATTTGTATTTAATCTAGTAACAAACCAATCTGCATATTCAACTAATTCTACTAAATCTTTTCTTAATGTAGGCTCACCACCAGTAAAGGTTAACTGAGGAATACAATTTTCTTTGCAAATATCAATAATATCTTTCCATTCTTCTGTATCTAATTCTTCTACTTCAGCATATTGTTGATTAGCTGCGTAACAATGTAAACATTTCTGATTACAATTCCATTTTTCATTTTTAACCATTGAGCTAATCATTAAATCCATTCTATGAGGAGCTCTCATAAATTTAGCAAAATCTCCTAAAGACATTTGACCAATATCCACATTTGTAGGTTCTTTCCTTGAAATTGCTACAAAAAAATTAACCATTTCTAATAAATCTTCTTTAACTTCAATTCTTCCTGCATCAGGATATATTCTTCTTAATTTATCAACAGTTGTTTTAATAATTTTTTGAAGTTTTTCATCTGAAATTTCTTGATTTTTAAATTTATTTACTTCGTTTATGAATATTGAAAGTAAAATAGTCCAACCTGCTTTAAGTGGTATAATATCTTTTCCGTTCACGATTACAACACTCGGTCTACTCCTAAACCATGAAAATTTTGAAGGTACTAAATGTAATCTAATAGCGCCAGGCATTTCTGGATTTAAAGTGGTATGTATAATTCTATTTAAACATTTTTTCTCATATTTTTTTTCTTTTATATTCATAATCCAAAACTCCTTTTAATATTCATAACTGTATGCTGAGGTCAAAACAACTTCATATCTAGAATATGGCACTTCTTCAAAATATTCGTCATCATACAATTCAAGATATTCTTCAATTTCAAATTTTTTCTTTTTTCCTATATCATATTCATAAATATTATCAACAGCTAAAATATTATCATTTTCATCAAAGTATATTAAAAGGAATTCAATTTCATCAATTATTTCTGATGAAGAATTTTTTCCGCTTATAATGATTTCATCTTCATTTTTTTCTTTTACATCATATGTTATACTATTTTTAAATGACTTTATACTTAAATCTTCATATTCTTTTGATATTAAAAATTCATATCTTTCATATTCTTCTGGAGTATTAGTAAATGTTATATAGTAATCTATGTTTGATTCTAAAATATTGATTGAATTTTCTGCTATTTTTATTGGTTTATTTTCAGAATTATAGAAAATAACTTGTATCAAAATTCCGCTAGTTGTCTCTCCATTTTGATTATTTATTACAATTCCTAAGTTTCTATTTATATCTATGAATTCTTTTTTTATAATAATATTGCTTACCTCTTCTTCTAATCTCTTTTCTTCATTTTCATTTAATTCTTCATAATCTATATCTTCTTTATAAAATTCTTGTTTATTTTCTGAAATATATTCTCCAAACTCTGTTAAGGCTTCTTGAGCATATCTTTTATCTTTAGTTGAATACATATAAGCACCAAAGATTAATATAAATATTCCGGCAATAAAAATAATTGTTCCTACATTTATCCCTCTTCTAGCAGATTTTATTGCAGAATCACTATCTTCATCTAAACTATTAATTTCATCAATTATTTTTCTACTATTCATATTTTTTCTAAACTCCTTCCAATAAAATTGTATCAATATTCATTTTTTATTTCAATATAAATCACATTAATTTTAAAATTTAAAATTAATAACTATTTTTTTATAAATTTTTATTAAATAAGTTTTTATTTATCTTTTTATTTCCATTTCTAGACATTAATGCAATTTTTTTCCGAATATTTGAATTTTTACTTGACAAACATACATAATACTATTATAATAATATCTGCAATGTTTATGGCGACGTAGCTCAGTTGGCTAGAGCATCCGGTTCATACCCGGCAGGTCGTAGGTTCAAGTCCCACCGTCGCTACCAAAAATCAGTCGAAAGACTGATTTTTTATTTTTTAAAATTTATAAAATCACTCAAAAAGGTTTGTTTATAGCTTTTTTATTTTTAACTTTTTTTTAATTCACTGAACTTTTTACAGCTTTTTTCAATTTACATGCCCGAGTACAACCCATTTTTTCAAAAAAATTAATTTGGAGTTTAAAATTACAACCCCAAATTAATTTTGGGGTTGTAAAAATAATAATTTAGATTTCTAATTCTTTTTGTTGAATATTTTGTAATAATTTAACACTATCTAACATATTTTCTTCAAGATAATATTTATTTACTTTTTCTATTTCTATTTCTTTTTCTTTGAATTTGTCAAATACTGATGTATATGTATTTAAAGTTACTGATATATCTTTATGTACCATTAATTTTTGAACAACTACAAAAAATTAAAATATAAAAAAGATAATAAAGATAATAAATTTATTCTTTTATATATGCTAAAATAGGATACCATTCTGAACCGTTATCATTATTTACATTAAAAGTAATAAATTTTTCACCATTAATACCAATTTCATCAGTATTATATATTTTCATATAAGAGTACTCATCAGAAGAAATATCTGTAAGGTCTTTAAAAAAAACAATATTTATTTTATATTTATTATCATAAAATCCAATATCTATTATTGCTATATCTTCTTCTCCATAAATTCTATATGCTCTTACAAAACCTTCTATTCCATTTTGAGAATTTTCATAAAATGTATTCATCGCATTTTTATTATCGGAAATTATTATATTATCTTTGATTACTAAACAACCTTCTTTAATTGCTTGCTCTTTTGTATAATTTGTAGTAATATCAGTTATTTTAGTATATTTACTATCTGTTATAACAATATTTAAATCATCTCTTATCAGTATGTTATCCCTATTTAGTTCTTTATTTAATTTAGTACCAGTTACTGTACTAGTATCATAATTTGTATTGGATTCTCCAAAAATCAAATATAAATTATTATCATCTGCATAAACATCGTTAAGAGTTAAATTTATAGTTTCTTTGTTTTCAGCAGCAGTAATTATCATAAAGTTTTCATCAAATTCTTCCTTTGTCATATCTAATAAATCTGGCCACATATTTTTATAAGTTAAATATTCTTCGTAAGTTGTTACTTTTTTATAATATATTCCTTTTTCTTGTTTCATATCGTCATAAAACTGATAATCTGTACTGCTTTTAGGATTTAATATGTCTATTTTTTTAGTTATAAAATTATTATAAAATTCTTGAATATTTTCTGCAAAAACAATACTAGTAGTAAAAATTAAACAGGCACTTGCTACTAATATTGATTTTTGTAAAGTAAATTTCTTTTTTTTCATAGCTAGATTTCTTTCCTCTCTATAAAGTTTAGATATAGCTATTTTTAATTTTATACTCTCTTTTAATTTAGTGTTATCTTCCATAATTTCCTCCTTTTTCAAGTTTTTTTCGTATTTTCTTTCGTATTCTAGATAATCTGGCTCGTACATTCACTTCTGAAATATTTAATTTTTTAGCTATATCTTTAGTAGAATTAGAAGAATAATAAAACATATTTATAATTTGCACATCTAAAGATTTAAATGTACTTAATATTTTATTTATTTCATTAATTATATCTCTTTCTTCTGAAAATAAATTTATTGAATAATCAGTAAAATATACTATATTTTCATATTCTGATATATCATAAGTTATATTTTTTTTCTTTAATTTTTCTCTTATTAAGTTTTTTACTATTCCACTTATGTAAGCTGGTAAAGAAATAATATTTTCATACTCACTTTTCCATAGTATAAAAAAAGTATCTGAAAAGATTTCTTCTCTATCCTCAAAAGATAATATATTTGAAGCTGAATTATTAATAATAGTTTTTACATAAGGTGTAAAGTCGTCAATTATTCTATCCAAATCTAATTCATTATTTTTTATATAATCTGTAATTTGTTTTGTTACTTCCATACTTTTACTTCCTTTAATAAGATATCTTATATTTGTATAGTGATAAAAAAAACAAAAATGTGACACATTTTTATAAAATGATTATACGAGATATATTTTAAGTTAAAAATATATAAATTTCAAAAAAAGTGTCACATTTATAAAAAAATAACAACTATATAGATATAGAATAAAATATAAATTACTTTTTGGAGCAATAAAATGCAAAATTTTATTATAGTAAATAATCTTCTTTATATTCAAATTCGTTCATTTTTTCTATATCTGCAAGCCAAATGTCGTCTTTTAATATATTTTCTTTTTCTTCTTCAGTACATTTTAGCATATCAAACATTTCATCTGTAAAGACTAAATCTTTCTTACTTATTAAACACTTTTTCATATTAGGAATATAGTTACCATTTGTACAAAGCATAGTTCCTAACAATAAATGATTTGTTCCATCTGATATATTTATTATTATTTGATTTGTTTCTAATCTAGGACACTTAGGTTTATAATTTTCTGTTCTTATAGTAGCGATATTATCATCTGCCAACATATGACCAATTAAAATTGTTTTCTTACTTTTTTTAATGTTTTCTTATTTTTTACTTTCAAAAATATTATAATTTATTATTTTTTCTAATTTTTTTATATTTTTAATTAATTTTGTACTTGTTTTTGTACGCAGTACGTACATTTGACCAATTTGTTATGTTAACATAAATTTTGTATACTATAATTACAACAACAAACATTATTACTTTATTTTATTATTTCAAAAAACTATATAAGGAGAAGATATATGGATAATTCAACTAATAAAAACTATACTGTAATACTTTATAATGCTATAAGAAAACTAGGTCTTCGCCCTAATCATTTAGGCACAGTTCTTATTTCTAAAGCAGTTCCTTTAATTAAAGAAAAAACTGACATTATAGTAATAGAAGAAATATACAACGAATTAGCTAATATTCACGATTCATTTACTCCAGCTCAAATTAGAGTTGCTATTAGATATGCTATTGTAAATAGAAATGAAGAAAAAACAATAATGAATTTTAAATCAATTTTGGGTTACGAATATGGTGAGGAATTATTTACTAACAAAGATTTTCTTGAAGAACTTGCGAGAGTTATATAATTTATTTATAAAATTAAATATTTACAAATAATAATATCTAATATATCATTAATGTACATAATAAAGGAGGTAAATTATATGAAAAAAAATAAAATTATAATTTGTATAGTAATAACTATATTCATTGTAGTAATTGGAATATTGGCGTATTTAAAATTAAATTATTATAAAACAGAAAAACCAATGTATGAATTAACACAAAATCTTAATAATTATAATAATTTACATGTCCATACAGTTCAAACATCTGATAAATATGGAACTATTGAAATAGACAGATATTGGAAATATGCTGAATATAAAGAAAAAACGAGTGATAGTAGTGAAAATGACTGTGCATATGAAAATAGTGATGAGAAAATTTTTATAGCTGTTTCAGAAGAAGATAAAGAGGTATATATCTCTGAAAATGATGAAGGAAGCATGAGTACTATAACTGATAAATCTAACAAATATACTGGTATTTTTTGTGTGGATATTGATAATATGAATCAAGATTATAAATATTGTGGCACTGAAAATATAAATAATAACGAATGTTATAAAATATTTGTAAGCAATAAGTTTCAAGTAGATGAAGCAACATTATGGATAGAAAAAGAAACAGGTTTTGTTTTAAAGCTTAAAGAATTTTTTGATGGAGAAACAATAACTTATGAAAATACTTATGAAATTGGAACTGTAACAGATGATGATGTTAAAAAGCCAGATATACAAGCTTATAAAGATAGTGGCGAATATGAATTTGTATATAGAAAATATAAAGAAAATGGAGAATGTGAAGTTACACATATAGAACCTCAAGGAGATACTTACAGTTATATAGAATAATAAAAGTAAATAAATAATTATCCCCCCAGTATAACTGGGGATTTTCATATCGGCCTATAAGGCCTTAATACTAGCTAGCGCTGAAGCGCCCCAGTTTGACAGCTTACGCCACTTTTGCTTGCGTTCTTGTTACTTACTACCCTTTAAAAGGGTCTTTATATTCTTTTATGCTTCCTTTATCTTGCACTTTATCTTCTATTTCTTGCTCTTGAATATATTTTTTTATTGTATTTTTATTTAATCCTACTGTACTTACATAATATCCCTGTGCCCAAAAATGTCTGTTTCCATAATTATATTTTAAATTTGCATGTTCTTCAAATATCATAAGACTACTTTTTCCCTTTAAATATCCCATAAAAGATGATATACTTAGTTTGGGTGGAATCTTTACTAGCATATGTATATGGTCTGGACATGCATTTGCTTCTACTATTTCCACCCCTTTATATTCACACAATCTTCTTAAATATTTTCCTATATCACTTCGCAGTTTGCTATATATTGCCTTTCTTCTATATTTTGGTATAAATACTATATGATATTGGCAATTCCATTTTGTATGTGACAAACTGCTCTCATCATCATTTTTTATAAATTTCATTATATAAAGATTAAGATTTATATGTTAAAACCATAGGGTTGTTCATCTGCTCCTATGGTTTATTTTTTTGTGTAAAATTTTCACATTTTTAGTAAAATAAGTATTTCAAAGAATTCTTTTTTAGAATACACAAAATAAATTTATAAAATTGTTTAGTTTTGTGTAACGTATTCACAAAAATGTGCATATGTACACATTTATAAATTTGATATATTTACATAAATTTACTATACTATTATTGTAATCATTTATAATATATTTAAAATTCATATATAGGAGGTTTAATAATGGAATTATATAGTCAATATAAAGATAAAGAATTGAATAAGTATAATTCTATTATTTTTAATACTTTAAAAACACTAGGAATTTCATATAAAACTAATGGAGCTACATATATAAGAATTATTATTTTAAGTGAAATAAAAAACGAATCAGAAATTTTGAATTTGAATACATATTATATCGCTATAGCTAAAAGATATAGAAAAAGCATTACCTCTGTCAAACAAGCTGTTAATGACTGTGTTTACAATGCAACAAATAGTTTTGAAAAAAATTATAAAGATATATTTAATAACGAATATGATATAAAATATAAGACTGTAAAAAATTTGATAGAAGATTTGATTACTTATAGTAATAATATTTAAAATAAAAAAACTCACCTCATCTGATGAGGTGAGAAATAGTCATTAATGCAACAGACTATTTATTTGGGGAAAAGAGATAGCGTAACAAATTAATCAGTCACGGTTAAGATTAAGAACCTTTCTTAAATCTTTTACTTATTCTAAGATAAGGTTATAGCCATAGTATTTTTCTATACCATAGCTCTGAGGGATGCCCAGTACGGTAACTGTATATGTGCCTCCCTTAAGGTCGAAACTTTCACTATTGTGAGCACCGCCGTCTCCAATTAAATTTTTTTCAATGCGCTCAGATCCAGATTCTATAACTATACTGCCCAACATATTCTGAGAGTCATAGGAATAGGAGAAATGATATCTTCCCGCAGGAATTCTACCAAATCTAGCATTGTTTGATGATTGAAGTCCCGTGAAATAACCGGATGTGCTGCCGGAAATAGGATACACCACGGAAAACCGAGGCTGTACGGATGTGCCTTCTGTTGTAACATCACTTTCGGTCGCTACCGCTACTTCATTTTCTGCTGCTAAAGCAACAGTTGCAGATGACATTACTGCAGTAATAGCAAGAGCGAGAGTGAGAGCCAAAGTTACAATTGTAGAACGTGTTTTTTTCATAAGATTACCTCCATTAAGTAGAATGAAAGCTATCTCTTTTCCAATCGCTTCTAGGTAAATAAAAATGTTTATAGATAATAATAGAAGCGATGATGCCATAAATGAACATTCTTACAATTATAACATAAATTTTGAAAAAGGTAAATACTTATTTAAAAAAGTAAAGCGCAAGAAGAAAAAATACTGTTTAAAAATATTATAGTTGACAAAATTATATTTTTTATATTTAATAGTTATTAAAGGAGGAATATTTATGAAGAAATATAAAAAACTTTTAATTGTCATATTATTAGTTATATTATTAGTTACATTGTTTTTATTATTTTTTAAAAATGAAATTTTTACTTTTGTAAAGGTAAAACAATATGAACAAAAATATAAAAATATAAATATAGTTGAAAAAAATTTATCTTTTGATAAAAATACAAATCAACTTGAAGAGAATAATACTGATATCAATGGTTTCAAAATAAGTTTATCTGATTTTAATTATAATCAAAATGATAAAAAATTAGATTTTAATTTAAAATTTGAAAATGAAAATAAGCTAAATACTGTTGGATATATATTAAGAGTATATAATGAAGAATATTGCTTAGGAGATAGATTTAATGGACCAGTTTCTATAGATACTTCTATAGATTATATAATAAATCATAGTAAATTTTATGAAGATAAGTTTGAATATAAAAGTAAAACTATAGATATGACTAATGCTGAAATTATAGAAAATGATTTATTAAATGAATGTCAAATGATAAAACAAGAAGAATTATTAGAAGACGGAAGCTTAGTACATAAAATATCTTTTGAGTTACCAGAGCAATTTATTATCACTGATAATCTAAAAGTAGAATTATTTGACTTGAATTATCAAAATATTGGAGATAGTATGATATATCAAGCTAAAGAACCTTTGGCACAAATAGAATATACAATAAATTTAAGTGAAAACTAAAAAAAGGGGCTGTAAAAAAGTCCCTTTTATATTTCATCAATCTTTATATTATATTGTTTATTTAACAAGTTAATTCTATATTTTCCTAAAGTAGATGATTTCTCTAATATATTTCTTACAAAATTTTCAAATTTTGTATCTCTATCATCGCTTAATTTTTTCATTTCATTCCAAATTTTATGAGATAATCTCCACATATTTTCATTTATATCTTCATTTAGATTTGGTATAAAATAATTATTACTTTCTATTTCTCTAATTATTTGTTCTCTTTCTGTAGATTTTTTTTCTCTATATATAGAAAAAACATTAGTTATGTTTTCATATTTTACATCATTTTTATTTATTTTTTCTTTTAAAATCTCAATTTTTTTCCAGTAATATTTATTTATTTTTTCCTCATTAAATATTTGATTATATTCCTTCATCTTCGTGTCAATAATATCTAAATACAAATTTTCATCTAATAAATGATATAGTTCTTCATCATTTGTCGTTTGCTCTATGTAATTATTCATTGCCTTTTTTATTATATCTTCTTCAAAAATAGTATGCTTATTAATTATTTTAGCATAACAATACATAGAATTTAATTTTCTAAACCAATTATTTAAATTAATTTTAGAGTTAATTTTTAAAACATTTTCTTTATAAAAATTTTCAATAATTTGTACTTGATGTTCTTCAGATAAATAAAACATATTATCTTCATCTAAACTGGCATCTTTTTTTGAAAATTCTCTTTTATCTTCATAATATTTATTTATTTTTTCAATATTGTTTTTTACATCTTTATCATTATAAATCTCAAATAATAAATTTATGATGGTATGTTTTCCACTAGTTTGAATATCCTCATTAAAATAATTTTCAATTATATTACAAGCAATATTTCCAAATTCTTCATTAATTATTACATTTCTTAACGAATCTTTGCTTAATAAATCTTCATAAATTTTTTCTACATCCTGCACTACTATAGCTAAACAACTTATGACTAAATCCTCTATTTCTTTTTCTAATAAATTTTTGTTATTAATTTTATGAAATATAAAATTAACATATCTTATTGCCTTTTCAATCGTTCTCAAATTAGAAACATTATGAATTATAAAAAATTCTTTAATTTTTTGCTTTATTCTTATTTTTAAAGCATCATCTTTTATGTATTTAAGTTTTAATGTATTAATAATATTGTTTAAAGCATTTTCAGAATATTTACTTATCTGATAAGTTTTTTGAATTACTTTTTCTTTAAAATCATTATATATTTTTTTATCTTTCTCTTGAATCTTTTCTTCATAAGAGATTATTATTATATTTACCCCTTTTATTCTAGCCAATGATTCTATTAATCCTAATATTTCTTCCATTTTAATATTAGAACTTTTCCTTTCTAAATCATCTATAACTAATGTAATTTCTTTATTTTTATCTTCTATCTTTTTCACTATATCGCTTTCAAAATAAGGTACTGATAGTGAAAATACACCAATTCCAAAATTTACTCCTTCTAGTTTTCTATTTATTTTTTTCAAAAATCCTAATATTGCATTTAACTCACAATAAATCTGATGTTTAAAATCTCTAAAATTATTTATTCCAAATAAAGATATATATATTGGGTTTTTATATTGAAAAAATTCATTTTTAATATAATATGTTTTTCCAATTCCCCATTTTCCATTTATTAATATTGAATTATAAATTGATGGGAATTCATCTTCTAATCTTTTATTTAATTCATCGACTTTCATTTTTTCTCCTTAACCCTTTTTACATATAATATCACAAATTCTCTTTAATTACTAGAATATTTTTTACTATACAAAATCCTTATTTACAAATAAAAGAAATAATATTTTCTTTAAATAATTTTAATTATAAGATATAATAAAAATTCTCTCATATTCTCTCAACTTACAACCCCATTTACAACTCCAAACATTAATTTTTCATTGAAATAATAAGAAACTCTACCGTCCGTCGCTACCATTAATCAGTCGAAAGACTGATTTTTTTATTGTCAGAAAATTTTATATTATAAATAAAAGAAGTATTTTGTTACTTTTATAAAATACTTCTAAAAAATTTATTTTTGGGGTTCATTATCTCTTTGAATCTCATCTAAATATCATTCATATAAAAAATCCTTAATTCATCAATCTTTTCTTCATCTGGTAATTCAGCTCTCCATTTAGTTCCATCCATTGTTACTTCATATGTTCTTAATCTTTCTATTGATTAACTATATTTACGCCATCATATATAGCTTGTAATTCTAATGGTAAAAAATTTTACACTTCTAACTATTTAGGAGATGTAGGAAAAAGCGAGTTTATAGAAAATAACTGTTATGATTATTATACTAAATTTGACATGACCAAATATGATGCAACAGATAATATCACAATTATTATTGAATTATATGGTGAACCTTTTAAAATAGAGTTAGAAAAAACAAATAGTAATTAACATTTATAAATATACAAATAGTTTCTGGTTATCAATTTTAGAACAAATTCATATTACACAAAAAATTAGGAAGTTAAAACTTCCTAATTTTTTATTTCTTTATAACTATAACTGGTACTTCCATTTCTTCTTTTGATAAACCACAATGAGTTGATTTTTTTACTGGCTTTCCTTCTGCTAAAAATGTTTCCAATCTTATTATACTACCTGCTACTGATAATGCTACATAATTTCCTATAAAATCATCTATTTTATAATGTTTTTCTCCAAATCCTAAAAAATGATATTTATCCAAAAATTCTTCTTTTGTCATAAGCCAAAATTCTTTTCCGAATTCTTTATTAAATCTTTGTTCAAATGTTTCTCTCATATTTTCCTTTACCCAAAAAGTTAAAACTCTAGATTCTAAATATGCTGGAAGTATTAAACATTCCTGAATTTCTGGATAATCTAATAAAGTATATGCTTTTTCAATATCTTTATGTCCATGATCCGCTGATATTATTAATAAAGTATCTTCATCTAATCTATTGCACATTTCTTCTATTTTTTGTTCAGCATCTTTTATAAATTCTTTAACCTCTTCAGATGTTGTTCCAAATTTATGTAATAATCCATCTGGATTATCTGAATATGCTAAAATAAATTTTCTATCTGGGATTTTGCATAAATCTTCTATATTCATTATTAACTCATCAATATTATCTGCATTTATGCTTCGTTTTGCTCTTCTTTCTGCATATTCTGGTTCTATCTCATAAGCCTTTACTTCTGGTGAAGCCTTCTCTATTTTCTCAAATACAGTTTCATATTTCATAATTGTCTTAAAAACATCTAATAATGGTTTTTTTATGGGTTCTCTCAAATATGATTCATTGTGTGAAAACATATCCAAAGCTCTACCATATTCTTTAAAATATTGTGACCATGCTATCCATCCTGTTTCATATGGTGAAGATCCTGAATAATAACTTGTTAAGGCTGCTGTTGTTGTTGATGGATATACAGAAGTTACCATATCTATTTGATTTTTCTTTAAAAATCCATTTGGTGATATTGGATCTAATATATGTTCTCCAAGTCCATCTAAAATTAAAAATATTACATTTTTATAATGTTTTTCGTTTAAAATTTTATCTAAATTCTCAGATGTTTTATGTTTAGTATCGACATTATAATATTTTAAAATTGAACTTATTGTTCCTAATATACAATGTTCATAATCTGGCAGTACTATATTTTCATAATTTTCAGGGTTCATAAATTCCTCCATATTTTTTTATTACAAATATTATTATAAAACAAAAAAACAATAATTTCAAGCTTATTTATACTATATAAATATATCAAAGGGTCTCCGTAGTCTACGGAGACCCTTTGTGTCTGCTTTATTCTGACCAATTGGTTCTCAGCGGAAGTGCTTCATAGAAGCCCTTCGTGCGCTGAATGATTCTTTCCGGAATGTCCTTGGTTGTATCCAAGTAGTCCCAGATATTCTTGAAAGTTATACAGATGTTTTCATAAAACGGTTCCACTCGCCAATTGCTGAGTTCATTAGGAATACCGAATATATGAGCAATCACTTGTCTCGGGAACTGTCTCTGAACATAAACTTTCGGATCGCTGACTGCGAGCAAGACACCATTTGTTCCGCACTGATAGGACATGTACTTAGCCTTATAGAGAGACTTAATCTCTGTAACAGGCTGTAGCTTTACCATATCCAGATATTTCTTCTCAAAAGCACATCCAATTGCAACATGCGTGTGTGCATGAACAATGGACTTTGCATGAGAGGAAAATCCAGTAGGTGCAGAACCATGCTCAAAGAAAATTACCGGACGCTCTTTTCCATAAGTGCCTTTCAAAATCATTTCGGTGTCCCTCATGACTTCATAATATTCTTCGAACTGGTCTTCCGGCAATCTTGCCATAGAATAGTGATGTTTCTTTGGATTAATCATCACCATTCCAGGAATCAAGCAACCAAGCTCAATTTTCACAAAGAAATTCTCAGATTCATAGATGATGATGTCCGAGTATTTCGGAGTGCTGATATTAAACTCAGTTACAGACATGCCTTTATGCTCACCGATGTAGCACAAAAAGCATTCATCCTTCGTTGTGTCAAACTTCTGACCACGGCATACTTCTCCACATTCGAATTTGTTACCATGGCAAAAAGCTATGAAATCGTTTTCATCCCTCAGTTCAGTCGGCACGAAAAGTGTTTTGTGCTTTCCTTTTAAGGGATCGGCCTCATAAAATTCCCGCAAAATCACAGGAATCTTGTTGTTGCTCCAGACTTCTTCGACCACTTCAAGATCGTTGATAGGCTCGATTGCCTCAAACACAAATTGTTCAAGACTTTGGGCCTCAGCTACTAGTAAAACTTTGTTGATTGTTAACATATCTCTTCCTCCTTCTATTGCTAAAACCAGTGTAGTGTAACACATCAACAGCAGACAAAAAATACAAATAGTCAGAACTATTTTTATTATAACATTTTTTAAGATTAAAGTCAAAAATCTGTTCCTATTCGCCAAATTAGTTTTAAAGTGTAATTTTTTGATTAATTATATTTTAATTTTCATATTTTTATATTCATTTTATAGAATTTGCTTAAAAAATAATATATAATATTAAAAAATTAAGAAAGGAGAGTATGATTTATCATACAAATTTATTATGGATTTTTTAGATTTAGTAAAAAATAGATATTCTTGTAGAAGTTTTTTAAATAAAGAAATAGAAGAAGAAAAAATTAATAAAATTTTAGAAGCAGGTCAAGCTTCTCCAACAGCTTGCAACTTACAACCTCAAAGAATATTAGTAATAACAGATAAAGAAAAACTTGGAAAACTAAGTGAATGTACAAGATTTGGATGGAATGCTCCTGTTATAATGATTATATGTTATGACAAAAATGTATCTTGGAAAAGGAAATACGATAATCATGATGAAGGTTCTACTGATGCAAGTATTGTTACTACTCAAATGATGCTTGAAGCTTTTAATTTAGGACTAGGAACAACTTGGATTGGAGCTTTTAATCCTGAAAAAATTAGAGAACTTTATAACATACCAGAAAATTTTGAAATTGTTTCCATTCTTCCTATTGGTTATCCAGCAGAAGATGGCATACCAAGTGCAATGCATTTTAAAAGAGAACCTTTAGAAAAAACTGTTTTCTACAATGAATTTTAGAAATTAAGATAAAAAATTAGTAATTTTAATAAAGATTAATTAAATAAATTTAACAGATAAAATAAGAAATAAATAACAAATATAAAATAAGGAATAGAAAATTTTAATATTTTATATCTCTTATTTTAATATTTGTAAATTAAAAATAAAAATCTACTACTCTTTTTTAATAAACGACTTAAAGAAAATTGAATTAGAATTGCTTATATATTTTATGGAAAGAGTTCATCTTTTGATGGAAGGAAGCCATAAAATACTATTAGCAATTCTATGAAAATTTTCTAATTAAGTGAATTAAAAAAAGAGTAGTAGATTTTTCATTATATTTATATTATTTTAAATTTTTTATATCTATTTCATATTGTTTTAATACTAATTTTTAATATAATTTTTGCTATTTTTATATTAAAATTCACAATTTTTTGGTGTTCTTGGGAATGGTATTACATCACGAATATTTTGCATTCCTGTAATATACATCATTAATCTTTCAAATCCTAACCCAAAGCCACTATGTGGTACACTTCCATATTTTCTTAAATCCAAGTACCACCAATAATCTTTTTCATCCATATTTAATTCTTTTATTTTATTTTGTAGTTTTTCTAAACTATCTTCTCTTTGGCTTCCTCCAATTATTTCACCTATTCCCGGAGCTAAAAGATCAGCTGCTGCAACCGTTTTTCCGTCTTGATTTAATTTCATATAAAAAGCTTTTATTTCTTGAGGATAGTCTGTAACAAATACAGGTTTTTTGAAAATCTTTTCACTTAAGTATCTTTCATGCTCTGTTTGAAGGTCCACACCCCAGCTAACTTTATATTCAAACTCATTATTATGTTTTTCTAATTCTTTTACTGCATCTGTATAACTAATTCTTCCAAATTCTGAATTAACAACATTATTTAATCTATCTAATAATCCTTTATCTATAAAATTATTAAAAAATTCCATTTCTTCTGAGCAATTTTCTAACACATAATTTATTACATATTTTAACATACTTTCAGCTAAATCCATATCATCTTTTAAGTCTGCAAAACAAATTTCAGGTTCTATCATCCAAAACTCTGCTGCGTGTTTTACAGTATTAGAATTTTCTGCTCTAAATGTTGGACCAAAAGTATACACATTTCTGAATGCAAAAGCATAAGTTTCAACATTTAATTGTCCACTTACTGTAAGATGAGCTGGTTTGCCAAAAAAGTCTTTTGAAAAATCTACTTCCCCCTCTTCTGTTTTAGGGACATTATTTAAATCAAAAGTGTTTAAGTTAAACATCTCTCCAGCACCTTCTGCATCACTTCCTGTAATTATTGGTGTATGCACATATACAAAATTATTTTCTTGAAAAAATTTATGTATTGCATAAGATGCAACTGAGCGAACTCTAAATACTGCATTAAAAGTATTTGTTCTTGGTCTCAAGTGTGAAATTGTTCTTAAATATTCCATTGTATGTCTTTTCTTCTGTAATGGATATTCAGGAACAGAAGTTGCTATAACTTTTACCTCTTCTGCTTTTATTTCAAAAGGTTGTTTAGCATTTTCTGTTTTTACTAATATACCTTTAACCATGATTGAAGAACTAATAGTTAATTTGCAAATCTCTTCAAAATTTTCTAAACTATTATCAAATACTATTTGTAAATTTTTAAAAAATGAACCATCATTTACTTCTATGAATCCAAATGTTTTTGAATCTCTAACAGTTTTAACCCAACCTGAAATTTGTATTTTTTTTGAATAATATTTTTCTGAATTTCTATATAATTCTTTTATAAGTATGTTGTTCATAATTATTCCTCCACTAAAAATATGTTAGTATTATATAAGAATATACTTAAAATTTCAATATCTCCATATAAATTGATTCTATTTTCTTTTAAAGTTAATAATTATTTATTTTAAATTTAATTGTTACTAATTCGTCTATTTTTTCAAAACCTATTTTTTCATAAACAGATATTGCTGAACTATTTTGTATATTTACATGCAAAACAATAAATTTATTCTTTTTCAAAAGCTCACTGCATACAGCATACAAACATTTTTTGGCATACCCTTTGCCTCTAAATTCTTTAGGAGTAATAACTGCTCCTATTGTAGAACCATTTATTTGTTTTCTTACATTTACAACCTGAGTATAAATTTTTTCTTCCTTTTCATCTGTTAGTATATATGTTCCTTTTTTTAGATATATATTTGCAATTTTTAAAGCTTCTTCATCTGTACAGTCTTCTCTATTATATATATCAGAATAAATTTCTTTTACAACGGAAATTAATTTGCTTGGGTCTGATACCTCTTCTTCTAATTTAATCAATTTATCACCCAAATCTAAATCATAACTTTCCTTTAATTTTTCCAATTTTAATGTATCTGTATAGTGAATTTTAACTTCTTCTTTGTTAACTTTATTTGAATAAAGTGTTGAGATTATATCTAAGTATTCTCTTTCAATAACAATCTCTTCAAAATTAATATTTAGATCTATAATATTATCTATTAAAAATGAAATTATTTCTGAAGTAACTTCTTTTTTGTTAGGAAAATATACTAATAATCCATTTTTATCATCATCTACTACAAAAATAGCCTGTACCTTTTCTCCATCTTCAATTCTTCCAAGTAACCAATTATTAACTTTCATATCTTCATGTTCAAGAATAATTCCTATAATTGTTTCATTTTTAGCTTCTTCTTTTAATAAAATTTGCAAATTTTCTTCTAAAAACTTTTCTTTTGTTTCATACTTTTTTAATATCATTAATTCTTTTACAATAATAAAATTATTATTTTCTCCTTTTTCCATTTTTCTATATCATATATTATTTTAAAAATTTTTACAACAAAATCTATATTTTTGTTTCATTTCTTAACTTTCACATTCTATAAAAAACTAAAAGGGCTATTACTGCCCTTTTAATTTTCTAATCCAAAGCTTATCCCTATAGCATTATTTACTTTGCTCATAACATTAGAATCGTTAATATGACCGATTTTTTCTTTAAGTCTACTTTTATCTATAGTTCTAATCTGCTCTGTTAAAACAACAGAATCAGCTTTCAATCCATTGTTATCAGATCCTATTTCTATATGAGTTGGTAACTTGTTTTTACCAGTTTGTGAAGTAATTGCAGCTGCTATAACTGTTGGACTATATTTATTTCCAGTATCATTTTGTATTATTAGAACTGGTCTAATTCCTCCTTGTTCAGAACCAACTACTGGACTTAAATCCGCATAAAACATATCTCCTCTTTTTATTACCATAACTTTCTCTCCTATTAAATTTGCATATAGAATAGAATTGTTGTAATATTAAAATTATTTAATTTTTATATCATTATATATTATGCTAATACAAGTTTTTTTGGTATTATCTTTAATTATTAATTGTCTTGGAACTCCTGATATTTTATCTACATGTAACTCTTTATATTTTATATATGTACTTTTGCTACTATCTAATTTTACTTCAAAAATTAATTCATCATTTTCTTCATAAATCTTAGAAGTATTTTTTTTATAATCTTCTATAAATACATTTAAAAATAATGAATTATTTAGTAAAAACTCATATTGGTCATATATTTTTTCCATGTTTAATTTAGTATTTCTTATAATTAATTTATTAGAAATATTTTCAATTTCTAATCCTTTTATATTTTCTGGTTCATCTACGATTTGTATACTTTTTTCATCGTTTACTATTTGATACATCTTATAATAATTTTCATTTTTGTTACTAATTACTTTTACATCAATATTTGCTTCATATTCATTTGTTTTATTTATAATATTATCAACAATTTCATCTTGACTTCTATTGATATTATTACCTAAAA
Organism: uncultured Clostridium sp.; assembly: GCA_900553685.1. Taxonomy (GTDB): domain Bacteria; phylum Bacillota; class Clostridia; order TANB77; family CAG-508; genus Scatovivens; species Scatovivens faecipullorum. The sequence goes on from USEI01000002.1 coordinate 39,596, forward strand.
TAAAAAAAATATAATAAAAAATAAAAAAAATTGTAATACAAATAAGAACAAAAATTAACAGTAATTTTTTTGATTTCATATATACTCCTCAAAATTCGATTTTATTTTTCTAGTAATTTTACTACTTAAATCTATTATCAAATTTCAAGTTGTATGACTTATTTTTATTTAAAATTTTAAGCAAATAAAAAGCGCTGATTTTATCAGCGCTTAAACTATTCGTTTCTAAATTTTAAATATTTTCTGTAAAATATTCTTTTAAAACCTTTCTAAAATCTTCTGCAGTTTCTATAGTATTTACTTTATTTCTTATTATTGTTGCATTAGTCATTCCTTTTACATACCAAGATATATGCTTTCTTATTTCTCTAGTTGCTGTATATTCTCCTTTATCTTTTAACAATAACTCAAAATGTTCTAGAATTATTTTATATTTTTCTAAATCTGATATTTCTGGCATTTTTTCATTATTTTTTAAAAAATACTCAATTTTTCTAAAGATCCAAGGAGCTCCTAAAGAAGCCCTTCCTATCATTATTCCATCTACTCCTGTTTGTTCAAACATTTTTAAAGCATCTTCTTCTGATTTTATGTCTCCATTTCCAATTACAGGAATTTTGACTGCTTCTTTTACTCGTTTTATTATATCCCAATCTGCTATTCCAGAATAAAATTCATCTCTTGTTCTTCCATGTATAATAATTGCATTGGCTCCAGTTTTTTCAATTATTTTAGCAGCTTCAACTGCTACAATATTATTTTTATCCCATCCTTTTCTTATTTTTACAGTTACTGGTTTTGTAGAATTCTCAACTACTTTTTTTACTATTTGTTCTACCAATTCTAAATTTAATAGTAGTCTACTCCCGTCACCATTTTTTACTACTTTTGGTGCTGGACACCCCATATTTACATCTAAAATATCTGTATAGTCACACATAAATTTAGCTGCTTGTCCCATAATTTCTGGATCGTTACCAAAAATTTGCATTGAAATAGGTCTTTTTTCATTATTAGATTTTATCATATTTAATGTCTTTTCATCTTTATAGCAAATTGCTCTACTACTTACCATTTCATTACATACAAGTCCCGGATTACCATATTTTTTACAAATAATTCTAAAAGGTAAATCTGTTACTCCTGCCATTGGTGCTAATATTATATTGTTTTCTAGTTCTACATTCCCTATTTTTATTTTTTTTAAGTACATTATTTTATTCCTTTTCTTTATAATACAAAAATTTGTTGAACAATGATTTCTCACTATTCAACAAAAATTGCTTTCTGTCTTCTACTACTAATATTTAATAATAAACCTATACATATAAAGTTCGTAACAAGCGAACTTCCTCCATAACTTACAAAAGGAAGTGGTATTCCAGTTATTGGCAATAGTCCTATTGTCATTCCTATATTTTCTGCCATGTGAAAGAAAAATATTCCAGCAATTCCTATTGCAATATATGAACCTATATTGTCTTTGGCAGTTTTTGCTATATATACTGATTTTGTAACCAATACTATATATAAAATTGTAATTGCTCCTGTTGCAATAAATCCCATTTCTTCTCCTATAACAGAAAAAATAAAGTCTGTTGTCTTAGGATATAAGAAACCTAATTGTGTTTGATTTCCTTTAAACAATCCCATACCAAACACTTCTCCAGCTCCTATCGCTAATTTGGATTGAGTTATATTATAACCAGCACCTCTTGGGTCTAATTCTGGATTTAAAAAAACTTGAATCCTTTTTATAGCATAATCTGGTAAGTTATTGTATATTATTGGTATTGCTATTGCAATTAATATACAAGCTATTAAAATATATTTTTTATCAATTCCAGCTGTAAATAGTATAAATAAAATAGCCATTATATACGCCATAGCTGTTCCATTATCTGGCTCCATTATTATTAAAGCTACTGGTAATATGGCAAAAAATAAATATATAAGAAGTTTCCAAAATCTGTTTATTTCTCTTCTACCTCTTATTTGTAATTTATTCATTAAAAATGCTAAAAATAATATTGTTACAATTTTTCCAAGCTCTGATGGTTGAAAGCTAAATGATTCACTAAATTTAAACCAACTTCTTGCTCCACTTATAGGTTCTGTAAATAAAACCCCTATTAGTAATCCTATAATAATTATATATGCCAAAGTTGAAAATCTTGTAATAATATTATAATCAATTGTTGAAGCTAAAATTAAAAATGGAATACTTATAAAAATCCATTGAACTTGTTTTTTAAACTCTACATATTCCGTGCTTTGAGTAGCTGAAAATAATGCAACTAGTCCTATTGCAACCAACATAACACTCACAATAAGGATTGTCCATTCTGTATTTTTAAGTAATTTTTTTCCCATTCAAATAAACTCCTAATTTTTCTTTTTACGTTTATCTTTTGATTTTTGATTATTGTTTTTTGAATTATGATTTTTAGATGTATTACTTGCATTTTCTTTTGATTCTTCTTTTTCCTTTTCTCTATCTGCCGCTTCTGCTGCTTTCAACAAATCATCAAAAGTTACATCATCGTCATCGTCATCATCATCAACTTCTTCAAATAACTCTTTTACTTCTTCCTCTTCATCCTCATTATGATTTTCTTCTAAATTTTCTTCTTGGATATTTTTAGTTTCATAACTTTCTGAAAGTTCTATAACTTTTGTTTTTTCCTCTTTCTCCTCTTCTTTTTCATTATTTTCATCTTTATTTTCTTTTACTGGTAGCCCCATTTCTTTATTGAAATCTACACCTTTAAACTCTTTTATTTTTTCTGCCATCATATCATTTTTTATATTTACTATTGGAATATTTGCAAATAATGAAGGGGCTCCATTTGTTCCATCTTCGTTTTCTAAATTTGTAAGTCTAACATCTATCGCTTCTTCATCAACTACAATATATTTTTTTATTACATCTATTATTTCTTGTTTCATAAGTTCCAAAAAATCTGCTGATACATTTGCTCTATCTTGCATTAAAACTAAGTGTAATCTTTCCTTTGCAGCATCTTTTGACCCTAATTCTTTTTGTTGTTCAGTTTTTACCATTCTTTTGAAAAAATGCCCTATATTTTCAAACATTATTTATCTTTACCTCCAAATTTGTATCTATGCTTTTCCAAATAAACTTTTTAATCTAGCCCAAAAACCTGTTTCTTTTCCAGGTACTGTAACTTCTATATTTTCTCCTAGTAATCTTCTTGAAATTTCTAAGTAAGCTTTACCTGATGGAGCTTTTTTATTAGAAATAACAGGCTCTCCTTTATTAGTTTGAGAAATAATATTTTCATCATCTGGTACAACACCAATTAAGTCTATTGCTAATAAATCAACTATATCGTTAACATCCATCATCTCGCCTTTTCTTACCATACTTGGTCTTAATCTATTAACAATTAATTCTGGATTTTTTATTTCTGAAGCTTCTAATAAACCTATAATTCTATCAGCATCTCTTATAGCTGATATTTCAGCTGTTGTTACTACTAATGCTCTATCTGCTCCGGCAATAGCATTTTTAAATCCTTGTTCAATTCCAGCAGGGCAATCTATTAATATGTAATCAAACTCTTCTTTTAGTTTTTCTATCAGACCTTTAATTTGTTCCTCATTAATAGCTGTTTTATCTTTAGTTTGTGCTGCTGGAAGTAAAAAAAGTTCTTTAAATCTCTTGTCTTTTATTAGAGCTTGTCTTAATTTACATTTTTCTTCTATTACATCTACTATGTCATATACTATTCTATTTTCAAGTCCTAAAACAACATCTAGATTTCTAAGTCCTATATCTGTATCTACTAAAGCTACTTTTTTACCAGCTAAAGCAAGGGCAGAACCTAAGTTGGCTGTTGTTGTTGTTTTTCCAACTCCACCTTTTCCTGATGTAATAACGATTACTTCTCCCATTAAATTTCCTCCTTTAAAACTATTACCCTCTTAACTTAACTTTTTAAACATATATATATTATATGTTTTTTATTAAAAAGTCAATGAATATGATAACATTTTTGTAATATTTTTGTAATAAATTTTCTTTAAAACTGACCATCCGTATATTGACTTTAATTTCTAAAAACTATATACTGTAACTACAAATTAGTTATGTTTTATAAAATTTTAGACAAAATATTAATACAAACATAAATAATATTTTAGATAGGAGGTTACTATGAGTAATTTAATCGAAATCAGATGGCATGGTAGAGGCGGTCAAGGTGCTAAAACAGCTTCACTTCTTCTAGCAGATGCAGCCTTCAACACTGGTAAATATATTCAAGGTTTTCCTGAATATGGACCAGAAAGAATGGGTGCCCCTATTACAGCTTATAACCGTATTAGTGATACACCTATAACAGTTCATTCAAATATTTATGAGCCAGATTATGTTGTTGTTGTTGATGACACACTTCTAGAATGCGTAGATGTTACAGCAGGTCTTAAATCAACAGGAGCAATAATAATTAATACTACAAAAGATAATGATGAACTAAAAAAATTATTAAAAGGTTATTCAGGAGACATTTACAAAATTGATGCAAGAAAAGTGTCAATGGAAACATTGGGAAAATATTTTCCAAATACTCCAATGCTTGCAGCAGTTGTAAAAGTTAGTGGAATTATGTCTGATGAAGCATTCTTAGAAGATATGGTTGGTTCTTTCAAACATAAATTTGCTAAAAAACCTGAAGTTATTGATGGAAATATGAAAGCTTTAGAAATGGCTTTAAAAGAAGTTACTAAAGTTTAGAAAGGAGCTTATTTATGACAGAGGACAAATTAAACCCAAATACACCTATGGAAGATCTTACAATAGGTGGAAATATTTATACAGCCGGAAATGCAAAAGAATTTAAAACTGGAGATTGGCGTTCTTCAAAGCCTGTTTTTATTCCAGAACTTTGCAAACAATGTGGACTTTGCTTCCCTGTTTGCCCTGAAGATGCTATTCCAGTAAATAAAGATTTAAAAAGAGGAGATTTCAATTATGATGCTTGTAAAGGATGCGGAGTTTGTGCTAAAGTATGTCCTTTTAAAGCTATTGAAATGAAATAACTAAAAATTATTGATAGAAAGGAAATAAAAATTATGGGAATTAGAGAAAGATTAAGTGGTAATGAAGCTGCTGCTATTGCAATGAAACAAATTAATCCAGATGTTGTTGCTGCTTTTCCTATCACACCTTCAACAGAAATACCTCAATATTTTTCAAGTTTTGTAAGTAACGGACAAGTAGATACAGAATTTGTTGCTGTTGAAAGTGAACATAGTGCTATGAGTGCCTGTATTGGTGCTGAAGCTGCAGGTGCTAGAGCAATGACAGCTACTTCTGCAAATGGTTTATCTTTAATGTGGGAAATGATTTATATAGCCTCAAGTTTAAGATTACCAATAGTAATGTCATTAGTTAATAGAGCAGTTTCAGGTCCTTTAAATATTCATAATGATCATTCAGATGCTATGGGAGTTAGAGATGCAGGATGGATAATGTTATTTTCTGAAAATAATCAAGAAGCTTATGACAATTTATTAATGGCTCACAGAATTGCTGAAAATAAAGATGTCTTACTACCTTTAATGGTATGTCAAGATGGATTTATAACATCACATTCAATAGAAAATATTGAGCTATTAGAAGATGACAAAGTAAAGGCTTTTGTTGGAAAATATAAACCAGAACACTATTTATTAAATGACAAAGAACCAATAGCAGTTGGACCTTTAGATGTTCAAAGTTATCTTTTTGAACATAAAGCTCAACAAGCTGAAGCTATGAAAAGAGCAAAAAAAGTTATTTTAGAAGTTTCAAAAGAATTTGAAGAATTAACTGGAAGAAAATATGAATTCTTTGAAAAATATAAAATGGAAGACAGTGAATTTGTAATAGTTTGTATGAACTCTACTGCTGGAACTGCAAAAGCTGCCATTGACGAATTAAGAGCTCAGGGCATTAAAGCAGGTCTATTAAAAATCAGAATGTTTAGACCTTTCCCAGCAGAAGAAGTAGCAGACAGCTTAAAAAATGCAAAGGCAATAGCTGTTTTAGATAAGGCTGATTCTTTAAATGGTGTAGGTGGAGCATTATTTGAAGATGTAGTTTCTGGAATGTATGTATCAAATATCCATGTTCCAACTGTAAACTATGTTTATGGAATTGGTGGTAGAGATACAACAGTTAATGAAATAAAACAAGTATATACAGATTTAGCAAAAATTGCCGAAACTGGTGATATTGGTGATCCATATAGATATTTAGGACTAAGAAGAAAATAAAATATAAATAATTATTTAATTTAAAAAGTTAAATTAAATATAGAAAGGATGATAAAAATGGCATATAATCATAAAGAGGTAGTTGCAAATAAACCTTCAAGATTTACTTCTGGTCACAGAATGTGTGCAGGATGTGGAGCACCAGCTGTTGCTAGAATGATTTTAAGAGCTTTAAAACCAGAAGACCACGCAGTTATTGCAGGTGCTACAGGTTGTATGGAAGTTTCTACTTTTATTTACCCTTATACATCTTGGACTGATTCATTTATTCATACTGCTTTTGAATGTGCTGGTGCTACTTTAAGTGGTGTTGAAGCAGCATATAAATCTATGAAACGTCAAGGTAAACTACCAGAAAATAAAGATACAAAATTTATAGCATTTGGTGGAGATGGTGGAACTTATGATATAGGACTTCAAAGCTTATCTGGAGCAATGGAAAGAGGTCATGATATGGTTTATGTATGTTATGATAATGGAGCATATATGAACACAGGTATTCAACGTTCTTCTGCAACACCTAAATTTGCAGATACAACAACAACTCCAGCGGGAACAGTAGTTCCAGGAAAAATGCAATCTCGTAAAGATTTAGCAAAAATAATGGTAGGTCATCACCTTCCTTATGTTGGACAAACAATTGCTCTTGCTAATTATAAAGATTTATATGAAAAAGCTGAAAAAGCAATATATACAGAAGGACCATGTTTCTTAAATGTACTTGCTCCTTGTCCAAGAGGTTGGGGATATAATACAGAAGATTTAATGCAAATAAATAAACTTGCAGTAGATACTTGCTATTGGCCTTTATATGAGGTTATTGATGGAGTTTATAAAATAACTTATAAGCCTGCAAAAAAACTTCCAATAGAAGAATTCTTAAGACCACAAAAAAGATTTAAACATATGTTTAAACCAGGAAATGAATGGATGATCGAAGAATTCCAAAAAGAAGTTGACGCAAGATGGCAAGAATTATTAGACTTAGAAGAAATGACAAATAAGAAAGACGCTTAAAAAAATTTTTTAATTTAATTTTTAAAAGTAAATAAATGAAAACTGAGATTTTTTAATACTTCTCAGTTTTTATTTTACTTTTTTCGCCACTTTTCGACACTTTTTTATTTATATAATTTTTAATATATTAAAATTAATATATTGTTGTTCAGAATTTATATTTTCATTTATAATTTTAATTCAAATTGTACACTATTTTTATTTCTAAATATTTCTTTTTATATCATTAAAAATTATTTATATGATATATTCTATAATTTTTTTATCTTCTGTACAACAATTATTAAGGTGATATATAGTGACTATCACCTTTTTTATATAGTAGGAAAGTTCTTTGAACTTCCTATTATATATAATATATTTTATAAAAATTATATACGATTTTTATTTAGTTTATATAAGCTTTTACTATTGCAGTTTTAGTAATTTTATAGTAAAATTTATTATGTAAATTAAACTTTGAAAGGAGAATTATGTATAAGTAATAATATTTATACATAAATAAAATATGAATTTAGCTGAAGAAACAAAATTTATAATGAAAAAATATAATATAACTGCAAATAAAAATTATGGTCAGAATTTTCTAATAGATGAGAATATAGTTAATGATATTATTACTGGTGCTCAAGTAAATAAAGATGATTTAATCATAGAAATAGGTCCTGGTCTTGGAACTCTAACTTCACTATTATTAGAAAAAGCTGGTAAAGTTATTTGTGTAGAACTTGACAAAAAAATGATTAATGTATTAAAAGAAAGATTTATTTTATATAATAATTTTGAACTTTTAAATAATGATATTCTAAAAGTAGACTTAAATAGATTAATTTCCGAAAGTAAAACAAATTTAAAAAATGTAAAGGTTGTTGCAAACCTTCCATATTATATTACAACTCCTATTATAATGAAGCTTTTAGAAGATAAGTTAGATTTAACAAGCATAACAGTGATGGTTCAAAAAGAAGTTGCTGAAAGACTAGCTGGAATTAATGGAGGAAAAGAAATCGGCAGTATAACTTATAGCATAAATTATTATACAAATCCTGAAATCATAATTAATGTTCCAAGGAACTCATTTATACCTGCACCAAATGTAGATTCTGCAGTTATAAAATTCGATATTTTAAAAGAACCAAAAATTAAAGTTTCAAATGAAGAATTATTCTTTAAAGTTATAAAATTTTCTTTTCTTCAAAAAAGAAAAACTTTAATAAATTCTCTTTCTAATTCAGGTTTAGTAAGTAAGGAATCTTTAGAAAAAATACTAAATGATTTAAATATTGATTTGAAAATAAGAGCTGAACAGCTTACATTAGAACAATTTGGAAAAATTTCAGACTATATATACTCTAATAATAAACAATCTGTTTAAAATATATCTTAAAATTATATATAAAATAATGCTTTGATTTATTAACCCCCAAACATTATTACTAAATATAAATATATATAAATAAATATATATAAATATATATATTATAAATTAAAAATATAAATTCAAAAATATTTAATTACATACTAAGCTAAATAAGCTATTCTTTTTTTATAAAACGATTTAAAGAAAATTGAATTAGAATTGCTTATACATTTTATGGAAAGAGTTCATCTTTTGATGGAAGGGAGCCATAAAATGCTATTAGCAATTCTATGAAAATTTTTAAGTAAGTTTTATAAAAAAAGAATAGCTTATTTTATTATACAATTTTTAATAATTTATAAAATATTTAATTATTTTCTAGAATTTTTTTAATATTTTATAGTATTAATTTAATTACGTTATATTTTGCTAAAGAATATTTTTCATAAATTTCTAGATTTTTAAATTTTCTTTTACTTCTTCTAAAGCTCTAGCAAGCTGATCTGGACAAGAAGTTCCTTTTCCCCCACAATCAATTCCTTTTAGTTTTCTAATTGCTTCATTGATGTTCATTCCTTCTACTAAAATAGAGATACCTTTTGTATTGCCAGCACAGCCACCAAGTATTCTTACAGATTTTATAATTTCTCCATCTACCTCTATATCCATTTTTCTTGAACAAACTCCCCTTGGAGTATATGTATGTAACATTTTATCCCTCCTAAAAACTTACAATTTCATTATAAACTCTAACTATATATTGATCTGTCATACCGGATATATAATCTATAATTGCTCTACTATAATTTTTAATATTATTTAAATCGTATACAACTTTATTAAAATATTTATTATTATCTCTTTCATCACAATTAGCATATGTTTCAAGCCAAGATGAAAATTCTTCAGAAAGTACAGGATAATATCTTTTCATTTTCTTTAAATTTTTTAAAGTTGCAGTCCCATTATATTCATTTTTTAAAGTATAAAAAATTTCATTTATAACTACTGTAAAATATCTAATAGTTGGTTGAATTTTATCATTACGATAAATTTTTTCATAATTGAATTTTTTTATCTTTTCCATAGTATCGAAAGCTTCTTTTGAAAATCTTAATCCATCTTCAACTGTACTATTTTTACACAAATCCCCTGTCAAATATCCTATAATGCTTGTATTATTTATTCTTATAGTTTCTATTTCCTTATCAATAGTTTTTAAATCTTTTTCTGTCAAAAGTTTCATTTCTTTTGCATCTTCCAAATCTCTACCAAGATATGAAATATTATCTGCTAGTTTAACAACACATCCTTCCCATGTAAAAGGATCATATTTATTAGGTTCATTAAATTTTTTCATATCTATAAACTCATCTCTAGGTTTTTGACCAGAAATTTTTGGATTTCCACAATGTCCTATTATTCCATCTCTAACAGCATAGGTTAAATTTAGATTTCTTTTTATTCCAGCAATATCTCTTAAAAGCTCTAAATCATCTACATAGTGAACACCATTTCTACCATGTCCAAATTTCTCTCCATATTCTCTTTGAGATATTGTAGATAATATTCTTTCTCCTTGATGTCCAAAAGGACTATGACCTATATCATGAGTTACAGCTATAGCTTTAGTAAGCTCTGAATTTAAACCTAAGTAATTCGCTATCGTATTACTTATAGATTCTACTAAGTTTACATGTTCAATTCTAGTACAAATATGGTCATTTTTAGGAGCAAAAAATACTTGAGTTTTATGTTTTAATCTTCTATACGCATTACAATTTATTACTCTGGTATAATCTCTATCAAACTCACTACGCATAGGAGCATCTCCATATATAGGATCATAAAGTTTTTCCATTCTAGATATGGCTTGTTCCCATTTTTTATTTCCTTCAACCATTGCTTCTTTTTCGAATTTTTTTATCATTTGTTCCTTCACCTTATTTTATATTTCATTTAATAAATTCTCTAAATCTTCTTTTGAAAAATGATATTTTTTATTACAAAAATGGCAAACAGTATCAGCTTGTCCATCTTCTTCAATAATTTTAGTTAGCTCTTCTCTTCCAATAGAAATAAGTCCTCTTTCAAATTTTTCTTTACTGCAATCACATTCATATTTCAATTCCAACTCTTGATCTAATATAAGTATATTTTCATCACCAGTTACTGTTTTTGCTATTTCTTCCAAACTTTTATTTTCTGAAACCATTTTACTAATACTTGGAGCTTTTTCCAAAGCTGTTTCTATTTTTGAAATATCTTCTTCTGTTGCATCTGGCATTAAAGTTATCATGTATCCACCTGCTGCCTTTACTCCTAATTTATTTACTAATACTCCTAATGCAATTACAGTTGGTTTTTGTTTAGATTTTGCAAAATATTCTGTAAAATCTTCAGCAATTTCTCCTGAAACAAGTGGAACCAACCCTGTATAATTTGAATCTGTTATTTCATTTTTATTTATTATGTTTATAAATCCATCTTTTCCAACTGCACCACCAACATCTAACTTTCCATTAGGTTTTAAAGGTAATTCAACATGTGGATTATCTACACATACTTTTACTTTAGAAATCTCTCCATCTCTTTTTACTACAGATATTAACTTTCCCATTGGACCATTGCCATCAATTTGAATTGTTATATAATCATCTTTTTCTTTAATATCTGTAAATCCCATCATTCCAGAAATAGTAGCAAGCCTTCCCATAGCAGCTGTAGTAGTTGGTGTCAAATCATGTAAATTTCTGATTTCTTCTACTAAATCCGTCGTAGAAGCACATACTAAGCTTACTCTACCTTCGTGAGCTAAAAATTTTGCAATTCTATCCATCTTTTCTCCTTATCTATTTACTAAAAGCCTTTTTCACATCTTTATATGTAGACATAAGTAAATCATATTTCAATTCCTCCGGTAAATCTTCATTATACATAGCATTAGAGATTGGAATTGTATATGAATTGTATTTTGGCATAAAAAATCTTGTTTTTACTATATAATCTATTAAGCAATCATTTTCGCTAGTTTCAACTTCGTGTCTTTGTAAAAAATTTTTTAATAATTCTGTATATTCATCATGAAAATAATTGAAAACTTTTGTATATTCTTTTTTTTGCTCTAGTTCTTTTATTTTTTCTTCTATTAGCACAATTTTCACCTCATATATAGTACAATTATCAAATTTATTTTATAATAAAACTTATTTTTTGACAAGACTAATTATTACCTTAATTAGTTATTTTTTATAAATAAAAAAAGCAATTTAAAATTTGTAACTTATAATTTTTTTTAGAATATTATACATCATAAATATATTTTAGAAAGGAAATAATTTATGAATACACTTAGATTAAATTCAAGAGGGCCAGAAGTAGAACTTTTACAAAGTATTCTACAAAAAATAGGTTTCTACAATGGAGCTATTGATGGTATTTTTGGTTTTCAAACTTTCACAGCTGTACAAAGATTTCAAAGAGAAAATAATCTTTCTGCTGATGGAATTGTAGGGCAAAATACCTGGAATGCTTTAATGCCATACATAAATGGCTATACAACCCATACAATAAAACAAGGTGATACTTTATTTAAAATAGCACAAATGCATTCTACTACTGTTGATGCAATAATTACTGCAAATCCTGATATAGAAGTTAACAATTTACAAATTGGTGAAGAAATTATTGTTCCATTTGGAAGTATTGTACCAACAAATATAAGTTATACTTCTCAAATTTTAAATATGAATATAAATGCATTAAAAACAATTTATCCATTTTTAGAAATTTCTACAATAGGAACTAGCGCTCTTGGCAGAAGATTACAGTGCATAAAATTTGGAAATGGTAGAAAAGAAGTTTTCTATTGTGCTGCAACACATGCCAATGAATGGATTACAACACCTTTATTAATGAAATTTTTAGAAAATATTTCTAAAAGCTATGTAAATAACATGAGTATTTTTGGCTATAATGCTAGAGAACTATTTAGTAATGTTTCACTATATATTGTACCAATGGTAAATCCTGATGGTGTAGATTTAGTAACTGGTTTATTTAGTGAAAATTCTTGGGCATATACTAATGCCAAACGAATTTCCAATAATTTTCCTGATATTCCATTTCCAAATGGTTGGAAAGCAAATATAGAAGGTGAAAGTCTTATTAACTTCCACCATTTTATTTTCAAAAAACAATGTAGTTTATACTACATTTCTATTGTCTTCGCTAGCAACGTTATATTGCCTTTTCAGCATTCAAAATTTTCTCTATTTCAATAAATTCATCTATATTTTCATTTATCGTATTTAGTGGTGCAAAATTGAATGAAATAAAAACATTTTTATCTTTGTCTATCTCAATTTTATCAATTAATCTAAATAAATAAGATTTATCCACTTCTTTCATTTCTAAAAACTTATTGATAATTTTATTCATTTGTTCTTCATCATTTTCATTTTTTATATGTTGCTGACCTCGTAGCGATTGAAATCGATCTATTAGTTTACTCTTTTCATTTGTTAATTTATCTCTTTCATTAACGAACTTTACTGATATTCTTGTGAAGTCAATATCTAGTAATGTTCCATTTAATTTATCATCATATAAACTATCTATTTTTCTATTTATATCAGCTATTTTAACATCAATTACTTCGATTTGCTTTTTCACGGACACTATCAAATCGATTGATGTATTTTTTACCTTTTTATAAGTTTCTTCTAACATTTTACGATTAGCATACATTCTACAAACTTTTCTTACAATTTCTAGTATTCTTTTTTCAAACTTTGGATAATTTAAATTTCTTACATAGCAACCTCTTTTTTGATAGCCTGTATCCACAATATATGGAATCTTTGGTCTATTACTCTTATGATTTACTTTTAATACAATTTGCATTTGCCAACCGACAATGTTTGCAATAAATTAATCCTCGTAATAAATAGTCATACTGTTTTACAACTTTTTTGGCTCGTTCTTTATGTATTATTTGTGCTTTCTCAAATACATCTTTATCGATAATTGCTTCATGTGTATTTTCTACTCTTATATATTTTTCCTTTTCTACTTTACGAAGTTTTTTTACTTTATATGAAACAACAGATACTTTATTTTGAACTGTATTGCCAATATAAACTTCATTTCTTAGCATATCACATACAGTAGTTGCATTCCAAAAATAATTCATTTTATTTTTATTTTGAACGATTCCTGTTTTTCTATATCCAGATGGGCTTAAATACTGATTTTTATTTAGATATTCAACAATTAATTTACTTCCTATTCCATTTACATACATATTAAATATTTTTCTAACAATATCTGCAACATTATTATCAATTACCAATTTGTTTTTGTTAGTTGAATCTTTCTTATATCCGATATGCTGGCGTACTGCACAAATATTCTCCTTGTTTTTGTTTTTCTTTAAAAACGCTTCTTATCTTTTTAGATATATCTTTTGCATACATATCATTTAAAATCGCTTTAAATGGTGTTATATCATTATTTACTGTCTCACTATATGTATCTATACCATCTAATATAGAAACATACCTAACTTGATTTTCAGGAAAATAATTTTCTATGTAATAACCTGTTTTTATGTAATCTCTACCAAGTCTAGATAAATCTTTAGTTATAACCATATTTATTTTTTGATTTTCAATATCTGTAATTAATCTATTAAACTGTGGTCTGTCAAATGTAGTGCCTGATACTCCATCGTCAACATATTCATCAATTAGTGTTAAATTATTTTCTTCTATATATCTTTCAATTATTTTTCTTTGATTTCCAATACTTTCACTTTCTTGTTTATCACCATCTTCACGAGACAATCTAATATATATTCCGCACTTTATAATTTTTAGTTATTAATTTAAACATACCACTCCTTCCCATAAAAATATTTACATTAAAGTTATTCTAACGTATTATTTTCATTTTGTCTGCTCTTTAATTCAATATTTTTATTTTGAGAATAGTCTTTAAATATTTTACAGATAACTTTATCAATTGATTCTTTATTATTATCAAATTTGCAATAAACCTTTAGGTCATTTTTTTTCAATTGCCCCACCTCTTACTAATGTGTATTAATTTTTTAAAAAATTATTCATATAACCTTTTCTACTATTAACAGCAATTGAAAATAAAAAATCTTATGGTCAAAACAAAAAAATTATTTTATCCATAAGATTTTTATATTAAATTAAACTACATTTTCCTACGAATTTTGAGAGCATTTTTTAATGCCCAAAATTCGCCAGCTTGGTGTTTTGACACCATTTTTGCTGTTTAGGGATTTCTCCCTAAAACCCTTTTTGCCCGCTGGGAGAAAATTTTTTTGCAATTTTATAAAGCATATATTAATGTTTTTTGCCTCATTTATTATTTACTGTTTTGTTACACTTTCTTCAAAATTAATTTTTCCAATTAATAATTCTGATTTATTAATTATTCTATCTATTGACGAATTTGCAGCATTCATAATAGATAGATAAATTTCCATTTGCTCTTCTAACGAATTAACAGATTGGGTAAGTTTTCTTTCTACACCTTTTATAGATGAAAATGTTGAGAGCATCTCCTCTAATTTTTTATTAGATATTGTTATTTCCTTTTTCATATTATATAAGCCTTTTATTGATTCAATTAATCCTAATTTATTGGGTTCATTTGCCATATATTTATTATCTATAAGATTAAGAAAATTATTTTCTATTCTTTCCCATATATTTTCTATTTGATTATTATGTACTTTCATTTTATCAGAAAACTCTTGTATACCTTTTCCAACTTTTCGAGCAATATTCCTAATAAAGCTTGCATTTCCTGAAGCTGGTGATTTTGAAACCTTGTTTATTTCAACTGTACCATAATCTATTTGTTTGGTCATTTCATTTAACTCATCTTTCATGCTATTTATTTCTTCAACTAATTTACTTGTATCTTCATTTATATCTGCTATAAAATCCAAAAAGCCTTTATCATTTTCATTTTCTTGCTCATTTTTTATATCCAAATTCATGTCTGGTTTATATAATTCTTCTTTTTTATCAAGCGGATAATAGTCTTTTATAGGATTTCCAAATTGAACACTTCCATCTTTTGCACCTTTTAAATTTTTTTCAATTTTACTTATTATTTCATCTATTTTCCAAAAGGCTGTTGTATATTCATCTACTCTATAAGATCTAATATCAAATGGTAATTCTGATATATCTTGAGTAATAAGTATTACCTTTTTATTTAAAGCATGACATAATCCTAATTCATAAAAAACATTTGGGTTTAATCCTGTTACATCTGCAATTATTACATCTGCATTTCCAATTCCTAACACTATGTCTTTCAATATACTTTGCTGATTATCTAAGTCACCTGCATTAGAAAATTCATATTTATCCCCTAATTTATCTTTGAGCATAGTATATAATCCTAAAAACTGTTCCTGAAATGGCATTATCATAAAAACTTTTAATTTTTCCATTGTTATCCTCACTTTCTAATATTTTTATTTCATTTTTTCCAAAACAAAATTAAATATAATAACATACTTAACATAGAAACTATAAATGTAATAATTAAATATACAAATATATAACTTTGATATGTTTCTAAATAATTTTGAAATGATACTATTAAAAATGGAATAAGTACACTAAAAACAATTATTAATATTGACATTAATATTCCAATTTTTATATCTAACGTAGAAACTATACTGTTTAACTTTCTTTGATAAATCTGTTTTTGTTGTTTTTTTAACTTGATTTGATAACATAAATTGTCCATATCTCTTAATCTATTAATGTTTTGAATATTGTCTATAGCACTAACAACTCTTTGAGTTTTATAATCAGTAATATTAGGTAATATAGGGGGTGGCTGTATTAAATTACTTAAATCTGGTATTTCTAAATTCATTCTTATATTCTCCAATCATACATTTCTTCTGCAATAATTTCTTCAACAGAATTGTTTTCTATTTTCAATTCTTTTTTACAGTCCTCTAAAGTTTTTTTATCTTTTAATTTTTCATATACTTTTACCATATATTGTTTCACATATTTAAAAAAATCTTTTTGATAGTCAATACTTACATATGGAATATTATCATTAAATTGATATTCTTCTTGTTCTAATATAGAATGAACTATATCATACACATTATCTTCTTTATAAAAATCATAATTAGCTTCTTTTAACTTTTCAAGTTGTTCATTAGTTGTTTCTATTTCATTATCAATATCACCTAGTGCATCAATTATTTCAGATTTTTCTTTTTTTAAATCCATAACTTTTGAAATAATTAATCCTATAATAATCGCAATAAAAATCCCTATAATTTGAATACTATTTAAAATCAATTCTAATAAAGTATTCCATTCCATAACTATACTTTTTTTCCTTTCTTTACTTATAATGTTCTATTTAAATCTCTCTTGCATTACTCCTTTTTTCATATCAGCAATGTTGTATATATGTTCCATATTATCAAATGTCTCTCGCAAATTATTTCTTGCTTGATACCATCCCATTCCATCTGTAAACCATACAAATTCAAATCCTACTACTCTTTTTGCTTCTTCTGCAATCATTTTATAGCTTCTAGCTGTTTCATTTAGTTTTGAACCACCTGATGCATAGAAATTTGTTTCAATACCATAAATACATTTATCTGTTTTTATAACAAAATCGAATCTTTTTGTCGCTTGATTTTTATTACTAATAAAAGACATATCTAGTTTCCATCTTCTTTCAATGTCTTGTAAATACATTTCTTTAAAGTATGTTTTATCTTTTTCAAAACCTGCCCTCTGAATAAATTTTTCTACTAAATCCTCCATCAAATGTCCACCACGATTCTTTCTAGCATTTGAATTTAGTCCACATTCAACACCTAACACATAGTCATATAAATTATTTATTAAATGTTTTTCTAATAGTTCAAATAAACCTATCTCTCTCATAAATACAGTATATTGCTCAACATTATAATTCATATTTTTAAAATTATATTCAAATTTATTTCCCTCATCATCTAAAACGATTATCTCCGTTTGTCTAACTGCTAATAATGTCGGAACACATTTTAAAACTTCTGGATACTTTTTTACTAAATTTTCAAAGTCTTGTTCAATGTTTTGACTTCCTATTAATGAATTCAGCATATTTAATTCTACTTTATATATTTCAGCATTTTTATATATTGTTTTAAAATCTATATAATACTTATAGTTGGCTATGCTATCAGTAAATGTCAATAGCCACTCTGCAAAATCTCTTTTCATATCATCTACTCCTTTATTTCTTTATATCTTCTTATAGATAAATCTAAATATTCTTTTGAATTATCAATTCCTATGTATTTCCTATTTAATTTGTTTGCTGCAATTCCAGTTGTACTACTACCGCAAAACGGATCTAAAATTAAATCATTTTCATTTGTAGATGCTAAAATTATTCTTTCTAATATTTCTAATGGCTTTTGTGTCGGATGCTTTCCTTGTTTTTTCTCTGAAGGTTTTGTAAGTGAAGTTTTCCAAACATCTTTCATTTGTTTATTGTCATTTAGTTTTTTCATTAAATCATAATTAAATTTATATTTTACTTTAGGTAAATCTTTTTTAGCCCATAAAATTGTTTCTGTTGAATGTGTAAAAGTTTTACAAGCTAAATTTGGGGGTGGATTAGTTTTTTGCCAAGTAATGTTATTTATTATTTTAAATCCTTCCTCTTCTAAAGCCATTCCAACCGAATATATATTGTGTAATGTTCCACTAACCCATATCGTTCCATTATCTTTTAAAATTCTATAACATTCATGAATCCATTTTTTATTAAATTCATGTTTATCTTTTATATTTAAATTTTTATCCCATTTACCTTTATTTACACTTACCATTTTTCCACCATTGCAAGTTATGCCATCATTTGATAAAAAATATGGTGGATCAGCAAATATCATGTCAAAACTTTTTTCTGTAAATTCTTTTAATGTATCAAAAGTATCATTATCTATTAGTTTAAAGCTACTTTCTTCAAAGTAGAATTTTCCAGGATACATTCATCCATCTCCTTATAATTCGTAATAAGCAATTCTGAAATTTCTCCTCTTGCCTTTCCATTGCTATTGATCATTCTTTTTGCAGAAATCTCATTTATGTTAAAGCCTTTGTATATATTTTCAAAAAAATTGTCATCCTTATTCGTATTTTTAGGATTAGAATTAGATAGCATTAGTTTAGCATCTGTTTTATCTAACTTTCTAAAAAAACTTGCTAACTCTTTCTGATTTTCATCATTGAAATCTTCTTTCGTATATGATGTAAAGTCTGAAGTAATTGATAATGGTCTATATGGTGGATCAAAATACACAAATGTATTATTATCGATATACTTTTCACTTTTAGTATAATCGCCATATTGAAAATCTACATTTCTAATTAAAAATGATAAATTTCTCAAATTGCTAGAATCACATATAGTAGGATTTTTATATTTACCACAAGGTACATTAAATTCTCCTTTTTTATTAACCCTATATAATCCATTAAAACATGTTCTATTCAAAAATATAAATTCTCCTGCCCTTTTCACACTTAGTTCATTTTCAGTAATTTTATAAGAATTATATTCTTTTCTAACATTATAAAAATATGCTTGTCTGTCTTCATCTTCTAATTTTTTAAATTCTTTTTCTTTTACGCCTAATTCTCTTATAAGTTCTTCCACATTGCTTTTTATAACATTATAACAATTAATTAAGTCTATATTTATATCAAAAGCATAGGCTTTTTTTATATTGTATTTTTGCAATATATTTATTAAAACTGCTCCACCACCAACAAATGGCTCTACATATTTATTTATTGTTTCATTTTCTAATTCAAATGGATAAAAATTCTTTAATTGTGGTATTAAATTACCTTTACCACCTGCCCATTTTACAAAAGGTTTTACAAGTCCCATATCTTCCTCCAATTTTACTTTTATAATATATCATACTTTATAACTTTTTTCCACAAACATACAATTATTTTTTTATTTATTCATATATAATTAATAATCTATCTATCTTATTATACTTATAATATTATACTGTCCTTTTTGGGACATAGGTATGTCCTAAATATCGAATAGGGTATGTCCTATTTATCATATAGGTATAGAAATAATAAAAAACAAAGTGCTTTAAAACACCTTGTCTCTGTAAATATTTTTATATCTTATTATTATAATTTTCATATATGGAAGTTAATCAACATCACAGGGATTGACTTAAATTTACAATTTCCAGCTGGTTGGGCTGAAGCTAAAGAAATAAAATATGCACAGGGCTTTGACAAACCTGCTCCTCGTGATTTTGTAGGATATGGTCCTCTTACTGCTCCTGAGGCTGTTGCTTTATATAATTTTACATTACAGCATAACTTTAGTTTAATGATTACTTACCATACTCAAGGACGTGTAATTTATTATCAATATCAAGAACAAACACCTCCTAACTCTAAAGAAATAGCTGAGAAATTTGCTGAAGTTTCTGGATATACTGCTGAAGAAGTTCCAAAGAATTCAAGTTTTGCTGGTTATAAAGACTGGTTTATTCTATATTATAATAGACCTGGATTTACAATTGAAGTCGGACTTGGAACAAATCCTATTCCTATTTCTCAATTTGCTGGAATTTATAGAGAAAATTTAGGAATTCTAGTGCTTGGAATGGTACAATAAATAAAAAAGCATGAATTATAGTGTTTAATTCATGCTTTTTTATATTGTATATTTACTTATCAATTTCTTTTTTTTAAAAATTCTTCAAGAGCTTCTCTTTTTTCAAATTGTGCTTTTGCATAACTACAAATTGGTATTACTTTTCGATTTTCTTTTTTTACTTTTTTTATAAACTCATCAAAAATAATTTTTGCAAGTCCTTTTCCTCTATATTTTTCATCTACAAATATGGATTCTATTATATAATCTTTATCTTCATCTTCACTATATTTTAAATAAGCAGCATCAAAATTGTTTTCTCTTAAAATTAACTTTCTATTTTCTTCCTTTATTTCATAATCCATATTTTCTCTCCTATATAATTATTTACTCTATTATATAATATTTTCATATTCTATTTTTCATAGATTACTTTACATTATCTAATTATTATAATGCAATTATATAATATTAAATTTTGTTCTTCAAGATATTATACAATAATAAAATATATTAATAATATAAAAAGTACAGATAATTTTTTTATATTATTAAAGTTAAAAAAGTTTCTATTCATATAAATTTATTATCATATATTTTTTCATTTTATACTACCCATTGCAAGTCTACATAAAATTTGTTATAATATACTTGTTAATTAACAAATCATTATGTACAACATTCTTTTATTAAAGAAAGGAAAATAGAATATGAAAAAAATTGTCCAAACTTTCAATCGGGATAAAATTGTAAAAGATATCTTGGATATTCTTTCCATACAGTCTTTTACAAATAATCCTATCGGTATTACGAAATGTCAAAATTTTGTAATATCACTTGCAAAACAAATGGGATTCGAGGTATCCAAACATGGAAAAGGCAAAGTTGTTGTAATAAGTCCTAAATCTTTATCTGATGCTCCGATGCTGGGTATTGTAGTCCATTTAGATACTGTTCCTTTTGTATCAAATCAATGGACTTATAATCCTCTTGGAGAAATTGCTAATAACCGGATTTATGGGCGGGGTGTTTTAGATGATAAAGCTGCAATTATACTTTCTATGCATGCTTTAAAAAATCTCGAACATAAAATCAATCCTTCTTGGCAAATCATTGTCGGTTCTTCTGAAGAATCTAAGTGGACTGACATTGAAGACTTCCTAAAAGAAAAACCTGAACTACCAAGTTTCATGATAACTATTGATGGTGATGGAGTTCAAAATGGTTGTAGAGGTTGTCTTAATTTGGTATTAAAATTTATGCGAACTTCCAATACTAAGAATCTTGAACAACTTTTTATTCCAGAAGGAGTAGAAAATATTGTTCCAGATAAAGCTATTGCAGTCATAAATAATCACCAGATTTTGGAAACTGGTTTCAGTGTTCACTCCTCAATTCCTGAAAAAGGACAAAATGCATTTTCACGTCTAATCAGGTGGCTTTCTCTTTATAATTCTATAACTTGTGAATTTCCTTATTTTTTTAGGTTAATGGAACTCTTAGAGAAAGGTAACTGTGCTCAGCTACTTGGCTTTGCACCGGACACAAGTATCTGTCCCACAAAATGCAATCTTATAGAGGATACTATTTCGGTAAATTTCAATATCCGTCTTGGTCCTCTTACAACTCAAAATGATTTGTTTGGAGTTTTAGACCAAATTCTCCAAAACTATCATTGTACTATGGACATATCTTCACTAACATTTCCTAGTTATGTTTCAAAAGATTCAAAAGAAATCAAATTAATGTGCCATGCATACTACAAAGTTATAGGAAAAGCTACTATTCCCAATATCGCACGTGGTCTTGGATATAATGCTACTTTTCCTAACTGTGCTATATTTGGACCCCGTTTTGCTCCTGAAGATGACGAGCCAGATACTTGTCATGGGATAGATGAAAATAGAAAAATTGAAGATCTTTTGAAATTTTTGGATATGTTAAGTATATTCATTTATGAATTGCTTAAATAAATACTGTCCATAAAAAAACAAGAGCACCCAAAATCTTAATGATTGATAGTGCTCTTGTTTTTTTATTTATTTTTAAATTATTTCTAATTTAATTATTATCTTACTAAAAACTTATTTCTAAATTTTTGCAACAACTTTTGAAACCAGTTTTTCTTATTTATAACAGCTAACTGGTTTTGTTTTTTCTCCTCAATTTTTTCTCTAGCAATTTCATCTGTCATTATATTTTGAGGATATATTTTTTTCTTTTCCTCTTCTATTTCAGCAATTTTATTTATTTCATAAACTCTAATTTTCTCTTTTTGTTTATCAGTTGCCCAATATCTTTTAAAAAAAATTGCTAAAATTAATTTCGCCTCTTGAGATACATTCTGATCTAAAAAATCCTTCTCTTGATTATATTTAAACTTGACATCTTTATCTTTATTACTCTCTAAAGCACAAATTAATTCCTTTGGAATTTTATAGTAGTCTTCAATTTTTATATAATTTAAAATTTCTAATACCTGTGTATATGCAATGTTCTTTTGTATTTTAATCACCTCTTATTGATTATCTTTTTTCTCTCTTATTTTATCCATTTCTTTTGCACTTTCTCTTTCTAGCTCTATACCTCTTACATCTCTGTCAAGAATGTTTTCCATCATTTGTACTGCTTCAACATCTTTTAATAATTCCATTGTACTTTCGCCTATACTTCTGCCTGTTAAATTACTTGTTTTTTGTGCTAAATATTGCTCACAAAACTCTCTTACGGGTATTGTTTCCATTGTATAATTTCCATATTTATATACATTTATTTCTTTTTCATGCTTCTTTGTATAACTTTTAACTACAGCTTGTATATTTGCAGTTGCTTTATCTGTATCTAAATTATCTTTTCCAGAATAAGTTATACTCTCTGCTGGCACTTTTGCCATCATATATTTAATAATATCAAATCTTGAATATGACACTTCATTTGTATCTGTATTCTTCAATAAACATACACTTAAATCTTCTGGTAAAATTAATTCTTCTGCACTTCCACTCATAAAGTTTTTTTCATTTTCAATATCTGTACCATCAAATAAGAAAAATACTCCTTCTCCTCCTAAATATTCTTCTAAACTTTCGCTTTTTTGAATCGCTACTTTTACCTCTTCTGGTATATTTTCTGATTTACCTGTTTTTACTTCATCATAACATTTTTGAAAATTTGCATATAAAGCTACTGCTCCTACCATACCTTCTGAAAATGATATTTTGTTTTTTTCTTTATTTGCAAAATGTTTACTATCATCATTTTGAGGAGTAAGTCCTGCGTTACTAATACTACGAACTCTATTTAGTGAGGCCATATAATAATATTTTTTCATTCTTTCTTTCCTTTGTAATATATTTATATAAAAATTGTATTCTTTAATTGCAAAAAAGTAAATAGTTTTTTTAAATAAATTTCAAATAACTAAATAAAATTATAAGTCTCAATTCTAAAATCTATTTGGAAATTGTCTTACAATTCCATTTACAAAAAATTGCGACATTTTTTATATTTCTTGTTCTACCATATCATAAGCAGCTCTAATATCTTCCACAAAATTCCTATTTAATCTAAATTTTACCTCATTACTAGTTAATTCTAAATGTTTATAAAACATTAATACTTTACTATTTATCTTTTTTATATTTCTTTTTAAGTATTATAAATATTATTATCCCAACTATAATTAATATCACTAAAATAATATAAGTTCCAATTTCAATAGAATTTTTAATTTCTTCTATCTCATCATTATAAAAAATTTGTTCCTGATTAATCTCATTTGACACCTTTTCTATTTTATATGCCTCTTCTAACTTCTCTTGTAAATGACTTTGCTCTTCTTCATATTCTGCTTCTTCATTACTATTTCTTTTATATATCTCTATTAAAACTTTTTTACTAGTAAATCCATTTGGAGCTGTTACTAAAATTTGTATAATATTTTTTCCTTCTTTTAGATTATTTCCTCCGCTTATACTTACACTTGCTTTTTCATTCTCCGGAACTGCTAAAATTTTTAAATTTTCTATATAATTAGATATTTCTGCTGTATAATTAGTAATATTATTATCAAATTCAGGATTTAAAAATACATTTTCAATTGCTAATGTTTGTAAATTTGTATTTGCACTCTCTAAATCAGCCGTTTTGGTGACTTTAATTTTATAAATTTTAGTTTGAGTATTATCTTCAGAAGTTACCTTTATTTCTATATTATTTAAGCCTTCTTTTAAATTATTATTTCCAGCAATTTCTACTGTAGCTTTAGAATTTTCTGCTTTGCAAACAATTTCTAAATCATTTACATCATTAGATATTGTAAGATTATATTCATATATACTTGGGTCAAAACTTGGAGTTAATCCCTCTTTACTAATTCTCATTAATTGCAAATTTGCATTATTTTTTATACTACTATTTCCTTGTTCCTCTTTTATTTCTTTTTGTAAAACACTTTCTTCATGAATAACTTCTTCTATATTTTCTTCATTCCCAACTTTTATTTCTTTTTTCTCAAAAGTAGTTTCTATCAACTCTCCTGAAGAGTCATAAAATTCTCCTTCTACTATAAAATTTATAACACCTTTTTCTTTTGCTTTAAATACATATTTTTCTAAATCTTTTTCTTTTACTTTTTTTCCTCCAGTTTCATCATACCAAACACTTATTAATTTTCCATCTTTTATGCTAGTACTATCTGAACTTGAAATTAAATTCACTTTATTTGTATCAAAATATATTTCAAAGTTATATGCAGCAACTTTATTATCAACTATTCCCACAATTAATTCTATATCTTCACCTATTTCAAAATTATCTTTATTAGTTCTAATATATATTTTTGCTTTTTCAGTTGCCATTTGTGGTATAAAATAACAACATACTAATATAAAAATAGTAATAAATAATATAACCTTTTTTCTTTTTACAAACATTTTAAATCCTTTCTTAATTATTTAAACTTAATATTTTATTGATTAATAATTTGTAAACCTAATATATGCCTTTGTATAAGAAGTAAATCTACAGATGTTGGCTTTTTACCATTCTTATTAATATTACTTGCTTTTCTATATATATCTTCTATTTCTTCTATTTCTAAAATATGTCTTTGAATTACTAATAGATCTACACTATTTATTTTTCCATCTCCATTTGCATCTCCATATAAAATTATTTTATATTCTCTTAAAATAGTATTATTTTCTTTTACTATTATTTTACTTCCTGTTCCTAAAAAATCTGTATCATTTAAAATTTCATCTTTATTATTTACAAATTCTAATTTTAAACCTGTTTTTATTTTTTCTTTTATATTTTTTACTGTATTATTCAGATAATCTATTCCGCTAATTTCCAAACTGTCAACTTTTAATGAACTATCAAAATGAATTTCTGAGTCCTCCATTTTCCTTACAACATTTACTATACATTTATCATAAATTTTATTATTTTCTTCTGATTTTATTATTATTTCTGTTTCTCCTATGCTTTTTGCCGTAATAGTTCCATTTGCATCAACACTCGCTATGTCTTCATTATTGCTAGAAAAAATAATATTTTGATTATCAGCATCTTCGGGTAAAACATAGGCATTTATTTTAAAACTATCTCCTAATTGCATATTTATATCTTTCTGGTCTATAGATATTCCAGTAACTTTGTTAAATACTGTAATTTCTATTTGACTTTGAGCATTTCCATTTTTTGCTTTTACAGTAATTATAGCTTT
Organism: uncultured Clostridium sp.; assembly: GCA_900553685.1. Classification (GTDB taxonomy): domain Bacteria; phylum Bacillota; class Clostridia; order TANB77; family CAG-508; genus Scatovivens; species Scatovivens faecipullorum. The sequence continues at coordinate 65,713 of USEI01000002.1, forward strand.
TCCACTATTAAGTCCTGTAATATTTCCATTTTTGTCTACAGCGATAGTTTCAGGATTGCTAGAAATAAATTCTATTTCTTTTGAACTAGCCTCTTCTGGAAAAATCTTTACAGATAATTTTTTAGTTTCTCCTTTTTTAATTTGATTATTTTCTATACTAAGTTCTATTTTTTCTATTTCGACTTCTTGCATTTCTGTTAAATAAGTTTGATAAACATATCCTATAATTCCATTTTCTAATTTTACTCTATCCCATCTCTCTCCTTTTTGAGTTCCTTTTTCTATCCTTGTTAGTTTATCAGGATATGATATTGTTGTAATAACATCATAAGAAGTACCTGGTCCTGTTCTTACATTTACATTATTTGCATTACAATATAAATTTTTATTATCTTCTATAAAATCATTTTTATCAATATCTGGATTTTCTGCTGGAATTTGTGGCATATTTTCATATACTGGAATTATAAAATACATTGAAGAGTCTAATATTCCACTTTTTAAATAACCTTGATAAATTATTTTTGATTCACTATATGGTGCTAATACATTTGTCATATATTGATGCCAAAATAATGGCATTCCTCGATCATCATTAACATCAAACTTTTGCAAGTAAATTGTGTTTTGTCCAACATTAATATAACTTGAACCTATAAAGATTGCTCCTCCTGTTATTGACTTTTCTTTGCTATTCCAAGGAATTAAATATTTTTTCTTAATTTCATCACTTGCACCATTTCCATCTTTTGCATATTGCAGTCCTTTTTTTATTGCTTCCATTTTATCTGATGAACTCGTTGCTCCTATATTATAAAAATTATATAATCCTTTGTATCCATCAACTGTTCCACTTATTGAAGAGTGTGTCAAAAATGGTCCAACTTCTTGCTTAATACGAGATGCTAAATGATAAGGACTTACATTAGAAGTTTGCCCTGCCTTTAAAATTAAATCTCCATAAGTATTATTTGTAGAAATTGTATTTCCATTACTATCTAAATATGAAACTTTTGTATTATAAAATTCTGTCCCATATAATATTTTCTCTACTCCATTTAAACTAGTTACATCCTTATCATAAGATAATCCTTCAAATTGAAAAATTCTAACTTCATTTAAAAAGTTCCTAGGATCCATACAATATTCTACTGCTTGTTTTGAAGAATCCACCCATCCTCCATCAATTTCAACATCATATTGACCTGGTGTTTGATTCTTCCAACTATCTGAATAATTTTTAGGAACCAAGTTTTTTCCAAAAACATTTTCTTCCCTAATAACATATTCCCAATCAAGATTTGTGTATAAAGCTGTAAATTTCCAATTCGGATGTTTTTTAGAAAGTTCATTTAAATATGGTTGATAACTATTAGGAAAATTAGAAATTCCTTCCAATTTTGTTGAAGCTTTTACCTCTAATTTAATAATCATAATCAATAGAATTAATATTAAATTCATACTTATTATTATAATTTTATTTTTTCTTACTATATTTCTCATACTAAAATCCTTTTGTTTTATAAAATTATTCATATCTTTATTTTTTAATCCTTATACATAAGTTTATTTTAAATTCTTTCTTTTGCCTTAACAATAATTCTTTTTTTAGAATCACTTGTACAAGTAATTAAAGTAATTTCTTTCATATTTGTATTTTGATTTAAACAACTCACATCTTCAGGTAATACTTGAAAAATATCATATACTTCATATTCTACTCTTCCAATATTATTATCTATTAAAAAAAACGTATCACCTGTTTTTAACTTTTTTAAATTACGAAACATATTTTTATTTATAAAATTATGTCCAGCAATACATAAATTTCCAATTTCATTTGGTTTTTCTCCCCAAAATCTTGTAACAGATATATTTAAAGCCTCATTTGAAAATTTACTAAGTACATAAGTTTCTAAATTGATAACAGAAATTTCTAACTTTGCAAGTACTTCATATCCTTTATAATTTTTTACTATATTTTCTTTTGGATATTCCTTTGTCTTTTCATCTTTATATAAAGTCTTTGACAATTTAGTAACATTTTTTAATCTTTCTTCACTTACTTTATTTTCAATATAACTATTTTTTACCATATAATCTTCTGATAATTTTTTTGTTTTATTTTCTTTAGGCTCTTTAATATTAATAAAAAATATTACTATTAATAAAATAATAAAAATAAACTTTATATTTGCTATCTTTTTCTTTTTCCTTCTCATTTTTTCTCCCAAATACAACAAATGGACGAATGATTCGTCCACTATTGTTGTATTAGCACCTTATTTTTTATCTATTTTTTCTTTACTTATTTTTCTAATATACATATAAATTATTATTACTGCTAACGCTACAAGTGAAATAAATTGCATATAAATATTATAACCTGTCTTAGGCAGTTGTGTAGGCATTGTTTCATTATTATTAGTTTCATTATTAATTTCATTATTTATTGATTCTTCAATTTCTCCTGGTACTGTTTGTTCTGGAGCTATTGGTTCTTCAGTAGGCGGTGTTACCTCAAGTCTTGGTATAACATTAAAATCAAATGTTTTTTCAGCAATTATACTATCTGAATTATCTCTATCTATTAATTTTAAGGTAATCTTATAATTACCTTCTTTGCTAAATAAACCTCTAACTTTTAAAACTTGTAAAACATCTTTTCCACCTATTTTATATCCTTGTGCGTCACCCCATCCACTTTCTATAATATCATGTTCTAGATTTACTCCATCTGTTCCTAATAATTTTACTGTTGCACCATTTGGTGAAATTGCTTCTCCTATTAATCTTGCATGTTCATAATAATGTCCCATTGGAGAAGAATAAGAAAGTGTCATTTCATTTTCTTCTCCAACTATAATATCTCCAGAAGTTTCCAAATTTATTGTATAATCAACATATTCTGGTTCAACTGTCACATTTTTAACAATAGGACTTGTAATATCATCATAACTTTCTGAAGCATCTGCATTTGCTAAACCTTCTGCTGTAATAGTAAATTCTGTTGGATTAGAAGTTGTTATGCCATCTTTTGCTTTAAATTCAATAATCATATTATTTCTTGGATTTGTTCCTCCAGTAGAATCATAATATGTTACTCTTACTTTATCAGAAGTATCATTTGCTGTTCCTCCATCTACATTCACATATTCAAAAATATTATTATCATATGCAATATCAAATGTATATGCTCCTAAAGCTTTTCCGAAATCAATTTCTAATTTTACATTCTCACCAGGTCTTACAGTACTTTTGTCAAGTTTTATATCTATTGCATCTAAAGCTGCTGCAAAGCTTTGAGAAGTAAAAATAATTGTAGCTAATATTATAAATATCGTAATTATATAAATTATTTTTTTCATCAAAAAAATCCTCCTTTTTTGTTTTATATTTCTATTATGTAGATTTTTTATAAAAAATAATTGTCATTACTTGTAAATTTTATAAAAAGCTTAAATTTCATGCATAAAAAAAGAAATAGAAAATTTTTCCATTTCTTTTTTATTATTAATTTAACTTTCTCATTTTTTATTATTGTTAAAAATATAATATTTTATTTTTTCATTTTGTTTCTTATTGAATCTATGAAAATTTTTTATTAATTATTTCTAATCTTTCCAATTTTTATTTTCTAATAATCCATATACCATAGTTATATCTGTTGGAATTATGTATTTTGCACTTATCGCCTCTGCTACATTTAATACTATTGCACACATAGCTCTTGTAGCATCCCACCATTTCGGATCTTTAACTCTTTTTCTTATTGCGTCTAAAGATATTGTTTCATAATATTTTTCTGTATCTTTTTTTCTTGTTTCAATATTCATCATAATAGGTTCTAATTCATCTTCAAATATAGTATTTTTCTCATAAGATATACCTGATTCTAAAGCAAAAAATTTATGTCCTCCACCAGCTAAAATTAAATAATCAGCTTTTTCTTTCGGTAAATTTAATCTTTTTTTAACATAATTTTGCACTTCTTCTAATTTACTTCTAGCAAAATCTTCTGATAAATCTGGAAATTCATTTAATACATCTATTCCACCAAATGATGAATTTATCATTTCCTTAATGCCATTATCATATACTGCTATCTCTGTTGAGCCTCCACCACCAATAAAAACTGCTACTTTTTTATTTACATTTCTAACAGTTCCAAAAACTGTTAATTCATTTTCTTTTTCTTGTGAAATAATTTCAAATTTTATTTTAGTTAAATTATAAAAATTTTCTAAAAATTCCTTTTTTTGACTCTCTTCTAAAGTTCTAAAAATACTTGTCCCACAAACGTATAAATCTTTATATTTTTCCTTATATTCTAAAACTTTATTAATTAATATTCTAACATCATCTTCTTTTAGTTTATTTTCTTTCTTAAAATTTCTTTTAAATTCTATAGTAACACTTTCTAAACGTTTGACTTCTTTTCCATCAAATAAATCAATTTTTGTATTTGTTGATCCTACTTCTATTATAACTTTCATCTTTCTTCTCCTTAAATTATTTCCATAATTCACCATTTATATGACCAATTAAAGCCATTACAAAAGCATTTTTAGTAAGTTCTATTCTTGATACTTCATCATGTGTTAAAAAATTAATTCCGCCTTTTCCGTTTCCTAATTTTTTTCCTTTAAAAATCTTATCCATAACTTTTCCAAGCTCAGTATCTATAATTTCATCAATATATTTTTCAGGAATTTGAAAACCTTGACTTGAGCCAACAGTTTGAAATCCAGCATTATTTTCAATAACTGCTGCATTTATATCTATCCAATCTCCCAAAAGGTTAGTTATTCCAGCTTCTGAAGCTATAAAATAATCTGCTTTTAAATTATTTTTCTTTGCATATTCTTTTAAATTTTTTACTCTATTTTTTGCACCTTTAAATATTTCTTCATTTACTGGTTGATCACCAACTTCTGAATCAGCAGCAATTCCTTCTATTTCAACATTTTCAAAATACTTTTCAAAAGCTTGTTTTGCACCCTCTATTTTTCCCGGATTTTTAGTAGCCATTAAAATCTTCATATATTCCTCCCTATTAATCATACTAATATATATAATTATTTTCGATTTTATTAGTTATTATCTTTTAGTAGCTTAGCTATATTATAATTTAATTAATTGTTAGTATATTTTTATTAACTAATTATAGTATAATTTATTATTAATAAATTTTATATTCTAATTTTTGCTATTAATTATTCTGCCCTATCTATCTTTTCTTTTTTGCATATAATATGTGCATTTGGCAAGAATTGTTGTTGGTACAAATTTTGAGAAAAATTTTGCACATTTTATTTGAAAACCTGGAATTATATAAAATTTATTTTTAAGAAACTTTTTAACAGTATATTTTGCAACGGATTCACTAGAAAGTGAACTAATTTCAAATTTAACATTAGCAACATTATTAAAATTTGTTTTAACAGGACCTGGACATAATATACTAATTTGTACTTTTGATTTTTCTTTTTTTAATTCTTCTCTAATTCCTTCAGATAGTTTTACTACATAATTTTTAGAAGCATAATATGTTGCCATTAATGGACCTGGCAAAAATCCTGCTATTGAAGCAACATTTAATATCTTACCATTATTTCTATTTTTCATAGTTTTTAAGTATAACTTTGTAAGTATATGTGTAGCAGTAATATTTGTATCAATAATTGTTAAATCTTTATTTATATCTGTGTTAGTAAAATTGCCAAAATCCCCTAAACCAGCATTATTTATTAAAATATCAATATCTGTATATTTTGAATATAAATCTATACATTTTTTTCTATCTGTTAAATCTACACTCTCATAAACTACATTTATTTTATATTTATTTGATAATTCTTTTTTTAGTTCTTGTAGTCTTTCTATATTCCTTGCCACTAAAATAATATCATAATTTAATTTAGCAAATTCTCTTGCTAAATCTCTTCCTATTCCAGAAGAAGCACCTGTAATTAAAACTTTCATAATTTTCTCCATTTCTAAAATTATTATATTTGATTTTGAATTTTTGTCAAGAAAAAGTATAAAACAAAAATAGACATAATAGACATCGAAAAACGGTGCGAGAGCTATCACCCCCGCACCGAAACTTAACTTAATGTGTACTTTAGTTTTTGAATTTTTTTACAGTAACTTTTAATAAATATGTTACAGTCCCTTCTTTTAAAGCATATCCATTTTTGCACCAATTTTCCAGTTCTTCGTTCATTTGATTTTTGAGTGCATTCTGAGTTAATTTTTTACTAGAAAAACTTTCCTGCAACATTGGTAAAAGCTTCTTCATGTTAGCATGTCTGCTTTCCACGCTAAGCTTAATTGCATGTTCAAGCAAAGTGTCTTTAAGATTAACATCAGTCAAAAATTCTTCCAGCGAATTAGCTTTTTCTAAGCACTCCTCAACTGAAATCTTCTCAGCTTCATCTTCACCAGATACAGTTTCCTCAACCTCACACACAAGTTTTTCTGGTACTTTAGAAACAGATTCTGGTATTCTTTCTTGTCCTTTAATCTTCTGCGTTTTGGAAGTTTCTAAATTAGGCGTTCCAGATACTCCTTCTTTGTCCTCTGTTTTTCCTGCAGAGGTAATTTGCACTTTCGCGCCTTTCAGTAAAGTTTCATGATCTGTGACTTTGGTTTTAGGCATAGCAAGAATTTTCTTTATCTTATCCTCACTAATAAGCCTTCCAACAATCGGACCACCTTGAGGCCAAAAAAGATTTTGATTTGTTATTCTAACAATCAATTCTTCAGTCACTGTAATTAAAGCCTTATAAGTGAGATTTTTATAAATTACTTCCTCTCCCTTTTTTAAAATTTCTTCTGTATCAGGATTATATCCCTCAACATTCAATCTTAATTTACGTCCTTGATAGCCTTCACTTGAAACTTTGGTAATAAGCACATGAATTACCTTTTCAGTTCCTTTAATTCTAAGAATACTTCCTATTTTAATTCTTGTGCCTATAATTTTCAGTCTCTCCTCAAGAGAGTATTCACTTGCCTTCCTCTTCACGCTAACTTCACTTATTTTAGAATCTTGACTTCCGTCTGATTTCTGGGTTGATCCTTGCTTTTTATCTGCTGAACTTTCAGCATACTGTAGACTTGTTTTATCACTTTGTGTTGATAAATTTTCACCCGCCGGCTTTTTTTCAGAGGATTGGCATTTGGTTTTAAAGTCATCCAAAGATACCCAGTTCACATTCTCAATTTCGAACCTTTCAGCAAGAGCAAAAACTTCTTCTTCTGAAGACACTCTAAAAACTCCGTTTTCAAGGTTTAAACCTCCTCCTTTTACTCCAAAAAATTTCCGTAACATTTCAAGGTCTTTTGAAGACACTTTGACATTATTTAGTTTCATTTACTGCCCTCCATTTTCAATAGATTTAAGAATCCATCTGTGAAAACATTTGCAAGTTACTAAAAACTACTTTCCACCTTTCTGTTAAATATTTTTTATAGTATCATACTTAAAATTATAAGTATAATTTCTATAAAATTTAAATAATTATATAACCTTTTCCAAATTTTGTAAATCTGTTAAAATTATCATAATTAATATTCTCTTATAAAAAAATTATAGCTAAATAAGCTTATTTTAGCTATAATTTTATCTTAATCTCTCTTTATTATTTTTTTTACATTGTCTTTCTATATTTCTTTCATTACTTTCATTACTTTCAAAATTTATATCAACTTTATACATTTCTAGTCGTTTATTGAAAGTACTATTATTCTCTTCCAACATTTCTTGCTTTTTTCCAAAAATACTTTCAATTACTTTTGTAAAATGACTTTTCTTTTTATACTTTCTTTTAAATTCTATTGCTAATAAAGCTATTTCTTTCTTTTCTTCATCTGTAATTTCATACAATATTTCTTTTTTCTTATATTTTTCCTGCCAACTATTTTCATTATATAATATATTCAAAATTCCAAATCTTGTTTCTAAATTTTCTTTACATCTATTAAAGTATGCTTCAAATCCTACATCTATAAATTTAATTTTTCCACTTAAATCACTTTTTATTCTTATTCTATTTTCTTCAAAAGTTAATAAATCTTTTAAAAATTTTTTAGATTCTGTTTTAGAGAAAATACTTGACATTCTTTTATCAAACTCTGTTTCTAGTATTGTATTTTGAATTAAGTCTATTCTTTTCTTCATGTCATCTGTTATTCTTTCCCTTTCTTCTTCTGACAGAAATTCATAATCTCTCCAAAATCTATTTTCTATTCTCGATAAGTCTTCTATATTTTCTTTTAAAAAAACATATGTTGATTCTCCCCATCTTTCTATAATAGCTGGTTTAAAATAATCTTTTCCTTTTAAAATACTTTTTTCTAGATTTTCATTTCCAATTGCTAAATTAATTTGATTTACTATGCATACAGATAAAAAATTAGAATCAACTTTTTCAGGGTACTTAGCCCATATGTCCTGAAATATCAACTCTCTACCATACTCGTTGTTACTTAAGGTTTCAGCAGCTACAATCTCTGTACCTGCTTCTTTAAAAATTGTGCTCATTTCTTTAAAAGAATTATCTGCTTGTTCAAATCCTAGTTTGTGAACAATTTCATGTAATAATCCTTCTGTAAATTTATTTAAAAAATGTTGTATGCCGATATTGCCTGTTTTAACTTCATAAAAAGCTTCCCTATTTTTCAGAATCATAGTAAATATATGTCCTCTTTTGGAAATCACATCAAATATTTTTTCTTTACTTATTATATGTCCATATTTCTTATATAAAATCTCTGCGGCATACTGATATACTTTACTTTCCTCATTGGTCGAATATATTTTTGAAATAATTCCATACCTCTTTTTTTTATATCTTTTAAAAATGTCTTCTAATTTCTCTTCGTTCTCTATAACTCCTTTTTCCATCTATACTATATCCTTAATCTCTAATTTAGTAAATGTATTCTGTATTTTCTTTAGCATCTTTCTATCATTAATTATTATAAAACGTCCGTTTATTTCTCTACAAAAAATTGTATTCGTTACATTAGCAAATTTATAGACTTTTCCAAATTTAAAATTATATTCGTTTATTAAATAATATTTTTCATTATTAAATATTTGCTCTTCTATCTTCATTTCTATTTCCCTATATTATATTAATTTAAAAGCAAACCAATAAATAGAAAATTGATTTGCTTTTATCAGTTTATTAAATCTCCATTCCTTCATCTTCTTGTTTACGTTCATTTACTTGCATATTTTTCTGTGCAGTTTTTGTATTTTTAGCCATTATAGCTTCACCTTTAACTTTAGTATCTTTACCAGAATTTACTAACATTTCACCTAATCTTTGAACTTTATCTCCTAAAAAACTAATTGATTTACCTCTTAAAAATCCAACTTTTTTTTGAGCTGTATCTTTAAAATCTTTAACATCCTCTATTCTATCTGAGACAAATTCTTGAGCATCTTCTATTCTATCTGAAGCAAATTCTTGAGCTTCAGATATCTTTCCTGAAATAAAATTTACTCCTCTTTTTCCTTGCTTTAATGTAAACTTTCCTAACCCATGAACTGTTGCTGCTCCTTTGTAAGTTGCTTTTCCAATTTTAAATATTTCTCTTTTAGCTGCTTTCTTACCATCTTCTATTCCTTCCTTTGCCATGTCTACTCCAGCTCTAGCATATGCTTCTATATTTTCTTTAGCTTGACTAAAATCTGATCTAAATCTATCTGCAGTAAGGAAGCCACTTTCAGCCATTTTTTCTGCAAATTTACCAATTCTTGAACCTTTATTTACTAAATTATCCTCTAAATTAAATCCTTGCTCTGCTACTTTTTGAGCTAATCCTTTTTTTCCTGTTAAGGCTGCTCCTTTGGCTCCCAAAGAAGTTAATTTAATTTTCCCAATTTGCAATATTTCACTAAATCTTAAAGATTTATCATTTATTTTTCCTACTGTTCCTGTAACTATTTCACTATTATCTTCATGTGCATTTTGCCATTGTCTTGATTCTGCTTTTTTGCTAGATGATTCTCTTGCTAAGTTCATATAATTCAAATCTGTTTGTCTATCTGCATCTTTAAAACCTGTTCTTACATTTTCTGCATATTTTTTTACTCCATCTCCCACTGCAAATCCAAAATCAGCCACTCTCTCCATAATATTTCCTATTCTTGAATCTTTTAAAACAAAATTCTTAGAACTTCTAGAAACCTTATCTTGTAACTTTTTGGCAGTGCCTTTTTGTCCAAAAAGAGCTAATCCCTTTCCTATAACAGATGTTACTTTTATGGCTCCATCCGCCATTTTTGCTCTTGTATCTGAAGATTTTGTTTTTACTTTTGTTACTGCTTTTGTAATTTTTTCTGACCTATTATCTGAAGTTCTTGCTTTTTCCCAATCTGCGTTTCTATTTTTTCTTATTCCTGAAGCTATTCCTAATTCTAATTGTTGTAATAATCTTTCACTATCAATTTCTTCAAAATCCTGATCTATTGCATTTTTTTTCTCAGCTAAATTTTTTTTAACCATAGTTGCTGCTACTCCAGGAATTTGTGGTATAAGTTCTACAAATTGCTCTAGTGCTCTACAAACCTCGTCAGATCTATCTCCAAAAGCTTCTTTCAATTCTTCAAAATTTTCAATTTCATTTTTTTCTTTCATTACCATATCTCCTACTTTTGTATTTGCTCTAATATGTTATTTATATTATTAATCAGTTTTTCTTTTTGAGAAGTTATTTCTTCAAAATTAGAATTTAATGTTTCCATAGAAGAATTATCTAAATTAATAATTCTCCCGTCAATAAAAATTTCTCCTACTTTCTCTATTTCCATATTTTCTCCTATTCTGTAGCTAATTTAAATTCAGAATTAAGTTCTTCTCTTACTTTTTCAATCATTGCTACAAGATTAATTGTCTGTTCATTTATTATATTAATTGTATTATCATTATCTTTTCCTATTTCTGTAAGCTCTTTTTCCATTTTTTGAATAACATCTTTTTCAAATTTGGAACTTCCAGCTATTCTAGCTAATATTTTATTTATCAATTTAATAAAAATGTTTTCTTTTTTACTAATCGCTAAACTTTCGTTTCTAAATTTTGAAATATTTTCAAAATCTTCTTTAACAGCTTCTACACATTCATTTAATTTTTTTGTACATTCTACTATAATTTCATCATATCCTGCATATTTATTTATAAGAGCTTCTAGTTTTATATCATACATTTTTGATGGATCCGTAAGTTTTTCTAGTAATTTACTATATTTTTCGAATTCATCGTGTTTCAATGTTGTATCTACAATATGTTTAAAACTTTCATATTTTTCTACATATTCTTTATAAGTTGCTCCTTCGAAAAATTTTTTTCTACTTTTTACTGTTTTATTAAAATTTACTAATGCTATCTTTTGATTAGCATTTATTTCTTGTATTTCCATTAGAATACTAAAAAATTGTTCTCTTCTTTTATTATAGACTTTTTGAAATTCTTCTTTATACTTTTCCAAAATACTGTTTTTTTGCTCTCGATAAGTTTCTGGATTTTTCCCATAAAATTTTATTTGATAATCAATATTACTTTCTATTGCATTGATTTTACTTTCATAACAATCAATTACTTCTTTATTAAACTTAGCAAATTCTATTTTATATTCTAACAATTCTAAATTACTCAATTGATTAATTGAATCCATTAATTTATTTTCTAATTCTTCCATACTATCTCCTTTTGTATATTTAATTTATCTCTGGTAAAAAATTAAATTCATCATTATATTTCATAATTTTTTTATAAAGTATAGCTTCTCTTTGTTTCAATTCTTTATATAATTGAATTAGTTTTTCATCTGATAAGCTCTCATAATTTATTTCTTTACCTTGAATTATTATTTTTCCATCATTTACCATATCTTTTCTCCTTATTTTATAATATATCTCTATAATATTTTATCATTAAATTTCATGTTTTTTTAAAAGTAACACAAAAGATATTAAAATTTAATAATTGTAAAAAAAAAAGATATGAAATTTAATAATTTCATATCTTTTTAATTTACTGCCTCTCCTTGTTTTATCCAAACAGATACACTTCCATCTTTACAATAAAATATACCATTACCTTCACTATCAACATATACTGTTTCAGATAAATTTCCAGTACAATCATAAAAAACTGTATTTGCAAGTTTTTTTCCTACATTCATTTGAATACAACCACCTCTTTGGTCAGACATAACAACAGCAAGACCTGAATTTGGATGATCATAATCTCCTAATCTTGTAAATCCTATTATATGATTGCTATTAAAATAATCATATTGATCGCCATAAGCATAATATTTTCTAACTTTTAATAAAATATCTAACATACTCTGTTTAGACTCTACTTGTTTTGTTGGTATTCCATAATAATCTCCATAAAAGACACATGGAAACCCATCTTTTCTAAGTAATATAAGTGAATAAGCTAAAGGTTTGAACCAATCTAATATCCATGATTGCAAAGCTTGTCCAGGTTCTGTATCATGATTATCTACAAAAGTTACCGCTTTTTCAGGATTTGTTTTTACTAAAGTTCCCTCAAAAATTTGTGACATATTAAACTGTCCATTACTTATTGATGCTCTATAAAAATTATAATGTAATGGCACATCAAATAATGACATACAACCACTAGTTTTTTCTATGTATTCGTTAATTACGGATATATTAGAACTCCAATATTCTCCAACAGCAAATAATTTTTTACCACTATAGTCTCGTAATTCACTTAACCATTCTGGGTAAAACTCTCCTCTTATGTGTTTTACAGCATCTAGTCTAAAACCATCAACAGAAGTTGTATCTAAATACCATTTTCCCCAATTTGTTAGTTCTCTTACTACATCAACATTATTTAAATCAATATCTGCTCCCATTAAATAATCATAATTGCCGTTTTCTTTGTCTACATTTTCGTCCCAGTGTTTACCATAAAATTTATATATAGCAGCTTTTCCAGTATTCTCATCCCAATCAACCCCATGAAAATGAGTCCAGTTCCATTTAAAATTTGAATATGTATCTCCTCTTCCTGGAAAAGTATATTTTGTCCAAACTCTTATTGGTAAAGCTTCTGTTAAACTAACATTTCTATTTGAAAAATCATCTTGAATCGCTAAAACATCTTCAGTTTCATCCGCTCCCATTTTATGATTCAAAACAATATCTGCTAATACTTTTATATTATTTTCGCGCAATACTTTTATTGCATTTATGTATTCATCCTTTGTTCCATACTTTGTAGGAATATCTCCTTTTTGATTAAATTCTCCTAAATCATATAAATCATATACTCCATAACCTACATCTTCTTTTCCGCCTGCTCCCTTGTAAGCTGGAGGTAACCATAAATGTGTTAATCCAATATTTTCTAAATGTTTGGCTTCTTTTGTAAGTTTATTCCAAAGTGTAGAATCACTAGGTAAATACCATTCAAAATATTGCATCATAGTATCATTACTAGACAAATCTATCACTCCTACTCTTTAATGCTTTTATTATATCATTAACTTGAAAAATATCAAGTTAATAAATCTAATATTTGTTTTTTATATTTCATAATAGTATCATATCCTGTTTTCATAAGCTTATCTGCATCATCAATTTCTAAAAGACTTGCGCCTCTTGCATCTATTTCTATTGCTAAATCAGCTTCTTTTTGAGCTTTTCTTACGTCTTTTAAAGAAAATATATCAACTGTTCTAAGTAAAATTGCCAAAATATCTTCTTTGGGCTCATAATCATCTATTCTAAAACTTAGAGCTATTGTTTTATCTGCTCCCATATCTTTTAAAATTTTTACTGGTAAATTATCTTTTGTTCCACCATCTATAAAATTATATTTTCCATATTGACACGGAGTAAATATTCCTGGAAAAGACATACTTGCTCGTGTAGCTGTTGCTATTGGCGCATCATATATATAATCTATATTATCATCTTTTAAATCAAATCTTTTTGATAAAAATATGCATTCTTTTGTTGATATAGTATCTACTGTTGCTATTGCATAAGGTATTTTTATTTGATTCATATTTACAATATCTTTTTCTTTTGCTACCTTTTTTATTAAATTTTCAATATTTTCACCAGGAACTAATCCTTCTATCTTAGCAATTCCAGATGTAAAATAAGAAATTCCTGCTTTAACTATTGGTCCTTTCTTTATTTGTGTAAGAATATTATAGTTTTCAATTGTTCTTTCTTTTATTTCATCTGTTGAAAATCCCATCGCATAAAAAGAAGCAAAGATACTTCCTGAACTAGTTCCAGATAAGAAATCAATTTTTATTCCTAATTCTTCTAATGCTTTTAAAGCTCCAATATGAGCTAATCCTTTCAAGCCTCCTCCTGCTAGTGCAACACCTATACTCATCTATCCTTTTATTTCTTCCTTTCCTTTTACATATAATGTTTGACTTGGATATGCTAAATCTACATTTTCTTTCTCGATTAAATATAATAAACTACATAATATATCTTGTTTTGCTTTAAGATATTTACTATAATCTGCCTCTCTTATATATAAATATATTTTTATTTCACTACCATAAGCTGTAATATTATTTAAGCTAACTTCTACAGTTTCTTTTATAACTTCTGGATCATTTTGTAATATAAGTTTCATCTCTTTAACAATTTTTTTAACTTTCTCAGAAGTCGTATCCCAGCTTAAAGTTAAAATACAATCAAATCTTCTACTTGTTAATCTATCCCAGTTTACTACATAAGATGAAGTTATTAAAGAATTTGGAATTGTTACAACTGCATTATTGTATGCTTTTATACGTGTGCTTCTAAAAGTTATATCTATAACTGTTCCTTGAAATTGTTCTACTTCAATCCAATCTCCAATAACAAATGGTTTATCAGTTAATATTGCAGCACCACTAAGCATACTTTTTACCAAATCTTGTGCAGCTAAAGCAGTTGCCGCACTGACAATTCCTAAACCAGTAACTAAAGCTCCAAGTCCATCTAATTTTAATTCTAAAATTATCGTTACTACAAATACAAAAATAATCCATATAAACACTCTAATCATTTTGCATATAAATTTATTTACAGCTTTATCACTAGTATCTTTAAAAATATTTTTCATTATAATAGAATCTTCTGTAATTAGAGTTGTTATTGCTTTTGTTATGTAATATGCAATAATAACCTCAAAGGCTTTATTAATAAGATATAAAAATTGCTTATCAAGAGGTAAAATATGTGTTGTACAAAATAAACCAAATAGGATAAAAAATTTCTTTAATGGTTTATACATTGTACTATCTTTTGGATTTTTTTTACTTTTAATTATTTTATAATATATTTTTATAATAAGTTTAGAAAATAGATTTCTAAACATAAAGAACAATATGAAAACAGCCAAAGCTATTTGTAAATCAAATAGTTTAAGCAAATCTTCTAAATTAATCGAAGTTAACCATTCTTTAATTTCTGCCATCTTTTCCTCCATTTTTTTCCTTAAAATAGTACATTAAAATAGCTAAATTAATACTTGCATGTTCAAATTCTCCATTTAATGCCATGTTTAAACACTTATTAAAATCTATCTTTTTTATACTTAATATTTCTTCAGTTTGGTCTAAATGAATTTTTCCTTTTTGAAAATCTTTTGCAACAAAAATATATACTTTTTCATTTGTATATCCAGCTGAAGGATAATATTCCATTAAAAATTCTATTTTATTTGCTAAAATTCCTGTTTCTTCCTCTAATTCTCTTTTAGCAGCTACTTCTGGAGATTCTCCAACATCTATCATTCCAGCTGGAAGTTCTAAAGTTAGCTTATTTATTGCTTCTCTAAATTGTTCTTCAAAAATTATTTCATTTTTTTCATTTATTGGAAGTATTATAACAGAGTTTCCAGGTTCTACACAATCTCTTATATAATTTAGACCGTCTTCTCTTTCATAAATTCTTTGAATAATTTTAAATCTTTTACCTGTATATTTATTTTCCTCTCTAATTAATTTATTCAAAATCTAACCTCCAAACAATTATACAGAATAATTATATATTAAAGAATAAAAAAAGTATACACTTTTTTGTAAAAACAAAAAAATTATACTTTTTTTAATTTATTATTAAATTACTTTTAGTTTATCTTATTTTTGAGTAATTTCAACCATATTTGCATAATATTTTGCAATTAACTCATCTAGTTCCACACTTACCTTATATATTACAGAGTAATCTTCTCCATTAGAAATACATTTATTTAGTTTGTCCCTTAATTTACAAATTTTTTCATCTAACATAATATCACTCTCCTTTTTTCTATTTTTTTCTTTTGTATATTTTAAAAATAACATATTGTTACATCAAAGTCAATAAAATATCAGTATTTGAGCGCTTTTTCGTTAGACATTTTTCGACAGTTTACTAGATAATTTGACCTTATAATTTCCTTTTTTATTTATAATGTCAAATTTATTAAATAATCTCAAATATAAATTAGCATAAATAATCTATTTAGCAAGACTTTTTAGATAATTTTTTTGTTAAATAAAACATAATTATTGATATTAAAAATATAATTATAGACAATATTTGAGAAATTCTAAAATTATAAAACATAAGACTATCTATTCTTAAACCCTCAATAAAAAATCTTATTCCAGAATATAAAATACAATAAAGTAAGACTATTTCGCCTTTGAATTTTCTATTTTTTTGTAATTTTCTAAGTATAAAAAATATTAAAATGGTACAAATAGATTCATATAAAAATGTAGGATGTACTTCTATATACCCATCACTAGTAAAGATTCCCATTCTTAAAAATATGTCAGTTTCATAGCCATAAGCTTCAACATTAAAAAAATTTCCCCAACGCCCAATAGCTTGAGCAAGAGCTACGAAAGGTATAACATAATCAAGAACATTCCATATATCAATTTTCTTTATTTTACAAATTATGATGGCAGTTAAAATTCCTGTTATTAGCCCGCCATAAATTGCAAGTCCTCCATCTCTAAAATTGAAAACTTCTTTAATATTATTTAAATAATACTCTAAGTTAAAAATTATAAAATATATTCTTGCTCCTATTATTCCAAAAAACAAAGAAAAAATCCCTATGTCCAAAATATTTTCAAATTTATTTTCAAATTTTTCTTTACTAATATTGCACAAAATAGCTGCTACTATAATTCCTATCACAATGCAAATTGCATACATGTAAACTTCTATTCCAAAAACACTAAATGCAATTTGTGGTACTTTTAAGTTTATATTTAATCCCGGAAATTTTACTAAATTCATATTCTCTCTCTTTTTTATTTTTATTCATTAGTTATTATAGACAATACTTCTTTATCTTTACAAAAAGTTTCTTTTAAAACTTTTTCTACATAATCTTTGCTTACACTTGCAAATTCTTCAAAATACTCTAAGGAATTTATATTTTTAAAATAATCTGAAACCAAAACTGTCGCAATATTAGAAACCTCATTATATTCTTTTACAAAATCTCCATATACGCTTTTTTTAGCTCTTTCAAAATCGTCTTCATTAATTCCTTCTTTTTTTACCATTTCAATTCTATCTTCTATTTCTTTAACAACATAATCAATATAATCAGTTTGAATTTGAATTAAAACATGTGAATAAGTTTTTGAAAACTCATAATTTATACTTGGAACAGAAATAATTTTTCCAGATTCATAAAGTTTTTCAAAAGTTTCAGAACTTTTTCCAAATAGAATATTGCCTAAAATATCTATTGCAATATCTTTTTTTACTTTATTTGACTTTAGGTCATTATCCTTATAACCTATTATTGCGCAAGGCATACTAATATCCATTTTTTGAGTAATTTTTTTCTCAACAATCTCTTTCTGTTCTTCATTGTAAACTCTTTTTGTATCTTGCTTATTTGCTTTTAAAATAACTTTCGCTTTTACCTTTTCAAAATCTTTTTCAGGATCAAAATTTCCTGTCATAACTATTATCATATTATCGGGTCTATAAAAAGATTTATAAATTTTATATAATTTTTCTTTATCAATTTTAGCAATACTTTCCACAGTTCCTGCTACATCTATATTTATCTCATTTGATTTATACATTCCCTTTAAAACATTCATGTATACTGCCCATTCTGGGTAATCATCATACATCATTATTTCTTGTTCAATAATTCCACGTTCTTTTTCTACATTTTCATCTGTAAAATATGGATTTTGAACATAATTCATAAATTCATCTAAAGCTTCATCAAAATTATCTGTACATTCAAATAAATATGCTGTATGGTCATTAGTAGTATAAGCATTAGCATCAACTCCTATTGCAGTCAATACATCTAAACTATTTCTTCCATTTTCTTGTTCAAATAGTTTATGTTCTAAATAATGAGCAATGCCATCAGGAACAATTGTCATATCTTTTTCACCTGGTGCAAAAAATTTATTATCTATCGAACCATAATTTACACTCCAAACAATATATTTTTTTCTCGTTTTTTTAGGTAAAATCATTATTGTTAAACCATTTTCAAGTTTTTCAATATACAATTTTTCTTTTATTTTACTATTTTCAATTATTTGCAATTTTTTATCTCCTTGTATAATATTTAATTTCTTAAAAAATAAATTGTGTTTATTTGTATTGAATTTGCTATTTCCAATATATTTTCTTTAGTAACTTGATTAATTCGCTTAATATATTCTTCTAAAGACAAATTTGTCTTCGCAATCTCTTGTCCTATATAATATACAACCTCTGTGTCTTGCTCTTCTTCAACATTTTTTATTCCAGCAATTAGATAAGTCTTTGCATTTTCAATATCTTCATCTGTAAATTTGCCTTTTTTTATATTTTCTAGTTGAATTTTAATAATTTCTATTGCTTTTTCATAATTTTCTACCTGAATACCACATCTTATAAAAATATTCATTTTTTGTTTTACAAAAGTGCTTTTAGCAGAATATGCAAGTCCCGCCTTTTCTCTAACGTTTTGGAACATCATAGAATTTGCTCCATCTCCAAGAATTGCATTATATACAAGTGAACTTGCTAAAAGGTTTTCTATCTTAGAAGTTATATCTAATCCAATTACTAATTTTCCTTGAGTAATATTCATATTTTCTGTAATTTCTTTTATATTTTCCACAATTTGTTTACTTTCTGTGAATTCATTATTCAAAATATAATTTTCTATTCTAGGTTTTAACTGTTTTATATTTTCGTTACTCATTAAAAGACTTTCTATTTCTTGTGATTTAATTTTTCCAGAAATAAAAATATCTATTTTACAATTGTTTATAAGCCAATTATAGTATTCTGAAATATCTTGTATTGTGATATTATCAATATCTTCAACATATCCAAATTTATACAATCCAAAACCTTTTTCACCATACATTGTAGAAATACAATTGTCAAAAGCATACGAATCTTTATCATCTATTTTACTTTCAATAACTTTTTTTAAATTTTCTTTTTCTACATCTAAAAAATCTTCATTTAGGAAACCATTTTTTCTTACAGGATTAAACACAATATCTAAAATATTTTCTATATTCATTTTCAAAATATTTTCATTATTTAGAGCATATTCATTACTTATAGATTCTATATAAAATTTTAGAATTATATTATCTCCCATTTTATCAACGCCACAATTAAAACTTGCTCCATACATATTTTCCATTTCTTTATTTATTAAATATTGATTTGGAAATTTAGCAGTTCCTCTTCTAAGTAAAAAAGGTATTAAAGCTGTTTTAGTTACAGTCTCCCTTTTTAAAGTTGTTGTTAAAATAATACAAGTCAAATCAGTTTTATATAAATCTGTATTTATAATATGAGCTTTCACTCCTTGTTTTAGTTCTATACTTGTTTTATTCATTAAAATCTCCTTTTTATTAGTATTGTTATTAATTTAAGATTTATTCATTAAAATTCTAACAAGTTTAAACCTATTTCATTACTTAATTTTCTTCCTACTTTTCCATTTATTCTTCTTACGACAATCTCAGAAGTCGCTGAAATTATACTTCTTACAAGGTGTCCTCCTTTAACAAGTCCTTCCTCATCTCCAAAATTAATGTGAATATGAAGATATACCTCTCCATCTTTTCTTGTAGCATTACCAATTAATGATGTAATTTCAAACATTCCCTCAAAAATCTTAGTGTTATATTCTTTAGTATTTACATTAAATACTCCAATTTCAACTAAATTACTTGCTCCAAGTCCTGTTATTTCTGCAAGTTCTATATTTTCATTTTTACAAAGATCTTTTAAACTTTCTATAACTTCTTCACCTTTATTTAATCTAACAACATAAGTATCATCAAATTTTCTATATTCCATTTTTACCTCCTAAATTAATAAATCTTTAAGTATAATATCATATTTTTTTCTTAAAAACAATTGTGCATATTTTTAAAGCAAATATCTAAAAAGATAACCACGATTTTATAATCATGCCTATCTTTTTTCATTATATTTTATTTGTTAATTCATAACTTATATCAATTAATTCACAAATTCTTTTTTTTGAAACAGTACCATTTAATAAGACTGTAATCCAATGCTCTTTATTCATGTGATATGCTGGTAATATTCCTTCTTCTTTTCTTAACCCACCTAACATTTCTGGAATATTTTTTAGATTTATTACATCTACTATACCTCTTCTATTAATTTTTAATTTCTCAAATGGTACATTCATTATAACAGCAAACCATTTTTTATTATCTTTATGTTTAAAAGTTGTATATTGTGGATATTCCTCCCACGGATATTCTTGTAAAACATCATAAGTTCCATTTATATATTTTTCTATTTCTACTCTCATAATTTTCTCCTTTTATAAGAATAATTAACTATATTTTAAAATTATATATTCCAATTATTCCTAACATTAAAATAATGTATAAATAAATTTCATCTCAATGAATATCCTATTTTTTTCACTTATTATCTTCTTTTTACATTTATACACCTCATCTGTATAATAACATAAGAACTAACAAATTAAAAGTTGTTAACTAAAATTCTGTTCTTATTCATGCAACTTTTTCTATGCTATATTTATATTATATTTTTAATCAGTTCGTATACATTCTTTCTATTAATACTTTTCTTTTTCATTTCACCTCTTAAATAGCAATTATTTGTATAAACTTATATTATAAACTCTTCTAATCTATAATACAAAATAGAAAATTTTATGCTGTAAAAAAAATCCTATTTATAAAAATAAATAGGATTCCAATAATAGTATTATTATTCACTAACTTTTTTAAATTCAATTGCATTAAAACTTCCAATATCATTTTTTTCAATTACAAAATTATATGATAAAAATTTATCTTTTTGTTCCAAAATTTTGTTGTCAATCTCTTCCTTTTCTCCTGTTTTTCCTCTTTCAATCTCAAAGACTTTTTCCCAATTTTTCCAGAACTCATTACTTATTTCATTATATCTAAAAACGGCATAATCATAATCTGCATTTCTTTCTAAATCTCGTTGTACAGAATATTCAACCAATCTAACAATATATTCATTATCATTTTTTGTTATCTTATCAATTATATAATCCGTTCTTATAGTATCACCATAAGGACTATATTCATACTTTCCTATTTGAGAATTATATTTTGGAATATAATATCCATCTGCATTTTCAGTATCTTTTTTTACATTAAGTTCTAAATTTGTCCCAAATATTTTTCTTAATGTACTTTCTAGTTCTTCTTCACTTACAGCAGAGGCATCATAATCTTCTTCACTAGGATAATGAGAATATATCCATTCTTTGTTAGCCTCATTTATATCATTAAATTCATATATTTTCACATTACCATCACAAACTTTAGTTATATATTCTTCAACGGCTTGTCTTTCTTCATCTGTTATTTCCTCGACTACATCATTTTCTTCAGCTACATTTGATACTTCAGTTGCATTTTCTTTTAAACTCTCTTCTGAAGTTACATTTTCTCCACTTGATAATACTTCAGTTTTTGTTCCTAAATAATTGTTTTGATAAATAATTACTAAACATACTGCTAATAAAATTACTAATATTACTATTATAAATATTAAAAAATTATTCTTTTTCATAGGAAGTCTCCTTTCTATATTTTATATTTAAAATATTCCCCACCCCCTATCTGAATAATTTATTATGTTATAATATATTAAGGTTTAAGTTATTTTAAACTGTTTATCTATCAATGTCATTATATTATACATCTGTAATTTTTTCTACTATTTTTACCTAATATTCATAATATTTTTTCATTTTCAATATACCAATAATATTTACTAACTATAGTATAAATTATATGTTTGTGTACTTAGCTTTAAATATTCTATAATTTTATAAAGTTTTCATATTCTAAAAAAATAAAAAGTCGAGTAAAATCTATTACAAAAAACTAATAGATTTTACTCGACTTTTTATGGAGGCGCCAATCTGTTTCGAAACTTAAATGCACCTATATATAGTACTTTCATTTTATTTGGAAGACATTGGAAGACAAATTATAATAATTAGATAAATTATAATTTATAAAATAACCTATAATAAATATTATGCACTTCTCTTTTTTATAATTAGTTTAGGTTCTATGACTTCAAATTCAAATCCCTTTTCTAAAATATATCTTGCCAATTCATTTTTTCCATTAGCTATGTATCTATTACTAAAAAAACTTTTAGGCAATTCGTTATTAACTAATCTTTTTACTTTTTTTTGAGTTATTTCAATAGTATCCTCACTTGAATCTTCTACATACTCAATAATTTTATTATAATCTACTCTAGTACTCATACGTATTCCTCCATATATAAAAACATATTCTTCTACTAATTACTATTTTCAATTTTTGTGGTTATTATTTATACCCTACTTATTATTTAAGTACAATGTATTGACAAATTTCGTATTAAGTTAAAAAATATAATAATATATTTATTTTTATAACATTATATCAAGTTTTATTTAATTTTATGAACTCTATAAAGTTAGTATTATCATATCTATCTGCGTTGTCTGAAATATCCATTATATATGACAAACTCATATCACAAAATAAAGATATTATTAATTGTATTTTATTATTTACAGTTTGCATAAGCAAAAAATGTGAATTGTTAATTTCTTTTCCTAAATTATTTATTATTTTTCCAAATTCACTTTCAGTCCATATATGATTTATAAAATTATATTTTTCAACTTTGTTATTATTAATTGCTTTTTGTATAATTTTTCTTATTTCAATTCCACATATATCATCATAATAAGTATCTCCTAATCTTAAATATGCATATTCATAGGCTATTTTAAGTATCGCTAATTCTATTTCATTAAAGTTAGCTTTAATATCATATGATATCGTGGGTTTGTAGGTTTTCATTTCAGCACTTTCTATCTTACTAATAATCTCATTTTTTTGATTAATATTTAAATTTTCTCTTTCATATACTTTTTCTATTATTTCTATAGCTTCTTGCTTACTAGATGCTTTAATATTATATATATTACCTATTTTTTCAACTTTTGGTATAATAGTTGGTTTAAAATTATTATCTAATCTTACCCTATTACCATATTCATCTATACCTTCCTTAAATGGAAATGGTATTTTTTTGTTTTTTCCTGCAACTTTATAATTATTTCTAATTAACTCCATAAAAGAGCCTGTTGTAATATATTTATCTACCTTGCTTCCTAGTTTACTATTACATTCTGTACATACCTTATCAATTTTTAAACTTTTATTTCCTAATGCTTCTGGTATGATATGTTCTATATTAAATTCGCTTTCTTTTTTACTTTTTCCACAAATTATACATTTTTTCATAACACATCTAACTTTCAAATTACTATTTGTCCAATTGATTATATCAAAAAAGCAAAAGATTATCAATTAATTTTTTGCTCATATAATTTATTAGTATCTTATTTTAAGTCTTCTGCATTAGCATTATAAACAATTTCTTTAGCATCGATTTCAGACCGTTCTTCATTATTAGTCAAAGTTTTCCATTGTTCTTCTGTTCCACCATAATATATTTTTTCTACATTGTGAAAATAGTCATAAAATTGATATGAGTCTTGTGTTGGTTTAAAAACAGATGCTGGAAACAGAGTTATTCCAATACCAGACATAATTTATGATATTATAAAAGAACAAGAAAAGATATCAAGAAATACTATGGATAATCTATTGTTTGTGAATAAAAATAAATTAGTAACTCATACGTCTATGAATAGTCAATTACAAAGAAGACTTATAAATTTAGGAATATTTGAAAAAGGATTATCTACTCATAGTTTAAGACATACTTTTGCGACAAGATGTATTGAAAGTGGTATGCAAGCAATAGTTTTAAGTAAATTGCTCGGACATTCGGACGTTAGAGTAACATTAAATACTTATGTAAAAATATTCAATGAATATCAAGCAAAAGCCTCAAAAGAGGTTGAATTATATTATAAAAATCTTGATTTACTAAAAGAAGATATAAATAAGACTTATAATATGATTAGAGAAGATACTCAGCAAAAAACTGCAAAAATAATTCAATTTCCTAAAAGAATTTCAAACGACTATTTGGAACGATAGTATAAAACTGTCTCTTAAAATGTTTTAAGGGACAGTTTTTTAATAAAAAAAGCTTAATTACTTGAAAAAAATATAACAGTATGATATAGCTTAATAAAATAAAACAATAAAATGAGCTTTATATAAAAGATAGAAGGGAAAAGAACTATGATAAAAATAACAAAATATATTTCTGCATATGAAGATAATGGCAAAGAAGTAATCGATGATATAGAAGCAATTATTGACGAATTTAAACAAAGAATATCGATAAGAAGAAATGAGTTAGTTGAATTATTAATTACTTTAAATAGTGCCTATATCAGTGAATTAAAATTATTTGATGATACGGGTGTAAAAATACTATTACAACATATAGAGGAAGTAGATAAAAATGACGAATACATTACTTTTTTATATGAGTTATTAGTAATTGGAACCCATATTAAAGAAGAAAATACTATTGCAAATAAAGTTACTGTAAAATTTGATTTATTATCATCAGAAAAAATAATTATTCCAGAGAATAAAGTAATTAAAACAAAAATAGAAAATGATATTATTCTTGAAATTACAAATAATACAATTACACTTTATAAAGAAAATTTACAAGAAAAAGAAATAACAGAAATAGTACTTAAGAATATTTTTGAAATAATATCTATATTACATGGTAGTTTCCCAAAAGTGAAATATTTTGAGTTCTTTCAAAATGATAATACTATTAAGGTATATGGTAAGCAAAATGGATATTTAAATACGTCAGAAGATAATATTATAATGAATAAAAAATTAATAGATTTGTCTGATATAAGTAATTTTAATACAGTATATGATTTATACAAGAATATGAAAGATGAAATTAGAGAACTTCCTTTGCAGGGTTTTTTCATTTCGCTAAGCGAAAATCAGTACTATATAAAATATAAACTATGTAATCTACTACAATCATTAGAAGGTTTTTGCTCAAAATATTACAATGATTGTATAGAAAAAGAAGAATTAAAGAAAAATAAAGCTATAACAAAAATACTAACAAATTTTTTAAAAAAATATCAGAAAAGAATCGAATGTTCCGACAAATTTAAAGAGAAAATATGTAGTTCTTTAGGATACACTGCTAAAACAATTAATTTAAGAGAATATTTGGAATACTTATTAAAAAATGATATATCAAAGATAATATTTGAAGATGAATTAAAGGCTACAGAAGAGAGTAAATATATACTTCCTATAAAAAGTTTTATTAAAATATCTGTTGATGAGAGAAATAGATTATCACATATGGACAACAAGAAAAATACTAAATATTTTACTAAATATCAAGCACGAATGGCATATGAAAAATATAAATTGTTATTTAGGTATATAGTAGCAGAAAAAATAGCAGTAGGTGTAAATAAAAATGTAATATCTAATCATATTCAACATTATAAAAACAAAATGATATAGTAGAAAAACTGCTTTCCCCAAACGGAAAGTAGTTTTTTATTGCAAGTATAAAAAAGTGCCTTCCACAAATGAACTTTGGAAGACACTTGGAAGACAATCTTTTGAATATTGACAAAGTTTGAGAAAGTTTGAAAACGTTTGTAAGCATTGTCGCTCTAAATCATTTTTGTTTTTTCTCTTATCTTTGTAAAGAGTTAGGTCATAAAAATAATAAAATCGAGAAGAACTTACTCTCACAATGGAAAACTAAGATTTTCTCGATACATAACTGGAGGCGCCAATCGGATTCGAACCGATGATCAGAGTTTTGCAGACTCGTGCCTTACCACTTGGCTATGGCGCCATAATTTATAAACAAAAAAATGGAGCAGGTAACGAGAGTCGAACTCGTGACCAATCCTTGGCAAGGATTTATTTTACCGCTAAACTATACCTGCATAAAAAATATATAATTTTAAAATTGCTGAGTTTCTCTATCAGCCGAGCTAACCCCATAAATTAAAGCATATCTATAATAACAAAAAAACTATTAAAAGTCAAGGTTTAATTTTACTTTTTTAAGTATTTTACTTAAATCTATTTTAGATCTGTCGACTTTACAATAATATATTATACTAATTTAATAAAAACCGTGACAATATATTATATTACTTTATTTATAAATTGTGCAAAATAATCTAATTAAATACATAAATTTGTAATCTAAAATTTATAGATTTTCAGCTATAATTCCTACTAAAATTCCAAGAATATTTCCTAAAGAAGCAAATCTACCTTTATAAATGCTTTTAGATTCTGGAATAAGCTCACAAGAAACAATATATAGCATAGCACCAGCAGCAAAAGCTAGAGATATTCCTATTAATATTGAGGAAATATTGCCTACTATTGCTCCAAAGAAAGCTCCAAGTCCAGTAGTTAGTCCTGAAAGAGTTGTTATTATTATAGATTT
The DNA here is from genome assembly GCA_900553685.1 of uncultured Clostridium sp. Classification (GTDB taxonomy): domain Bacteria; phylum Bacillota; class Clostridia; order TANB77; family CAG-508; genus Scatovivens; species Scatovivens faecipullorum. The sequence goes on from USEI01000002.1 coordinate 92,741, forward strand.
TAATTTAGAAGAACCACCATTTTTTAATGGTAATGCTATTGAAATTCCTTCTGGAACATCATGTAAAGCTATTGCTATTGCAAGTTTAAAACCTAAAGAATTTGACGCTTCAAATCCAGCTCCAATAGCCAATCCTTCTGGAAAATTATGTACTGCTAATCCAATAGCAATTATAATTCCTGTTTTTAATAAAGTGTTTGTTTTTAATTTTTTTTGATTTGAATAGATCTTATCTACTATATTATTACAGAAAATCATTGTAATAATTCCGATAAAAATTCCAATTATACATACAGAAACATTTGAAATGTTTAATGTTTCTGGTATTAAGTCAAAACAAATTACTGCAGTCATAAGTCCAGCTGCAAACTCTAAAATAAATCCTAAAGATTTGTTTGATTTTAAATTTATGAAGCTTCCTAATATACCTCCTAAAGTTGTACCTACCATTCCAAATATAAGACCATAAAAACTTATTACACCAATATTATTCATCAATAAAGACCTCTTAAATTTAGTATATTAAAATATATTACAATAGCCTTAATTTATTACTAAAAAATTTAATTGCTTGGTCATTAAAATTTAATGTAATAACTCTTTTGGCTTTTTATATAAATCAAATATGAGTATAATTATTTTATATTTATATAAATATCTAATTTTATTTTGGTATCAAATTTTTAAAAATAACGTTTACATAATTTTTCTGTAGATTTTATAGAATAGTAAATATAAACAACCTTCATAATTATAAAAAAATGCACATAAACTGTGCATTTTGAATTTTTTATTATTCTAAAAATCATTATATTTTAATATCATTTTTCTTTGATATGGAATTAGAGACAAAAAAGATATAGCAAAGCCTAATTCTAGTATAATCGTTGAAGTAGTAAGATTTTCCTTCGAATTATTAAAAGTAGAAAGCATCTCTTCTTTTAATTGATTCGTATGTTCTACAGAAAAAATCTCATTATATTTTAATACAGCATAATCAATAGATTTTGCTTGATATTGTAAATTCAAATTAAGTAATCCAAGAAATAAAATTATAGATAAAAATATGCAAACTATAAAAAATATATTTATATACTTTATAATATTTTTATAATTATCTGGATTAGTCTTACATTTTTTAAAAACATCATAAGTACTAAGTCTACAAATAATATGGATAATAAAATAAATTATAATAACAGCCATTAATGGAAGAGTTATATATAAACCTCTCGCCGTAGATCCTGGTACATTCTTTAAAAAATAATTTCCAATAGCAATAATAAGTAAGCAAAGGAAATTTATAATTATTCCATAAGATACAAATCCTGTAATTATAGCTTTTACAGTCGTTCTTGCACTAATTTCTTTTTTTTCCATATTATTCTCCTTTGTACAATAAAATACTACAAAAAAATCATATCATAAACATAAAAAAAATACAATAATTATAATTTAAATTATAATTATTATAAAATGATTTTGTGAAAAATAACAATAAATTGTATAAATATTTATACAAATAAAAAACTTTAATAAAAATAATTTTTATATTCTATTTTTAAATTATTGTAATAAATAAAAAAATATTATATAGTTAGTAAAAAAGAGGTATAAATATATGATTGAAATAAAAGAAGTAGATATAAAAGAAGCTATAAAAGTACATAAAAATATTAAAGAATTTAATGAAACTAAACCAGAGAAAGAGTATTTTGAAAATAGATATAGGGATAGAGAAAAATTAATAATAGTAGCATATTACAATAATGTACCAGCTGGATATATTATTGGGTATGATAAATTTCAAGATGGAAAAAACTTTTATTGCTGGATGGCAGGAGTAGATTCTAAATTTAGAAAACTTGGAATTTTAACAAAGATGATGCAATATCAAGAGAATTGGGCTAAACAAAAAGGATATAGTATTTTAAAAATAAAAACTAGAAATAATAGAAGAGAAATGTTAAGTTTTTTAGTAAAACATAATTTTAATTTTCTTAGTGTTGAAAAAAGAGATAATATTCAAGATAATAGAATTAATTTGCAAAAAGAAATTTAATAATATACAAAAATATCTATAAAAGATAAAAATAAAATACACCTATTTAGTATATACTCTACTATAGGTGTATTTTATTTTATTATTCTTTATCTCCTTTTAATTTTTCTGCTCTATCTGTCGCAATCAAGTTATCTATCATTTCGTCCATATCTCCATTTAAGAAGTTTTCCATTTGGTAAATACTTAAACCAATTCTATGATCTGTAATTCTTCCTTGTGGATAGTTATAAGTTCTAATTTTTTCACTTCTATCCCCTGATCCAACTTGACTTCTTCTTTCACTTGCAACAGCTTTTTCTTGCTTTTCTCTTTCTATTTCATAGATTCTTGAACGAAGTAATTTCATTGCATATTCTCTATTTTGAAGTTGAGATCTTTCTGTTTGACATTCAGCAACTATACCTGTTGGCTCATGTATTAATCTAACAGCTGATGAAGTTTTGTTAACATGTTGTCCTCCAGCACCAGATGCTCTAAACACTTCCATTTTTATATCAGCAGGATTAATATCTACTTCTACATCTTCGACTTCTGGTAAAACTGCTACAGTTGCCGTTGATGTATGTATTCTACCACTACTTTCTGTATCTGGAACTCTTTGTACTCTATGAACTCCACTTTCAAATTTAAATCTACTGTACGCTCCTTTTCCTTTTATCATAAATGAAATTTCTTTATATCCGCCAATTCCAGTTTCATTTTCATTCAATACTTGTATTTGAAAATGTTTTTTTTCAGCATACATAGAATACATTCTAAATAATACGCCTGCAAATAAAGCTGCTTCTTCTCCTCCTGCTCCTGCTCTTATCTCACAAATAACATTATTATCATCATTTGGATCTTTTGGAATCAATAGAATTTTTAGTTCTTCTTCTATTTTGGGCAATTTTTCCTTATCTTCTAACATTTCTGCTTCAGCAAGTTCTTTCATTTCTGGATCATTAAGCATTTCTTTCGCTTCTTCTAAATCTTGAGAAACTTTTTTGTATTCTCTATATTTCATAACAACTTCTTCTAAATCGCTATGTTCCTTCATTAATTTTTTCCATTCATTTTGTTTAGCAATTACATCTGGATCGCTTATCAATCCGTTTAGTTCCTCATATCTTTTTTCAACATCATCTAATCTTTGAAACATATAAAATCTTCCTTTTCTTTAAATTGCTAAAATATTATATCATAGTTTAATTGAATATACAAGACCAAAGAAATAGTTAATCATAAATAAAATTTTAATATACGCACTATTGTTAAAAATATTATATTATAAAACTCTAAATATTACACAAATAATCTTATTCAAGATTCATAATATTATTATAAAATATATTTGATTTATTATGTTAACTGTGTTATAATATTAAAGATACTGCGAGATATTTCGCAAAAACAACCTTATTATCTTATAGGAGGAAAAGCAATGAAAAGACAAACACAACTTCGGGTAAACATCTCACTTCCACGCAAAGAGGCGGATTACTTCATCGAAACGCTCTGCTTATCTAATATGATTAAAAGCATCGTAAACGATGAGCGTATCAAAGAGCGCTTCGACGAGCTTCTTCAGCTCGAAAGCTATCCGCTTCCAAAAACAATGAGCTCTGTTGAAAAATCCAAGCAGAAGCCTATTTTTGATGGAGATTTTTCCAAATTTCAGAAGGCATATGAAGACTTTGTTATCAAATACGTGATGGCTATGTTCTTCGAAAAGAGAGTTCACTCTCCTCTCAAGTCCGAATCTGATATTGCCAAACAGATTCGAAATTCTGAAGAGGAAATACTGGAGCGTACAATCAGCATCGCATATGCTCAACTTCTGGAGGACATCTATCTCGATCAAATTCAGCGTGGATATCAGCCCTTTGTAGCACTGTAAGTTCTTGGGGCCTGCTTTTCAAAAAGCCTGGTGGTGCATAATGCACTACCAGGCTTTCACTTATAATTTATAGAATATGTTTTCTATTTAATTTTAATTCTTATTTACTTTTTTATTTTATGGTTAATTTTTGTGTTTCACATTAATATTTTATGTGTTTTGTGTTTTATTTTATAGATTTACAATATTGTACGTAATATTTAATTTTTCTAATATTTCTTCTTCTCTTTTTGAACAAGTAAATATTATTATTTGATTTTCGCTAAAGTTCTCATTCAAATATTTTAATATGTTTTCTAATCTTTCATTATCAAAATAGGCAAAAGCTTCATCTAAAATTATAGGCATTTTCTCTTGTGTTACTTCCTTTAATGCACTTAATCTTAAAGATAAATACATTTGATCTATAGTTCCAACACTTAATCTTGAAGCTGGAATATAATTTCCATTAGGAAGTTCAACTTTTAAACCTTCTGTATCACTTAAAATTACATTAGAATATCTGTTATCTGATATCTTAGAAATTATTTCACATAAATTATTTGTAAACTTAGGACTAATGTTTTCTTTTACTAGATTATATGCTTTTTCCAAGCATTCTTTAGCAATATTATAAGAATTATTTAAACTTAATAATTCTTCTTTTTCAGTTTTTGCATCATCAAGTTCTTCTTCTATCGCAGCCAAATTATCAAGTTTGTCATTTATATCTTTAGAACTAATTTCCATAGTTTGTAATTTGAATTTTATCGTATTTATTCTCTTTTCCTTATCTTCTATTTCTTTTAGTAACTCATCATAACTTTTCTCAATATTTTCATCTATAAATCCTAAATCTAATTTTTTTATGTATTTATCTGTTAATTCATCTTTTTCTTTTTCTATTTCTTCTTTTAGTTTTGATTCTTTTTCTCTAGAAACTAATCTTTGTTTTTCAATATTTTCTTTTAAAATATTTATTTCACTTACAATTTTATATGTACTATCTGTTCTATTATGTTCTGTTTTATCTAAATTTTTTCTTTCTTTTAAGACCTTATACATAATTAAAACAATTGGAACAACAACTATAAAATTTAATAATCTTTCTGGCTTTGTTGCCATTAGAATTATAAAAGTTATTATTAAAACTATTAAAGATATATAATAATTTCTAAAATTAATTTTTTCATATTTCTTTTCTACTTCATTATTAGCTATTTTTTTATTTAGTTCTTCTATCTTTTTTTCATATTCATTTTCCAGATTTTTATTAAAATTTAATTCTGCATTTTTTAATCTATTATTATCTAACTTATTTTTAACATCTTTTAGAAAACTTTTCTTAGTTTCTAAGTCATCTAATTCCATTTTTAATTGTTCTTTTTCTAAAGAATTATCATATATACTGTCTTTATAAATTTCTAGATTTCTTTTTTGTTCCATTAGTTTACGAATTTTATTTTCCACAATATTTATTGGTCTTTGAGAAGTTCTTTCTGTTCCAACTTCTTCATTTTGATTTCTTATTATTTTATCAATAGCCTTTTTATATGAAATATTATCATCACCTGAGGAAACTAAGTTGCTTATTTTCTGAATAATACTATTTTGACTTGATTTGCTAAGTTTCATTCCTTCTTGCTCTGTTATTGCTGTACTATAAAAAGTTTCTTCATCTAAATTTGTTTGTTCTGTAAAAAAATTTATGCCTTTTGATTTATCCATTGTAAAAGTTGAAGAAATATCTTCTTTATTTGAATTATATATAATTGGATTTTTCTTTTTAAATTCTCTATATACTTCAAAAGTTTTACCATCATCTAAGGTATAATTAATTTTTCCTGAAAAATTATCTGCATCCCATGGTTTATATTTTTCAAAATCTGAAATTTCTTTTCCATTTTTATTTTTAGAAGTTCCATAAAGCATTCCAGAGATAAATTTCAACATGCTTGATTTTCCAGATTCATTTTCGCCAAAAATTATATTTATGCCATCTGTAAAATCCACTTGTCTATCTTTTAATTTTCCAAAACCATTAACTTTTAAACTATTTATTTTCAATATTTTTCACCTCTTACATTGCTTCTAAACCTATTTCAATAGCTTTTTGAAATTCTTCTTCTGTACATAATTTACTTTCATATGCTTTTAAAACTTCTCTAACAAAAATTCCTTTTATATTATTTTGCTTTGAAAGTTCTTCTATATCATAGCTTAATTTTGTATTATCTTTTAATTTTAAAATGTTATCACTTGAAATTGCTTCTAAAAGTTTTCTTGAATTTATTTCAAAATTTCTTTTTCCTGTTAAAATTATTTTATACATGGTCATTGAGTCTAAATTTAAATTTAAAATTTTTTCAATTAAATCTTCTTTTGATAATAAATCATCTACTTTTAATTCTTTTTCTTCAAATTTTCTGTCATCTAATTTTACAAATTCTATATTTAAATTTCCTTTAGAAATTTCTCCGCACTATCATTCCATGCTCTCCAAGTTCATCAAAACCTAAAGAAATCATTGAACCTGGATAAAATATTCTATTTTTATTATTTAAATTATTTTTATGAATGTGTCCTAAAGCCACATAATCAAATCCTATGGCATTTAATTTAGATTCAAGTATTGGGTTATATGAAAATCCTTCTTTGTCCTTTGACCCATTTAAATCGCAATGAGCTACTAATATATTAGGCTTATCTGAACTAGGAATTTCTAAATTTTCTAAAGGAGATTTTTCCATATAAAAATCTGTGAAAGCCATCCCATATATATTTACATTATTATCTTCATATTTTTCAACTTGAGAATTATAAAAAATATATACATTATCACTAAACTCAAAACTATCATAATAAGAATTTTTTATATATGGGTCATGATTTCCAGGAGTTATAAATATTTTAGTATTTGGTATTTCTTTAAATAACTTTGAAATATACTCTATTGTTGATTCTTTAACATATTCATGTTCATATAAATCTCCAGCAATAAATAAATATTCTATATTATTTGTTTTTACATATTCAATTGCCTTTTTAAAAGCACTTCTTTGTTCTAACCTTCTTTTCTCCCCTAAATTTTCTCTGGAATTTAAAGAAGTAAATGGTGTATCAAAATGCATATCAGCAATATGTACAAATTTCATATAATCACTCTTTTCTTTTTTAGTTTAATTATTTTATCATACACTATATTTATAGTCAATACGATAATGCGAAAATTTGTTTTGTTTTATTTTTATTACCAAAAATAAAAAAGTCTATAAAATAGACTTTTTTACAATATTTTAATCTTCTGAATCTATTGAGCCGAATAGTTCATCAAATTTTGCTTCCAATTCTTTTTGAATATCTATCAATTCTGCTTGTCTTTTTTCCTCCTCTTCTTTTTGTTCTGGAGTTAATGGTGCTTGAGCAGTTTTAGGTGCCGCAGCATCTGCTCCATTTGCTACATTTGGTGTATTTAATTCTTCTGTTTCATCAGAAAATAAATCATCTAATGATTCTAAAGAATTTGCATTACCTCCTGTTGTTCCAGTACCAGAATCATCTTGTCCTTCTACATAAGGATTATATGGATTATATTTTCTCCAAACACCTCTATCAAGATGTACATCATTATGGTCTGCTTTATATTTTGTTACTAATTTTCCTTCTGGATATTTAAAGTAATAATATTTATTAGCCTTTACTGGTTTTATACCTTTTTCATAAATAATGCAAAGATCATTATCCATTCTTCTTAATTCGTCTGGTGTCATAAGAGCTCTTCCCATTACTTGATCTGATTCGCTCTTACCTTGCTTCCAGTCTTCTCTATCTTTATTTACTGAAACATTATCTCTTGTTATTGTCTTTTCACCTAAAGCTTTTGAAAAATATTCTACTGTTTTTTGTGAGTTAGATCCTAAGAAAAGGTGCGTATCACAGTTACCTATAATTGTTTCATAAGCTTCTTTGTATACAGCCTCTAATTGGTCTAAGTTTTGTAAAATAACACTAAATGAAATTTTTCTACTTCTTGATGTAGAAATCTTTTTATCAAAATCTGGTATTTGCCCAATATTTGCAAACTCATCTAGTATAAAATATGTAGGTACAGGTAGTGCTCCTCCATTAACATCTGCAAAATCATAAAGTTGTTGAATCATTTGTGAAAAGAATATTGTTAATAAGAAGTCATAAGCTGTATGTGTATCTGATGATATAACATATACTGCTGTCTTTTTTCTACCAATATCTGTAAAATCTATTGTATTTGTTGAAGTTACTTCTGCAATTTCTCTTGAGTCAAATTTACCAAGTTTTGATTGCAAAGTACCAAGTACAGATCCAAATGTTTTTTCAGGTAACATTTCAATATTTTTGTAATACATTCTTGCTGGATGATCAAAAGGTAATTGATTCATTAAATTTGTAAGTAAATTATCTCCACCACTACTATTTGCTGTTCTTACAAGTTCTGAACAACTTGCTAAACTTTGTTCTTCAAGTGGTCTTACGGCTTTTAAATAGTAAATTAATGCTTTCATTAGCATTTCACCCATATCATCCCAAAATGGATCTGAACTTTTACCTTCTCCTTGACCTTTAACTATTGTGTTTGCAATAATATCTACATCTATTTCATTATTAATATGATGTAAAGGATTATATCCATCACTATTTTGTGGATGTACTAAGTTTAATACTTTTATATCATAACCTTTTGCTTTAAAATATCCTGCTGTTTTATCATATAATTCACCCTTAGGATCTGTAAAAACATAAGAACCTAATAATTGTAAAGCATTTGGAATAACGAATGAAGCTGATTTACCAGCACCAGAACCTCCGTACAACAAGTACGTTTACGTTACCACGTTTATCTACTGGTAAGTAGTTTTTTTCAGCTAAAACAATACCTTTATTTTTACTTAAAACTTTATATTGTTCTCCATTTTCACTCCAATCACTTGAACCATTTTCTATATCTTCGTATTCATGTTTTGGAAGTGCTTTAACAAGTCCTATAACTGCAAAAAATAGATATATACCAAATACTAGTTTTAATAAAGTCCAAAATCCAGCAAAATAAATTTCATTAAAACATTTTCCAAATTCAGCAAGTGGAGAAACTATTCCTGAACCTAGTCTTGTAAGAAATACTCCCCATAAGTCACCATTCATTGGATTTTGTGAAAATTTCACACCTGCTGCATTTTGAGCATCTATAATTGCTGTATTAAGTGGTGCTACCAACCATATAATAACAATTACAACTAGAATTGTATATACTATTAATTTAGTTTTTATTTTTCTAAAAGCTGATTTTATCTTATCTAAAAATCCCATTTTTCCCACCTTTTCTTAAGTGTATTTTATATAACAAGTATATAAGGATTTTTATTTTTCTTCTAATCCTTTATCTTGTGTTGTTTCTTTATTTTTAGATTTATCTTCTTTTAATCTAACTTTTGGTCCTTCAGCAATAGCAGGAATCAATGGTTTAAATGCTATAGTAGTAACTGCACCAGCTTTTGTATAGTCACCTGCTTTTTTAGTTCCATCTGATGATGAAGAACTTGCAGTATTATTTGCTGTCTCACTTATTCTTTCTTCTGAAAATTCTGCTTCCATTGCTTCTATTTCAAAAGCGTATCCTGCCTCTTCTATTCTTTTTTGAACATCCTCGCTATTTTCTACTACTTTCATACTACCACCATTTGGCTTTGTAGTCTCTTTACTCATAATTTATAGTCTCTCCTTTCGGCTCTCTATTTATTTCTTTTTATCTTCTCTAATTTCAAAAGCAAAATATTTTTTATAAGGTTTTAATTTACATTTTCCTTTAACTTCATTTGCTTCTTCATCAAAATATAGAATTGGTTTTACTTCCTCTCCTGTTTCTGGATCAATTATTGAAATTGGTCTTTTCATATTTGGTGTGTACGCAAATTCTTTAAAGTCTGTTTCTTCTTCATTATAAATTGTTTTAAATTTCATTGGCATTGGCTTCTTTGATATTCTAACCGTATCATAGTCTAAAAATCCCATATTAATTACAACTTTCTCTTTTGCAAAAGAAAGAATTACCAAAGGATTTCCTTCTGGTGCAGGGTTCTCAACAAAGAAAGTTTTTTTCTTATTATCACCAACAAATTCCTCTGAATATTCTAGTCTTTCAACAGTATACTTAGGAGAATTTTTTGCAAATTCTTTTTCAGTTTTGTTTACTTGATATATTACAGTACTAACATCTTTACGGTCTGTAATACTAAAATATTTTCCTTGTAAGTTTTCTTCAACCATTTATTTCTACTCTCCTTATAAAAGTTTCTTACAAATGTGATTTATCTTATGTAAAAACACACATTTATTATATATTAATGATTTTAAAAAGTCAACGATTTTTTAAAACTTATGTTAACCAATTCTTGGATTAAATTTAGACATTTCATTAAACTCTTTAAAAAGCTTTAATTCTTGTTTACTAGGATTCTTAGGAATCATAATTTTAGTATCTAAAATCAATTTTCCTCTACCACCTTTTCCATCTTTATAGCCTCTATTTTCTATTTCTATTTTTTCACCACTTTGTATTCCTGCTGGTACATATACAGAAACATCTTCATTAATTCCATTTATAGTTACTTTTGTACTAAGAGCAGCTTCCCAAGGAGTTAAATATAAATTAGTTTTTAAATCATAGCCTTCAAGAGAAAAACGTTCATCATTATCTATTTTTACTCTAATAAATAAATCTCCATTTTTTCCTCCATTTTTTCCAGGTTTTCCTTGACCCACAATTCTAATTTTTTCATTATTTTGAATTCCAGCTGGTACTTGTACTTTAAATTTTTTCAGTTTCCCTTCAACTGTTCTTACTCCTATTGATTGCTCTTTTCCTCTAAATGCATCTTCTATAGAAATATTAATTTCTGTTTCTATATTTTCACCTTTACATGGTGCTTTTTTATTTTTTACTTCTGCTTTTTCTTCTATTGTTCCAAAAAACATATTAAAAAAATCACTAAATAGTGAATCTTTACTTCTTTTACTTTCTTCATAATATCCGTTATGTTTTCCAACATTTCTATTCCACATTCTATCATATTTTCTTTTACTTATATTATCTGAAAGTACTCTATATGCCTCATTTATATCTTTAAATCGTTCTTCATATTTTTTATTTGCAATATTAACGTCAGGATGATATTTTTTTGCTTGTTCCCTATATGCTGCTTTTATTTGTGCCATACTAACTTTATTTGTTTGCAAACCCAAAATTTTGTAATAATCCTTAAATATCATTTCAACATCCCCCGAACTTTTTTAAAATCCAAAGTGATTATATCATTTCAATTAAAGTTTGTGAAGTTTTTTTAGAAATTTGTAGAATTTTTTTATTAATTTTATTTTTTTGAACAAACATACAAAAAATATATTATTATTTCTCAAAGTTCACATTATATAAACTTCTATAAAAATAGAAAGTAGTTTATATTGGTATATAAACTACTTTCTATTATGTTAGCTACTTTTTAAATTTTATCTTATTATTTTTTTCTTTAGTAATTTTGACTTAACTTTTCTCTCGTTTTGTTGAATAAAATATACTACACTTTTTTCATTTTGCATATAAAAATAATTTTACATTTTTAGGTTATTTTTAAACTTTTTCTACGCAAATCAGTAGTTTCGGTTTTTTATCATTTTTATTACTTTCAATATTTTTCATTTTTTATTCTGTTTTATTGTCCATTTTTCAAATTAAACATTTCAGTTGTGTTTTTTATTAATCTATTATAAATTAATTGCTTTGCCTTTTATCTTTTATAATTGACATACTAATATTAATATTATATATTTATTTTCATAAAGTATTATTATATATATCACACAAAATATTATTAATAATATTTTAAATAAATAAAATAGGTGATTATTATGTTAAAAGAATTTAAAGAATTTGCCACTCGTGGTAATATTGTTGACTTAGCAGTTGGTGTTGTAATAGGTGGTGCATTTCAATCAATTATAAATTCACTTGTATCAGATATTATCATGCCAGCAGTTTCTATTTTTACTGGAAAAGTAGATTTTTCAGACATGGTTTTTACTGTTGGTGGAGCTTCAATAAAATATGGAAACTTCATTACTGCTGTTGTAAATTTTCTAATTATCGCTTTTTCTATATTTTTAGTTGTTAGATATTTGAATAAATTAAATAAAAAAATGGAAAATATCAAATTTGGTAGAATAAAAAAAATATCTTCAAAATTTAAAGAAAATAAAAAAGAGGACACTTCATGTGTCCCTACTGTAAAAATTTGTCCTTATTGTTTTTCTGAAATAAATTATAAAGCAACTCGATGTCCACATTGTACTTCAAAACTTGAAGAAAATAAAAATTTAGAAGAAACTTTACATACTTCTTAAAAATCAAAATTCAATATTTTGAAGAGAATTTTTTATATCAAATTTATATATTCCTACATCTCATTTAAAATTTTGTCAGCCTCTTCTTGTGTTATATATTTATATTTTACCATTTTGCTTAAAACCTGAGCATGCCTTTGTTTTGCTAAATCAGGATTTTTAGTTGGAGAATATACTGATGGAGCATTTGGAATTCCTGCAAGTAAAGTAGATTCATATAAACTCATATCTTGAACTTCTTTATCGAAATATCCTTCTGCTGCATCATGTATATTATAATATCCATCTCCGAAATACATTGTATTTACATATAATTCAAAAATTTCTTCTTTACTACATTCTTTTTCAAATTCAAATGCCATAAAAACTTCTGCAATTTTCCTAGTAAATTCTTTCTTTTGAGTAAAATATGTATTTTTAGCAAGTTGCTGAGTTATTGTACTTCCTCCTTCTGCTAAGCTCATTGTTTGTATATCTTTTATAACTGCTCTTGCTATTGAAATCAAATCTATTCCATTATGCTCAAAAAATCTTCTATCTTCTACTGCAATAACTGCATGAACATAATCATCTGGTAAAGTCTCAAATTCTGTATAGTATTCTGTGGCATCTTTTATTTCCTCAATTTTATCTGATATGCTTGTTTCTGTTATTGCTTCTTTATACATTGTATATCCCTGATAAGTTAAAACTCCTCCTGCAATTACTCCAATAGTTACTATAAAAATTAAAATACGCTTCAAAAGTTTTTTCATATACTTCTCCTTATATTCATCTTGCTAAAATATAATAATTTATATTTATTCTAATATCCTAAGTTTTTTAAAAAAGCTTCACAGCCTTCTACAATATCTTCATAAGTTTTATCAAAATTTCCTGTATACCAAGGATCTGCTATATCTCTTGGATTTTCAGTAAAGTCTAAAAGTTTACTTATCTTTTTATTTTTATCATTTCCAAATATTCCAATAATTGATTGAATATTTCTTTCTTCCATTCCTATTATATAATCATATTTTTCATAATCTGTTTTTTTTAGTTTTATAGCTTTTCTATGTTCAACTTTAATTCCAACAGAATTTAATTTCCTTACTGTTCCATAATGAACATCGTTTCCGATTTCTTCAGAACTCGTTGCAGAAGATGCTATATAAAATTTATCGTCTATTCCTCTTTTTCTTATCATATCTTTTAAAATAAATTCTGCCATTGGAGATCGACATATATTTCCCAAACATACAAACATCACTTTTATCATAATATTCCTCCTGCTCTTATATATCTATTTTACCATAAAAACATTCTATTTCAATTAAATTAAGAAAATATTAAAAAAGAGATAGCAATTCTCTAATGAATTACTATCTCAAAAAAATATCTTGATATTTTTTATTAAAGTATAAATTTATTTACTTACTACTTTATTTCCTTTTTGTCCTTTAACTCCTCCTTGCATAGCAAGTATATTTTGATCATAAGAAAAAGTTAATTTTTCTTTATCTCTAAATCTTTTTATGGCTATATCAATAATTTCATCTAATTCTTTTTCAAATGGCTTTCCAGTTGCTTCCCACAAATAGTAAGATAAAGCTCCTGGAATTGTATTTATTTCATTTACATATACTTTATCGGTTTCCGTATCTATTAAGAAATCTACTCTTGCAACACCACTACATCCCAAAGTTTTAAATACTTCTTTTGCTAAATTTTTAATCTCTTCTGTTTTTTCTTTACTTATATCTGCTGGAATTTTCTTATTAGCAAAACCATTATTTTCTGTTTTTGCTCCTCCTGTTTTTGTACCATATTTTACAGAAACACCCTTTCCACCAATAGTTCCACCTTTAGATTTTCCATCACCTATATATTTATCTGCATAACTTAAAATCTCATCTGAGAAAAATGGTTCTTCACACACAGAAGTTTCAGATTCAGTTAAGTTCCCTATTACAGAACAATTTATTTCTTTTAACTTCTCTACAGCTTTTTCAACTATAATTCTATCTGCAAATTCCATTGCAAATTCTATTGCCTCTTCTAGTTCATGTTTATTTTTTGCTTTTTTGATTCCAACACTAGAACCTAAATTTCCCGGTTTTACAATCATTGGATAAGTTAATTTTTCATTAATTTCTTTTAATATTTTTTCCTCATCTTTTATGTATTCCATAGAATAGAAAGAAAAATAATCTACAACTGGTATTCCAGATTCTCTTAAAACTTTCTTTTGCAAAATTTTATCCATTCCTATACTTGATGCCATTATATCTGGTCCTACAAAAGGAATTCCAAGTAAATTAACAAATCCTGCAATAGTTCCATCTTCGCAATTTGTTCCATGAACTATTGGAAATGCAACATCTATGGTATTTAATACTCTTTTTCCAATTAATGGAGCTGGACATCTAACCACTTTTACTCCTTTTCCATCATTCACAACAGCTACTTTATAGCATCTTTTTAACAATACATCCATATCTCTAAAAGAATATAAATCTAATAAATCATCTCCTGTATACATTACTCCATTTTTAGCAATATATATAGGAACAACTTCATATTTTTCTGGGTTTAAACTAGATATTGCTTGATTCATTGTGATTATTGAAATTTCATGCTCAACTGATTCTCCACCGAAAAAAACACCTACTTTTATTTTCATTATTATCTAATCCCTCATTTTATAAATTTAGGTTTTTTAGGATACCTATAAACCATATTAAATTTTATAAATAATTATCTGGTAAATCATTTTCTAATAATACAACACTATCTGATGTTAATATAGAATTCATTTTACTTAAAGCTTCTTGAAGATTTTGAGCTATAAATACTTGTGATTCAGGATAATCTTTTTCTCTTATTCCATTAAATATTGGAACTGTTTGATTTGCTCCAACTAATATTATAAAATCACTACTTTCTGCTGCTTTTCTTCCTAACTCTTGATTTATTTCTATTGATTTATCTCCAAGTTCTACAATTCCTGGAGTAATTAAAATTCTCTTTCTATTTTCAAATGCTTTTAATACTTCTAATGCCATAGTTGCTCCTCTAATATTAGAATTATAAGCATCATCAATAATTATACTTCCATTAGGATTTTGTTTAAGCTCTAATCTATGTGGTACAGGTCGGATATATTTTGCACCTACTTTTATTTCTTCTGGTGTAAGTCCTAATTTATCTGCAATAGCAACCGCACCAACAATATTTAAAATATTTAATTTTCCAAGTAATCTTGTTTTTATTCTGATACTTTCTTTTTCAGGTATTACTACATCAAATGATGATCCTCTTTCTGTTATATTAATATTTTCAGCATAGTAATCTGCAGAATTTGAAAGTCCGAATTTTACCATATTTTTAGTAATCTTCGAATTTCTAATATTTTCATCTTCCCAATTTACAAAAGCTATTCCATCATCTTCTGGAAGACTATCTATTAATTCTAATTTAGTTTTTTTAACATTGTCTAAACTCTTGAAAGTGTCTAGATGTTGTGGCCCAATTGCAGTTAAAATTCCATAGTTTGGATTTACAATATCTGTTATTTCTTTTATGTCACCAACATATTTTGCACCCATCTCACATATAAATAATTGATGCATTGGTGTAAGTTTTTCGTTAATTGTTCTTACTACCCCCATTGTAGTATTATAACTTTCTGGTGTCATAAGTGTATTATATTTTTGAGAAAGTATTGTATTTACTACATATTTTGTACTTGTTTTTCCATAACTTCCTGTTATTCCAATTACCTTTAATCCTGGAATTTCCTTTAATTTATTTTTAGCTTTTTTACAAAAACCTCTTCTTATACTTTTTTCTATTGGTTTATTTATTAAACTAACTACATACACTAAAATATAAGAAAACATTGCAAAAATATTTATAATGCTAAGTATTAATTTATAATTAAAAATATTAGCACAAACAACAGCAATTACAAATAATATTAAATAAGTTGTATATACTCTTTTTATTCTGGCTGTAACTACAAAAGCTTTCTTTTCTTTAGCTCTTTTAGTAGTAAATATTAAGTATAATAACCCCAAAATTTCCACTAAAAATCCTGTATTTATTGATACTGGTGTATTCATTGCAAATAATATAATTGGTAATAAAAGTATAATTATTGTTTTAATATTAAGTACTTTTTTTACATATCTTTTCATCCATACAACATATCTATCGAGATAATAATTTTCTAATTGTAAAATATGTAAGCCATGTCTTGCGATTTTATAAACGTACAGTAATATTAAAAATAAACTAAAATTTAATAATACTTTTTCCATTATCATTTCCCCTCTATTTATCATTTTTCAAAAATTCATTAACAACAGTATTAAAGTTATTTAAATTTTCCAAATAAGAAAAATGTGATGATCCTGCATATTCTATTAAACCACTATCAGGAATCAACTTTTCCATTTTTTTAGCATCGCTTATTGGTGTAGCTGTATCTAAACTACCCCAAAATATTAATGTTGGAACACTAATCTTTGGCAATAAATAGCTTAAGTCTTCATTTACAATTAATTTCATTGTTTCTTTTAAAACATTCGCAGAAGCTTTATAATCACTTGAACCAACATTGCTACGCAATTTTTCTTTAAAAGCTTTTATTCTCTTTGTATTTGGCAACAAATTTAAAATAAATTTGCCTGTTTTATAAAAAGCAATTTTAATATAATATCCCAAACTTCTTTTGGGCTTTATTCCTGCACTATCAATTAAAATTACTTTTTTAGCTTTTACCAAACCTCTACCAACTGCATTAATAATAATTCTTCCACCATTTGAATGTCCGATTAAAATAGGATTTTCTATTTTTAATTCATCAACAAACTTTTTTAAAAAATCGCCAAAATCATCTGTTTTTAATGGATGTTCTGGCAAATCACTTTTTCCAAATCCTACAACATCTACTAAATAAACTTTAAAATTCTGGCTTAAGTTATTCGCAACTGGTCTCATAGTTTCTAGAGTTGCGAGCCATCCATGTAATAAAATTACTGGATTCCCTTTTCCTAAAACTTCATAGTTTATGTTCCAGTCATTTATTTTAACCTGCAAGTTTTCCCCTCCTGTATGTAATCCACAAAAAGTTAACTTTCTGTGGAAAATTTCTTACTATAATTTATTCAAATTAACAGTTTTTGTTACTCGCTATTATATTATAACAATATTGTTACAATTTCAATCTTTTTTATTGAAATCTTTCTTTTTTTAATTTTATTTTTTCTACACAGTTAGTGTTCCTCCTGGAGTATCAAGTATTATAAGCACATTCTCTTCTTTTCCTGTTTCAGCATTTATATAAACTAAAAACTCTCTATCTTCTACTTTTCCTTTAAACTCATAGCAGGTTAATTCGGTCTTCCATTCTGTTGGTATAATAGCCATATTTTCAGACACTATTTCCAATCTTGAATTTATTTTACTTTTTGCTTCTTCTAGTGAAATTTTAGGTTCTTTAAATTCTCTTTCTTTATGTGAATTTAAATATCCAGTTGTTTCTATCCCAAGTATTTCACCATTATCTAATGCAAGTTTTACTTTTATTAGATCTGGATACACTATCACACCATTATCATTATAAGCATAATTAATTGTTACTACATTTCCTTCTTTTACAAAATAAGTTTCTTTCATATTTTTGAACCCTTTATCTGAAAGATAACTTTTTCCTATTTCATTTGCCTCTTGTTCAGAAATTTTTTCTTCTAAAACTTCTCTGTCTAAGGAAGATTGAACAATATGCCCACCTTTTTTAGATATCATAACACTATATTTTTCTTCTTTATCTTTTAATTTTACTGAAAAGTCATATGAAGGTATATCAGCATCTTTTAGAAAACTATTTGTTTCTATATTTTCTATATTATTTTCTCCAAAAAATTCCTTTACTTTATTTTTTGCTGTTTCTTCGTCTATATCATCTCCTGTTAATCCTATTTTTTCCGCCTTGTTAACATGATCAGAATATGCTCCATCATAAATTAATCCTTGATATTCATTTAAATTATCATCTATATTTGTAAAAACATTTACATTATCTACAGCTTGTGCAAACTCAAGATTATTGCCTGTCGTTATAATATCCCAATTTATTTCACCATTATATAAATCATCTGATAATTGATTTAAAGTATTCTGCAGGTCAAGACTATAATGATATAATTCCTTTAAATTATTAAAATCTTCATCATTTAAAGATTCTCCTTCGATATTCTTTCTAGATAAAGTATAAGAATAATCACTAACTTGATTTAAAAATTTAGCTGTTTGAGAAAGTCCGTCATTTTCTAAGGGTATTCTTGCTAGATATACCATCGCCAAATTCGAATCTCTCCAAATTTGAGTTAATGTTTGTGCTGCATGTTCAGGTGTATTAGATACCATAGACTTTGCCAAATATCCCTCTACACTATTCACATAATCTACTAAATTGCTAAAAGCTTCTGTATAGTTATTATTATTTGCATTATTATATTTTTCTCTCAAAGTAAATGCGTAATATCCTGTTATAAAGCAAAAAATAAGTAATAAAATAATAGCACCAATTAAAAATTTATTTTTCTGATTCTCTTCCATAAAACACTCCTTCTGATTTTTTCTTATCTTTTCCTTTTTTAGAAAATTTATACTCTAATATAAATATTAATTTTATATTAATACAATTTTCCACATTGTATTTTACTTTGAAAAATGGTATAATTTTAATCGAAAATTGAAAGGAATAAAAAAATGAAAAAAATACTTGTATTTTATGGTTCTTATGGTGGTGGGCATTTATCTGCTGCTAAATCAATTAGTTCCTATTTAACAGACAATTATAAAAATGATGTTGAAGTAAAATTAGTTGATTGTATAGAATATATAAATAAATATATTAATAAAGTTTCAACAGAAGCTTATAAAGAGCTGGCTAAAAAAGCTCCTTGGGCATGGAAACATGTTTATAAAAACTCACAAAATGGACCTCTTTCTCATATTAGTAATACTACAAATAGATTAATGTCATATAAATTAAATCTGCTACTACAAGAATTTAAACCAGATTTAATTGTTTCAACACATCCTTTTGCAACTCAGATGTGTGCAATCCTAAAAAAAAGAGAAAAAATTGATTGTAAACTTGCTACTGTATTAACAGATTATCATATTCACGCTCAATGGCTTGTATTATACAAATATGTAGATTATTTCTTTGTTTCTAATGAACAAATGAAAACAGACATGATAGCAGAAGGTGTTCATGATGAAAAAATATTTGTAACTGGTATCCCAGTTTCGGAAAGATTTTTAGAGTTTTTTGATAAAAAAGAAATTCATAAGGAATTTGGATTAAATCCTGACAGACCAACTGTTCTATTTTTTGCTGGCGGAGAATTTGGTCTTGGTAGAGATACTACTTATATGGTTCTAAAAGCATTAATCAGAATGTTTAAAGAATTACAAATAGTTGCTATTTCTGGAAAAAATAAAAAAATGAATAAAAAATTTAAAGATTTAGTAGAATTTACTAAATCTGAAGATAGAGTTAAAATTTTAGAATTTACCAATAAAGTTCCTGAACTTATGAGCATTTCTATTGGAGTTATAACTAAACCAGGAGGTCTTACTGTTACAGAATGTTTAGTATCTCATCTTCCTATTGTTATTATAAATCCAATACCTGGCCAAGAAGAGGAAAATGCTGACTTTTTAGTAAATAATAATGTTGCAATTTGGATAAAAAAAGGTGATAGTATAGCAAGAACTTTAAAAAATCTTTCAAGAGATATTAAAAAATTACAACTAATGAAAGAAAACACCATAAAACTTGCAAAACCAAATGCAACATCAAGTATTTGTGAAATTTTAGTAAATGAATTTGAAGATGTAACAAAAGTACCTAATAAAATTATATTAAGTGTTTTAATAAAATGCAAAGATAAATATTTATTTATTAAACAAGATAAAATTGATGGAGCTTATATTGGTACACTTCATTTTCCTGGCGGAAAACTTCAAAATGATGAAACTTTAGAACAAGCTATAAAAAGAGAAACTTTAGAAGAGACTCAAATTAATTTAAAAACAGTTACACCATTTGACTTTGATAGTGATATTACAATGTATAATGGAAGGCTTACTCAACTAATATTTTTAAGATATACAGCAGAAGTAACTTCTTTTGATTCTACACCTGGTTCTGATGCAAAAGAAATACTTTGGCTTTCTAAAGACGAAATTAAGAATTATAAACATAATGAACCTTCAATTAGATTCTTAAAAAAATTAAATTTATTATAAGAAAATAGCAGAGTACAATATAAACTTAATCAAAAGTGTCTAGCTTCTGAATTAAGTTTAATACTCTGCTATTTTTATTTTAATAGTATATTAATAAAAATATATTTATTTCTTCTTTACTATTTTACTAACAATAACTGTCATATCATCTTGGGCAATTCCAAAACTATTATCAACAGCTTCTGCTAATATTAAATCAGCCAATTTTTGAACATTATTTGTAGAAACATTTTTCAAAAAATCTTCTATCCATTCTCTTTTTGTATCATCTTTTGCTTCTAAAACACCATCACTACACATTATTATTATATCTCCATCAATGATATCAATAGTGTTTGATTGAAGTTCTATATTATTTACTATTCCTACTGGCATACTTGTAGAATCTATTTTTCTTATATTTTTTTTGTTTTTTATGTAAGTACTACAAGCACCGTTTTTTAATAGTTCTACTTTTCCTACATACAAATCCAAGATTGATATATCTAAACTTGAATATATCTCTGAGTTTCCAGCTAAATTTAATCTTGAATTAATCATTTTTATGGATTCATCCTTATTAAATCCTGCTGATAACATTTGTTTTACAAGCCTCAAAGCTATTTTACTGCATTCTCTTGCTTTTTCTCCACTACCCATGCCATCTGCTATTGCTAATAAATATTTTCCATCTGCAAGTTTAATTTGTAAGCTACAATCTCCAGAAATTTCACTTCCATCTTTTGTAATTTTTGCACTTCCAACTTGTAATACAAATTTATCTTCACTAGAATATATTTGGTAGTATTCTTTTTTCTCATCATTTTTTCTTTCTCTTTGAAAAACAATTCTTGTTCCTAAACTCTTAGAAATTATATCTGCTATATTTACTATAACTTCTTTCTCTTTAAGTCTTTCATCATAATAATCTAATTTAAGTTCTACTATAAATTTTTCATTTTTTAACTTTTTAATTCTTACATTATTAATTTTTATTTTTTTACTTTTTAGTAAAAGTCCAAGTTCTTTTTCTTTATTTTCATATATATTTTCTTTTTTTACCTTTATTTCTTCTGCACATTTATCTATAACTTTAGTTACATTTTTTAAATTTTGGCTAATTGTTGCCATATTATTTTTTCGTTCCTGTTTTTTAGCTTTATTGATTTCAAATATTTTTAAAGTTCTGTTTGCAATTTTCACTATCTCTTGTAAATCATTTTTTATATTTTCATCTTTCATAATCACATAATTATTATGTTCTTTTAATATATTAATTAAATCATTATCTAATAAAATTTCTTTTTCTTTTAATGTAGTACAAATATCTTTTGCAATTCCATTTTCCTCATTAGAAATTTCATCATAAAAAATATTATTTTTTACTTCTTCTAAATTATCTAAAAAATCTTGTACAAAACTTTCTTGTTCTACAGCATTTTCTTTATCTACGTTAGAAAAAAGTTCGTTAAACATATCTGAAATAGTTTTTAACTTTTCTGAAACTTCATCATTGCTTTCTTCTAACCTATTATCACCTGTATTTGAAATTAATTTATTTTTTCCAATTAGATCTTCAAGTTCAAGTTTTATTTTATTTGGAACTAATAGAAGTCCTATTGAAGCAATAAATATTTCTCTGAAGTATATTATCATTGTTGATGCTCCCCTTACAAAATATGTAAGTATAGCATTTCCTAGTATAAATCCTAAAATAACTCCTATTTTTCCAAATCTATTTAATAATCCTGATAAAATTCCTGATATAGCAAACATAGAAATTTGGACTAAGCTTGTCCCGTCTACAAAACTAATTGCAAGACCTATTGAAATTCCTGAAACAGCTCCTGTAACCATTCCATTCTTCCAACCAAGCACCATAATCATAAATATTATGATTATATTACTTAAATTTAAAGAAAATATATTAATATCTTTTAATGAAAGACTTGCAAGAGAAATAATTAATATTCCAGCAATTAACTCTTCCATTGTAAAAGCTTTTTTTATATTAAAATCTTTAATAAATGCTAGTCCATTTACAAACAATTTGTAAAAAACATACACTATTGAAGAAGAAATTATACTCATAAATACATCATAAAGCAAAAATATACCTGTAAAACATTTAATGATTGAAACAATCATGCATGCAGCAAATAATTTGCCACCTGTTTTTACAACTTCGTTTCTTTCCTCAACAGCTACTTTAGCTTTAAAAAATAATACTAAAATGAAATATATAATAGAAGTTACAATGAAATTGCTTACAGCTGATTTTTGCATACTAATTGCTGTACCTATAAGTGCCATAAGAAAAACACCAATAATTGGTACTGTCTCACCAACACAAGCTGCAACCATTGCTAAGCCAAAAGGCATAATTTGATTTTTTATTGTTAATGTAGATAACAATAAAGTTAAAATATATATAATTACATTTTGATACTTAAAAATTTCTTTTAATCTATATTTTATATCATTTGTTTTATTATTAATACTTTCTTGTTCTGAACCCATATCTGCAATATTTTGAAACATCCTTAACCACCTCTCACTTTTAATATATATTTATTTAATCATAATTAAAAAAAAGATTTTGTCGAGATTAAATCTATATATAATAAAAGTTTTTTACAATTTGTGATAATTTGTATTTATTTTATTACATTTAGTCTAAAAAGACAAGTATTAATAGCAAAATTGACAAAAAAAGATGAAGCCCAAAGCTTCATCTTTTTATTTATACTAAAGTTCTTTAAATTTACTATGTGTCTTTATATAGTCTATTTTATATTTTATAACTTTCATATATTTTATCTTTATCTTTTTGTTTTCTATCTGTTTTTATATAAGTTATTTTTTAGACTACTCTATCACTCTAATTTTATTTAAGAACTTTTTTCTTAATTACTACTATTCCTATTGCAATTACTGCAAGAGCAACAACTACAGCAGCAAGTATTTGTATTGTCATAACTGTTCCTGAATTGATACCTGTTGGAGGAGTAAATGTTACAAGTTCTGTTGCACTTGAATCTCTTTCTTTAAGAGCTACTTCAAATTCTCCAAGTGTTGGATTTGCATTACCTGGAACTGCAACTATATCTCTTCTACCAACTGAATTTTCTATTTTAACAATTTCTGCTATATTGTCATAATTTAAGTTATTTGCATCATCTTCTGCAGAAACTGTTTTTGTTATAGTTAAAACTATTTGAGATTTATAAGCATCTGCATTTTCTTTATATGGTACTAGTTTTGCTTCAAATCCTGAGTTATTCATTTGATCTGTATTTTCTTGTGTATCAATACTTAATATTACATTATTTCTTTGGTCTGTGATATATGCAATACCTTTTTTATCAATTAATTCATATTCTGTTGTTATTACATCTGATAATAACTTATCTGATCCATATCCACTACCAGTTAACTCTGTAACATTTGTATTTTTCCAGCTATGATCTTTTGCATTATTTAATTCTGCTGAGAATATACCATCATTATCAACATAGTCTACAATTTGACGAACTCTTGTTGTAACAACTTTATCAGCTCTTACATCATTTGTATAATAAGTTGTTCCTAAATATTCACCTGCTTTTGAAATTCCTTTGGCAGTATCCTCATAAGCTTTATTTGCAAGAAGTTTAAGAGCTTCTTTTTCTGTTCTAGGTTTAATTCCTGTAAGTTCCTCTACTTTTGTAAAGTTTTGTTCAGAAATGTTTTCTAGTATTTCACTTGTTCTATCAACTTCACCAACATTTAATGCACTAACTTGATAATTAATTTCTATTGTTGTACCTTGTAATATTGTTTCATCAATATTTACATATCTGAAGTTTTGCATTCCAGAAATTTCCCTATCTGTTGGCTTTTCTTCACATTTATTAATTGCTTGCATTACATCTGTTGCAACTGAAGAGTCAGATAATGAAACATCTGCAATTAAATATTTATTTCCTAATTTAGTTATTATAGTCTTATCTGAAACACCTTCCAATAAATCAGTTTCTCTATAATTAATATCATAGATTGCATTAAATATTACGTTTCCATCATTTGTAGTTAATTTAATTGAACTTATTTGTTTATCAAGAACTACTGCTGTTTCAGGTCTTTCAATTAATCCAAAATCTATGTTGTTAATTAAGTAATTTGTTCCTTCTTTTTGTACTCTAACACTTCCAGCTTCTAATACAGTTCCTAAAATTTCAGATTTTTCTTCTACACCTTCGCCAAAGTTTTCTATAAATAAACTTATCTTTGCTGTATCTGCAAACATTGAATAATCATTATATAAATCAGTATGTTTTTCATCTAATTTATTTGCAGTTGCAAGTACTGTTCCATTTACATTTGTTATAGTTTCTGAATTTGATGTAATTTCAAGTCTTCTAGCTTCACTATCTTTTGCATCTGAAACTCTTGCGTTTGCTAAATCAATATTATCTAAATCATGCCATTCATTATTTACATAACCATTGTCGTCTACACTTGTAAATCCTGATTGATAAATTGTAGATCTATAATCTTGACCATTATAAATAGCTGCTGTTTTTCCTTCAAGATCTTTATCATAATTTGCTGTTAAAATATTGTCTTCATCAAAACGTTCACCATTTGCTTTATATGCTTCTGGATCTCCAGAAATTTCAAATGTATCTTCTAAATCTAATTTATTGTTTCCATATAAAAATCTTACAACATAATCTCCAACTGGAACTGATGTAAATTTATAAGAACCAACACTAGATTCATTTTCTATGTTTTCTCTTGAAGTTTCTGTTGTACTGTCAAAACCTGTTAGATATTCTAGTGTTTTTCCACCTAAAACATCTAATTGTTTACTTGTTGGCCACAAGAAATCATATTCTCTATCTCCAACTTTTATTTTTTCAACAAGTTCTGTAGTTAATCCTCCAATTAAAGCTTCATCACTCTCATCATAAAGTCCATTTCCTACTGCTGTATCTCCTTCTGGTTTATCTTCCCAAGCTAAACCATTTATTTCTCTATTTTCTTCTACTATTGTTAATTCTAATACTGGTGCTGAATCAGTATCATCTTCATACCATGATTTTTCATTGTAGCTTCTGATGTTTACGTTTGCTGGTGCTGAATCTCTATCTATTTTACCTGCATTTCTACCATCAGTATAACTTGTTGAATAACTTGAAATTTCAGCTACATTTGACTTATCTCCAAGTCTAATTGTATCTTCAACTCCATCTATATTTTCTTTATCTAATGCAAATGTTACATAAATATCAGCTTTTTCTCCACTTCTTAAGCTTATATCTAAATTTTGAGCTGTCATTTTATTATAAGTTACTCCATCAGAACCTTTGATTCCTCTTTCTGTAACATTCCATGTAACATTTTTATTTCCAGATGGTGATTCTACATAAGAAGCGTTTGCTACTTCTGTTAATCCATTTTGTTCTGCTCCGTCTATTGTTTTTACATATTTTTCTACTTTTGTATTAATTGGATCTCCAAATGAACTATCAAAGTAATCATCAACTGAATTTATTTTAGTAATATAATCTGGTCCTTCATTATATAAACTTATCTTATATGTTAAATAAACATCTAATTCTGTTGCATCAATACTTGTTCCTAAATCTTTATAGAATTTTTCTATTGCATCATATCCTGTTATATTAGAGTTTGCTTGATACATTTCTGCTCTGTAATAATAATCTGTACTGTATAAACCTAATTGATATTCAATTTGAGTTGTGTCTGCATATAATTGTCTACTATAACAATCTGAACCAATATCTTCTAATTTATTAAATTTATAATTTAACAACTTATCATTAACAACTACTTTAGCTGAAACTAAATCCTTAGTTGTTCCTAAATCAACTTCTGGTCTTCTCTTTAATCCTAAATTAATGTGTAATGTATAATTATAAGTTGCAGAATACATATAATATTGAACTAAACCAAGTTCACTTATATAAGTATCATAACTTTCTAAATGAATTCTATTATCAAATGGATAAGTTAATCCTCCAACTGATGTTCTTGCTTTAGTCTTAAATAAATCTTTTGCAGTTCCATCAGCATTTTGAGTTTGTACTTCTGAAGATATTCTTGAAGTTCCATTCGCTACTGCAGATTTTGCTCCTTCATAGAAAATGTCTTTTTCTCCTTCACTTCCCACAGCAGTACCTATTGTTTCACCTTCACCATTTATTTCTGTTTTTCCTTTAATTTCTTGAATTCTATTATCAACTTCTTCTCTATTATAGTCTAAAGCCATAGAGTCTCTTGCCCAAGCATCTCTTCCTGAAGTTGAAGCACTTCTATAAGCATTGGCATCTCCATTTGAAGTTGCTAAGAATTTTGTTGGTTCATAAGTTTGACCATCATAAACAAATTCAATATCATAAGTTCCTGATTTTAATATTTTTACACTTGGAGCTTCCCAATGTCCACCATCTGTTGTAATTATTGGTTGACTAATTTCTTCTCCATCATCATAAATTGTTGCTAAATTTCCGTTATTATCATAAATATATACTTCAATTCCATCTAATCTTCTTTCATTGTCATCCATTATACCGTTTTCAACAGAATTTTCTGTATTTTTATCATTTTCATCAAGTGGTGTATCTTCCCATACATCACCTGCAAGTTTAATTGTTAAATCTATAACTGTTAAAGTTTCTAATCTGTTTGAAACAACTATCTCTAAGTTATCAGAAATCTCTGCCCCATTATTTGATATACTAACATTTTTCCAACCTTTTGGAATATTATTTTCAGTTACAGTTACTGTTGGAACATTATCACCCCACCATTTAATTGTTGGTGATGTATATGTTTCTCCACCTTTTAAGCTAATATTAATTACTCTTGTTGAATCTACAACACTTTGTCCATCCATTTCAAAAGTACCTGAAATTGTAACTGTCATATCAAAACTTGGAAGTTCTAATCCATCTAATAATTTTTCATCAGCAATTATTTCTTTTCTAACTGTAAAGCTTCCCTCATGCTCTTCATATTTGTTTGTTGCTACAACAGATACTGTTTGACCTTCTGGAGCCAATTTTCCTTCTGCATTATCTATTCTAACTACTTCTGTTCCTTCTGGAAGATTAATTTCTTCAACTTTATATGAAGGAGCTTCTTCTGTTACATACCATTTAAACATATCTGATTTATATGTTTGATTTGCTTTTATTGTTACTATAAATGGCTCATATCCATCTACTGTAACTCTAAATGTAAATTCTTCATCACCAATAACACCATTTTCAACTAATTTTGTTATTTCTAAATATCCACCTGTTAATTTAGGTTCGTTTATAAATGTTGCTATTGTTGCTTCTGCTCCTGGCTTTATAGTTCCACTAGCATTTAAAACTGATATATTGTTTGCAATTTCTGATTCTAGCTCTTCTACTGTATAAGTTGGAGCTGAATTTCCATACCATTTAATTGTTCCGGAATCCCACTGACTACCGCCAGAAACTGTTATTTCTTGAGAAAATTCTTCTCCAGCAGCTTCTCCTGGTCCATATTTTGTTCCATTATATTCAAAAGCACCTCTTATAGTTACTTTGAATTTAAATTCTTGACCATTTAAACTTTCATGAGTTATTTGTTTTTTAACAATTAAGTTTCCAGAATTTTCATTTGCTCTATTTATAAATTCATTATCTGTTGTAATTAATATTTCCCCAGTTTGGCTCTCTTTTAATTTTCCTTGTATACCATTTTCTATTTGTGTTCCACCATCTGAAGTTGCTGATACAAATTCTGTTCCTTCTGGAAGGTCAATTTCTGTTATTGTATAGTTTGGAGCTTCCGCATCAGCTGCCCAAGTAAATGCATTTGATGTATATTCCCAAACATAAGAATCACCTTTTTTCTCTGCATTTAATGAAACCACATAAGGTTCATATCCATCTACTGTAATTTGGAATTTAAATACTAAAGAATTTATATATTCAGTAGACATTCCTTGTGCATTTTCTAGTGTTTTTATAATATGAAGATATCCTGCTTTTGGAGTTATGTCTCTATTCCAAGCTGTTACTTTTACTGTGTTTGTACCTTCTGATACATCAGCTAAAGTACCTTTAGAAGGTTCAACTGATGAAGCAATATCTTCTGCAAGTAAATTCTCTTCTACTGTATATTCTGGAGCCATTTCTCCATTCCATGTAAATTCATCTGAAGTCCATACAGTAGGGGCGTCTACACTACTTACTTTTATTACAACAAAACTATTTTCATCATAAATATCGTTTGTTATTTCTACTGCTGAATCATTTGTTAATTGAATTTTGGTTCCTGGTCCATAAGTTTGACCTTTATATGTGAAACTTCCTTTAGAAGTTACTGTTACCACAAACTTAAATTCTTTATCAACTAATGTATCTGAATCTATATGTTTTGTTATTTCAATTCTACCTGAATGAGGTTTTTCTATTCTGTTTACAATGTTATTTGTAACTTCAAAATCTTTTGTTTCATCACTAACTAAAGTTCCTGTAATTGTTTGTCCATTTACTGTTATTTGTACATCATCACTTGTTGCTGTAACAAAACTTGTTCCTTCTGGATTATCAACCTCTGTTATTGTATAATTTGGATTATTTCCAGCAAACCATTCATAATATCCAGATGTATATTCCCAAACATAAGAATTATCTTTTCTTATTGGTGAAATTTCAATTCTTTGTTTATCATATCCATCCACAGAAATTTCAAAATTAAATTTTAATTTCATTATTTCTTCTTCTGAATATAATTCAGCATTTTCTAATGTTTTTATAATATGAATTTTTGCTTTTTCTATTTTTTGTTCATTTATTGCTGTTACTGTTACAGTTTCATCTTCAGATAATCTACCTGAACTTGGTGTTATAGAAATTAACTCAGCAAATTCTGAACTTAACTCTTCAACTTTATATTTAGGAGCTGTTTCTCCATACCATTTAACATTTCCTAAATTCCATTCTCCTCTTCCATTATTAATTGTAATAGAAGCATCTATGGTAGTTGAAGCATCATTATATTTTTGTCCATTATATTTAAATGTTCCACTTAAAGTTACTTTAAAGTTAAAAGTTTTACCCTCTAAATTACTTTCTTTTCCATTTAAAATATTTTTATCTATTTTCTTTACGATTTTTAAGTTACCAGTATGCTCTCCAATGTTAGTAGCTTTTACCTTTACTGTTCTTCCATCTCTTAATTCTCCTGAAGCATTTTCAAGGTCTAATTGTTTAAAACCATCCTTGTCAATTTCTTCAACAGTATAAGTTGGATTTCCATCTTCAGCATTCCAATAATATGTTTTAGTAGTTGCTGAACGTCCAGCTTTAACTTTTATTATTTCTGAATCACCATTTATTGCACCATCTACATTAACTCTGAAATAGAAGAATTTGTTTACGTCTTTTACTTCTTCTCCATCTTCATCAACTACTTCTTTTTCTATTCTAATTTTTCCACTTCTAATATCTAATCTTCTATCAATTTCTACATATTCATACCATCTACAAGCATTTATACCTAATGCTAATGCCTGTGATGTATGTTCTTTTAAACCTGTTAGTTTTAACCAATAATCTGTATGATCATATTCGCTATGTGAATGTCCTTCACTATCTGTCCAAGTGTTATAGTAATCTTTTGATTTTTGGTTCCAAATAGCTTCAAAGTATGTTCCTCTTAAATTTTGAAATACACCAGCTGCGTTCATATATCTAAATTTAGTTTTTATATTAGTTATTTTTGTAGCATTTTCTCTATAATTTAATCTAATATAAAATTTCTCATTTGCTAGTGGAAATTTTGAGTCTGTATCTTGTGTTCTTTCACCATCTGTCCAAACAAATTCCCAATCTTTTCCTAATACTAATGCTGCTTCTGAATCATCTGTATAAATCTCCATGTCTGTAATTCCAGCAAATTGAACTTCTTCTCTATCTCCAAATTGTTCTGTTGAACCAACATAGTCAATAGCAAAAGGTCCTATTATATATTGTTGTAATCCGCTATCCCATACTACTGTTGGTGTTTGATATTCACCTTCTGTAACCCATTTTGGATCATAATCAAAATCAAAAGCATTTTCTATTTTCTTTTTCTCTCCGTCTGGAGTAGTAAATTCTGCTGTTTTATATTTTAATTCATCTGTACTGTTTACTCCAGCAGCTTCTAATATATATGCCTCAAATGCATCTGCTTCTTTTGCAAAAGCATTTTCTGCAACAGTATTTCCTAAGCTTCCTGCTTCTGTTGTCCACCAAGCTAACTGAGCATAGTTATATTCACCCATTCCATCTACTTTTATCATTTCTGATAAGATATAAGCCTCTTTTGGAGTTGCAATATCTGTACTCTCTATTTTATATCTACCAAAAGTTCTATTTGTATATCTAGAAGATCCAAATGGTGAACCAGATGTTGAACTTTGACGAAGTATTTCCATTCCTAAATCATTATTTGTTAAATAAGGATATGATACTCCTAAATTATCTCCATTTGTTCCAACAAGTTCTGTTTGACTATGACTTGGTAATGAAGTACCTTTTTGGCAACAGAACACATCATAATAATCATTTAAATCACTATATGGTATATAGCTTCCATTAGGATAAGAATGAATATGTGTTGATTCAATAATCATTTCTCCTAATCTCTCTGCAACTGCATAGCAAGCTCCTATGGTGCTTAATATAATTAACATTGCAATAAATGTTATAGAAATTCTACTTTTGAATTTATTCATATTAAACACCTCCTTTTCTCTTTGCTAATACAATTTTATTATATGCTATAAATATTACTATACTTCCTAATAATATTGTTGTTATAATTACTGAAATATATATGAATGTTTCACCAGTTTTTGCAGAAATAATTACGTCTGCTGAACCTATATCATTTTCACCTTGTGCTTTATTTGCTGGTGTTGAGTTAATATCTGAAATACCATATATATTGTAATCTTCATAAATTTCTGCTAGGTTGTTAGTAAGTCCTATATTTTCTTCTGTTACTTGTTTTGTTAAAACTAATTTAACAGATGCTGACTCACCAGGTTTTAATTCTCTTTCTGCAAGTTCTGCTGAATATAGATTTCCATCAGATCCTGTATACCAGCTTGCATTTGCTTCTAATCCAGAATTAAATGTCATTCCTTCTGGCATATAATCTATAATTTGTTTTGCATATCCTGCCACATCACCTTCATTTGATACTGTAATTGTATATTCTACATATACAACAGATCCATATAAATGTTTAGCAGCAATTTCTGTTTTGGCTAATGTTACATTATCATATTCATCATTTTGAGTTCCTGTAGCAGATTGTGTTGTTACTTTAGTTATAGTTTTGTCTAATTTTAAATCAAATTTATCTGCTAAAACTAAACCAATATCTATACCTGAAACACTACCATTTGAAATTGTTATAACTTCTGTAATAGCTCCATTTCTTGTTTTACCATCTTGTTCTAATTTTGTTGTTACAGCATCTGAATTAACATTTATATCCACACCGTCTTTTTTATAAGCTGTAACTGTATATTTTACTGTATCATACTCAAAAATTACTAAGTAGTCTCCATTTTTTACTCCTGAAAATGTGTATGTACCATTTGCATCTGTTGTTACAGACGTTTGAATTGCACCAGATTGACTATCAACTAATCTAACAATTATTCCTGATAATAATTGCTCATCTGTTGTTCTCATACCATCTTTATTACTATCAAGCCAAGCTGTACCTGTTAGTTTATATGTCTTTTCTATATTTCCATTTCCTTGAGAAGTAGAACTTGAAGATGATTGTAATTGACTTGCTGCAATAGATTTTTCAGAAGCTTCTACTATATGTGTAATTGAATTCGTTGTTTGTTCTTCTACTTCTGCTGAAGCAACTGTAGCAAAGTTTGTAACAGTTTTTTCTTGGACACCACCTAAATTAGCAGCTACTGCTTCAACATTAACAACTAATTCTTCATTTGGTTGAATATTTGCCATTACTGTTACTTCTCTACTTGATGAAACTTTTTTATTTCCTACAATACCATCTGATACATATGAAACTTTTCTAACTGCTATTCCATCTGGAATTACATCTGTTAATCTAACATTTTCTGCTACTGCTCCACCTTCATTTTTAACTGTAAATACATATTTAACTGTATCTCCCTCTTTAATATAAGTATCTGTATTTTCTGATATTTGATTTACAACTAAAACAGGTCTTCCAACTGATGTTATTAAAGCATTTGATTCATAAGTATCTGTTCCATCAGCACTTACTTTAGCTATTGTTTCCACATCTACTTTTGTAACATTTTCATCTAATTCATTTACCTTAGCAACAAATTTTAATTGAACAGAAGCATCTTCTTGAATTTCTGATAAATTCCATGTTATTGTTCTTGTAGATTCATCATATCTTCCTTCTGCCACATCAATTGATGTTAATCCATCTTCTGCATATCCTACTACTGAAGATTTCACATAAGAAAATTCTTTTGGTAATACTTGTGTTACAACAACATTTTTCTTAACCTCAGAAGTTAAGTTTTCAATTTGAATGCTAAAATTTACTTCATCTCCAGCTTTTTGTGTTTCTAAAGCTTCATCTATATCTGATTTATTTTGTATATCAATTTTGAAATCTGATTTAGTAATTTCGGCTTTATTTCCTTCTGCTGTTAAAGTTGCACCCAAATCTTTAGCTGTTATACTTGCTTTAGATTCTATATAAATTTCTGGAACTTCTGCTATCTCTTCTTCTTTTATAATATTTCCTTCTTCATCTTGAAGTTTTATCATATATTTTCCTTCATAAACTCCAAAGCCTTCTGTTCCTCTATAGTATTCTTCTAATGTTGGAAGTTTTCCAGCTCTTAATGTTATTGTAAATTCTATTTTTTCTTCTTTTTCTAATTCATTAATATTTGCTTTTACAATTCCATTTTCTGCTGTTATATTTAAGTTTTCATTATCACTTTCTGCTGATACATATTCAGCATATTTTGGAATTGAATATTCTATATTTATATTTTCTGCTTTATTATTACCTACATTTGTAGCAATAATTTTAGCTTTTACTTCTTCTAACTCTTTTACTGTTTCTTTATCTAATGAAACTTCTAAGTTTAATTCAGGTCCTTCTCCAGTTGTTAAACCAATTTTATCAGGAGTTGCTTTTTCGTCAGTTTTTGCTATTTCTGAATTATTTGTATAATATGCTAAAAATGTTCCATAGATATTTTCATTATGAGTTAAATTTGCAGGAATTTCATATTGATATGTAAATCTTAAAATTGCTGTTTCTTGCATTTCATAATTTTCATCTTGAGGTACTATTAAATATGATTTTATATTTTCAAAACTTGTTGGGTTCATTGTCCAACCATTTTCTGAATTATTTAAATCATTATTTGCTTCTCCATTTTCAGAATAGTAAATATTAAATGCTACTCCATTTCTTTCATCTGAAACTATAGGACCAATTAGTTTTGTATCTAATGTTGTACCTAAGTCTTCTCCTGTTTCTATATCTTTTACTCCTTTAAAAGGAATTCTACCTAATATAGATACATCTGAAACTGTATTTTCATTGTTGTTCATTACAACAATTTCCATTGTTGCAGCCTTTGCTTCTGAATAAATATCAATTAAATCTTCTTTTACACCTTGTCTTACAGATGTTGTAATTGAACCTACTGTATTATAATTTGATGTACTATTTACTGCTACGAGTCCTGTTGGAGCTGAATAATTAATTGGTAATTCAGTATATCCATTATTATCCAAATTTGTAGCTTCACTATTTGTATATCTTAATTTAATAATATCTGATTTTGCTGGTGTATATAAATCTACTTTTATATCTGCATTTATTACTATATTTGTACCATTTGTTAACACACCAGAATTTATTCCTTCTTGGTTACCATCAATTGTAACTCTTATTATTCTTCCAGCTACTTCTGTATTTATTATATCTAATCCTTCACCATAAAGTACACTTGCATTTGTTACTACTAAATTTTGAACATATTCTGGTAATTCTATTTCAAAAACTGAATTTCCATACACATCTGATACATCAGTAGCATTATTTAATTCTATTCTTAGTTCAACATCATTATTTGCAAGTGTTGAAAGGTTTGATTTGTCTATAATTAAATTAGCTTTTGTTGTTGTATCTATTAAATTTGTTACAACTTCTGCTGTTCCTACATCAACTCTAGTTTCAACATATTCATATTCTGCTGACATAGCTGAAGTTGTTTTAATTGATGATAAATTAGCAAAATTTGCTTTATCAATAGACGCATTTGTATATGCTTTAACATTATTAATTACTAAGTTTCCTTCACCTACTGGTTTAGTAAGTTCAAAAACTAATTTTGAAGGTTTATTTTCAAAACTTACTATTATATTTCCTTCTTCGTTTACTGCTGTTTCATTATTAATTGTAGAAATTAAATTTCCAGAAATATCTAAAATTTTAATTTCACCAGTTTCACCTAAAACTTTTGTAAATTCTTCTTTATTAATTGAAATTTGTTTATAATATAAATCATTATTTTCAATAGAATTTCCAGCTTTATCTACATATAAGTTATCTCTATCTTCTATTCTAATATTTTTTATAATATCTTTATAAGAAATATTAGCAACAGTTTTAGAAATTAATTCAACTTCATATTTTCCACTATTTTTATAATTTAAATATGTATAAGCTTTTGAAACATCTAGAGTTTCATTTTCTATATTTAAAGATACTATATTTCCTGTTTGTCCTTGAAGAACATATTCAAAATTGTTGTTATTTGTTATTAAATTAGAATTTTCTTCCTCGTTTGCACCACTAAACATTGTTACTTTAGCTTCTATATTAGAATTAATAGTAATTCCACCTACTGCTTTTGCATTTTCAAAAGTATAAGTAATTAAATATTCATCAATACCTGAACCGCTAAAATATCTGTCTTCTTTAACTACTTCTTTGTTTGCATCTTTTAAGTATTCATCTTCAAATTCATTTACTTCAACATTTTTCTTTGGATTAGTAACCTTTAATATTATTTTGTTTTCATCAGCATTATATGTCCAATTGTTTTCATTAAATGTTAAATTTCCAACTGTTTCTCCATTGGTTCCTGAAGTAGAATTTGCAACTACTGTAACATTTGATGGCTTTATTCCTTCAAAATTTGGTACATCAATTACAACTTCTGATTCTTTAATTGGTAAAGTGTTTTTATCTGTAGTTGTATCAACTTTTACTAAAGTTTGTAATATAACTCCTCTACCAAAATCTATATATTTTGTAGCTTCACTAGATAATTTTACTTCTCTTTGATCTTTCCAAGCAACATTTAAATTTACTCTTTTTGATACTTCTATTTCATCACCATCATCATCAACGTATATACCTGTGAAAATTACTGCACAATCTTTTGATAATTTATTTTCATTTACATACATTTCATTTTTGTATTTTATTGGTAATGAAAGTTTAACTTCTGAAGAGTTATTAACTTGTTTTAAAGAAATAACATTGTTTTCTAAACTTTGAACATATTCTGGTAATACTTCATGAGCTGAATTTTCTTCATTTTGTTCTGCATTTTGTTCCAAGTTTTCTTCTATCTGTTTTTCTTGTTCTGAAGTTTCTCCTTCTGCAGATGTCTCTTGTGTAACCTCTGCCTGCTCATTGTTTACCTCTTGAACTTCTTCAACATTTTCTTCACTTTCATTTGAAGTTTCTTCTTGGTTTTCTGTAACTTGAGCTTGTACTTCTTCAAAACTGCCAACTTCAAAGTTTAAACCTTTTCCCTCCTCAGTTTCTGCAATTTCTATTTTTGCATCTTTTAGATATCCACTTTCTTTAACATCTAATTTCATGCCAATAGATAATTCCTCGTTATTTACATCACTAATAACCGAATCTGTTTTACTTTCTTCGGTTCCAAAATAAGCTTCAAATTCAACATTTTCATGTCCTGTATCTGAATCTGACGCAAAAAAGGTTTCTGCAAAACTTGCTGCATAACTCTTAGTTACAAATGCAAAATTTGCAAAAGTTAGTGTAAATATTAGGATTATTGCCAACAATTTTTCTAGAATTTTGTTTTTTAGCATAATCTTAATTCCTCCTACAACAACAATTTGGCATAGTATCAACTTTACTATAATTATATAAGTATATTCTACTCTTTTTTTAAAAGTAGTCAATAGAAAAAACCTTTGTAACACAAGGATTTCATGTTTTTATTTTCATTATCATTTACGGATTAACTATTTTAGCAAACTCCCGCTATGAAATATAAAATTTTCATTACATAAATCCTTTTATATAAGCCTTTTCCACCAGAAACTATACGTTATCTATTATATACCATTATGTAAACTTTTTCAAGGCTTTTTACACTATTTTTTGACTTTTTTTCAAAAAAAATTTAATTTAGTATTCCCTGTTTTAAATACTTTTCTGTCTTTTTTTGTCGAATAGTATATTTTAATCTCAATTTTACTTGTCTATAATAATTTAAAAAGTAATTTTATATTGTTTTTAATAATTTCATTTTAAATTTACCATCCTATTTTTTATAGAAATTTTATATTCTCACTTTTTAATATTACAATTTTATTTACAAATCTTTAAAAAAATTCCAAAGAGTATATTTGCGTAGCAAAAATAAAATTATTCAAAAAAATATTGTATAAAAAGAAGAGAGTAAAAACTACTCTCTTCTTAATTTATGTTTTATTTATAACGTCTCTTTTTGATTTTTGTAATTGTTACTTTTGTTACAATTACTACTAAAGCTACTACGGCTACTACGATTGCTACTACTATTACACTTGTTCTTGCTGTCTCAACTGTATTAACAATCATTCTTCTATTTCTCATTAAACCTGTTGGAGGTGTTAATGTAATTGTTTCTGTTGCTGCAGTATCTGATTCAAAAGATGCTGTTACAAATTCTTCACTACCTTTTCCTGGATCAGGTTTTGTTGTATTAACATTAGCATTACCAATTGTTGTAGCAAAGTTTGTTCTTCTACCTGTTAATGTTGTAAATTGTATAATCTCTGCCATGTTTTCATAAGTCATATCTTCTGTATCTGCTTCTGCTGATACTACTTTAGATACTGGTAAGTATACTGTACCCATAGAATAATGATAATTTGTAGTATCTGGATCTGTTACTTTTGGTAATAAGAATCTTGCCAAATCAACGTTATTTACTTGATATTTATCTTGAGCTTCTTCAATATTTGTTTGAACATTTCTTGAATACTCATCATCTCTAATTCTATCATCAACTGATACAACTAGGTTCTTATATTCTATGCCTTTAGTATTTGTTAGTTTAACATTAGTTGTAATATCTTCTCCTATAGCATAGTTTTCACTTGTCTCATTGTTTGTATTTTGTTCATCTGTTTTATTTTCTTCTGTAGTTGTTTTTCCTTCAACAATATCTCTTACTGCTAATACATGATTTACTAATTCTGATGTTGTACTTCTTCTCCAGTACTTACTTAATAATTTATCATCACTTGTTTCTTGTTCAAACTCTAGGTCTGTGTCAACATAGTCTAATATCTTATCAAATTTCAAGCTTGCAATTGTATCTAAGTTAGTATCTTTTCCAGTATAATATGCATATCCTACATATCTACCAAAATATCCACCGTCTCCTACTGGCTTATTATTTGCATCAGTTTCATTAGTAATTGTTTTCTTCATGTTTCTGTATAGATCATCATTTTCATCTAATGCATAAGTATCTGCATAAATAATATTTCTTGCTGTGCCTGAAGCTGTATAATCTTTATCTATAATATTTACACCTTTACCATTATATGCATTGATTAAATTAATTGTTGCATCATTTTCTTTGTATCTGATATCATCAAGATTTTCTGTGATTCTATCTACCTCACTATTGTTTTGTGCTTTGAATTTATAAGTAATTTCAATTTTAGAACCTTGTAAAATATCATCATCTATTTGTAAGTAAACAAATCCTTGAAGTTTTTCTGTAGCAAGTCCTGATAGTAAGGCTGTATAATCATTTGAAATGAATTGTACTAAATCAAGTCCTACTGATTTATCCATATCTAAGTGGTGAGTAGCAGCTTCTCCTTCACCTTCTGTATAGAAGAATAAATCAGCTAATGTTTCTCCATCTTCTGTTGTTATCTTCATTTCATCAATTTCTTTTAATAAACTTATTTGTGATTCAGGTCTATATTCAACACCAAAGTCTACGTTTTCAATCTTGAAGTCCCTAGCATTGTTGTCTGCATATTGCATAGCTTCTAGTTCTTTATAGTAAATTTCATTTGCTAAATCTTCAGCTGTACCATTTCCTAAATCAACATTTGTTCTTACAATATATTTTGATGTTTGCTCTTGTGTTAATTTCTCAGTTTTTACTAAGAATTCAACTGTTTCAGCATTCATATATGTGTTTTCTGTTAATGCTTTTAATTGATCCACATCATTTGCTCTAGATATTGGTGTCATTTCTTCAATTCCATTTGCAACACCTTTTAGAATTTCTGCAAGTTCGTTTGTCATAACTTCTGAGAATCTATTAACTTCTAGTCTTCTAATTTCATCATCTCTAGCATCTGATTTGTTTACAACCTCTAATTGTTTAATTATTTCATCAACATCTGTTTCTGTATCACTTAAATCTGTTGTATATTTTGTTGATTTATAATCTTGACCATTAAAGATTAACATATCTTTTTGAGCTTCAATATCTGGGTTATATGTTGTAGAATTTTTGTTTTCTTCAACTGTATCACCATAAGTAAATCTTACAACATATCTACCTGGAACAAATCCTTCAAGTTCATAATTACCATCTGTATCTGTTCTTGTATGTTGAACTTGCTTCCATGTAACATCACTTAAGATTTCTTCATAATAGTGAATTTGATTATTATTATTTGCATCTTTTACATAGTTACCGTTTTCATCACGTACTGGAATATCAACAATTTCAACAAATTCTGCTCTTGCACTTCTAACTTTAATATCCTTTTCTTCTGTTTCTGAACCATCTTTGTAGTTAATTTCTACGTTTTGATTCATTTTACCATCATTTTTCTTTTGTTCATTAGGATCGTAGTTACCATCACCAATATATTGTGTTTCTCCAGCTTCTCCTAATGTATCTGTTCTTGAATCATCCCAAACCATACCAGAAATACTTCTTCTAATATCTGGTGTATTCTGAACTTCTACAATAATATTATTTTTACTGTATTTTTCTGTTATTATTTCTTTTGTATTTACTGTTGCATCTGCAACAAGTTCAATACCTGTTTTATATGTCATATCTTCATAGTAGTCTATATTATCTGCAGAGGTTTCGCTTTCAGCATATCCTCCACTTCCAGGAATTACTCCTGTGCTATCATTTTTGATACCAATGTTACCAGCATTTGAGTCCATATCTACAAGTGAAGTTGGTTTTCCATCTGTGTACCAAACTGAGTAAGCATTAACTTGTGCAATGTTTTCTGTACCTCTACCGAATTTATTTTTGAAATCTGTTGCTACATTTTCAGCTATTTTTAAAGATCTCTCTAAAGTTGTTGTTTTTGTAGTAGTTGTTGAACCACTTTCTTCTCCTGTTGTTGTTGATCCATTTTCTTTTTCTTCAGTATTAGAACTTGCACTTGATGTTGAAGATTTTGTTTCTTCATAATTTTCATTTGTAATACCTACTTCTAAAGCTTCTTTATCAAGTACATATTTAACATAAATATCTAAATCTTCTCCTTCATGGATAATCTCATTCTCCATACCTCTAATATATACTGTGTTATATCCATCAGCTTCAAAGTTATTTTTCTTTTCAGAATATGTACCTAAAGCTCCTCTTGAAGAAATATTTGATAATGTTAAATCAATTTTTACATAATTTCCTGCAGGATCTTCTTTATAAATTGGTTTTGCTCCTGCTGCTACTTCTGTAGGATTTTCAATACTATATTTTGTTCCATTTGCAGCATCTCCTGCTTCGCTTGCTTCTTTAAAGTACCAAGCCTCAGCAATCTTAATTGGTTTATCAACTAAGAAGCCATTATCATCTTTATTTTTTACAACTACTGTATTTGGAGATCCAACTGTTGGATTTGGAACACTTACCATATTTCCATTTTCATCAAATTGTATTTGAACAAAGTTCTTGTCATATAAGTCTAGAATTTCATGTATCTTAACATCTAGTTTAGTATCAGTTACAGGAGGATTTTTACCTTCATAATTTACAGTATCATCATCAGTAACTGCTTTATTATCAACTGTTATTCTATATGTTACCTCAACATTTAATTCACTCTCACCATTTATACCTTTATACTCTCTAACAGCTTGTGCTTTATATTGCTCAAATCTGTATTTATAGTCAGATTCATATAACTCTAAACCATAAGGTTTTGAAATTATATAATTTTGTAAATATGGATTTTGATCTGTAGCTTCCATATCACCATTTAAACCATTGTTTTGGTTGTAGTTGTATTCCATTTCTTCACCATCAATAGTTGTTTTTACTTTATAAACATCTTTTGTTAATGCAATATCAACATCTTCTCTTAACTCTAAACCTAAATTGATGTGTTTTAAGTATTCAGTTTCTGGTTTTTCATTATTTTGAGCTCCTCCAAATGGATATAACCATAAGTAGTTAGTTGAATTTGCATCATTTTTATTTGAAGGAACATTTATAAAGCTTCTTGCTGTCATTAATCTTGAGTTATCTTCCATTAATTGTGAAGTGTGTTCTGTCTTATCAAAAACTAATTCATTAGTTTTATTAAATCCTAAATCATAAGCTACATTATATGAAATGTATTCATATTTTGTATTAAATTGTTCTCTTACATCTGTAAATTCAGCTGCATTAGAATCAATCAAATATTCTTGTTCAAAGCTTCCATCATCTTTTAGATGTTTCTTACCATCTGTTCCAGCATAGAATTCTGTACTCTTATATATAACACCATCATATTCGTATTCTATATAATAACTTACATATTTACTATTTGCTGTGTAGTTTCCATTTGCATCTTTATTGTCAGCTTTGTCAACACGTTGATATGTTGTATTTAATGAGAATCCTGTGTCATGATTATATGTACCATACCAGTTTAAGTTCTCATCTCTACCAAATGTATATAAACCATTTTGGTCTGTTTTGGTTGTTCTTAATAATGTACCATCTGATTTATAAAGATGAACAATTACATCTTTCTTTCTAGCATCTTGGTTAACATTATAGTATGCTTGTTTTGTAGCATCAACATCTTTGTCTGTCATAAATCCATCTCTATCAAAGTCTACCCAAACATTACCTGCAATTACTAAGTCTTTCATTCTTACGTATTCTTTTGTTTCTTCTTGTTTAGAAATGTTTTCATCATGATTTGGATTTCTAACTTCTCTATTATTATCATCTGTATGGTTAATGTTAGTTAGTATTGTTAAGTCAGCTCTGTTCTCTAAATCATATAAATACATATTGCTTTCTGTAACTTCTACAGTTACATAGTAAATAATGTATTCACCTGGATTTAAGATTGTTTCATTTCCAATAGTGTATTCATATTTGTTGTAATTTCTTCCGTTTTCACTAATTGCTGATGGAGCTGAAACATTAACATTTACTTTTCCATCACCATTATATCTTGTACAAACACTACCATCA
Organism: uncultured Clostridium sp.; assembly: GCA_900553685.1. Lineage (GTDB taxonomy): Bacteria > Bacillota > Clostridia > TANB77 > CAG-508 > Scatovivens > Scatovivens faecipullorum. The sequence goes on from USEI01000002.1 coordinate 135,137, forward strand.
CTATTATACATTACAGCTTCAACAGATTTTTGAGTTAAACCAACCTCCATTTTATCTGTAACTTTAGTTGTTCTAACTTGAGTTGCTGGTTTTGTACCAGAACTTAAAGATTTATTAACTGTTGTTGCTTCATTTGTAATCTTAATAGCATATACAATTGTTTCATATTTTTCAACTGAAACTGGATGTTCTTTCTTATAAGTGTCTTTGTTATTTGGTTCTCTCACTCTATCATTTACATTTCCATCAGATAAAGTACTATATTGTTTACTGTCATTCATTCTTGAAGTTTTTAAAGTACCATCATTATTTGTAATTATACCATTATTTGTAAATGAATTGTTATTGTTTTCTTTTTGTATTTTTTCATCATAAGTATAAATGTATTTATCAACAAATGTGTTATAGTTATTTATTTTGTAATAATCTTTTGTTTCTGTTCTTATTGGGTTATTTTTAATAACATCATATTTATCATCAACTGTTGAAGTCTGTGCTGTTCCTCTATTGATGTTTCTCATTTCTCCAATAAATTTAACACTATTTGTTTCAACAGTTCCTTTTGTATATTCATCTACTGTTAAAGTAACTGTTATTGTTCTAGTACCATTTGCTGGAATCATCAAGTTTTTAATTGTGAATTTTCCACCATTTGTACTACTATCAGTCTTAGATATTGTATAAGATTTGTTTCCTGGTATTGTTGTACCACTTACAGTAATATCTAAGTTAGAATATTTTTTAGGTAATGTATCTTCTATATCTACATAAACCTTATCTGGTTTCCAATATGGAGCATTATTATAATCTATCTTAGAGTCATATTTATTTGTTGTATTATAAACTATTATCTTATATGTAATAGTATCTCCATATTCTGCGTATACTGGATTAGCTTTTTTAGCATCTTCTGTTACACCTTTTGTTATAGATCTTTGATCTGTTGCTTTTAAGGTTGTATCTATACTGCTAATTCCAATATTGTCTTGATTATGTTCTACATCATAAATATATTTTTCTATATTTACATTGTATTCTTTAATTTGATAAGTATCTGAATCTTTTTCTTTCAAATTAGTTGTGTTATCATTAGCGTCTGTATTTACCATACTACCATATCGGTGTGCACCATGAGTAGAATTTTCTCCCCATATAACATACTGCATGTGTTCACTTGATGTATTGGTTGTAATAAATTCTATTGTATTTGTATAAACTCCCTCTGGTCGAGTTGGTCTAACTTTAATTTCATAAACATTTTTATTATGAGGTGCTACTTCTATCCATTGACTATATTTTATACTATCTGGCATTTCCTCCAGAGAACAATCTACCAAATTAGCATAAACTGGCTCACAACCTTCTGGTAAAACATCTTTTACTTTTACTCTAGTTGGGAATCTTGAATCATTTATAATTTCTATAGTATAAGTAACTAAATCTCCTCTTTCTACTTTTACTGGATTATTACGTTTTTGATCCATTGTCCAATCTCTTCTTTGGTTTCCTGAAAAAATATTTCCTATTTCTCCAACATGATCAACACTTGTAATATATTTATATATTGTCATTTGTGTTTTTAATGGAACTGCAACACGAATTGTATATTCCATTTGTTCTGATGAAAGTAAACCTGCTCCTGAAAACGCATCTTGCGCGTAGTCTCCTCCATTTGTTGGTTTATTCCATTTGAAGTACCAACAATCTTTATGACTATGACCACATAAATATGTAGTATAATGACTTTGACTTGTCCATCCTGAATCAACATGATGATGTCTTGTTCCTGTTGTACCATCAGGTTTTGTATATGGTGTGGTCCATTTTCTACAACTAGTACACCATCTATGTGTACATGTTCCAGTGTATGGTGTAGAAGTAGTTCCTGGTGATTTTGAATTATGGTATGGACCTGAAGGTCCATCTTTACAAGAATAACTACAACTAGATTGATTTGTAGAAGAGTATCCATTAAAGTTTATTGCTTCTTGTAAACCTTCATACCATGTTCCTGCACCAGATGCATGTATTTTTTGATATGTAAATCTAATATCTAATAATTCATCATATCCATTAATTGCTGCTGAACTAAAATCAATATAAAATTCTGAACCCGGTTCTGGAACAGGAAATTCTATTGTTTTAGTTTGTCCACTTTCATTTGTTAATATAGCTTCAGCTTTAATAATTGTTCCTCGTAAATCAGAATCTGAACCATTTTTTCCTTGAGTATTTGTAAATTCTGTTTGAAGATTTTTTGCATTAGCAGAATTACTTGGAGTATATTTTTCATAACGATCATCATCTACTAATACATAATGTGCTTTTTCACTATCGCTTAAAGCTTCATATTCAGCTTTAGTTATACTTGTTACTGTATAAGAGTCTAAACTAAATGAATAATTTTCAGCTCTAACATAATTACTCATTTTAAATGGACCAACTTTATATGTATTATTTGAAACTGTTGCTCCAACATTATCTTCTGGTTTAACATCTACATTAGGGTTTTTTGAATCCTCATGATATTTATCAAATATTTGGGCTGCACCTAATAATGGATTCGTCTCTCCTGGTTTTAATTGTCCAAGCCAAGACCATACTGCATGTTGTAATGGATCTGATGTATATCCTGTACTTGCTCTTTCTCCATCTGATTGTTTATACCTTGCAAGTAAGAAAGCCATAGCTCCATCTGAAAAATCTCCTTTTCCTTGTCTTACACCAATATTAGCTTTTCTAGTTTCACAATCAAAGGCAACATTATGAGGAATATATACCCAGTTTGTATATACAGTATCTGCAGGAGTTTCTGTAGATTCTCTATATCCATCATAAACACTTAAATTTTTATGAATTGTACCATTTTGATCTAAATATATTGGAGCACTTGTATCAATATCTAAATAAGGGATTTCTGCCTCATTTTTTGTTGTTGCACTTGTAACTTTATGTTTTGTTATTGTATGTGTTTTATGATAAGCACTTCCTAGTATAGTATTTCTTTTAGCTCCATACGCCGTTCCATGCTGAGCACAGAAATAGTCTGCAGAACTATTAAATACTCCTCCATTTACAGGAAAAGTTTCTATTCTTTTATATCCTGGTGCTTTATACGAATATGCTTTTGTAATTTTTTTATTTACAATTCCTAATCCAACAGGACTTCCACTAATAGTACTTCCAAATTCCGTTTGTAATGAATCAACATTAGCACCTATTGTTGTAGGTATGAATAAATATCCAAGTCCTAATAATACTAAACCTATTATTAACATTGTTAATACATATTTTATTTTTTCTCTCATAATATCACCTCCTTACTTATAAACTTTCTTAACATTAATTTTTTTCTTAATTTTTTCTTTATATTTGCCTTTAAATGTATCTTTATTTATAATATTAGTTTTAAACATAATTAAAATTATTAATATAATAGCTATTATAAATATAATAATTGTTGTTGCTCCACCTGTTGAAACTAATATTAATGTATTCTGAACGCTATTATTATTTTCGGCATTTTCTGAAACATTATCAGAACTATATGCTTCCAATATTGCAACTTTATTAGAATGTGTACCCGTATTGTTTCCATCCATTGTTTTGGTTAAAATAAGTTTAATTTCTTTTTTATCTCCTGGTTTTAATAAAGTTTGATTCATATTTTTAACATAAATATATCCATCTGTTCCTTTAAACCAATCTGAATTTTGACTTTCATCAAATTGTAAGTCACTATTTAGATAATCTATTACGTTTTCAGCATATCCTTCTAAATCTCCTATATTTTCAATAGAAACTGTATATTCTAAAGTAACTTTTGCACCATTTATTCTTCTAGATGGTATCTCTACTTTTGCTAGTTCTAAATTATCGAAATTATATTCTTCAGAATATTTTCCATTTTCTACCTTAACTTTTGAAATATATTTATTTACAACTAAATCAAATATTTCTCTATTTTGAAGTCCTATATTAATATTTCCTACATTTTGATTTGCAACATTTATTTCATTTGTTACAGCAGAAATATCTTCTGAATCATTTTCCATAATATATGAATTATTTTCTGCTGATGAACTATCTTTTTTATAGATTGTTGCTTTATATTTTGTTTCATCATAAGAAACTGCTATTACATAATTTCCATTTTCTACTTCATTAAATTGATATGTTCCATCAACCGCTGTAATTGTTGATTTAATCATTGTTCCATTTGTATTTAATAAGTAAACTTTTACGCCAGCCATTTTCGTTTCATCATCAGTTTTTATACCATCTTTATTTGTATCCAACCAAGAAACACCACTAATTGAATATTTTGGAGTTATAGCATTTGAAATATTTTGTAAATTATCTGTAGTATTATTAGTGTTGTTTGTATTATTAGAATTATTATCTCCCGATGTTCCTATATCTTGATTACTTCCTGGAATACTATCTTGTGAGTTTCCATTTGAGTCATTATTTGTATTATCATTAGAAGAATTGTTAGAATTATTATTATTTGAATTATTCTCTTGATTGTTTTTATCTTGATCAATTAAGTCATTAACTCTATCTTCTTCTATTTCTTCATCAGTTTTTAAATTATTATTTATGGTAAATTCAACTGGTTTCAAAACAACATCTTCTTGATCTGTATTTTTAATTTTTCTTATTATTGTTACTTCTGAAGAATCTGTTCCAGATAAATTCTTTGCCTTTAAAGTAATATCTATAGTTATACTTTCTTTTGCATGTATTAAAGGTAATGTTGCACTATAAATATTTCCTTCACTAGCATTTGCTAATAATTCACCATTTGAAACTCTAACACTTGAAACTATAACACTCTCTGGTATTTCAAATTCTAATATACCTTCAGAACATTCTACTGTTGATATGTTTGTTATTAATGTAGAAATTGTAGCTGTTTCATTTTCATTAATGCTTTCAGGCAAATTTATTGTCATATCTGTAGCTTCTAGTACTGCTTTAGAAACAGTTTGAGGAACAACTGTACTTATTTCTTTTGCAACTTCATCAGCATAAAATTCAAAATAACAATCTACTGTTTTAGAAGCACTATCTATTTGTTTTGACATTACACAAGTAGTTAATGTAACAACTTGATTTGCTGCCATATCTCCTATATAGTAATATATTTTTCCTTCCTCTTCTATGTATTCTATATTTTCACTTTTTTCGTCTATTGTTCCACTTACATATTCATATATATCACCAACATTTAAAGTTGCCACAACATTTTTCATATCTTTTCTTGATGTGTTGGTTAATAATAATGTAAAATTTGTTGCAACTCCTGCTTGTATTTCTCTATCATAATCTAATCTAATTTCAGAAGCAAAATTTGCTTGATTTAACTTATTTTTTACTTCATTTGTTTCAATTGGATTAGCCATTAAAGCACTTGTTATAGTAGCTTTATTAGTAATATAAATATCAGGCACTTCTGTTATATACTCTTTAATTGGAACACTTTCTATAACTGTTTCTATTTTTGTAACTTCTTTTTGATCAATAATTTCTCCATTTTCATCGTAAATTGGCTCATAATCAATTACTTCTTTTTGAACTTCTTTATCTTCATACCCTGTTATAATATAATATCCATTATCATCTTTATAAGCATATTCTTCTAATGTTGGCTTATTATATGTTCTAACATAATATGTAACTTCTTTAGTTTCTCCTGGATTAATTGTACCTAGATTAAACTTTATACCATCACTATAATCTCCTGAAGCTACCATATATCCATAATCACCTACTGCAGATCTTGGATCTTTAGTTAAATAATTAGTATATTGTGGTACAATACAATTTGCTATTACATCATTTGCTGCAATACTACCACTATTTGTAACAGAAACTGTATATTTTAATCTCTTAAATGATAATACTTCTGTTCCATCTCCAACATCTACACTTAGTTTAGCTTCCATCTTTGGTCCAGCTTCTGTTGTTAAACCAACAATATCTGCACTTGAACTTTCATAAACAACTGCAACATCTGTGTTGTTGTTATAGTAAGCTCCAAAGCTTCCTGCTATACTTGTTTCATAAGGTAAATTTGCTGGAATTTCAAAATCATAAGTATATCTTAAAACTTCACCAGCTTTTAATTTTCCATTTACAACAATTAAATAAGATTTAATTGTTGATGGATCTGTAACTTCTGTTGTCCAACCATTTGCTTCATTGTTTAAGTCTTTAGTTGCATTTGGGTTAGTAGAATAATAAATTGTTGACATATTTGAATTTTGTATATCTTCTTTTATTAAATCTCTAACTATTGTATCTGTTGTTGTTCCTAAATCTTCATTTGATATTACATCTTTATTTCCTTTAAAAGGAACTCTTCCTATTAGAACTAAATCTGAACACTCATTTTCTGTATTGTTTAATGCTAACAATTCCATTGTAGCAACTCTTGCTGGACCATTTATTGCAATTTGTTTTGTTACTTTTCCTTGTTTTACTGACCTTATTTCACTTAAATTTCCATCATAATTTACAATACCATTTATTGCAATTAATCCTTTTGGTGCTTGGTATTTAATTAATGCAACATCAAAACCATTTGTTGTTTTTAATATTCCATTTGGTATTTGTTTATTTATTGTCCATTTTGTTTGTGATTGATAATTTGATACACCTTCATTGTAATAATATAATTTGATTTGGTCTTCTTTTGATGGAGTATAATCATCTACTTCTATATTCACATTTACAACTATATTTGTTCCATTTGTAATTGAACTTTCACTAAATGTTTTTTGTGTTCCTACAAGTTCAATTCTCATTTTTACAATATCACTTTCTGTATAAGTATTAAAATCACTTACTTGTAAGCCATTTTCATATAATAAATTTATACTTTGTACTGATACTGCTTTTACATATTTAGGAAATACTAATTCAAATGTAGGATTTACATATAAATCACTATTTTCCTTATCATTGTTTAATTCTATTTTTAATTCTACATTATTGTTATCTTGTATTGTTGTTAATGTTTCTTTATTTATTGATAATGTAGCTGATGTAGAACTTTCTTCAAATTCTTTTCTTGTTCCAATAGCTCCAAGTGCTAAAGTTTCTTCAATTGCTTGATATTTAACTTCAGCTGTTATTCTACTTTCAATTTGTGTTATATCTTTAAATGTTGATTTTTCATAATTACAATTTTTGATTGCTTTTGTTAATTCAAAACTTATATTTCCATTTTTTGCAATATTTCTTGCATAAACTAAAATTCCATTTGCTCCATTTAAATTAATTGTACAATCCTCTTCTTTTGTTACTAATGAAGAATTTAATGTATATAAAAGCTCTCCATTTGCATTTGTTATTACTATTTCTCCACCTGCTGATAATATTGATGAAATTTCAGAATAATTAAATTTAATTTGTTTATATTCTATTCCCTGTGCTTGTAACTCAAGATTATTTGAAGTAATATAATATTCTTTTGTACTATCTATTTTTAATTCCTCTAATATATCACTTGTTAGTATATTAACATTTACTTGTGTTGTATATTCTGTTTCATATACTGGTGTTTCTGAATTATAATTTGCATATATTTTTGCTTTATTAATTTTATTTTCTGTTGAACTAATATTATATGTAATTAATTCTCCAACATCTATTTTTATACTTTGTCTATCATTTATTTCTTTTGTAAGAATATTGTTTTCATTTGAACTATATTCTTCAACACTTGCTTTTACTACTTTATCTAAGTTTGAATTTTCTTCACTTATATAATCTTCATATCTATATATAACAACGTATTCGTCAATTCCATTTGTATTTAAAGCTTCAGTATTCTCTACTACTGTAAAAATTTTTCCTGATTCTTTGTCATAGTTCCAATTAGCTTGTGTAAAGTTTGTATATCCAGTATCCTCTCCTCTTGTTGCCATTAACTTATTTGCAACTACATCTACTTCAATAGGAGCTTTTCCATTTACTTTTGGAACTGTTATTTCTAATTTTGTTGATTTTATTGGTAAATATTTAGTATCTGTAATTTCTCTTTTTACAGATATTTTGTTTTCAACAATAGTTCCTTTTATATCTCCTATTTCAAATGGAGAAAATTTAGTATATTCACTTGTTAATTCTATATCTTTAGAATATTCCCATCCTAAAGTTACTTCTTCTTCTTTTCCGATTTGTACTTCTTCTAAGTCACTATTTATATATGTTCCACTTATTTGTAATTTTATATTTTTATATAAATCTGAAACTTTTAAAGTTTCTCCTTGAACATATTCTAAATCTGCAATAATTTTTGTATCTTCTATTATATTTGTAAGTTTAATTTCATCGTCTGCAATTAAACTTATATCTAAAGCTGCATTTGCAATTTCTTGTTGAAGTTTATCTGCTGCTTCTGTTTTCTCTATAATTACTTCTTCTTCATTTACTAATTCATCTTCTTCAGACACAACAGAATCAGAAGCTACATTATTAGCCTCTTGGTTAACAGTATTATTTTCTTCTATCACCGTTTCATTTGCTACTGTTTCATTAACTACTTCTGATATTTCTGTTTCATTTACTAAATTATTATTTGAAGTATCATTTGAAGAATTTGTAATCTCATTTGTTACTGTATTAGTTGTTTCATTATTTGCATTATTAGCCTCATTTGTAACTTCATTTGCTACTTCATTTTTTTCAACTTCTGTTACTGTATTTTCAGAATTTTCATTTTGCTGTACATTCTCACTAACATTTGTATTTTCATTTACTACAGTATTTGTCTCTTCTTTATTTTCTTCTACTGCAGGGTCTTGTGACTCTTCTTTTACAGCCTCTTCTTCAATTTTACTTCCTACATCATCTAAATTAGAATTAGAATTTGCTTCTAAGCCTTCTATAACATTTTGGCTAACATTAGATATTCTAAAATTAATGTTATCATCATCAGCACTTACTGCCTTGATTGTAGCATTTTTTAAATATCCTTCAACCTGTGGCAACACTTCTAAAACTAATTTAACCTTTTGGTTTACATTTCCAGTAAATTCATCCATTTGATTACCGTTTTCATCTTCAAAATAGGCATTAAACTTAATTTCATCTTTTTTGAAGAATCCATTGTTTATAACCTGGAATTCATCACTTGTTGCAATAGCTGCAATAGTGTATCCACAGTTTGAAAACAACATCATAAAAACAATTAGAATTACTAGAAACTTGCTTTTTTTAGTTCTTACTGTTTCCATACAAAACTCCTTTTCTTTAGAATCTGGACGCAATACGTCTACTTTTTTATTTATATATAAAATATTACTCTTTTTCAAAAACTTTGTAAACTCCAGTATTTTCCAATATTACAAAGCTTTAATTTTTCTTTTTACGGAATATCTAACTTCATGGCTTAAGAGTCTTATATTAAGTTTTAATTACATTTTTGTTTTTTTTACCTTGTTTTCCACATTTTTTCATCTTTCTGTGGAAATCCGTAAGTTTTAATCAACTTTTAATTTTAAATGCATATCATATATTAATATTGTATAAGGGGGAATTATTTTGAATAACATGGATATTAATAAACTTCTTGCTGCCATTTCAAAAATGGATAAAGAAGAACTTGAAAAAAATATTTATAAAGCTAAGCAAATATTAGAAAATTCTAATATACAAAAAGATATGAATAAGGATGATAAATAATATGAATGAAGATTTTTCAGAAGTTTTTAACAAATTTTCAGAAATTTTAAAAGACAAAAATATTGATTTAAATAATTTAGCAGGTGGTCAAAACCCACCTGCTGATAATTCAGATTTTTCTTTAGATATTGATACAATACTAAAAATTAAAGATATATTAAGTAGACTAAACAAAACTAAAGACTGTCCTAGAAATAAGGTTTTAGCTTCGCTTAAGCCTTATCTAGAAGATACAAAAAAAGAAAAACTAGAAAAATATATGCAAATTGCTAATTTACTAAGTGTTATGGAAGAATTAGATATTGGAATAGATTTTTTAAAGAAAAATAAAGAAGGCTATGATTTTATATTAATCATAACCTTATTCTTATTAATATTTTAAACTATTATAATTTCATTTTTCTCTATTTTACAAATAGGACATCTATCAATCTTTTCTCCAACTTCTCTAACTAAATTAGCAATTCTAATTTGAGTAATATCTATATTGTTTGCTGATATTATTGCCATTGTATTACCATTTGCTCCAGCATGTGCAACTCCTCTTAAAGCTCCTAATATCATAATATTTCCACCTGCAATAATTTCTGCTCCAGAATTTACATCTCCACAAATTACAATACTACCAGGATATTCTTCTTTTTGACCAGATCTTAAAGAATTTTGTACAAATTTTGTTTCAGAAATATCAATTTTTTCTTCAAATGTTTTTTTAATTGCATGTAATCCTAATAAATCTGATACATCATCAAATTTTACTTCTACATTAATTGAACTATTTATTAATTTTTTTACTTTTTCAATTTCTGAATCAGTAAATAATCTTCCTGTAATTCTTATAGGTATTGTTGAAGATTGATAGAAATCTCTCAATTTTGGAAGTTTTACTTCTAATTCTTCTAAAATTTCATGGATTTCTGCTATTACATTAACATTTAATATTATTTCATTTGTAGTTTGGCTAATTTTAATATTATTAAGCATATCTTCTCCCTCTTTCTATCTAAAAGCTTCTACTTCTGCTGTAGCTGACATATTTTCTTGTACTGTTGGAATATTCATACCAAAATATTCAAGAACAATATCTTTTACTACTTCTGCTGTTGAATATCCATGTTTACCATTTTCTATAGTTACAGCAACTGCTATTTCAGGATCTTCAAATGGTGCAAAACCTACAAACCATCCATCTGTTCTTCTTCCAGCTTGAGCAGAACCAGTTTTTCCTCCAACAGATATTGGAAAATCTCTAAATGTTGAATGTGCTGTTCCTCCTTCACCTTCTGTAACAGATCTCATACCTTCTAGTACGGCATTCATTGTACTTTCACTTATTTGTATATCCTCTTCTTCTTCTGTTTCTAAACCTAACTTCTTATTTACAAATTCGTTAATTTCATCTCTAGATACTTGTGTTCCATTTGATTTATTTATGCTTTTAATAATTGTTGTATCAATTTTCTTTCCACCATTTGCAAGCATTGCTGTATATTTAGCCATCTGTAATGGTGTAAAACTATTATAGCCTTGACCAATAGATGCATAGGCCGTTTGAGCTGCAGACCATACCTCACCTTTTTCTTCTGCAACACTTCTTTGGGCTAATGTTCCTTTACTTTCTCCTACAATTTCTATACCGGTTTTAGAACCAAGTCCAAAATATTTTGCGTATCTTGTCATATTATCTATTCCCATTCTTGTACTAACAGTAAAAAAGAAAATATTACAAGATTTTTGGATAGCTCCTACTACATTTAATGGACCATGTCCTACTCCATAATCATTATAATACCAACAAGCTGGTGGTTTTGTATTTGAATCTGTTATTCCATAAAAAGGCCCATTATCATTTATTTTTTCTGTTAAAGTTGTATTACCTGTTTCTAATGCTGCTATTGCTGTTACCATTTTAAAAGTAGATCCTGGTGCATAAGTACTTTGAAAAGCTTTACTATATAATGGATGATAAGGATTATTATTATATTCATCTAGTTGTGCTTGTGATATACCATTATAAAAAGCACTTGGATCATAATCTGGATAACTTGCCATTGCAAGTACTTCACCAGTTTTTACATTTATAACAGCTACTGCTCCACCTTCTGCTTCATCTCCACCTTCTCTTATTTTAAGAATATTTCTTTCAAGAGAATCTTCTGCAATTTGTTGAAGATGTGCATCTATTGTAAGTACTATATCTGCTCCTCCAATAGCTTCTTGTGAAGTATATTCTCCTGTTACTGTTCCGTCAACAGACATATCAATTTGCTTTATTCCATCTTCTCCTCTTAAATATTCTTCAAATGTTTTTTCAATCCCTGTTTGACCAACTTTATCATCAACTTCATATTCATGTGTATCTCCATTTGCTGCAAATTCTTCCTGATTTGTTTTACTTATTCTACTTACATATCCCAAAATATGTGAAGCTAAATTTCCTTGATGATATACTCTTGTTGGCTCTACAACAATATTTACACCAGTTAAATCTTGAGAGTTTTCTTGAAGTTGTACTGCACTTTCTCTAGAAATATCTTCTGATATTTCTATTGATCGTGTTGTGGAATATCCAATTGTTGTTATAGCATATCTTATAGCTAAAATTTGTCTTATTTCTTTTACATTTTCACTATTTATATTATATTTATCCCTAAATAGATAAAATGCTTCTTCTGCTGAGGCTGTCTCTGGTATATCATATTCTTCTTTCCATTCTGCAAGTTCTTCTTCAGATTCAAAATGATATTCAAAAGGATCTATACTTATTGGAAATGTATCTACATACTCATTTCCATTATTTTCTAAAATATTAGTCATTAATAAAATAGATTTATTAAGTTGCTCATCATCTGTTTTAGACTTATACATCTCAAGTGAAAATTTCATTTCAGTACTTACTAAAACATTGCCACTTCTATCTAGAATACTTCCTCTTGCTGCTTCAATAGTTGCTTCTCTTGTTAATCTTGTATTAGATTCTTCTCTATATTCCGAACCATTTACAATCTGCAGATTAAAAAGTTGTATTAAAATTATTATTCCAAATAAATATACTATTGCTGTTAAAACATTATATCTAAAATTAGAGTTTTCAAGTTCACTTTTTTGTCTCAGTTACCTCACCTTCTTTATCTTCTTTTCATAATTTTATATTAAAAATATCTTGTTAAAATATTATTTTTCTTAAACACTCTATCTATTGAATATCCAAGTTTTTGCATTAATGGATATAAGATAATTGATAGTAAAATATTATAAATTATTTCTATTACCACTATTTTAAAGAAATATAAATATTCTCTTTCAAAATTTATTATTATTGAATTCATAAAATATGAACCAAATTCATATATAAGTGTAGCACCCGCTACCATAAAAATTATTGTTAATTTATTTTCTTTTGAAAAGTTCTTATCAAAATAAGAACCTAAATAACCTATTATACATAGCATAACTGCTGTAATTCCTATTGTTCTTCCATAAATTAGGTCAAGCATTAAACCAAATATTACACCAAATGTTATTCCTAAAACTTGGTTAGCATAAAGTCCTATAAATAATACATATATTATAAATAAATTAGGTTTCACTCCTGCTATTGTGAAAGAACTAAATATATTCACTTGTAAATAATAGATTAAAAAGAAAATTAATATTAATCCAATTATTATACCAATTTTTTTCAAAATTATAAAACCTCTTCCTATTAATTATTTATTATAAGTACAGTATCTACTTTTGAAAAATCTACTGCTGGTTCTACTATTGCATATCTATCTGTTATATTACTTGTTGTAATTATTTCTTTTATAGTTCCTATTATTATTCCTTTAGGGTATATACCTCCAACTCCAGATGTATATACACTATCTCCTTGAACAAGTTCTGCACCTGTTGGAATATATGAAGCTCTTAGTATTTGATCATTTTCAAGTGTTCCTTTGCAAATAATACTTTCCATAGTTGTGCTAATTGTGCAACTTACTGTACTCGCCGAATCTATTATAACTTGAACTTTACAAGTTTTGTCAGCTACTGATATTACATGTCCAACTAATCCTTTATCTGCTATTACTGTCATTTTTTCTTTTATTCCATCTTCAGAACCGACATTTAAAACTAATGTGCTACTAAAATTACTTACATCTCTATTTATTACATATGCTGGAATTGTATCGTATTCAGAATATTTTTCTGTTAAATTCATATATCCTTGAAGAGTAGTATTTTCTGCTTTTATTATTTCAAGTTCTCTTAATTCTGTTTCAAGCTCACTATTTCTCTTTTTTAGTTCTTCATTTTCTGCGATAATGCTATCCATGTTAGAAAAATAAGCACTATTTCCTTGTATTTTATTTTTTATATCCATCATTATTCTTTGGATTGGGTTTACTATAGAACTTGCAACATTTTCTAAATATGAAACCTTATTAAGCTCAATATTTGAAAGAAAAATTAAAAGTATTAAAATTATTACTGTAAGAATTCCTCCTAATATTTCTGTTTGCTTGTTTCTATTCATCTATATCTCCCTTTCTATCTGATTAATCATAAAAATCTGTCCTAAATACACTTTCAAAAGTGCCATCACCTATAATAATATGATCTAATAATTTTATATCTAAAAATTTAGATGCATTCAAAACCTTTTTGGTAAATTCTATGTCTGTATTACTTGGAACTGGATTTCCAGCTGGATGATTATGTACTAAAATTATTTTTGAAAATCCGAGCTTTATTGGCTCTGAAAGTATTGATTTTATATTTATTATAAGATTTTCTTCATTTCCAACAGCAAGACTTAAAATCTTTTTTATCTCATTTCTATTATTTAATACAACTTCTTTTAAGATTTCATTTCTCTCATTTTGTAGTTCTTCTAAAAATAATCTTGCTATATCTTCTCTGGTTTTTATTCTTATTTTTTTGTTTGTTAATGGTTTTGAAATTCTTCTAGCAATTTCTCCAATAGTCTTTAGTTCAATTGCTTTTACCTTTCCTATACCAAAGCTTTTCATAAGTTCTTGTATAGATAAAATTTGTAAAAATCTTAGGTTGTTAAATTCATCTATATTTTCTTTTATTATATTATTTGCAATATCTAGTGCTGAACACTTTTTAGTTCCTGTTTTTATTATTATAGACAGAAGTTCTGCATCTGTAAGTTCTTTTTCTCCATACATCAGCATTTTTTCATAAGGTCTTTCTCCGTACTGAATTTTCTTTTATATTTCCCATGCTTTCCTTTCTGTCTGTATTATGCCTCTATATTTTTCTATACCAAAATATTGCTATAGCAAGTCCAATAATACTTGCTATATTTATTTTAAACATACAACTAAATGATATTTTTAACATACTTAAATCCAAAACTAAAGGAGTTGAAAGTCCAAATTCTTGTCCGTATCCTAACCACCAAAGCCAAGATACGCTTTTAGCAAATTCCCCTAGTAATCCGACCTAAAACTAAACCTGATAGTAAAAATATCATTAAAATCCAAATATTTTTCTCTTTTGTTGCCATTTGTACCTCCATTTTTCTTACGGAAATTTGTATTTTTTACCACTATATTATATATGCATACCCATAAATTTTCAAGTGATTTATATAGTTTTTGTAATTAATTTTTTATAATATTTTTTTACTTATTAACTGTAATTTATAATATTTTTTTACATATAATTAATGGAAAATAATTTATACATTTTTTAACATTTACTTTTATTTTAAAAGTTGTATAATCAAATTATATATGGAGGTAGCAAGAATGAAAATAGAAAAAGTTAATGAAAATAAAATAAAGATAAGCTTTGATTATAGTGAACTTGAAGAAAATAATATTTCTGTTCATTCATTCTTATCTAACTCTTATAGTACGCAAAAACTATTTCTTGCAATACTTGATATTGCAAATGAGGAATTTGGATTTAATGCAAAAAATTGTAAAATTTCTTATGAAACCATATCTTTTGATAATAAAGAATTTTTAGTAATAATTACAAAATCAACAAATTCTTTGGAGTCTAACAACCTCTCACCATATAATTTATTAGAAATTTGTAACAAAAATAATTTTAATAAATCCTATAGTAATCATATCAAAAATGATAATTACCTTACTTCTGAAAAAGATTCAGAAATAGACTCTTATAATTTAACCTGCCCTATATATAATATAAAAAATGATACACAAATTTTACTTTATGAATTTGATACTATGGAAGAATTATATTCATTTTGTGATTATTTAAAAAACTCACTTTCTCAAGAAGATTTTAAAAATTCTTTGTATCAATATGATAACAAATTTTTCTTAGAAATTAATTTTGAAAATTTGAAACTTAATGACATAAAAAAAATAACTTCTATAATATCTGAATATAAAAATTTCTTGATTATTAGTCGTCTTACAATTTTTAAACTTAAAGAATGTGCTAATTTGATTATAGAAGACAATGCAATTCAATTACTAGAAAACTAATATTTTAACTTTAGAAATTTTGATAATTAACTATTTATTTAAACTTCTAACCATACAAAAAAGAGTTTTGATTTTTCAAAACTCTTTTATTTTTTATTGATAAAGATATGTCTGTGGGTTTCTAACTGCACCATTTACTCTAATTTCTAAGTGTAAGTGTGGTCCAGTTGAATTACCAGTTGAACCTACTGCAGCTATTGTTTCTCCTTGTGATACATTTTGTCCTACATTTACATATAGTTTACTGCAGTGAGCATAGTAAGTTTGAACTGAATCTGTATGCTGAACAACTACTAGATTTCCATAAGATCCTTTCCATCCTGAATATATTACTGTACCAGATGCAGCTGCTTTTATAGGTGTTCCTGATGATGTAGCTATATCTAATCCTGTATGTGTTCCTCTAGATCTGCTTCCAAATCTTGAACTAATTATACCTCTAACTGGTTCAATTAAAGCTACTCCTAAAGGACCTTTATTAGTATCTATATTTTTGGTAGTAACAATTTTTTTAGGTGCTTTAAACACTGGAGTTTCAACATACAAAGCTGCAACTGCAGCATCTTTTCCTGTAAATTGTTTTAATTCTGTTTCATACTTTAATTCATAAGTTATTTCATTTTGATTTTTACTATTTTTATTTTTTAATTCATTTACTATTGCATCTGCTTCTTCATAAGTAGATACATAATATTTTTCTTCCCCATTATCTAGTATTGCATAATATTTATAATAAGGAACACCAGAACTAACTACTTTATCAAAAATTTCATCGTCATTTGCTGTTAATCCTTTTTGTAATAAACACAAATCATATTCTGGTAAATCATCTACTTCAACAAAAGCAACATTCTTATTATCTCCACTATCTAAGTAATTTGTAATCTTCTTTTGTAATTTACTCTTATCTTCAGTATATCCTATAAATTCACCATTTAAGGATACACTATACATTGGTTTATATACGACAAAAACTATAAAACCTATAATTGCAAGACCTACTAAAAACATAATAATTAATTTTATCCATGTTCTAAGGTAAATTACAATATTTTTTAAAACGCTAGTTATTGTCACCACCCCTTTGTATTATTTTCAAAAACATTTTATATTTTTAAAAAGTTAAAAGCAACTTTAAAAAAAACTAACAATCGGTCAGTTTTTTTACAAAAGCTCTTTTTTACTCTTTTTATGTTAATTTTTCTTATTTTGAAAAAATGTTTTATCTGTATTTAGATTATAATATTTACTAGATAATGTCAATACTAAAATTTGGAAAAAATAAAAATACTTTCTAAGAAAATCTTAGAAAGTATTTTTTCTATGAATTTGTAAGTTCATTTTTTACTGTTGTAATCTCATCTTGTGTAGCATTTTGAGCAGGTGTGTAGTATCCTTTTGACTCTGCTAATTTAAAAAGTTCATATTGAAAACTTTCAGAAGAATTTCTTAAATTTTGCAAAGTTTGTCTTAATTCCATATTAGCTGTTTCTAATATTGCACCTTCAAAATCTTTCAATGTTGATTTCGTTGATGATAATACATCATTTACAATAGCTTTTTCTTCCATTTTACCCTCCTATCCTAAAAAAGACATTAATTTTTGTTTTGAATTTAATGTATCCTGTGCTGCTTTATTTAATATTTGCTTAATTTGTGGATCTACAGCTGAGTCAGCATAATGTGTTAATTTAGCATAGGAATTTTCTTGTGCACCTATAAAGTGACGTAAATTTTGTAATTCTACTTGATTTAATGTACTCATTTTCTCATCCTTTCTTTTTTTCTTATTATTCTTCTTTTTTTATTTTTTTATTCATGTTTAATATTTTTTTAATATTTTAATCTTTTTCTTTTCGTTATTGACAAATATACATATTTTGTTTTATAATGTATTCTGCAAGTGAAAATATGCGCCATTAGCTCAGTTGGTAGAGCAGTTGACTCTTAATCAAATGGTCGGAGGTTCGAATCCTCTATGGCGCACCAAGCAGTAGCTAAAGCTACTGCTTTTTTATTCCATATATTGTTTTAGCATCCATAATTTTTTACTATAATCTGCAATTATTCCATCTATAAGTGAAGATGTCTTATATTCAATAATATCATCTGCTGTTTTCTTTATACAAACTGCATCTTCTAATAGCGTAGTAAAATCTTTTATAATTTCTGTAAAAATTTCTTTTGAACATATTTTTTTGTTTTCAGCTTCTTTTAACTTAGTTGAGCTTAAATAATCTTTCATTGTTCCTAATGGCTCTCCACCTATTGATAATATATGTTCTGCTATTTCATCTATTTCTTCATTAATATCATTGTAATACTCTTCTAATTTTTCATGAACCACAAAAAAATCACAACCTTTTATATTCCAATGATAATTTTGTAATTTTCTGTATAAAACATTCAAATCACTTAAAAAAATATTCAAATCTTTTAATAATTTTTCCATAATTTCTCTCCTTTTCTTTAATCTGTAACTATTATGGACTAATTTTCATAAGTTTATACATAAAAAAAAGAAATACTCCAAAAAATTGGAGTATTTCTTTTTAGTATTTAATTAGATTCTGGAAGTTTAAGAATTCATTATTTCTTCAAATTCTTCTCCATCTATCTTTTCTTTTTCTAATAGAACATTTGCTACCTTATGCAATTTTTCCATATTTGCATTTAGTATATCTTCTGTTCTTTTATATGCTGTATCTATAATTCTCTTTACTTCTTCATCAATTAATCCTGATGTTTCTTCGCTAAAATTCTTTTGTTGAGCGAAATCTCTTCCTAGGAATACTTCTTCCTGTCCTGAACCAAATGTAATTGCTCCTAGTCTCTCACTCATACCATATTTAGTAACCATTGCTCTTGCAATTTTAGAAGCTCTTTCTATATCATTACTTGCTCCTGTAGAAATATCTCCTAAAACTAAGCTTTCTGCAACTCTACCACCTAACAATGATATAATTTGTTCTTCCATTTCAGATTTACTCATAAATTGTCTATCTTCTGATGGTCTATACATTGTATAACCACCAGCCATACCTCTTGGTATAATAGAAATTTGATGTACATCATCTTGTGTTGGTAAGAATTTACTTGCAACAGCGTGACCTGCCTCATGGAAAGCAACAAGTTTTTTCTCTTTATCACTTATTACTCTTGATTTCTTTTCAGGTCCCATTGTAACTTTAACCATAGCATCTTCTATTTCTTGCATTCCAATTTCTTGTTTATCTCTTCTTGCAGCAAGTAAAGCAGCTTCATTTAAAATATTCTCTAAATCAGCTCCAACAAAACCTGCTGTGTTTTTTGCTATTGTTGATAAATCAACATCTTCTGCTAATTTTTTCTTTCTTGCATGAACTTTTAATATTTCTTCTCTTGCTTTTACATCAGGAGATCCAACAACTATTTGTCTATCAAATCTTCCAGCTCTTAACAAAGCTTTATCTAAAACATCTGGTCTATTTGTTGCTGCAAGTACAATAACACCTTCATTTGCTGCAAAACCATCCATTTCTACTAATAATTGGTTTAATGTTTGTTCTCTTTCGTCATGTCCCCCACCAAGTCCAGCTCCTCTTTGACGTCCTACAGCATCAATTTCATCTATAAATATAATACATGGTGCATTTTTCTTTGCTTGTTCAAATAAATCTCTTACTCTTGATGCACCAACACCAACAAACATTTCAACAAAATCAGAACCACTAATAATGAAGAATGGTACTCCTGCTTCTCCAGCAACAGCTTTTGCAAGTAATGTTTTACCTGTTCCTGGATGACCAACTAATAAAACACCTTTTGGAATTCTTGCACCCATATCTGTAAATTTCTTTGGTGATTTTAAAAAGTCTACTATTTCTGCCAATTCTTCTTTTTCTTCATCTATACCTGCAACATCTTTAAATGTCACTTTTGTTTTAGTATCATTTGTGTTTAATATTCTAGCTTTACTTTTTCCAAATGACATTGACTTATTACCACTTTGGTTAGGATTCATAAGTAATATCCAGAATAATAAGAAAATAATTAATATAACAAATGGAGAAAAAGCACTTAAAACAGTAAGTAAGATTGACTCTTCTTCTTGATTTAAAGTAAGTTGACCTGCAGCTAAATTATCAGAAATTTGCTCCATAAATGTATCTATACTTGGTATAACTACTTCTTTTTCTAAATTTCTAATTGTATTTGAATTACTTGTTGAATTTTCTGCATCTTTCATAGTAACATAGGCTACTGTTTTATCAGAAGATATATTTATTTCTGATACTTCTCCTAAAGATATTTTATTCATTAATTCTGAATAACTCATCTTTGTGCTAGGATTATTAAATACAGAATTTAATACTACAATAAAAATTATTCCTATTACTAGCCATACTGCTAGTGTCTTAATTCCATTTTTCAAAATCTAATTCCTCCCAATATTTTGTATGCATAAAATATAGCATAGCATTTTTCCATTTGCAATAGCTTTTTTCAAAAGAAATATGTCTGTAATATTAGCATTTTTAAAGTATTACGGAAACTCATTATGCACGCTCAACATATATTTTTTTATTTTTTATTACAATTTTGGTTCTCTTATTTGGAGTTAAAAATTTATTACCAATATTGTTGTTACATAATTTTATAATATCTTCTATATGTACCTTTTCTATTCCTTTAGTTGATCCAAAAAGCTTATTTATAGCATATAATATTATTCTTTTTTGTATAGCTTTATCTTCTTTGTTAAATTTCTTTAAGTCTAATATAATTTTAGCCTCTTTTTCATTATTATATACATCTTTTTTTGAAATATTTTCCTCTATACAAATATTTTCATAGGCATTTTTAGTCTGAATATCTAAATAATTAATATCGTCTTTTACTATATCTGATAATCTTAAAATTGTATCTATAATGTTAGGATTTAATTCTTTCTTTATATACGGAATAGCAATATTTCTAATCTTATTTCTAGTATAAAAATTTTCATCATTTGATTCATCATGTCTTGGATTTAAATTTTCCTCTTCGCAATATTCTTCTATCTCTTCTCTTTTTGCTTCTATTAAAGGTCTTATGTATTTTCCATTAACAGCTTCTATTCCTTTTATTCCACTTAATCCAGATCCTCTTACTATATTCATAATTATTGTTTCAACATTATCATTTGTGTTATGAGCTATTGCAATTTTATTTGCCCCTATTTTATTTTGTACTTCATCAAAAAAGTCATATCTTATTTTTCTTCCAGTTTCTTCTAATCCTCTACCATATTTATTCGCTAATTCTTTCACATTTTCATGAAGAATAAAACATGGTACATCAATTTTCTTGCAAAAATTAAAAACAAATTCTTCATCTATTTTTGCATTTTCTCTAATTCCATGGTTAATATGTGCAACCACAATTTCAAACTCTATTTTTTTACTATTTTTAATTTTATTTAATATATTTAACATAGATAATGAATCTGGTCCACCAGAAACTCCTAAAACCAGTTTATCTCCATTTTCTATTAAATTAAATTTTTGTATTGTATTTAGAACTTTTTCTTCTAACATTTTCTCCTCCTTCTAAGGTAAAAGATATTTGTCATAAAATTTTACAACAATTATCTATATTTTGCAACTACTTTAATTAGTTATACATAACATAAAAGTTATAAGAAAGAAAGAGAAAAGCTTATTCTCTTTTCTCTTTCTTTTAACCTTCTTCAAAATATCTTCTCTCTAAATTTGCAAATTTCGTATAACTTGGAAGCCATGCTAAATCAACAGTTCCTGTTGAACCTCCCCTATGTTTTGCAAGTATTACTTCTGCTACATTTTTTTTCTCACTATCTTCATTATAATAATCATCTCTATATAAGAAAATTACTATATCTGCATCTTGTTCTATTGCTCCTGATTCTCTTAAGTCTGAAAGCATTGGCCTTTTATCATCACGTTTTTCTACACCACGAGAAAGCTGAGATAAAGCAATAACAGGAATGTTTAACTCTTTTGCAAGTATTTTTAAAGATCTACTAATTTCAGAAATTTCTTGTTCACGACTAGAATTTCTATTTCCACTCCCCTGAATTAATTGCAAATAATCTATTACAACTAATCCTATATCTTTTTCTATTTTTAGTTTTCTACATTTTGCACGAATTTCCATTATTGATATTCCTGCTGTATCATCTATATAAATAGGTGCTTCAGATAATCTTCCAAGTGTTGAAGCAAGCTTTACCCAATCATCATCTTCTACTTGACCTGTTCTTATTTTATTGCTATCTACCATTGCTTCGCTACATAAAATTCTATTTCCTACTTGTTCTTTAGACATTTCTAAATTGAATATAGCAACACCTTTACCTGCCTGCAAAGCTACATTTGTTGCTATATTTATGGCAAATGCAGATTTACCCATTGCAGGTCTTGCTGCAACAATTATTAAATCTGAATCATGAAGTCCTGAGGTTCTTAAGTCTAAATCCGCAAAACCTGTTGGAGTCCCGCTTAATTTTCCTTTTTGATTATATAGCTCCTCAAGTTTTGCAAAGGATTCTACTAAAACATCTTTTATTGAAGTGTATCCTTTAGAGTTCTTTTTTTGAGATAAATCAAAAATTTTCTTTTCTGCCATATCCATAATTCTATCTACATCTTCTGTTTCATCATAGCCTAAAGCTACAAGTTCATTAGCAGAATTTATAAGGCTTCTAAGCATTGCTTTTTCATCAACTATTTTTATATATTTTTCTACATTTGAAGTTGTTGGAACTCTTTCAGGAAGACTTGCTAAATATTCTAATCCACCAACTCTTTCAAAATTTCCATTTTCTATTAACTCTGCTTTTACTGTTATTATATCTATTGGTTCACTTTTTGCATATAAACTTAATATTGCAGAATATATTGCTTTATTATCCTCTCTATAAAAAGCTTCTGCTTTTAAAACTTCAATTGCACTAATAACAGAATCTCTATCTGTTAACATACAACCTAAAATAGCTTGTTCTGCTTCAATATCATGTGGTGGTACTTTTCCCAAATCCATACTAACATCCCTCTTACTATATAGATTATTTACTTATTTTGATTATTGTTTTGGCACTACCATTACAGTTACCTTTGCCATAACCCCTTCATTTAATTTTATATCCACTTTACTTACTCCTGCAACTTTTATAGATTCAGAAAGTAAGACTTTTTTCTTATCAACTATTATATTAAAATCTCTTTTTAATGCTTCTGCAATTTCTTTTGCAGTAACTGCTCCAAATAATCTACCATTTTCTCCAGCTTTTACTTCTATTTTAACAGTTATACTCTTCATTTTTTCTGCAATTTCTTTTGCTTCTTTCAAGTCTTCACCTTTTCTATATGCTATTGATTCATTTTTAGCTTTTAAATTATTCATATTGCCACTATCTGCTGGCACAGCTAATTTTTTAGGAAATAAAAAATTTCTTGCATATCCATCAGCAGCATTAATAACTTGATCTTTTTTTCCAACACCTTTTATATC
Source organism: uncultured Clostridium sp. (assembly GCA_900553685.1). Classification (GTDB taxonomy): domain Bacteria; phylum Bacillota; class Clostridia; order TANB77; family CAG-508; genus Scatovivens; species Scatovivens faecipullorum. The sequence continues at coordinate 158,827 of USEI01000002.1, forward strand.
TTGTTTTAAAATAACCTTCATTCTTATCCCCCTTTTCTTTTAAAAATATCTATATATATTCTTAAAACTACTACAATCATAAGCTTTATGTATTGTATAACATTTAAGCATAAATTTCAAGTCGAAAAACATATATATTAACAACTTTCATAAATAACACAAAAACTCTTAAATCACTTTAAGAGTTTTTATTACAATTTTAAATTTTATTTTTTAGTAAATATTCAAAAATACTATTCTGTTTCTGCTAAATATTCTTCAATTTTTTCAATTAAATCTTCTTTTGCTTTTTCAACAGAAACACCTTCTAATTGAGCTCCAGCTAAAGTTATATGTCCTCCGCCACCTAATTTTTCTAGAATTACTTGAACATTTATATCTCCTATTGACCTTCCACTTATAAATACTTTCTCTCCAATTTTCGTCATTACAAAAGATGCTGTTATATCACTTATTGTTAAAAGCTCATCAGCTGCTTTTGCACAAATTAAGTTCCCATTTTCATTTTCTTCATCATATATAGCAATAGCTATTGTGTCATTATGAATTTCTACATTTCTTACAATATTTGCAATTTTATTATAACTTTCTAAGTCTGCTTGAAACCACTTCTTTACTCTTATTATATCAACACCATATTTTCTTAAATACGCTGCTGCCTCAAAAGTTCTAACACCTGTTTTAAAAGTAAAATCTTTTGTATCTACCATAATTCCACCATATAAACTTTCTGCTTCAATTAAAGTTAATTCAACATTATCTTGTGCATATTGAACTATTTCTGTTACTAATTCTGCTGTTGATGAAGCATAAACTTCATGAAAAGAAACTAAAGTATTTTCAATACAATCTGGAGCTTTCCTATGATGGTCAATAACTATTTTTCTTTCTATTTTATCTAAAATATCTGGAAATTCAACATATGAAGTTTTATGTGTATCTACCACAATTAATAAAGTATTTTCTTTTATAATTTCTGCTGAATCCTCTTCAGAAATTATTACACCTTTGTATTGTTCTAATTTTTGAAGATTCTCTAAAAATTTTTCCAAAGACTTTCCTTGTGGTTCAGAAATTATATAACATTCTTTCTCTAAAGTTTTAGATAATCTGTATAATCCTAGTGCTGAACCAATTGCATCTATATCTATATTTTTATGTCCCATAATTACTACATTATCAGATTCTAAAATTGCTTTAGATATTGATTGAGATATTGTTCTTGCTTTAACTTTCGTTCTTTTTTCTACTTCTAATGTTTTACCACCATAAAACTTATATTTTCCATTCTTTCTTACTACAGCTTGATCACCACCACGACCTAAAACAATATCCATAGCGGTTAAAGCTGATTTATATTTTTCGTAATTATTTTTTCCATCATTTGAAACAGCTATACTCAATGTAATTGGTATTTTTCCATCATTCAATTCAATTGTTTTTACTTTGTCTAATATATTAAATCTTTCTTTTTCAAATTCAGATAAATATTGTTGTTCAAAAACAAAAGCAAAATGATCTCTTTCTGTTTTTATAATTAATCCGCCAGTTCTAGTTATCCATTCTATTATTTCTTTTTCAATTTTTGCAAGCAATTCTATTTTCTTTTCTGGTAATATTCTTTGTATTAGTTCTTCATAGTTGTCTATCATTGCTATACCAATACAAGTTTTTGATTTATTATAAAGGTCAAAAAGCTCATTATATTTAGTTTCATCTATAAAATATAAAGATACTGTATATTCTTTTTGTCTTTTCTTTTCTCTTCTTTTTGCTCTTAATACACTTCCTCTTATTTTATAGACTTTTTTATCTATATTAAATTGCTTTGTGATTTCTATTGCTTCATCCTTGTTTTTTTCTATATCTAATTTTATTTCTTTCACAATAGGAACTAAATAAGTTCTTATATCAATATTTTGAAATTCTTCAACAAATTTTTTACTTCTCCATACTATATTTCCATCTGTTTCTACTAAGACTAATGGAATAGGTGTGTTAATAAGATTTCCTTTAGATGCAGTTGATACATCTGAAGTAATGTCTTGTATATGATTTTCTATTTCTGTTCTTTTTTTACTAGTAACCCATATAGTATATGCTACAATTATTGCAAATAATACTATTGATGGTATTATCCAACTTAAATCATATACACATAAAGCTATACATAAAAAACCTATTATTAAGATATAGATTATATTTTTAGATGTAAGTTTATCTAAAATTTTACCATTTGAATTTGGCATAAAATCTCCTTCTAAAATTAAACTAACATTTTAATTATACAATTTTCAAGCCAATTTGTCAAATTTACATAAAAAATTGATATTATTATATTCATAAAATGAAAAATTATCAAAAATAAACCAAACCTCAAATGTTAAAAAAGTTAACATTTGAGGTTCTATTTAAAAATAACTTACTTTTTATTATTTTCTTATTGTTAAATTAACAGATTTTTCAGTATCTGTGTATGAATCATATATTGTGATTGTTACTTTTCCAGGAGCAACACCTGTAACTATACCATTTGAATTAACTGTTGCAATTTCTTCATCACTTGATGTATATGTTAATGTATCTGTACTAGCATTAGATGGTGTTAATTTTAATTTCATCTGTAAGTCTTTTCCAACTCTAATTGTTTTATTAGTTGTTGTAAATGACATTGATTTAATTGGAGTAATAACTCTTATATCTGCTGTTGCCTCTAATCCATCATATTTGGCTTTTATTGTAGCCTTTCCATCAGATACTGCTTCTAACTCATTATCTTCATTTATTTCTACTACATCTTCATTAGATGATTCAAATTCTACTCCTTCTGTTATTATCTCTCCATCTTTAGAAACTGTCATAGTTGAAGTTTCTTTTTTATTTTTTGATGATAGAAATTCTTTTTCAATTTCAAGAGTTAATTTAGGTAATATTATTTCATCTTCTTTATTTTCTGTATCACCTGTTTCTGTTGAAACAAGTGCATATCCAAATACATGCCCTTTTCCTAAAACTAATACTAAAGCTATAACTGCAAGTATTATAAAAATAACGATTGATATTATTAATGCTTTTCTACTATTCATTTGAATTCTCCTACTATTTTAAAAGATTATCTTAATTTTGATTTATTTATTATATACTAACTATAATTTTAAATCAATACTTATAAATTTAATTTACATATGTCATTGTGGGTTAGTCAATCATATGTCACACTTTTTTGAAATTAATACTGTTTGAGCAC
>USEI01000003.1 GCA_900553685.1 uncultured Clostridium sp.
CCCGCATAGCCAGCTTGGAAGGCTGGAATTCTACCATTGAACTACACCTGCATATATTTCCCTCTGACAAGTATAAATTATAAAATATATATTTTTATTTGTCAAGACTTTTTTATATTTTTTTGCATCTTTATTACTTTTCTTTTTTAATTAATATAATTCTTTATTTAACTAATTCTATTTTATTTGATTTAATTTCTATTCTATATTTTATATTATCTATTACTAAATCATATCTTTTTATTGTATTAGTAAAAGACTCTATTGTTTCTATTACATTAAACTTAGCAAGTTTTAAAGTTTCTTTGCAAATTCTTTTTAATCCTATTTCGTTCGCTTTTCCACTTGAAAATATATTTCTTATACTTGAATAATTCGATGTATTTTCTACTACTTTAAAATTTGGTAATTTTAAAGTTTCTCCATTCACTAAAAATACACTTTTTTTCTTCATTTCATAGCTTTTAGGCTCATATAATTCAAAAGTATTCGATATAAGCTTTAATATTTTTTTTGCTGTTTCTAAGTCATTTTTATTTTCCTTTGGAATAAATTTTTCTAATTTTTGAATTGTCTCTAATAATTCATCTAAATAATATTCCTCATTTGCATAAATATATATAATACCGTATCTACTATGTAGAAAATCAAATTCTTCAGTTCTCAAATCTTCTAATGATAATATTTTAAATTTTAATATACATGAAATTTTATTATGACTTTCTATAAATTTTTTTATTTTAAAGCCTTTATTTGATATATCTATTTCTACTTCACCTAATGACATATTTTCCTCTAAATTATTTTTAAGAATTACAAATAATTCATCTGCGATATCTGCATTTATTCTTAAAGTATTAACTCTTACTTCATTCCTCTTTTTTATTAAATTAATAATTTCTTTTATATCACATTTTCTAATTTCTCTATTTATATTTTTCTCATACAATATATATTTATTTATATATTTTTTTAGTTTTTCACTTACATTTATAATTTCGAATTTTTCTCTGTTAGCTATATCAATTAATCCTTCATTTTCTGTTTTATCTTGCAATATTTCTACTTCTTGTATTGGTAAAGCAAAAACTGTCTTTTCTAACTTTTTCCTGGTATATTTTAATCTTTTAAAAAATATTCGTATTCTAGTTATAAATTTCATAATTACCTCATTTTACTTTTGTATTTTAAACCTTATATATTTTAGATTTTAATTTTATAATTGTCAATTATATTTTTTTAACTAATTTTATAAAGTATTTTTAAAGTTTCTACAAATAGCACTTAATATCTACTTTTTTCTACATTTTTTATTATTTATACAACTAATAAAATAGATTGTACTTATAATAATTACATAATTATATTTCCAAATACAAAATAAAATTGAACATTTCAATAATTGTGAAACAAAGTAATTTATTTAAATATCAACATATTTGTTCTAATATAAAATTTTATAAAATAAACTTTATATACACTTTTAACAAAGCTTTTATATATAAATTAAAAATAATTTTCCTGTTGTATAAAAAAGCGAGATAACATTTAGTGTTATCTCGCTTTATATATTATTCTTCAGTTTTTGCTTTTTTCTCTTCTACTTCTTTTTCATTTTGAACTTTTTCAGCTTCAACTGCTTCTGCTACTGCTTCTTCTGTAACAACATCTTCAGCTGTAGATTCTCCTGGAACTACTTCTTCTTTAACAATAATTTCTTTATTTTCAATTCTTGCTCCAACTTTTTCTTTAGTTTTAGCAGCTTTACCTACTCTGTCTCTTAAATAATATAATTTAGCTCTTCTTGCTTTACCTACTCTAACTACTTCAACTTTTTCAATCATAGGTGAATGTACTAGGAATGTTTTCTCAACCCCAACACCATAAGAAATTCTTCTTACTGTAAATGTTGCATTTACTCCTCCACCTTGTTTTTTTATTATGATTCCTTCAAAAACTTGGATTCTTTCTTTATTTCCTTCTTTTATTCTAACATGAACTCTAACAGTATTACCTATTCTTAATTCTGGTATTTTATTTTTTAACTGCTCATGTTCAATAGATTTTAAAATATCCATTTAATTTTTCCTCCTTCTTTCAATATAATGGATTTATTCTAATCCTTTTTATTTCTTAATTCTTTAACATATTCTATCTCTTCATCAGTTAATTTAGCTTTTTTTAAAAGTTCAGGTCTTTTTATGTAAGTTGTTTTTATAGCCTCTTTTCTTCGCCATTTTTCTATATTTTCATGATGTCCAGATTTTAATATTTCTGGAACTTGCATTCCTAAAAAATTTTCTGGTCTAGTATATTGGGGATATTCCAAAAGTCCTTTTGAAAAACTTTCTTCTGAAGTTGATTCAAAATTTATTACTCCTTCAATATATCTAGAAACACTATCTATCAATACCATTGCTGGTATTTCTCCTCCAGTTAATACATAATCTCCAATTGAAATCTCTTCATCAACAATCTTATCTATTATCCTTTGATCTATTCCTTCATAGTGTCCACACAGTAATATTAAATGCTTTTCTCTAGCTAATTCTTCAACTTTACTTTGACAAAGTGTTTTCCCTTGTGGTGATAAATATATCACTTTAGATTTTTCAGATTTTACTGATTGATAAGCATCCCATACAACATCTGGTTTTATAAGCATTCCTGCTCCTCCTCCATAAATTGTATCATCAACTTTTTTATGTTTATCCTTTGAAAAATCTCTAATATTTATAAAATTAATTTCTAATAATTCTTTTTCTATTGCTCTTCCTATAATACTTTGTTTCATAGGTTCAAACATTTCAGGAAAAAGAGTTAATACATCAAATTTCATTTTTAAAGTCCTTTTATTAGATTTACTATTATTTTTCCAGATTCTAAATCTATCTTCCTAATAACTTCATCTATTCCAGGTAAAAGTTTTTGTTTTCCAAGTTCATCTTTTACAACATATACATCATTACTTCCAGTTGAAAAAATATCATCAACTTTTCCTAAATATTCGTCAGATTCTGTGTATACATCAAGTCCGATTAAATCAGCTATATAATATACTCCTTCTGGAAGCTCTCCAAAAATTTCCCTATTTACAACAATATAAGAATTTCTTAATTTTTCTGCTTCTTCAATGGTATTAATATTTTTAAATTTAATTATAACTTGATTTTTACTATAACCAACTTTTTCTATTTCAAGTTCTGTTAAATTATTTTTTTGTTTTATAAAAACTTTTGGTATTCTTTCAAATTTAGTATTATCATCTGTAAAAGAATTAACTTTTACTTCACCTTTTAAACCTTTAACATTTACTATTTGACCTAATTCTAAATATTTGTTCATATTTAACACCTAATCAATAAATTCAACATTAACTTTTTTGTGTTCTTTTACAGCTATTGCTTTTACTATTGATCTTATTGCTTTTGCCATTTTGCCTTGTTTTCCTATTACTTTGCCCATATCACTTTTTGCAACTTTAACTTCATAACAAATAGCCTTTGTTTCTGTTTTTTCTATAATAGATACTTCATCTTTGTTATCTACTAAGTTTTGAATTATAATTTCAAGTATTTCTTTCATCTTCGCACCTCTTTTTTGATATAATTATTTAGATGCTTTTTCTATTAATGCTTTAACTGTATCTGTTGGTTTTGCACCATTTTTAATCCATTTTTCTACTTTTTCATTGTCTAACTCTATTGTAGCTGGATTTGTCATAGGATTGTATGTTCCTATTTTCTCAACTATTTTTCCATCTCTTGGAGATCTTGAATCAGCAACTACTACATGATAGAATGGTGCTTTTTTCTTTCCAACTCTTTGTAATCTTATTTTTACCATTTAAAATTCACCCCCTGAATATTTTCCTTAAATTTATAAAAACTTTATTTAATTTCTAATTCAACTTAAATATTATATATTTAGTTTTCATAGAATTTAAAAAATTTAAAAACAATTTTATTAATAATAATTTTTATATTTTTTATTATAATTTTTAAATATACCTAAAAATTATGTATATTTAAATTTATAAAACCTATATTTTTATTTAAAGTTTGAAAAATCTTTTAAATCATTCATGTTCAGACCTTTCATCATTTTTCTCATCATTCCTTTGTTTGATGTCATTTCTTTCATCATTTTTTGTGTTAATTCAAAAGATTTCATAAACTTATTAATCTGTTCTACTGTAGTACCACTACCTTTTGCAATTCTTAATCTTCTACTTCCATTTAATACTTTTGGATTTCTTCTTTCTTCTTTTGTCATAGAGCATATTATTGCTTCTATTTTTACAAATTCCTTATCATCTACTTCTATATCTTTTAATTTATTCATTCCTGGTAACATTTTTAGAATTGATGAAAAAGAACCCATTTTTTTCATTTGTCTTAATTGACTTAAATAATCATCTAAATCAAAATTTTGTTTTTTTAACTTCTTTTCTAATTTAGCTGCTTCTTCTAAATCTAAAGTTTCTTCTGCTTTTTCTATTATTGAAAGCACGTCACCCATCCCTAAAATTCTTGAAGCCATTCTCTCTGGGTGAAATACTTCTATATCACTTAATTTTTCTCCTGTTGCTGCAAATTTTATTGGTCTTCCTGTAATTTTCTTAACTGATAATGCAGCACCTCCTCTTGTATCACCATCTAACTTTGTAAGTACTATTCCATCAATTCCAAGTTCTTTATTAAAAGTATCTGCAATATTAACTGCATCTTGACCTGTCATTGAGTCTACTACTAAAAGTATTTCATGTGGCTTTACACCTGATTTTAAATTTTTTAATTCTTGCATTAGTTCTTCATCTATTTGTAGACGACCAGCTGTATCTATTATTATTACATCATTTAATTTTGATATTGCAATAGACATAGCTTGTTTTGCAATTAGAACTACATCTTTAGTATTTTCATTTACATAGACTGGGATATCAAGTTGTTTGCCAACAACCTGTAATTGTTTTATAGCTGCTGGTCTGTAAACATCGCAAGCAACTAGTAGTGGTTTCTTTCCTTGTTTTCTTATTATATTAGCAAGTTTTCCAGCTGTTGTTGTTTTACCTGAACCTTGAAGTCCTACTAGCATTATTACTGTTGGTGGATTTGGTGTAAAATTAATTTTACTTTCTTCTCCACCTAAAAGTGCAACCAATTCATCTTTTACTATTTTTATAACTTGTTGCCCTGGAGTAAGAGATTTTAAAACATCTTGCCCTAAAGCTTTTTCTTCTATAACTTTGATAAATTCTTTAACTATTTTAAAATTAACATCTGCTTCAAGTAATGCAAGTTTTACTTCTCTTAAAACTTCTTTTAAGTCATCCTCTGTTATTCTTGCCTTACCTTTTAATTTTCTAGTTATTTCTTGTAATCTTGATGATAATCCATCAAATGCCATTGTTTCCCCCAATCTAAGATTTTTATCTTATATTAAACAATTTATTTTTTTTCTTACATCTTGAAGAACTTTCGCAACTTCTTTATCTGTTGATTTTTTTTCGATCTTATTAAGTTCAGATAATATTTTTGCCACCTGTTCTTCATGCATTATCGTCTTTTTCATAAAACCTAGCTTTTCTTCATATTCAAAAAGCTTATTTTCTCCTTTCTTTAGATTATCTCTAACAGCCTGTCTTGTTATTAATTGATTTTCCGCAATTTCTGATAAAGATAAATCATTATTATAGTAGTCATCTAAAAGTTCATTTTGTTTTTCTGTTAATAGGTTTCCATATATATCTAACAACATGCTTATTTTAACATTTTTCTCCACTTTGACTACTCCTTTGTTTGTAATGCTAATATACTTTACACCTTTTTTATTCATTTGTCAATACTTTTTAATTAAATTATATGAATCTAAGCTTTAAATAATATGTTTTACAAGACAAATTTAATCATTATAACATAAAATTTCTTATTATCTAAAAGTAAAAAGCAAAAAAAATTAAGCAACTAATTTATTGTGTTTAACTTTTTCATTTAATTATAAGCACAGGTCTATATCTTCCTTCTTCATTATTTGAAGAATCTATAGTTAGTTCATTTTCAGAAGTTATTAAATCATAAATTCCATAAGCATTTCCTGTTGAAGAATACCTTCCGTTTTGAACAAATCCATTTTCTAAAGGTGATCCTCCTGAATAATGAATTAAATCATTTGTTATTTCAACTCCCATAGCTTTGGAATATAGCAAAACACTATTTTTTTCGCCATCTGACATTAATTTAGAATATTTTCTTATATTTTCTGGTAATAATTTCAAACAATTTTGCTGAGCTATATACTTATTAGCTATAGTTAAAGTTTGTCCAGGTTTTATTACTAATTTAGTAGAGTTTTCATTGTTAACTTGAAATTTAGAAATCCAAAGACCAGTTAATTTAGAATTTTCTTCAAATGCTTCTTGTATTTTATAATCTCTTACATCTTTATTTTTTGTTGAATTATTCGAATTTCCATATACAAAATCAATTTGTACTGAATTTTCTATTTCCTTATAAATATATCTTGGTAACCAAACCCAATAATTTCCATCAGAAGTTTTTGCATTTGCCATTTTTAAAGTATCTTTAGCATAATTATACCAATTTGAATCATTATTTTTTTCAATTTCTAACTCTTCTCCATTTTCATCCCAATAAATTCCTTTCATATCATCTAATAAAATTGGTGGATTACATAAATTTATTTCTAAATCTATTTTAGGATATTCGATATGATTTGTATCTTCAACAATAAAAGAATATTCTCCTGACTTTTCCATAGTAAAATATACAGATTTTTCAGAAGATTCATAAATATAATTATTTAACATACTACATTTATTTCTATTCTCACTTTGTTTGTCTACATAGTAAACTTCTAATATATCTGGAACATTTTCTACATTTCTTCCATCTGAAAGACAAATTCTTATCTTTTGATTAAGTCCATTGTTTTCTAAAACTTCTAATTTAGGTAAAACCTCAGGATTATCTATTGGGGTTGATATTAATTTATTTCCTATTTTTGTATCATATTGTCTATAAATCAATCTATTTTTATTAAATTTATCCTTAATTCCATCTTTGGCTATTATATTACCAGTATAAAAATTTATTATAACATATCTATTAATATCCTCCAACCCTAATTTACTTTTTAAACTCTGAGGATTAAAATAACAATAGTTTGAAATAATTGAGTCCGTATCATCCCAGCAATCTAAATTATTTTTTGTAAGCTCTGTTATTATATTATTAAATTCATTTATATATATGTTAGTGCTTCCATTTGCATTATCAAAACCTAACTCTTGCAAATATAAATTAAAATTTCCTGCTTCGTTAAAATCATAATCTTTCCAAATTTTATATTCATTTCTAATTAAATTTACTTTTTCTTGTATTAATTCCATTTCAGCAACAAATTTTTTCATTTCTGAAATCTGCTTAGACTCTAATAATGTAAATATTATTAAAATAATAAATAAAATTAAAATTATTATAAATATATATAATTTATCTAGAGTTATTTTATTTTTCATATATTTCACCTATATTAAAATGAGGCAATCTTAAAATCGCCTCATCTAGTTTTAATTTTTATTGTTCTGCATTTGTATTATAATATGAACTCATCAAATCATACATATATGCACTATAGTCAAAAGCTTTTTCTGTAACAGGATTTCCATAATCAATTCCATGAGTATCTACTGTTGCTGATTTTATTTTTGGGTAAGTATTGAAACGATCTATTGCACTTTCTGTAGTATCCACTCCTTCTTCTGTGTTTTCTTTAGGTGCAATTTCTGTTTCATTATATATTTTTTCTAGTATATCTAATCCTTCTGTAATTCTTCCAAAAGCTGCATAAACACCATTTAAATTACTTGCTCCGTCTCCCATCATTATTCCTATCTGAGCATTTCCTGAATTATAACTTTCCTCAGTTAATGTTGGAACATATTGAGTATAGTCATTTCTAATTAAAGATACAACGCCTTTTTCATGTATTAATGTATTTTGTTTAAAATCATTTGCTACAAATTCCCCTGGTATTGTATATTCATAGTCATCTTCAGAATCTGCCTCAATGTTATCTGATATTAAACTTATTTTTGGATTTACTGCTTCTCCATCTTGATTTCTTCCAACATATAAACATACTTCATCTTTACCATAAATTACTTTATCATTATAATACCCTTTTTCCACTAATTTTATAAAATTAGCTACTGTATTTGGCGCATATTCAGGATATAATTCCATTTTAATGTTTCCATAATTTTCTAATTCAAAAGTTACTTCTGGATGTGATACTTTTTCCGTTTTAGCCATAACTATATTATATATAGAAGTTCCTATTAATAATACTATAGCAATTACTATAATTAACCATAAAATAAATCTTAATTTTTTACCCATTTTTTCCTCCTAATCTTATGTTCATATCTATTTTAAACCTAAATATTTCATAGCATCTATGATATTTTTCACACCTATTATATCTAATTTGAATTTTTCTTTCAATAGTTTTTTATTACTTTCTGGAATTATACATGTTTTATATCCTAACTTTTCCGCTTCTTTTATACGTTTTTCAATCATATTAATACTTCTTACTTCTCCTGTTAATCCCACTTCTCCAATAACAACAACATCTTCTTTTATACTAATATTTTTATAACTTGAAGCAGCAGCAAGTATAATTCCTAAATCTAAAGCTGGTTCATTAACTTTTATTCCTCCAACCAAATTAATATATACATCTTGTGACCCAAAATTCATTCCGCCTCTTTTTTCAAGTACTGCCATTAATAAAGTTAATCTATTATAGTCAATTCCATTTGCATTTCTTCTTGGCATTCCAAATACTGTAGGAGTAGAAAGTGCTTGAAGTTCTAAAACTAAAGCTCTAGTTCCTTCTAAACTTACTACTATTACTGAACCTGCGGGATTTCCATCTCTTTCGGAAATTAATAATTCAGAAGGATTTTCAATTTCTACTAAACCTTTATCTTGCATTTCAAACATTCCGATTTCATTTGTTGACCCAAATCTATTTTTAACTCCACGCAAAATTCTATATGAAAAATATCTTTCTCCTTCCAAATATAATACTGTATCTACCATGTGCTCCAAAACTCTAGGTCCAGCTATATTTCCATCTTTGGTAACATGACCAATTATTATAGTTGTTATAGCCCTTTGTTTGCACATTTTCATTATTCTTGCAGTAATTTCTCTTACTTGACTAACACTTCCAGCACTCGATGTAATCTCTTCTGAATACATTGTTTGTACAGAATCTATTATGACAAATTTAGCTCCTGTCTTTTCTAATTCATTTTCTACATTATCAATATCAGTTTCTGCTAAAAATAATATATTATCATTATTTATTCCTAGCCTATCTGCTCTTATTTTTATTTGTTCTGCAGATTCCTCTCCTGAAACATATAAAATTTTGCCATCAACTTTCACATTATTACAGATTTGTAGAATTAAAGTTGACTTACCAATTCCAGGTTCTCCGCCAAGTAAAGTTAATGAACCTAAAACAAATCCCCCACCTAAAACTCTATCTAATTCACTTACACCCGTCTTTATTCTATGAGTAGTTTTATGCTCTACTTCATTTAACTTTACAACTTCTGCCCTTGGTCTACTTTTATCTTTTAATACTCCTTTTGTATCTACAATAGCTTTTTCCTCAAAAAATGTATTCCATTCTCCACATGCAGGACATTTTCCAAGCCATTTAGTAGACTCATATCCACATGAATTACAAACAAATACTGTTGCAGTTTTTTTTGCCATATACATCCTTTCTTTTTTTATAAATTTATTATATATCTTTATAAAATAAATTTATAAAATTTATTTTATAATTCTATTTTATGGTTTTATTATTCTTATCATAGAATTTTATTCTTTTTCTATTACTATATATTAATTTATAATATTTTTATTTAAAATTTTCATCTCTATTTTCTGTTTATTTTAAGCTATTTTATAAAACTCCTTTTTCTATAAGTTTCTCTAGTATTATTATAAACATCGCATGACTCCAAGTAAGACCTATTACCCAACATGGTTTCATTGTTTCATTATCAACTTGTTCTCCCAAAAATCCATGTTCTGAAGCAGAGTTTACAACAAAATTAAAACATTTTAAAGCTTCACTAATATTATTTACTTCTAAATAATACCATGCCATCCATAAAGTTGCAATAGGCCAAGGATTTTTTCCTCCTCTATAACCATCATTTTCATAGCGCAAATATCCACCTGTATAAGTTCTTATTGTTTCATTTATTCTATCTACTGTATTGCAAATTTTTTCATCTGTATCTGATAACATTTTAAAAGGTACCGCAGTTCCTATAATACTAATATCAATTTTTTTATCTATAAAATTTCTTACAAAAGATTTTCTCTCTTCATTATAGAAATTATTTAAACAATAAGCTTTTATATCTATTGCTAATTTTTTTAATTTTGCTATTTGCTCATCTATAAGTTCAATTTTAGAAACATTGTCTGCATATTCTTCTTTTAAAACATTATATATTGATACCATTGCTGAAAAAGCAGCATAAATACTTGATATAGAATATAAAGACACCCCTTCAAATTCTTCCCATAAATCATAACTTTTAGGGAGTTTTTGTTTTTCATTTAATAAATCATCAATATATCCTTCTAAAAACTCAACTCCATCTTCTAACATTCTTAAATTTTCTTTTAAGAAATTTACACTTTTACATACCTTATAATGTGCATAACTACCAAATATAACACTTGCTGTTTCATCAATTTGATATCCCCAACATGGAGCAAGCCTACCATCTGTAAAAAATCTCTGTTCCCACATTCCATTTCTACTCTGGGTCATCTTACAAAATTCTGAATAAAATTTTTCTGATATATCGTTCATTCCAATAACGTCTAATGCCTCTGTTATAAATACAGCATCTCTAGGCCAGCAATAAGAATATCTTCCGCAAAATGTTTTAAATTCATCAACTTCAATTCCAGCAGAAATTCCTCCTGTTTGCTCATTAACTAGAAGTGGTAATAATAAAATGGTTCTACTATAAATTTTTTTAATTTCATTACTATAATTTCTATTTAGAATATCTAAAGTATCATGATCTTTTAAATACTTTATCCAATATTCTTTTGTATCTTCTTCGATTTTTTCTATATCAAATCTCTTTATTCTATCTATTTCACTATCTATATTACTTAAAATGTTCATCTCGTTATTTTTAAATATAGTTACAAATAATGTTAATGTAGCTTCTTCTCCAGGTTTTAGTATACTAATATCATAACTTATTGCTGAATCTGGTGACATTCCAATATAATCTTTTCCTTGAATTTTTCCAGTATAAAAATTATTTGAAACACTATTTATTTGACTACTTAATAACTTTTCCTTTGAAAAAGTACAAATAGAAAAATCGTGATTATATTGAATTAACGCATTTTCCTTTACATATCCGCTAGTATCATTATTAATATCTGTAATTATTTTTGAATATACTAGAAAATTAATATTTAAATCAATTTCATTATCATTTCTTATAACATATTTTTTTATTAAAACTTTTTCATTTATTGGAATAAAATCTGTCTGAGAAATATTTACTTTAAAATAATTATTAAATATTTCTGTTTGTAAAATATTAGTATTTGGTAAGTACTTCTGAGAATAAACATTATTAATATCATCATGCAAATAAATAATTTGTGAATCATTAACTTTTATTCCTATATGAAAAAATTCTAAAAATTGTTTATAATCTGCAGCACCATATAATAGTCTTATCATCTCTCCAGTTTTAGTAAAACTTGCTTTTATTTTTTGATTTCCTACAACACTATCATTAAAATATTTATTCATCTGTATATTACTCCTATTTCATCAAACTTTGGATTTGTTTTTGTATATCTTTTACTCTTTCTTCTAAATTTCTTAAATCATTATCATTTGTATCAAGGTATTGTTTCATAATAACATTTTCTATATCTGCAATATTTTCCTTTAATGCTTCTATTCTATCTAATAAATCTACACGTCTAAATTCTTTTCTATATAACTCAATTTCTTTTGTTTGTTCTAATAATTTTGGAGTTTCTTCTAATTCGAAACTATCACCAAAATTTGGTATTATTACTTTACATTCACTAGTTTGCTCAATTTTTTCTTTTAATTCCAATTGACCTTCTGGCTCTCCATGAACTAAAAATACGTGTTTTGGAGGATTTGTAAATGAATATATAAAATTCAAAAGCCAAGTTTGATCAGCATGTCCAGAATATCCTTCAATATATTCAACTCTTGCATTTACTGCAATTTCTTCTCCAAATATTTTTACTTTTTTAGCACCTTCTACAATACTTCTTCCCAAAGTCCCCGGTGCTTGGTAACCAACAAATAAAATAGTACTCTTTGGATTCCACAAATTATGTTTTAAATGATGTTTTATTCTTCCCACATCACACATTCCACTTGCAGAAAGTATTATTGCAGGTCTTGTATCTTGGTTTAAAGCCTTTGATTCTTCAGCTGTTTGAGTAAATTGTAAACCATTAAATTCTAATGGATTATCTCCTCTTTTTATTTTTTCTTGTATCTCATCTTCAAATAAATCCACATTTTTCTTAAATACTTCTGTTGCCGAAATTGCAAGAGGACTATCTACATAAACTGGTACTTTCATAAGTGTTTCATATTTTCTTGCAAATTCTTCATCTTGACCAAACTCTTCTTTTAGTTTATCTATCTCATATAATATTTCCTGAGTTCTACCTACTGCAAAAGATGGAATTATTACTCTTCCTCCATTATCTAAAGTTTCAGAAACAATATCTAAAAACATTTTTGCTTTATCATCATTTCTGATATGTAGCCTATTTCCATAAGTAGATTCCATAACAAGATAATCTGCATTACTAATCATTGTTGGAGAATCTAAAAGTGGTAAATCATTATTTCCTAAATCTCCTGTAAATACAATCTTTTTGGTTTTTCCATCTTCTGTTACCCATACTTCAATAATACTAGATCCAAGCATATGTCCAGCATCATTAAAACGAACACTAATATTATCATCTATTTCTACAATATCATCATAGTCCACTGGTTTAAAAATTTCTAAGCATTTATATGCATCTTCTGCTGTATATAGTGGTGGTAAAGCTTTCTCACCTTGTCTTATTCTTTTTTTATTTTTCCAAACAACTTCAACCTCTTGTATATGTCCACTATCTGGAAGCATTATTCCACAAAGATCACAAGTTGCTTTTGTTGCATATATGTTTCCTCTAAATCCTTCATTATAAAGTTTAGGTATTCTTCCTGAATGATCTATATGAGCATGTGTTAATAACATAAAATCTATACTATTTACATCATATAAAAATGGATCTGAATTTTCAAACTCCTCTGTTACTTTTCCTTGATACATACCACAATCTACTAAAAATTTTTTTCCCGCAGCTTCTACTAAAAAATTAGATCCTGTTACAGTTTTTGCAGCTCCTAAAAAAGTTATTTTCATAAAACTCCTCCTTAAAAAATCTTTTTAATTAAATAATTTTATTTTTCTTTTTTTTCTAACTTCTAAAGTCTCATTTGAAACTTTTATTCTTTTTCTACCTTGTTTTTCAAAAACATCCTTATCATATACTTTTATAATTAAACCTTGTTTATCCTCATCAAAATATAATTTTATTTCTTCTAAATTTATAATTCTTGTACTTAAAGCATATTTTATAATTTCATAATTCAAATTAATATCCATACTTATTATTTTAAGAGCACCCAATTTGCAAAGCATAGTTACAGCTTTTTTTAAAACTTTATCTAACATATTGTCTAAAATTTCAATGTCTGAAATTTTAGTATTTTCATTTATATAAAGATTTTTATAATATCTTATTTCATAAACAATATCAACAATTTCATCTCTGTTTTTCATTTTATTTAATTTTTTACCTAAAAAATATATGAATTCCTTTTGAAAATCTATTAATACTTCTTCCAAATTTTCTTTTGATTTATATATTTGAGATGCTAATTCTAAATTTTGCTTTTCTGCTAAAAAATTAGTTGGTTTCAATAAATCTATGATATTTGTAACCTCATAAAAATTTTTTTCTCTCTCATTTTCTAACATTTTTCTATACTGTCTTAAATTTTTTATTTTATTATTTTTATTTAGATAAACTTTGCTAAATTCTTTCTCTAATAATTTTGAATTATCTAATATTAGATCAATCTTTTTCAATTTTTTTTCAATTTTTTCTTTTTTTAAATTTAAATTTGCAAAAAATTTTTCTTTATCTTGCATATCTTTTAATTTCTTTAAATTTAATTTTATTTTTGTTTTTAATTCTTCTTTAGCTTTTCCAGAAGTTGAGTAATATAAAGCCTTATATAAGGCTTTCAAATATTTATCATTTCCTGTAAAAATTTTTATATAATTTTTACATTCTTTTAAAAAATCTCTTCTAGTAGAGCCATATATTCTCCACTCATATAAGAATTTTTCACCTAAAATAACTAATAAATTCTGATAAATTAAATTGTCTATAAAATTAAAATTTTTTTCATGTATTTCGTCCCAAGACCATCCACTAAAATCTCTTAATATTTCGATATTATTTAAATTATAACCATTTACCAAAGAATTTTGAAAAATTTCTTTAAACATAAAATTTGAATTAATATAAAAATACTTTGGGGAAATATCCGAAATAGCATACAAAAAAGCATTTTCTGTTGGATATGCTAATATACTTCTTTCTTTTTCATTTGTTAATGCTATCACATTGTTGTCTATAAGCATTTTAGCCTGATTAGAATCAGGCTCTACAGTTTTTATATTATCACAATACAAACGTATTATTTCTATTATTTCATTTAAAAAGTCTTCTTTACTTCTAACACATCTTTTAACTTCTTTAAAATCTACATAAGAAATTTCTAATTTATAAATCATGCTAAACAAAAGACTTTTGATAGAAGAAGAAAAATATTTATTATCTAAAATCTTTTCAAGTTCACTATTATAATCTTTTAGTTTAGAAAATAAACCCAATTTTTCTTTCCTCCTATCTAGATTTTAATTTTCTTCTGATGCTTCATTATCTTGTGGTGGTGTTGCCATTTTTAGTTCATTTAATCTATCCATTGTTATTAAAACTTTCCTTGGCTTACTACCTTCATAACCTGATATTATTCCTCTTGCTTCCATTTGATCTATAATTCTACCAGCCCTTGCATAACCTACTTTAAATTTTCTTTGTATAAATGAAGTTGATGCTTGTCCAACTTCAACAACAACATCAATAGCATCCATTAATAATGGATCTGTATCATCTTCTTCAGCTTCTTTTTCTATTTGTCCATCTGATTTATTTGATTTCTCTATTTCTTCAAGAATATCTTCATTATAAGATGCTACTCCATTAGATTTTACAAAATCAACTATTTTTTCTACTTCATTGTCAGATACAAAAGCCCCTTGTACTCTAAGTGGTTTAGAAGCACTTGCAGGATAGAAAAGCATATCTCCTTTTCCTAAAAGCTTTTCAGCTCCCACTTGGTCTAATATAGTTCTAGAATCTATTTGAGAAGATACGGCAAATGCAATTCTTGAAGGAATGTTAGCTTTAATTAAACCTGTAATAACATCAACTGATGGTCTTTGAGTAGCTATTACTAAATGCATTCCAGCTGCTCTTGCTTTTTGAGCCAATCTACAAATAGACTCTTCTACTTCTTTTGCAGCTACCATCATTAAATCTGCAAGCTCATCTATAATAATAACTATTTGTGGCAATTTTCCAGCTGTTCCATCTGTTTCATGCTCTATCACTGCATTATATCCTTTTAAATCTCTAACACCTTTTTCCGCAAAAAGATTATATCTATTATCCATTTCTTGTACCGCCCAAGCAAGTGCACCTGCTGCTTTTCTTGGATCTGTAACGACTGGAATTAAAAGATGAGGTATTCCATTATAAACAGATAATTCTACTACTTTTGGATCAACCATAACAAGTTTTACTTCACTTGGTTTTGCATTATATATAAAACTTGTTATTACTGTATTAATACATACTGATTTTCCTGAACCTGTTGAACCAGCTATAAGAACATGAGGCATTTTAGCAATATCAGCTAAAACTATATTTCCTGCTACATCCTTTCCTAATGCAACTGTTAATTTTGATTTATTATTTTCAAATTCATCACTTTCTATTACATCTCTTAAAGGAACTGATTCTTTTTCTTTATTAGGTATTTCTATTCCTACAGCTTGTTTTCCTGGAATTGGAGCTTCAATTCTTATACTTTCTGCAGCTAAATTTAGTGCTATATCATCTGCTAAATTTGCAATTTTACTTACTCTTACACCTTCAGCCGGTTTTAATTCATATCTTGTTATAGCTGGACCTACAGAAATATTTTCTACTTTAGCAGAAACTCCAAAACTATGAAGTGTTCTTTGCAATTGGGTTGCTTTTTCTGTTAAAGCTTTTGCACCAGTTTTACTTGTTTTTTTAGAATTTTTTGCAAGAATTGAAACAGGCGGATATTCGTAATTTTCATCTTCTATTGATATTGTGTGTTCAAGTTGCAAAACAGCCTTTGTTTTACTTTCTTTTTGTTCTTCTTCAACAGTAAATAAGTTATCTTCATTAAGATTTTTACTGTGTTCTGCTTCAGCTTGTTTTGCAGTATTTTTATATATATTTGCTTCTATAACATCCGGATTTGATTTCTGTTCTTCATTATCTTTAGTTCTTTTTCTACCAAATAATCCAAATTTTGATTTCTGTTCTTTAATTTCTGATGGAGATTCATTATTTAAATTTATTGTAATCTCATCTTCATCTATACTAGTTTGTATATCATTAATCTTTTTATTATTTCTTGAATTATTATTCTCTATTTCAAGACTATTACTAGAATTTCTCATATTTTCTCGTCTTGCCATTCTTTGTTCTCTTCTTGAAAGAAGGGCTTCTTCTCTTTCTTCTCGCCTTGCATACATTTCATCCATAATATCAAGCATAATTTCTGATGGATGAAGTCCAAAAGTAAATACACAAAGTACAACAACTACTCCTGCAGTTGCAACTGCAGCTCCAAACATACCCAATAATTTAATTAAAGGATATGCTATAACAGCCCCTACTGTTCCTCCTCCTATGTTTTTTACACCTAAATCATAAGATGCTTCAATAATATCTTTAAATTCCAAATCAGCATTTATTGTGCCTTTTGATATTTCATAAATTGACATTGTTGCCGCAATACAAGAAAGTAAAACAATATATTGTATTAATTTAGAAGTAATATAACTTCTATCATCTTTTGCAACACATATAGCTAAAATCATAAATCCTATCGGAATTATATATTTTATAAATCCAATTATTCCTCCAAGTGCTGGACTTAAAATTTCACCTATTGCCCCTTTTTCTCCATAAATTAAAACAAATAATAATATGCTAACTATAAAAAGTAAAATTACTGCTAAGTCTATATTAACACTGCTTTTTCTTTTATTATTAACTTTTTTATTAGTATTCGCTTTTTTTCTCTTTCTTCCCAAAGTTATTTCCTCCTAAAATATAAAAAACTCCATTAGCTTAATTAGCAAAAAATGGAGCACATAAATATTTCAAACAATTAAAAATTTTAAATGTGCTCCAAATTTATTCTATTTAAGTTCCTTTCTATTATTTTGAATTGTTTCTAGTGCATTTTGAATTGTCATTTCCACACCACTAAGAGTTTTTCCAAGTTCCATCATATTGTTTTCAATATTTGCTAAAATTCCATCTACATAAGTATTTGTTCCTTGTGTAATTTCTCTATACATTTCATTTGCATCAGCAATAATCTCTGTTTTCTTATCATATGCTTTTTTAGTTATTTCATGTTCATCTATCATAGAAATTATTCTGTTTTCAGCTTCTTTTACAATATCATCAGCATCTTTTTGAGCTTCTGCAATTATTCTTTCTCTTTCTTCTTTTATCCATTTAGCCTGTTTTAATTCATCAGGTAATTTTAATCTTATTTCTTTTATTATATCTAAAAATTGATCTTTTTCAATTATACTTTTTTCGGTAAATGGCACAGTTCTACTTCTTTCCAAAATATCTTCTAAAGTTTCTAGCAATGCAAAGATTTCCATCTTTTACCCCTTTCGATTTAAAAATAGGAGATATACTCTTCCGTATTTTTTGATATCTTTTATATCAATATCTTTTGTATCCAAATTTGATATTACTTTTTCTTTGTTGTCTGTTTCTATAATAATTGTTCCATCTTCTGTTAATAAATCATACTTAATTATAATTTCAGTAGCGTCTTCAGCAAAATTTGTTTCATAAGGTGGATCTAGGAAAATAATATTAAATCTAAAATT
Source organism: uncultured Clostridium sp. (assembly GCA_900553685.1). Taxonomy (GTDB): domain Bacteria; phylum Bacillota; class Clostridia; order TANB77; family CAG-508; genus Scatovivens; species Scatovivens faecipullorum. Next base: position 18,461 of record USEI01000003.1, read on the forward strand.
TTCTTGATTCAATCTTTCTAAAGCTTTTCTATAATCACAATTTAATACTACTGCTTTATCAGAATTTCTAGTTTTTTCTATATTTTGTTTTATTACTTTTATTGCCTCTTTTGAATTGTCACACATAACTGATTTTTTAGCACCTCTACTTAGAGCTTCTAATGCAAGTGCACCACTTCCTGAAAATAAATCTAATATTTTAGCATCTATTAAATCATAATTTATTTTAGAAAAAAGCGCTTCTTTTACTCTGTCTAAGGTAGGTCTTGTATTTAGTCCCTCTAAAGTAAAAAGTTTTGTTCCTCTGTTGGTTCCACTTATAATCCTCATTTGTCTCCTATATACACTAATTATATTATATATCTATTTTATTCCAAAAAACTAATAAGTCAATAATATTAACTCAATTGTAATACATACTTAATTTTTTTGTAATATTTTAAACCTGCTTATTCTATACACTTTTAAGATTTTTATCATATATAATACAATCATACAAAAAGAGATGCTAGTTTAGCATCCCTCAAATTTTATTATTTCTATTCCTCTTCATCTTTATTATCTTGCAATAATTCTAATTGAGATATTAGTAAAGCTTCCATCTTTGCTTTATATACACCAAGTTGCCTTTTTAATTCTTCTGTTCTTTTTCTTATTTCAAATTCTTCTTTTGTTATTTCTTCTGTCGCTCTTCTTGCTTCACTCTGAGCATCTCTAATTATTTGTTCTGCTCGAGATTGAGCATTTGTTTTTATATCCTCTGCTGTTGTTTGAGCCATTATCAAAGTATTTTGTAAAGTTTGTTCAACACTCTTATAATGTTCTAAATCTTTTTTACTTTCTTCAACTTTTTCTTTTAGTTCTGAATTTTCTTTATATAATCTCTCATAATCTATTGTTAGTTGATCTAAAAAATCATCAACCTCATCAACATTATATCCTTTTAAAGTCTTCGAAAATCTTTTATTTTCGATATCTAAAGGTGTTAACATAATATTTCCTCCTAAATGTTATTTTATCCATGAAGCAGAGAATTTATTTTCTATTTTTTCCTTTGTTATTTCATTTATAATATCATAATTACAAGGTGCTACAACAAATATAGAATTTGATACTTTTTCCATATTTCCGTCTAATGCCTTAACTGCACCACTAATAACATCTACAATTCTTCTTGCAACATCTTTGCTTACATACTCTAAATTTATTACAACTGCATTTTTCTCTTTTAATTGCATAACTATTTCGTCAGCTTGATCAAAATTAGTTGGTTTTGATATTTTCATTTTTATTTGTTGTGGTTGAGGCATTGGTACTACTTTAGGTTTTGATCTAAAAAATCCTAAATTTTTACCTTCATTTTCTTCTTCATTTTCATATTCATCTGCATAGTCTGCATTATATACTTCATCATCTTCATCATATTCTCCTTGAGAATTGTCTTGCTCTCCCCATATAAAATCTACTAACTTTTTAAATGATGTTCCAGCCATTTTCCTTTCTAAACCTCCTAATTTTTTCTCTTCATTTGTAGCTTAACATGTATATAGTATCTATCTTTTTACAAATATTGTCAATACTTTTTCTTTAATTTTAGTATTTGTTATACAAAAATAATTTTTTTGTAATTTTTTTGTAATTTTTTTGTGTTTAATGTAACAAAACTTCATCATATAGTTTTATCTTATTCATTTCTGAAATTTCATCTTCAGAATATCCAAGTTCTCTTAATTCATCATCTTCATAATTTTCTACTATAGAATAGGTATCATTTTGTCTTAAAACTTTTACTAATATCTTATCAATATATCCTGCCCTATCTCTTTCTACATATATTTTATCATTTTCTTCTATAAGTGCATTATTACTTACTTTTAATCCCGTATATTTCCACCATATTATATCTAATGAAATTTTTCTATATTCAAGTAGTTCTGCAATATCTTTATCAACTTTAAATACCAAAATTCTACTATTAGATTCATCTTTTATATATACTATTTCAGATTGTATTTCGTCTGAATTTGAAAGTCTTAAAGTTACTGTATCTCCTACTTTAGCAGTTGTTGACCTTTCTGTATTCATAGATACAGCTATATAACTTTCAAAATTATTTACTATCTTACCTTTTTCGCTACTAAGTGGCACACTCGCACCTACTTTTAAATTAAATCCCTCTAAAAGCTCTGTTGATAAATAATCAAAATTTCCTACTTTTAAAACTTCTTCTAAACCATCAACTCTATAAGAAGCTAAACCCGAAACTGGTGCTTTTATGACTTCTGAACCTTTTTCCAGTTCTGCTTTTAGATTATTCCTCTGATCTATCAATGTCTTAACATAAGAATTTTCTGGACTTAAAATTTCAGTCATTTGTGCCTTCTTAGATATATATGCATCAATTTCATTTTTATGCTCTTTAATTTCTTGTAAATAATTTAAATTATACATAGAATCTATTGTCTCTTCGATTGATTTTCCTAAACTTACAAAATCACTTTGTGTATTTTGATTTATATCTTCATTTTCAATCAATTCATTTATTTCTTCATCTAATTCTGCAATTTGCTCTAAAATATCTTTTTCACCATTAGAATAGTATCTAAAAACATCTTCATTTTTAGCAGCTCTTTCTCCATCTGAAACAATTTGAACCATTCCATTTTTATAATTTTCTCCTTGAAGAACAACTTCATCTCTAATTACATATCCTTCAGTAGGTTCTTCAAAAGATAGTGAACCATCTACTACAATAACTGTGTCTGTAGAATTTTTCAGTATATTAGTACTATTAGTAACTAATACAATAAATAATACCATAAAAATTATTGTAATTATAATCTTTATTACATTAATTTTCTCTTTATGTACTTCTTTCACTCTAACCTCTCTAAAATAGTCTTAATATTTTTTTCCATTTCTTCATTGGCATCTAACCATATAATTTCTTTATTTCTTCTAAACCAAGTTAATTGCCTTTTTGCATATCTTCTTGACTCTTGCTTTATTTTATCTATCATTTCTCCTCTTGTTAAAATTCCGTTAAAATATTCTACAACTTCTTTGTAACCAAGACCTTGCATTGCAGTTGGAAATTCTGAATATTTTTCTAATAAATTTCTAACTTCTTTCTCCAAACCTTGATTTATCATAATATCAACTCTTTTATTAATTCTTTCATATAATTGTTCTCTATCCATTGATATTCCAAAGATTTTAAAATCATATTCTATTTCTTTTTTTCTAGACAAAATTTCCTGTTCTGTTTTTGTTTTTCCTGTAGCTTTATAAATTTCTAAAACTCTTACTATTCTTTTTTTGTCTTTTTTACTTATTTTTTTCATAGATTCTGGATCAATTTTTTGTGCTTGTTCCCAAAGGTTATTTAGTCCTTCTTCTGTTTCTGCAATTTTCATTAATTTATTTCTATATTCTTCATCAAATTGCATATCCTGATATTCTATTCCATATATTAAAGAATTTACATATAATCCAGTTCCACCTACTACTATTGGAATTTTTGCTTCTCTTAGAATTTCTTTTATAGCTCTTGTAGCATCTTTTTTAAAATCTGATACAGTATATCTTTGATTTGGAGGTACAAAATCTATTAAATAATGTTTTATTCCTTGCATTTCTTCTTTTGTAACTTTAGCAGTACCAATATTCATATCTTTATAAATCTGCATTGAATCAGAAGAAATAATTTCTCCACCTATTCTTTTTGCAAGCTCTATTGAAAGTGCTGTTTTTCCAGATGCTGTTGGTCCTACTATAACTACAACTTTAGGTTTCATTTTTATCTCCTACTAAATTTCTTCTCTAAATCATATTTTGTCATTTTTATTGCAGTTGGTCTACCATGTGGACAAGTAAATGGATTTGGAAGTTCTAAAAGTTTATTCATCAAACTTTTTACTTCTTTTTCATCTAATTTCATTTTTGCTTTAACAGCCGCTTTGCAAGCAACTGTTGCAATAAATTTATCTTCTTTTTCTTGTCTTGCGGTAACAGCAACTGTATCTATCTCATCTAATATATCTAAAAATAATTGTTTTGTATTTAATTCTTCACACATTCCTGGAACTGTTACAAGTTTTATTGTATTATCACCAAATTCTTCAAAAGTAAATCCTGCTTTTGCAAACATTTCTACATTTTCTTTTGCTATTGCCATTTCTTTATGTGTTAATGAAATAACATCTGGTAAAAGCAACAATTGCTCATCTTTTTCATCCTCACTATAATAATTTGCTTTTACTTTTTCATACATAATTCTTTCATGTGCAGCATGTTGATCTATTATATACATTTCATTTTTTATTTCTATTATTATATATGTACTAAATACAATTCCAATAAACTTATAAGAAATTTCTGGATAATCCTCTTTTTCTTCAAAAACATTCATATTTTCTGCTGGATAAGAAAAGTCTCCTGAAGCATTTATTTTTTCTTGTTCTAATTTTTCTAATTCTTTTTCTTTTCTTACAGAAAATGGATCAACTCCAAAAGTCTTTTTATACATTTTGTCAAATTCTGGATTGCTTTCAAAATTTTCTTCTTTTAGAGCTTCTCTAACTCTTCCTGTATCTATCATTTGAGTATTATCTGAGCTTAGTCTTGCTTCCATTAATTTTTCAGCTATTTTAGAGAATTCATCATTATCGCTATTTATTTTTTCATTATTAATATCATTTAGAGCATCTTTTTCTTGTATATTATTAATATTTTCTTTAGATAATTCGTTTTTTTCATTCTTATTATTTAAAACAATAGTATTTTGTGGTAATGAATTCAAATTTTCCTCAGCAACAACTGTATCTTGTATGCTATTATGTGAACTCAAGTCTATTTTTTGAGTTTTATCAAATTCTTCATTTCTAATTTCCTCTGTATTTACTATTTGTGTTGGCTGTTTTTCCGCCATTTTAATTGATAACATTTTTGTTGTTGCATCTTTTATTAATTCATTAACATTATTCACATCTAATTCTTTTGTATTGCTAGAAATAAAAGTATTTCCTAAACTTATTTTTTTAGAAATCTCATTATCATTAATTGTTTTTGCTATTTCTACTTTTTTATTCAAAATGTCTTCTTTTTCTATTTCATCATTTTCACTAATTTTTAGATTATTTTCTTCAAAGTTATCTACATTATTACTATCAAATTCTCTTATATTTTCATTACTTGATTTATCATTTTTCAAGCCTTGTCTATATTTAAAAATTTCTTCTAAATGATTATTACTTAATTCTTCTACTGTTTCTTCTGGTTCTTTAATAATTTTATGGAATAATCCAGCAATTCCTCCAGATTTTTTTTCATGTGAATTTTTCATTGAAAAATTAGATAAATCATCTTCTACATTAATTTTATTATTACTATTTTTATCTATGTTTTTATCTATATTTGTTTCTGTATTTGTTTCATTATTCTCATTTATTTCTGCATCATTCTGGCTAGAATTTTCTTTTTCAACATTTTCTACCAGCTCTGACTTTGCTAAACTTGATTTTATAGCATGATATACTGCCTTAAATACTTTACTCTCTTCTTCAAATCTAACTTCTAATTTTGCTGGATGTACATTTACATCTACAAGTTTTGGATCCATCTCTAAATTAAGAATTATAAAGCCGTATCTACCAATAGGAATCATCCCTTTATAAGCTTGATCTGCTGCTGCACTTAAATTTTTATCTTTTATATATCTTCCATTTAAGAAGAATAATTGATTACTTCTATTAGCTCTTGCAATAACAGGTTTTCCTATAACACCAGTTACCTTTATTCCTTCGTATTCATAATCAAGTTCAATAACCTCAGCAGCTATATCTTTACCATATATACTATATATTAAGGTTTTTAAATCTCCATTTCCATTTGTTTGAATAATTGTTTTTCCATTGCTAATAAGTTTTATAGCAACATTTTTATTAACCAAAGCTATTCTTGTTACTGCATCTTCAATATATCCCGCTTCTGTGTAATCTTTCTTTAAGAATTTATATCTTACTGGTGTATTATAAAATAAATTTCTAACAGTAATTGTTGTACCAACAGATCTTGCTTCTTCTGTAAATTCGACTGTTTTTCCTCCTTCTACAACAATCTTATGCCCTACTTCATCATTTTCCTTTTTAGAAACCATTTCAACTTTTGAAATAGCCGCAATACTTGCTAAAGCCTCACCTCTAAATCCCATAGATTTAATGCTCTCTAAATCTTCTGCTTTTCTAATTTTACTTGTTGCATGACGCTCAAATGCTATTTCCATATCATCTTCAGCAATTCCTACACCATCATCTGTTATTTTTATTAAAGAAATACCACCATTTTTTATTTCAACAGTTATATTCTTTGCACCTGCATCTATTGAATTTTCAAGCATCTCTTTTACTACTGAGGCTGGTCTTTCTATAACTTCTCCAGCAGCAATTTTATTTATAGTTAAATCATCTAAAAGAACTATATTTCCCATTTTTCTCTCCTTTTCTAGCTCTCTATACACCCTATTTATAATTTAAACTTTTTTTGAATTATATCATTAAATTTATTTTTTGTATACTTTTTTAATATTTAATTTATAAAAGATTTTCTTTGATATTATTATAAATTTTAGTTTAAATTAATTAAATTATTAATATCATTATATAATCAATATTTTTCTTTGTAACAAATTTTATAAATATTCATAGTATATAACATACAAAAGATTTGAAAAAACATATATTTATAAAGGAGGATTTTAAAATGTCAGAAAACAGATGTTGTGGATGTGGATTATTTGGAGGAGATAATGACTGCCTTTGGATAATTATACTTTTAATAATTATTTTCTGTTGTTGTGGTAACAATGGAAACAGAGGCTGTTGCTAATTTCTAAATTATGTTAATAGCAAAAAAACGTGTGATGAATATATCACACGTTTTTTATTTTTTTATTAATACATTCCACCCATATCTGGCATTGCAGCATTATGTCCACAATTACATTCTTTTTCCTTTTTATCTGTGATTATACTCTCTGTTGTAAGAATCATTGAAGCAACACTTTCTGCATTTTCAAGTGCTGAACGAGTAACCTTAGTTGGGTCAACAATTCCTTCTTTCTTCATGTCTACATATTGTTCTTTTGCAGCATCAAATCCAACACCTGGTTTACTTTCTTTTACTTTATCTAGAATTACAGCTCCTTCTAGACCTGCATTTGTTGCAATTTGTTTTACAGGCTCCTCTAAAGCTTTTAATATTATTTTTACACCTATTTTCTCTTCCTCAGATACTTCTGCTAAAATTTTTTCAACTTCTGGAATAACATTTACATATGCTGTTCCACCACCTGGTAAAATACCTTCTTCAACAGCTGCTTTAGTTGCAGATAAAGCATCTTCTATTCTTAGTTTTTTCTCCTTCATTTCTACTTCTGTTGCAGCACCAACTTGAATTACTGCAACACCACCTGCAAGTTTAGCAAGTCTTTCTTCTAGATTTTCTTTATCATAACTAGATTTTGTGGCATCTATATTATTTTTGATTTGTTTAATTCTTGCTTCTAATTTAGATTTATCTCCCATTCCATCAACGACTATTGTATTTTCCTTAGTACATTTTACTTGTTTTGCTCTACCAAGTTGCGCTAAAGTTGTATCTTTTAGCTCTAATCCTAGTTCTGAAGTTATAACTTCTCCACCTGTTAAAATTGCCAAGTCTTCAAGCATTTCTTTTCTCTTATCACCAAATCCAGGAGCCTTAATGCCTACAACATTTAAAACTCCTCTTAATTTATTTAAAATTAATGTTGATAAAGCTTCGTTTTCAAAATCATCTGCAATTATAACAAGTTTTCCACTTTGTGAAGTTAATTCTTCTAATAATGGTAAAATTTCTTGAATATTTGAAATTTTCTTATCTGTTATTAATATATAAGGATTATCCATTACAACTTCCATTTTGTCTGTATCTGTTACCATATATGGAGATACATATCCTTTATCAAATTGCATTCCTTCTACTACATTAACATCTGTTGATGAAGTTTTTGATTCTTCTATAGTAATAACTCCATCTTTTGATACTTTTTCCATTGCATCTGCAATTAAATTTCCTATTTCCTCATTATTAGCTGAAATACTTGCAACTCTTGCAATATCTTCCTTTCCATTAATTGGTGAACTAATTTTCTTTAATGTTTCAATAGCTTTTTGTGTTGCTTTATCCATACCTTTTTTGATTGATAAAACATCTCCTCCTGCTGCAACATTCTTAACGCCTTCTTTTAACATTACTTGTGCAAGCACAGTAGCTGTTGTAGTTCCATCACCAGCAACATCATTTGTTTTTGTTGAAACTTCTTTCACAAGTCTTGCACCCATATTTTCAAAAGGATCATCTAACTCTATTTCTTTTGCAATTGTAACACCATCATTAGTAATAAGTGGTGCACCATAACTCTTATCTAATACAACATTTCTTCCTTTTGGTCCTAAAGTTACCTTTACTGTATCTGCTAGTTTATTAACACCTTCTAATAATTTTTTTCTAGCATCCTCTCCATATTTAATTTCTTTAGCCATATAAATCTCTCCTCTCTTTAACTTCTATCTACATTATTCTACTATAGCTAATATATCAGATTGTTTTACTATAATATAATCTATTCCTTCATATTTTATTTCATTTCCTGAGTATTTGCTTGTGATTACTTTATCACCTTTTTTTACTTGCATTTCTACTCTTTTTCCATTTTCATCAACTTCTCCTGGTCCTACTTCTACAACCTCTGCAATTTGTGGTTTTTCTTGTGAACCAGCTGATAAAATTATACCACTTTTAGTTGTTTCTTCTGCTTCTATCATTTTTATTAATACTCTGTCATTTAATGGTTTTATCATATTTTTTTCCTCCTTATATATTAATTTTATAATATAATAACTAAAAATTAGCAATCGTTATTATCGACTGCTAATAATTTATACCCTATTAAATAAAAAGTCAAGAGTTATTTTTAAAAAATTTAAACTTTTTTTTACTAACTTCGAAATCTTTAACATCAAAATATAGTAATTTTATTCCATATTCCAGTAATTTTACATCATATTCATTTTGTTTTAATTTCACTTCTAGCTCTTTTGATTTTTGTACTAGAGTATCTATATTTAATTTATATTCTTCAGATATTTCATTTATTCCTTTTTCTATTGAACTAATAATATATTTTCTTATTTTCTCTATAAGTTCTTGTTTAGAAAAATGATTTCTAAGTCCTATAACTTTACTTAAAAATTTAAGTGTATCTTCTATTCTAAAATCATAAAAACCTTCAAGTTTTATATAAATTTCTGAGCTTTCACCATTTTTCCAATCAATATATCGTATTGGATTATCTATAATATATTTATTGTGTATTATCTCTGATTTATTTAAAAAAATCACACATAAATTCTCATTTTCAGCTTTTTGAATAATCAATTCATCAAAAACATTATTTTCTTCTTGAATTTCTTTTATCTCATATATTCCTTTTTCTTCTTTTATATCTAAAACTTTTCCTTTTTCTACTAGTATTATGTTTTGATTATTGTTTAATTTTATTAAATCATTTTCTGAAACATCATACTTTACAAAAAGTAAATCATTACTTAAGTTTTCACATTCTATTAATTTTAAATTTTTACTATAATTAGAAAAATTTAAAAATTTTTTCATCTTACTCTCCTTTGTTAATCCTATATTATTTTAAGAAAAAATATTATTAATAATATATAGCTATTATTTTCTATTTTCCTTTGTAGCTTCTATAAAAGCTTTAAAAAGTGGAGCAGGCTTATCTGGTCTTGATTTAAACTCTGGATGAAATTGACTAGCTATAAAAAAATTATTATTAATGTTTTCAACTATTTCTACTAATCTACCATCTGGTGATGTTCCTGAAGCAATTAATCCTGCTTTTTCTAATCTTTCTTTATAATCATTATTATATTCAAATCTATGTCTATGTCTTTCATTTATGTTTTCTTGTCCATAAATTTTATATGCAAGTGTACCTTTTTTTATTCTGCAAGGATATGATCCTAGTCTCATTGTTCCACCTTTTTCTATAATCGTTTTTTGGTCTTCCATTATATGTATTACTGGATTTTTAGTTGTTTTACTAAATTCCGCTGAATTTGCATCTTTAATTCCAAGTACATTTCTAGCAAATTCAACAACAGCCATTTGCATACCTAAACAAATACCTAAAAATGGTACGTTATTTTCTCTTGCATATTCTATAGCTGTAATTTTTCCTTCTATCCCTCTGTTGCCAAAACCACCTGGAACTAAAATTCCATCATAATCTTTTAATATTTTTTTTGCAGTATCTTTAGTAACTGTTTCTGAATCAATAAATCCTATATTCACCTTTACTCCATTTGCAAATCCTCCATGTCTTAAACTTTCAGCTACAGATAAATAAGAATCTTGAAGTTGCATATATTTTCCCACTAAAGCAATATTTACTTCTCCATTTAAATTTTTAATTGTTTCAATTAAATTTTCCCACTCTTGATTTTGAGGTTCTATATTATTTAAATTTAATTTTTTACAAACTGATTTTGCAAGCCCTTGTTTTTCAAGCATTAGTGGTACTGCATATAGATTTTCTGCTGTAAGATTTGGAATAACATTTTCTGGTTTCACATTACAAAAAAGAGCTAATTTCTCTCTAATTTCAGTTGGAATATCTATTTCTGATCTGCATACCAAAATATCAGGTTTTATTCCAAAAGATTGTAATTCTTTTACTGAATGCTGAGTAGGTTTTGATTTTAATTCATTTGAACCACTAATATATGGAAGCAAGGTTACATGTATATATACAACATCTTCTGGATTTTTTTCTAACCCTACTTGTCTAATCGCTTCAACAAATGCCAAACTTTCTATATCTCCTATTGTTCCTCCAAGTTCTGTTATTACAATATCTGTTTGTCCATCAAAACTATATATATTTTCTTTAATTTCATTTGTAACATGAGGTATTACTTGAACTGTTTTTCCAAGATAATCTCCCCTTCTTTCTTTATTTATAACACTTTGATATATTTTGCCAGAACTTATACTACAATTTTTATTTAAGTTTACATCTGTAAATCTTTCATAATGACCTAAATCTAAATCAGTTTCTGCACCATCATCTGTTACAAAAACCTCCCCATGTTCGTATGGACTCATAGTTCCTGGATCCACATTTATATAAGGATCAAACTTTTGATTTATTACTTTGTATCCTCTATTTTTTAATAACCTACCTAAAGAAGATGCTGTTATTCCTTTTCCGAGTCCTGATACAACACCACCTGTTATAAAAATATATTTTGTAGCCATTCTTACTCCTTTCATATAACTAATTTTTCTTTCTATATTCTTCTTTCTAGTGCTTTCTATTTCAATTAAATTATAACTTTAATTCAATTATTATTCATATCCTAAAAGTTTTGGCTCACAAGTTAAATTAATTCCTAAACTTTTAAAAACTTGCATTTCTGATAATGATATAATATATGAACTATGTGCTTCTAAATTTCTTAATTTATCTATCGCTTCAAGAGTTTTAGATATTATCGGATTCGTTTGTGAACAAATACTAAGAACAATTAAAACTTCTGGTAAATTCAAAGAATAGTTTCTTTTATACGATGTTTTCTGTTTCAATTTTAAAATTGATTCTAATACAGTTGGTGATAATAGATAAACATCATCTGGTATTCCTGAAATATCTTTTATTGTATTTAAAAGTAAAGCACTTGAAGCACTTAAAAGTTCTGACTCCTTACCTGTTATCACTTTTCCATTTTCTAACATTAAAGCAACAACATTTGTATTTTCTTTCTCAGATTTTTCCAAAGCATATTTTACAATTTCCCTATTTTCTATTGTTATTCCTATTTTATTCATTAATTTTTTTATTATATCTATAACTTCTTTAGTTCCTATTCCTTTTTTATAATCACAAAGACTAGTATAATATCTTCTTATTATTTCCATTTTTGCAGCTTTTTGTGCAACTTCATCATTTATAATACATTTACTTATCATATTTACTCCCATGTCTGTAGGAGATTTATATATACTTTTCCCAGTAATTTTTTCTAAAATATTTTTCAAAATAGGAAAAGCTGATATATCTCTATTATAATTTACAGCCTTTACATTATATTCTTCTAAATGAAATGAATCTATCATATTTATATCTCCTAAGTCTGCTGTTGCTGCCTCATAAGAAATATTTACTGGATGCATAAGAGGTAAATCCCATACTGGAAATGTTTCAAATTTTGCATACCCAGCCTTTATTCCCCTTTTATGTTCATGATATAACTGTGATAAGCAAGTACCAAGTTTTCCACTATTAGGTCCTGGAGCTGTAACAACAACTAATTTTTTAGTTGTTTCTATATATGGATTTTTTCCATATCCTTCTTCACTTACAATAGTTTCAATATCATCTGGATAACCTTTGGTAGGTGCATGTAAATAGACTTTTATATTTCTGTTTTCTAAAGTTTGTTTTAATTTTTCAACTTCTTGTTCACCTGTACACATTGTAATTACTACACTATTGATTTCAATACCTAATTTTGAAATATTTTCGATTAATCTTAAAAGTTCAACATCGTAACTTATTCCATAATCAGCTCTTATTTTATTCTCTTGAATATTATTAGCATTTATACAAAATATTATTTCTAAATTCTCTTTAAACTCTTGTAACAACTTTATTTTTGCATCTGGTGAAAATCCCGGAAGCACTCTACTTGCATTATAATCGTCGAAAATTTTACCACCAAATTCTAAATATAATTTGTTATCAAACATTTTTATTCTTTCTTCAATCTTTTCTTTTTGAATTTTTAAATATTTTTCATTATCAAATGCTAATTCCATTACATTATTTTCCTCTCTTTTATTACAATTTTTATTAAAACAAAAAAACAGATTTAAAAAAAGGGTTTTTTTTTTAAATCTGTTTTGATTTATTTCTTTCGATAGAATTATTTTAACATCTTATTTTTTATTTTGCAAGTATAATTTTTATAAAACTTTAATTTTTTACAACTTAACAATTCATTTTTTATGCTTTTTCTTTATTAAATTTGAAATTATTGACTTGAATTTTTTTATTTGTTATAATTTATTTGTTTAAAAATATATTTTTTTTGACAAGTTTTGGTAAAGGAGGTTATTATGATTGGATCTAAATTTATATTAGATGAAAATATTATAAATGATGAACTAGATACTTTAAATAATATTCTAAATCAACAAAGGCAATTAAAAAAGACTTTATTTCTATATTTAGAGAAACTTTCAGAAAGCCTTTCTAATGCAACAGATACACATGATACAACTTCTTTAATTTCTTGTCTTGAAACTATCAAAAAAAATTTTGAAAATATAAAAGAGAATATAGATAAAATTAAAGAATTAAAAAAGTATTTATTAGATTCTTTAAAGCTTGATTTTTTTGACCCTATATATTTTGAAAAATATAATAAAGACTTTAAATCACTTTTCAATAAAATTTCAGAGGACAATATTTTTTATTATACTTTTATGGAATCTATTTTAAAACATATGACTGTTAACTTTCCTGATTTTAATTCTAATACCATAAAAGATATTTCAAATAATATTGAATTAACTCCAAATGTTGTTTCTGAAAAAGTATTAGATGAAACTGAAATAAAAAATAAAATAAATAAATTACAAAATAATATTAATCATGAGAATTTACATCTTAACGAAAATGTTTTACTTGTATCTGAAAAAAATAAAAATGTAGTATTACCATACTCTACAGTAGAATTAGAAATATTTTTCTCTGATCATCCAGAAAAATATTCTTCTATACAAGATATTATTGATAAAGAATATACTTTACCTTTAAAATATTATAAACATGCTGCTATATCTAGATTTAAAGAAGCTTTCTATTTAGCAAGAAAAAAATCTAAATTATCTTTTTTAAAGTCATTATCTCTTGCTAATGAAGTATTTTTTAATTCAAATCTAAATCCAGCAATAATTACAGCATGTAGAAATGTTGATGAGTTATACATATATTTAAGTTGTTTAGATGACAATGCTTTAGACAAATTTAATTGTTTTAAAATTGTATATGATACAATTTAATTTTTACTTTTTTAAAATTTAAGAGAAGTTTTACTAATTTATATATTGTAAAACTTCTCTTTATTCTTGCGTAATACAAACATTTTTATTATATTCTTTATAATTTACTATTTTAAAAATAATATTTTATATCTCATTATATCTAAAAATTTTTATCCCCTTTGTTTTACAGCCTCATATATAACAATTCCAGCTGATACTGAAGCATTTAATGAAGTAATATTTCCTTTCATTGGAATTTTCACTAAAATATCTGCATTTTCTTTAACAAGTCTATTCATTCCTGTTCCTTCACTTCCTATTATTATTGCAATAGGACCTTTTAAATCTTGATTATAATATACAGTATTTGCATCCCCATCTGTTCCAATTATCCAAAGACCTTCATCTTTTAATTTTCTTATAGTATCATTTATATTATTTACTCTAGCAATTTTTACATAAGCTGTAGCTCCAGTTGAAACTTTTACAACAGTACTATTTACAGCTACACTTCTTCTTTTAGGAATTATTATTCCATGAACTCCGGCTGTTTCTGCTGTTCTTATAATTGACCCTAAATTGTGGGGATCTTCTATACCATCTAAAATTAATAAAAATGGATCTTCATTTTTTTCTCTTGCAGTTTTTAAAATATCTTCTACTTCACAATAATTAAATGGTGGAACTATTGCTATAACTCCTTGATTATTTTCTGCTATTTGGTCCAATTTATTTTTATCTGTTTCTACAATAACAATCTTATTTTCTTTTGCTTTTGCAATTATTTCATTTATAGAACCATGTTTTTCACCTTTTTCTATAAAAAGCTTATTTATATCTTTACCAGATTTTAATAGTTCTAAAACAGCATTTCTTCCTGCAACAACATCTTCATATTCTTTTTCTATATTCGTTTCTGAATCCCTATTTTCTGCACTTTTACTTTCTTTATAAATTTCTCTATAATTTTTTCTGTATCCTTTTTCATTATTTTTTCTATGATTTTTTTTATTTCTATTATTAAAATTTTCCATTTTCTCTCTTGCTATTCTCGATTTTCTATTTTGCTTATCTCTATAACTTTCTCTCATATTTAAAATCCTCTTTCTTTTTTGCATTCATTATATATTTCTTTATTTAATCTTCATCATCTAATTTTAAAACAGCTAAAAATGCTTCTTGTGGTACTTCTACATTTCCAATTTGACGCATTTTCTTTTTACCTTTCTTTTGTTTTTCTAATAATTTTTTCTTTCTTGATATATCTCCACCATAGCATTTAGCTAAAACATCTTTTCTCATTGCTGATAAAGTCTCTCTTGCTATTATTTTTCCACCAACTACCGCTTGAATTGGAATTTCAAATAATTGTCTCGGAATAACTTTTTTCAATTTTTCAGCCATTTTTCTTCCTCTTTCATAAGCAGAATCTTTATGGACTATAAATGACAAAGCATCAACTGCTTCATTATTTATATGTAAATCTAATTTTACAAGATCTGCTCTTCTATATTCCTTAAATTCATAATCAACAGAAGCATAACCTTTTGTTTTAGACTTTATTGTATCAAAAAAATCATATATTATTTCATTTAGAGGAAGTTCATATTCAAGAGTTACTCTATTAGTATCTAAATATTTCATATCTAAATATACTCCTCTCCTATCTTGACACACTTTCATAACATTACCAACAAATTCTTTTGGTATCATTATTTCAGCTTTCATAATAGGCTCTTCCATAAAACTTATTTCAGTTTGTGGTGGAAGTTCTGTTGGATTATAAAGTTCAATTACTTCTCCTGTAGTTTTATGAACTTGGTAAATAACTGATGGAGCTGTAGTAATTAATCCAATGTCGAATTCTCTTTCTAATCTTTCAATCACAATCTCTAGATGAAGTAAGCCTAAAAAACCACATCTAAATCCAAATCCTAAAGCTGCAGAAGTTTCTGGCTCATAGTTTAAAGCTGCATCATTTAATTTTAATTTTTCTAGTGCATCTTTTAAGGGTTCATATTCACTTCCATCTAATGGATACATTCCACAATATACCATTGAATTTGCTTTCTTATAACCTGGAAGTGGCTCTTTGGCTTGTCTTGATTTTAAAGTAATTGTATCTCCAACATGTAAATCTGAAACTGTTTTTACACTAGCTGCAATATATCCAACTTCACCTGCTTCTAGTCTTTCTGCTTGAACATAAGTTCCTGCTCCAAAATAACCTACTTCTGTAACAGTAAAAACTTTTCCTGTTGCCATAAATAAAATTTCATCATTTGCTTTAACAGTTCCGTTTTTTATTCTTACATAACTTAAAGCTCCTTTATAGTTATCATAATATGAATCAAAAATTAATGCTTGAAGTTCTTTGTCCTTATCTCCTTTTGGAGCTGGTATATCTGTTACAATTCTTTCTAATACTTCTTCTACATTTAAGCCCGTTTTAGCAGATATGCAAGGTGCATCCATTGCAGGAATACCAATAATATCTTCAATTTCTTTTTTTACTTCTTCTGGTCTTGCATTAGGTAAATCCACTTTGTTTATAACAGGTAAAATCTCTAAATTATCTTCTAAAGCTAAATATACGTTAGCAAGAGTTTGAGCCTCAACTCCCTGTGTACTATCTACTACTAAAATTGCTCCTTCACATGCTGCTAAACTTCTAGAAACTTCATAATTAAAGTCAACATGTCCAGGTGTATCTATTAAATTAAACTCATATTGCTGTCCATCTTTAGCTGTATAATTCATTTTTACAGCTTGAGATTTTATAGTGATTCCTCTTTCTTTTTCTATATCCATATTGTCTAACACTTGAGATTCCATTTCTCTTTGTGACAAAGCACCTGTCATTTCAATAATTCTATCAGCTAATGTGGACTTTCCATGATCTATATGTGCAATTATACTAAAATTTCTTATATTTTTTTGTTTATCTTGCATATTCTCTCCTCATATAAAATTTTATTTGTATTCTAAAGCCTTTCATATAACTTTTGCTTATATTTTTTTACTACTAATATTAAATTTTTAATAAATCAAAATTTAAATAATCTGAACTCACCAATTTAAAATAAATTTCTTTTTTTATTCCTTCAAAAGCTTCTTTATGTGATTCTGAATGTAAATGTGCATAATAACATTTTTTTACTCCGTAGTCATTTAAAGTTTTAATAAAATCTATTTCTTCAGGGATAATTTGCTCTTTATAAAATGGCGGATAATGTATAAAAGAAATTATTTCCTTATCCTCTCCGAATTCTTTTATACCATTTTTTATTGAAAGTTTTAATCTTTCATTTTCTCTTTTCAATATTTTATAATTTTCTGGTGATTTCCAAGTATTTATCCAACCTCTTGTACCAGTTATTATTTTATTTTCTATTAAAAATGAATTATTAAATAAAAAATCTATATTTAGAAAATTATTTTTCATCAAAAATTTTTTCATACTTGTAACAGTAGTCCACCAATAATCATGATTTCCTTTTGATAAGATTTTCTTTCCTGGAAGAGAATTTAAAAATTCAAAATCTTTATAACTATCTTCTAAATATGTAGCCCAAGAAAAGTCTCCTGGTAAAATTACTGTATCACTTTCAGTCACTTTCTTTATCCAATTATTTTTTATTTTTTCAGCATGATTTTCCCAATTATTTCCAAATATGTCCATTGGCTTATCTACTGAAAAAGATAAATGTAAATCTCCAATTACATATATCGACATTCAACTGCTCCTTATTTAAAACTTTTAATTAATCATTTATATCTTCTAACTATAGAAACATTTATAATAAGCTGATTTATATTTATACTATTTTTTAATCTAAATCATTTCTTTTATTTTTTAGTATTTTTTTTAGAATACTTTCTTCAGATTTTATTGGATCTACCTCATCTTTATTTTTCAAATATTTTTTATCATTATAATCTATAATATCAGGAGTATTTTCCTCAAAATTATTAATAACATTTTCTTCATAATTAGAAATCGCTCCTATATTAAGATTTTTCTTATTTTTAGTATTCTGAATATTTTTAGTATCTTCAGTATCAGAATTTTTCAAACTTTGAATATCTACAAAATTCTTAACTTTCTTATATTTATCTCCTTTTATTATTATTTTTTCAAGTTTCCTACCTGTTTTTGCACCATAAGTTTTGCAATCAACACTTTGAGTAGAATTTAAACTTTTTTTATCCTTTATTTCATCAGGTACAACCACTTTTATATCTTTAATTATATTTTCACATTTTTTCTTTTTACAAAAACTGTTTGCTGTTAAATTTCTCCAACCTTTTAAATAAGTTTTTTTTATAGCTTTTCTTATTTCTTCTTTAGTATATTTTGAATAGTCAAATTTATTTTCATATTTTAACATTATTTTCTCAACTTCACGATCATCAAAATGATTAAAGGTGTAGAAAAACAAATATACTGCAAATACCATTATTAGTATATGTATCATTCTTGTTACTAATAAAATCATTTTCTCACCTTCTTTTCTTATTCTCCAATTTTCAAATTAGGAACAGCATTTAGCCTCAAATCTGCTCTTTCATTATTTATAAAATTATAATATCCTGCTGCTGCAATCATTGCTGCATTATCTGTGCAAAGTATTGGTTCTGGGTAAAAAGCTTTTATATGTAATTCTTTTTCCAAATCATCAAAAGCTTTTCTTATATAAGAATTTCTTGATACTCCACCTGCAATAACGATTTTATCTAACTTAAATTCTTTTATAGCTTTTTTTACATTTGATAAAAGCATTTCTGTTACAGCTGCTTGAAAACTTGCACATAAATCAGCTTTATTTATATCTGGTGTTTTATGATGTAAATTTATTACAGCTGTTTTTATACCACTAAAACTAAAATCAAAATTTTCAAAATGCGTAATAGGAAGTTTTATATTTGGTATTCCTGTTTTAGCAAGATTATCAACTTTTGGCCCTCCTGGATAACCTAGTCCCACCACTCTTGCTACTTTATCAAAAGCCTCCCCAATTGCATCATCTCTTGTTTTTCCTAAAATTTCAAATTCATTATATCCTTTCACATATACAAGATGTGTATGTCCACCAGAAATAATCAAACAAAGAAAAGGTGGTTTCAAAGATTCATGTGTCAAATAATTTCCTGCAATATGTCCTTCAATATGATTAACTGCAACAAGAGGTTTTCCTGTTACAAAACTTAAACCTTTTGCATAAGAAACTCCAACTAGCAAAGCCCCAACAAGGCCGGGTCCTTGAGTTACTGCTATTGCTTCAATATCATCTAAAGTGCAATTTGCTTCTTTTAAAGCTTGTTTCATTATTACATTAATAACTTCTGTATGACATCTAGAAGCAATTTCTGGAACAACTCCTCCATATTCCTCATGTATTTTTATTTGAGAATTTATTACATTTGATAAAACTTTTCTTCCATTTTTTACAATAGATACAGAGGTTTCATCACAACTTGATTCAATTCCCATTATAAGTATATCTTTCAATTTCACTACTCCTATTTTTACTTCATTTACAATTTTAACTTTATTTTTTATATCTTAAACCATATTTAATTTATATTATTATTTTATATAATTTTAAACTTAATTTATAAACCTATATACGCAGTTTTAGGGATAACCCTTGTTATCCCTAATTTCTATACAAATAATAGCACTACTGCTTGAACAGCATTCATTAATACATTAATAATTGCAGAAATTACTGGTGAAACTATCATTCCTAAAAATCCAAATATCCATAATACTAAAAACACTAAATATAAAGTTTGATAATTTCTTATTAACCAATCTTGCACTTTATAAGGCAATAAATTTCTAAATATTTTTTCTCCATCTAATGGTGGTAGTGGAATTAAATTGAAAACTCCAAGACCTATATTTATAGTCATAAGCATATATAATAAAAGCATTATTCCTTGACCCATAACAGAATCCAAAAAGCTCTGAGAAGCAAAATATCCTGCCAAAACATAAGCTATGCAAGAAATTATTGCAATTATAAAATTCATTAATGGTCCTGCAAGGGATACCATTGATTCACAAAAACTCCTAGACTTGTTACTATTAAAATTATTAGGATTTATTTGTACCGGTCTTCCCCAACCTATATGTGCAAACATAAGTAATATAAAACCAAAAGGCTCTAAATGTGCCATTGGATTTAAAGTTAAACGACCTTGATTTCTAGGTGTTTTATCACCTAGCATATCTGCCGCTTTAGCATGTGCAAATTCATGAAATGTTATTGCTATAATAACTGCTGGCAGAGTTAATAATATATTTATCCATTCCCATTTTGTCATTGTTGCTAAAGATAATACTATTAAAACAGCAAAAATTATATATAAAGTTTTTTTATCTATTCCATATCCAAACATTAAATTCCTCCTTAGTAATTTATATATACTTTGATATTATAACATATTTTACAAAAAATTCAATGATTTTCCAATACTTTTATAATTACTATTTGTATCTTATCTCTAACATTTTTTATATCTTCATAATATATCATTTGGCTTATAATTTATAATTTAAGTAAAGCAAAAACGAAGCAACTATTTATTAGTTAACTTCGTTTTATTTTTTCTAATTCAATGGTTTCATTGTTGGGAATAATATAACATCTCTTATTGAAGCTGAATCTGTAAGAAGCATAACTAATCTATCAATTCCAATTCCCATACCACCTGTTGGAGGCATACCATATTCTATTGCCATACAGAAATCTTCATCCATCATATTTGCTTCATCGTCTCCTGCTTCTCTTTGTTTTAATTGATCTACAAATCTTTGTCTTTGATCTATCGGATCATTTAACTCTGAGTAAGCATTTCCATATTCACGTCCATCAATAAATAATTCAAATCTCTCTACTAATCTCTTATCTGATGGTTTTCTTTTTGTAAGTGGAGAAACTTCAACTGGATAATCATATACAAATGTAGGCTGTATTAAAGTTTCTTCAACAAATTCTTCAAAGAAAGCATTTATAATATATCCTCTTGTTTTTTTAGATTCTTCTATCTCTACACCTTTTTCTTTAGCTATAGCAATAGCTTCTTCATCTGTATTAATATTATTAAAATCAATTCCTGTTACTTCTTTAATAGAATCAATCATTGTAATTTTTTTCCAAGGTGATTCTAAATCTATATCTGTTCCTTGATAATTGATTTTTCCAGTTCCTAATACTTTTTGTGCTACAGTTCTAATTAAGTTTTCTGATGTATCCATCATATCATTATAATCTTGATATGCTGCATAAAATTCTATATTTGTAAATTCAGGATTATGTTTTATATCCATTCCTTCATTTCTAAACATTCTTCCCATCTCATATACTCTATCAAATCCACCAACTATTAATCTTTTTAAATATAGTTCATTTGCAATTCTTAAATACATATCTAAATCTAGTGTATTATGATGTGTAATGAATGGTCTTGCTGTTGCCCCACCTGCTATAGTATTTAATATTGGCGTATCTACTTCTAAATATCCATGTTCATCAAAGAAATTTTTTATTTCTTTTAATATTTTGCTTCTTAATAAAAATGTTTCTTTTACTTCAGGATTTACAATTAAATCTACATATCTTTGTCTATAACGTAAATCTATATCTTTCAAACCATGGAATTTCTCTGGTAAATCTCTTATTGATTTTGTAAGTAACACAACTTCTTTTGCATGAATAGATATTTCTTCTGTTCTTGTTTTAAATACAAAGCCTTTTAATCCTATAATATCCCCAATATCAAAAGTTTTAAAAGCTTTGTAATCCTCTTCTCCTAAATCATTTATACTTACATAACTTTGTATTTTTCCTTTACTATCTTGAATTGTGCAAAAAGAAGCTTTTCCCATTATTCTCTTTGCCATAATCCTTCCTGCAACAGATACATCTTTTCCTTCATATTTATCATAATTATCTTTTATATCTTGTGAAAATTCTGTTCTATCATATTTAGTAATTTCAAATGGATCTTTTCCAGCTTCTTGAAGTTCTTTTAATTTATCTATCCTAACTTGCATTAATCTATTAATATCTTCTTCTGTTTGAATTGCCTCATTATTTTCATTTTCACTCATACTATTTACGCCCCTTTTTTATTAATTTGATTTAGTTATTATATATCAAATTTTAATTATTGTAAACCTGTTTTTTAATGATTTTTAAGTATTTTTTTAATATTTTATAATTATTAAAAAAGTATAAATCTATAAATATCTATAATATTTATAGATTTATAGCACATATTTTTATACTATTAATAAATTTTTAAAATTTCTTCTAATACTTTCCATGTTCTCTTGAGTGAACTTATTGAAAGTCTTTCATTTGGACTATGAACATCTTCTGTATCAGGACCTAAACATACATATTCTAAATCTTTTATTTTATCTTTAAAAAATCCTCCTTCAACAACTGCTTGCCTAATCATTTTCTCTAAATCTTTTCCATATAAATTTTTGTATGCTCTATTACATAAATTTATTAATTCGTTATCTATTTCCTGGCTTACTCCTTTTAGTTCTTGACTCCAAATTATTTCTAGATTATTTTTTTCAATTAATTTATTTAATCTTTTTAAGTATATATCTCTTAAATTTAAATCATTTGCTCTAGTTGAATATTCAATATTTATATAATCTTCATCTTCTTTTACAGTTGCCATATTACAAGATAGAATTACTGCTTTATTTACTTTTTCTAATACTCCATTTTCATAATTATATATAAAATCAATTATTCTATTTGTAATATCTCTTGTAAAAGCTTTTTTATTTATTTCATTTTTTTCTGCAATTTCAATTATAACATTTTCATAAAGTTCTTTTTGTTTTTTTATAAATTCTTTAACCTTATTTAGTTTTTCTTTTTTCATAAAAAATTCTACACAAAAATCTCTTGGTATTACATTAACTCTACTTCCACCTGAAATTTCTTTAATGTAAACATCTTCTGCTTGTTTTAAAATATCAATTCCAAGTTTAATTGGATTTCCTCTTTTTTCATCATCTATATTGCCACCTGAATGTCCACCTTTAAAATTTTTATAAATTAATTTAAATCCCGTATAATCTCCTAAATTATATTCATATTCTTTTTTTATTCTGGCACTCCACTCTAAACAATTCGCTGATCCAACTAAAATTTTGCCTTCTCTTCCACCATCTAAAGATATAATTTTATTACTCTCTAACTTACTTAAATCAATCTCTTTTGCTCCTATCATAGTTGTTTCTTCTTGAACAGTAAAAATTCCTTCTATATTTATATTTTTAAATTTATCTGAATCAAGTAAAGCAAGAATTTGTGCAACTCCTATTCCATTATCTGCTCCAAGTGTAGTTCCATCTGCTCTTAAATAATCACCATCAACTATTAATTTTATTGGATCTTTTGAAAAATCATGTTCAATGTCATCTTTTTTCTCACAAATCATATCTGTATGTGCTTGAAAGGCTATTGTTTTCTTATTTTCTTCTGATTTTCTTTTTATTATTACATTAAAATACTCGTCTACAAAATATTCAAAATTTCTTTTTTTAGCAAAATCTACTAGATAATCTTTTATTTTCTCTTCATTACCTGACTTTCTAGGTATATAACTTATTTCTCTAAAAAATTTTATAACTTCTTTTGGCTCTATATTATTTAACTCTTTTTGTTCTTTTAAATCTACTTCATTTATTTTTTCATTTTTTATTTTCTTTTTTGTTACATCTTCATTATCTTCCATCATATCTTCCTTTTTACTTTTATTTTTTCTTTTAATATATCTTTTTTTATTTATTATTTCTGCCTCCAATTTTATATATCTTTTCAAGAATTCTTGTGTTCTTTTTTCTCTAGGATTTTTTATAACATCTTTTGGTGAACCTTCTTCTACAATTTTGCCACTGTCCATAAAAATAATTCTATCTGCTACCTCTTCTGCAAATTTTATTTCGTGTGTAACAATTATCATTGTTCTTTTTTCTTTAGCGAGTTTTTTTATAACTTTTAAAACTTCTCCTACAAGTTCTGGATCTAAACTACTTGTAGGTTCATCCATGCAAATTATTTTGGGATCAATTGCTAAACACCTTGCTATTGATACTCTTTGTTTTTGACCTCCAGATAAACTACACGGATATTCATCTTTCTTATCTAATAAATCCATTTTTTTTAGTAATTCAATCGCTATTTTTTCTGCTTCTTCCCTATTTTTCTTTAAAACCTCTATCGGAGCAAGCATTATATTTTCTTTAACAGATAAATGTGGAAAAAGATTAAAATCTTGAAAAACCATTCCTATATCTAAATTTATTTTATTTAAAATTTCTTTATCATTATAAATAATTTTTCCTTTTTTTTCTTCTTTTATCATACTTCTTCCATTTATAATAATATTTCCTTTATCTATTTTTTCTAAATTATTTATACATCTTAATATAGTTGATTTTCCAGAACCGGAAGCACCTAAAATAACTAATGTTTCTCCTTCTTCTATACTAAATGATATATCTTTTATAACTTCTAGGTTTTTATATTTTTTTGATAAATTTTTAACTTCTATAACTTTCATCTCTCACCTCATAATTTTACATTTTTTCTTTATATTTAATAAAATTGTTTATAAATATAGAAAATTTTGATACTTTTTAATAAATATATTTTTAATTAACTGTAATACTCCATTTTTTTCTCAACTTTATTAAATATTAAAGATACTAGAAAAGTTAACACTAAATAATACATTCCTGCTATAAAAAGTGGTGTAACAGAAAAATAATAATTCGCTTGCTTTTGTGCAAGAGCAAACATTTCTGAAATTCCAATTATTTGTGCAAGTGAAGTACTTTTTAAAAGAGAAACTACTTCATTTGAAACTGGTGGTAAAACTCTTTTTACTATTTGAGGAAAAAGTATTAAAAAAAATACTTGAATTCTATTAAATCCTAAAGTATATGCTGCTTCTTTTTGTCCTTTTGGAATGCTATTTATTCCACTTCTAAAAATTTCAGCAAAATATGCTGCATAATTTGCCACAAAAGCTATTATTATTGCTAAAAATCTATCATAATTAATTTTAAATAAATAATATGGAGCAAAATATACTACAATTATTTGCAACATTATAGGAGTTCCTCTCATTATTAAAATATAAACTCTTGTTATAAATGATATAATTCTACATTTCGAATTTCTAAGAATTGCTATAATAATACCTAGTGGTATAGATAGAATTAATGTTATTATAAAAATTTGTAATAAAACTCCTACTCCCGAAAATAATACTTTTCCCAAATTTATTATCTGATTTAAGCTCATAAATTATCTCTCCTCTAAATTAATCATATCTGTTCCAAACCATTTTTCAGATATTTCTTTTAATCTGCCTTCGCTTTCTAATTCTTTTAAAGCACTATTTATTTTATCTCTTAGTTCAACATTGTCTTTTTTTAAACCTACTACTATTCCTTCTGATTTTGAAACTACTTCTGAAGGTATTGTAATATATTTCTCTTGTCTTGAATTTATTAAATAATTTCCAATTGTATTAGATATATATAAAGCATCAATTCCGCCTACTCCTAAATCTGTAAAAGCTGTTACAAAATCTGAAAATGGTATAATTTCAACTTCCTTTCCAAAATCTGAAGCTGCTAAATCTGCTTCTTGTATAGAACCTGACTGAACTCCAATCTTCTTTCCTTTTAGCTCATCTTGAGATTTAATTTCACTACCATCTTTTAAAATAAAAAACATTTCACCTTGTATATACGTATCTGAAAGAGTCATTGTTTTTGCTCTATCTTCTGTATATCCAAATCCACTCCAAATACAATCAATATTTCCTGAATCTAATTCTTGTTCTTTAGAAGCCCAAGAAATTGATTGAAACTTAATATCCATTCCTAGCTTTTCACATACAGCTTTTGCTATATCTACATCTACTCCTACTATTTCATTATTTTCATTTCTAAAAACCATTGGTGGATAACTATCATCAATTCCAACTACTAAAATATTTTCATTATAAAAATTTTCTTTAGTCCCCCCAAAATTTTTAAGTACAAGTATTCCAGCTAAAATAATTACTATTATTAATATAAAAATTATAATCTTTTTTTTCATAAAATCCTCCTTTTACTTTATAAATCAATATTTTATAAAGTTTTATTTTTAATTTTAAATCTAAAGAATTTTTATTAAACTATAATTAATTTATTAGTTGCGCGCCAGTTTAATAAATCAATTATTTTAATAAGCTTTTTTATTTACAATAGTCTTAAAAAATGTTTAATTTTCTTATTATACAAAAAGAGCCTTAAAGGTTTAGTACCTTTAAGGCTCTTAAAAACACTAAAGGCACAAGCATCATCAAAAGCCTGTGCCTACATATTTTAAAGACACAAGCTATTTTTTATGATGATGTTTGTTACCATTTAATAATTTTTTCATAAAAAATAAAATTCTCCTTTGATTTTAATATGTTTTTATTTTAGCATGATTTTCCGTTATTGTCAACTATAAAATTAATTCATATAATATTTATTTTATAATAATTATAAAATAAATATTATAAAACTATTCTTGTTCATACTTTATGTTTGGATTAAAAGCTATAACACTTTCAAATACAATAGGAATTAAGACATTTCCTAAAGCAAATAATGTACCTCTTCCAAAATTTCCAGCAAGACAAATTCTACCAATAATACTTGCTCCAAATAATATAATCCAACCTAAAATAGGTACAAACCACAAAAGCAATAGCCAAGGACTTAAATCTGAAATTCTATACATAACTATATCCCTATAAATAGGAATTATAGCTGCCCAGCCATGTTCACCAGCCTTTTGATATATTCTCCATCTTAAAATCAAATCATAAATAAATATAATTCCCAAAACAACTAAAACAGTCTTAATAATTGAATTTGTTACAAATAATTTCATTGCAATATTTACTTTCTGCTTTGTTGGAATTTCTTTTACAACACTTTTTACAATTTCTTCTGGGGAATATCCTTCTTCTATTTTTTCTTTGATTTCTGTTATATCAACATCTTCTTTTAAAATTTCTCTCACAGTTTCAGTATCAGTAGTTTTCAAAATCTCGGTTCCAGCATTAATCACATCTTCACTAATACCTTGTTTTTTTAGTTCTTCTTTATTATCTTCAATAATCTCAGCAATATCTTGTGTATCATATTCTTGTGTTACTTTATCATAAACATCTAATAATTCCTCTTCAGTCATATTATCTATATTACTCAAATCTATATCATCAATTGGTATATTTTCCAAATTTAAGTTTTTAGCTTCTTCTTTTAATTCTTCCAATGTTTCTGAATCTAAATTTGAAGTAGCAAATACAATATTTTCTGATATAATAACTAAAAAGAAAAATACTATTACTGCCATAATTTTATATATCTTATTATTTATAATTTTATTCATGTAATAAATCCTTTCTTTTCAAAATTTTATTTTATACATAATATTTTACATTAAAATATTTATTTGTCAATTTTAAATTTGTTCAATCATTATAATTTTGAATAAAATAAAAACTCTACTTAAAAGTACTTTATTCTTTTAAGTAGAGTTTTGTATTTTAATATTTCACATCTAATTTTATATGAACTTCTCGTAGTTGTTTATCAGTAACTTTTCCAGGTGCTCCCATAAGCAAATCTTGTGCTTTGCTATTCATTGGAAATGCAATCACTTCTCTAATATTTTCTTCATTTGCTAAAAGCATTAACATCCTATCTATTCCTGGTGCAATTCCTGCATGTGGCGGAGCTCCATATTGAAAAGCTTTAAATAAAGCAGAAAACCTATTTTCTATATCTTCTTTTGTATAGCCTGCAATTTTAAAAGCTTTTATCATAATATCTATATCATGATTTCTTACTGCACCAGAAGAAAGTTCGATTCCATTACAAACAATGTCATATTGATATGCCAAAATGTCTAAAGGATTTTTATTTTCTAATGCATCTAATCCACCTTGTGGCATTGAAAATGGGTTATGTGAAAATTCAATTTTTCCATCTTCTCCAATTTCATACATTGGAAAATCTATAATCCAACAAAATTCAAAACTTGATTCATCTATTAAATTTTGTCTTATTCCTATTTCTTTTCTAATTTCCCCTGCTAATTTTTCAACAATTCCTTTATGTTCTGCTATAAAGAAAATACTATCTCCCTCATGAGTGTCTGTTTGAGCAAGTAACTGTTCTCTTGCGTCATCTGGAATAAGTTTTGCAATAGGTCCTTGTAAACTCCTATCATCATTTACTTTAAGCCATGCTAAACCTTTTGCCTTACATTCTTCTATTGCAAAATCTACCATACCATCATAAAAAGTTCTAGTTGCTTCTGCACCTTTTGGAAGTGTTATTGTTCTAACTATTTTTCCATTAAAAACTTTTATATCCAATTTTTCAAAAATGTTTGTTACATCTTTTATTTCTAATGGATTTCTTAAATCTGGCTTATCTGTTCCATATTTTAGCATTGCTTCTTTATATGGTATTCTTGGAAATGGATATTTAGTAATTTTTTTATTAGAAAATTTGGTAAAAGTGTCATAAATAACTTTTTCCATTACTTCAAAAACATCTTCTTGTGTACTAAATGCCATTTCCATATCTAATTGATAAAATTCTCCTGGAGAACGATCACTTCTTGCATCTTCATCCCTAAAACATGGTGCTATTTGAAAATATTTATCTATTCCTGAAACCATTAATAATTGTTTAAATTGTTGAGGTGCTTGTGGAAGTGCATAAAATTTTCCTGGATGCACTCTGCTTGGTACTAAATAATCTCTTGCACCTTCTGGTGATGAGCTAGTTAAAATTGGGGTTTGAACTTCTAAAAATCCTTGTTCTATCATTTTTAATCTTAAAAATTGTATAAGTTCTGCTCTTAATTTTAAATTCTCTAGATTTTTTCTAGCTCTTAAGTCTAAAAATCTATATTCTAATCTTAAATCTTCCCTTACATTTCTATTATTTTCAATTTCAAAAGGTAACATCTTAGTCCTTTTGCCTAAAATCTTAATCTCTTTTGCAAATAACTCAACAGTTCCTGTTTCTAATGCAGTATTTACTGTCTCTTCATCTCTAAGTCTCACTGTTCCTGAAACTGTTACTGTAGATTCAGTTGGTATTTTTGAAGCAAAATCTACTTTTTCTTCATCTCCTGAAACTACTACTTGAGTCACTCCATATTGATCTCTTAAATCAATAAATAAAACTCCTCCTAAATCTCTTATTGTGTCTACCCATCCTGCAAGTTTAATTTCTTCTCCTACATTTTTTTCACGTAATTCAGAACAATTATATGTTCTGTACATCTTCTCCTTTTTCATCATTTTCGCTCCTTTTCTTTTTATATAGGGACGGAAATATAAATACAAAAAAGCTTTCGTCTCTGTAACTTATGTTACAGGGACGAAAGCTATACTTCCGCGGTGCCACCCTATTTGAAAACACTAGGTTTTCCTCTTTTATATAAATGCTAGATAAATTTAACATTTATTTTATTGCTCCAATGTGTTTCACAAATTGAACTTAATTTAAAAATGCTCTCAGCCGATGGCATTTCTTCTCTGTATAAATGTTTTTCAATTGCTTTCATCTTCATCGCAACATATAACAATATATTTATTATAACTTATTTTTCCTCAATTTGTCAAGGTTTATTCAAAATCAAACCATTACTTATATATTTTTTAATTATTAATACTTATCTATATAATATAAACACCAATCAATTAAATCTTTAGTAATACGAGCTCCATAATTAAGTTCTATATTACTATTTTGTGGCTTACCATTATTATGAATTCCTACTGCATAAGGTAAATTATCTATCATTTCATATACAGGTGAACCACTCTGTCCCGAATATGTATCAATTCTATACCCTATATAACCATTTTCCACTAAATCTACATTTCCTGCCATTTCCCATTGATCATAAGTTAACTGTTCTGGAAAAACATTTGGCTTTAATTCAGGATACCCTGTAATTCTAACTCCTTTATCTTGTAATGCATAGTCTTCATATGAATTAGCCCCTATCCAACCAGTAGAACTTCCTATATCTTTATCTAATATTAATATTCCCCAATCATTTTCATAATTTGGTGATTCTTCAAATTCTTTAAGTAACACATAAGCAGTTACTTCTGCAACATAAGGTCTAATATTACCATTTCTAGCTGGATAGAAATATAATGTTGTTGCCTTGCCACCATTTTGTGGAGAATATAAGCAATGACCTGCCGTTAATGCAATATTCTCATCAATCAAAAATGCTGTACCTCTAGCTCCCTCTCCATTAGGAAACATTATATGAAGATATCCTATACAACAAAATGGGTATTTATTAGAATCACTTACTGGAGTTCTATAATCTGGTGGAAAAACGGTTCTAAATAATAAATTTTCTAAATTATTTGATATCGGATTATATGCTTCTATTTTACTCTGTTTATGTATTTTTTTATTATAAATTGAATTGATATTCTGAGTAATAGTTTTATTGTTTTTTAAGTTGTACTCTGTTATAACTACATTATCTTCATTAGCATATACACTTTCATATACTATTAAATTCAACAATACTATTATCAATATAATCATAACTTTTTTCATAATTAATTTTTCCTCCTTAATAAATTTTAAATTTCAAATTCCAATTTAAAATTTTCATGAACTCCTTTACCATCATTACTTGTATATTCTTTTAATAATCTATATCTGCCACTTTCCAGTTCCTTATATTCTTTAGTCCATTCTATCGTAAACTCAATCGTTCCAAATGGTTGTATAAAAGTGGACATCTCTTGCGTTCCCCATCCTGCAACTGTAATCCATTCACCATTTTCATATTTATCTAATATAAAACCTGGACTAATACAAAAACTTTCTTTTGCACTATTATTTGCCATAATTACTATCGCATTTCTAGTATTAAAAGCATTTTCTTTAAAATACATTTTTATCAATTCATAATCATTATGTGTTCCGAATATATACATCAGATTCTTCATTATATTCATAAACATTTTTATCAACGTAAGTAATATCCATTTGGGTTTCCAATATTTCTTCTATATTATTTATATTTTCTGTTTTTTTCTCTACGCTCAATGACTTATTTTCAGTTTGATTTTTTGTGATGCAAAAGAAAATTAAGCAAGATACCAAAAAGAAAACAAAGAAAACAGCTATAAAAATAATTATTATTTTACTTTTCATTTTACTCTCCTTTCAATTTTCTTTTTATTCTTTTAATTTTTTTGTTAGTAAAAAATTGGCGAAAATTGTCTTTTATTCATAAACATACCATAGACCTTCATCTTTTAATTGTTTAATTATTTGATTATGTTCTTCGTTTGTTTTTGTAAAATATACTTTACCATTTTTGTCTGCAACAAAATAATATGCATCAGTTTCCTTATAATTCAATGTTGCTTCGATTGCTGATTTACTTGGATTACATATTGGTCCAACTGGTATTTTTCCTGCCATATTTGGTCCTCTTGTATTATAAGGATTTTCAGTATTTAATTCTTTTGCTGTTAAATCTCTATCTCCCATATCTACCTTAAAAGCATAATATGTTGTAACATCACTTCCTAAACTCATTTTATCATTAATTCTATTGAAAAATACTCCTATAATTTCTGCTCTATCTTCTGTTGATTTGCCTTCAAGTTCAGCTATAGATGCAAGTGTTAAAATTTGATGTACTGTTAAATTATTACTTTCTATTTCGTCTTTAAATCCATCCAAATATTTTTGAGTAAAATTCAATATTACATTAAAAATTGTTTCTACTGAAACTTCATCATTTTCAAAAGTATAAGTATCTGGTAATAGATATCCTTCTAAAGGATAATATATTCTATCATCTTTTATTTCATCTGTTATAAACCAATATTTTTCTATTAATGAATCAATATATTCCTCATTTGATAGCAAATTATAAACATCTTCTTCTGTATTTACTGTTTTATCAGCTATTGTTTTTGCTATCCATCTCATATTTTTTCCTTCAATAAAAGTAATATTTACTTCATCATTTGCAACTTCACCATTTAAAATATGTGCTACTATTTGAGGCATGTCCTCACTATTATTAAAATCATATTTTCCAGCTTTTAATGAAGATATATTATTTAATTTAGAATATATCTTCATTACAGTTGCACTTTTTATTATATTAGAATCTTCTAATAATTTTGCAATATCTGAAATTCCATATCCCTCTGGTATTTCAACTCTAATTACTTCATTTTCTTCCATAGGAAGTTTACTTACAGATTTTAAGTTATTATTATACCATATAAATATTCCTGCTATCCCTATAATTACTATCGCTAAAATAATGATTAGCAAAATTACTATTTTTTTCATATTTTTATCTCCTATTTATTCTTCAATTATATAATCTACTATATTTTCTATTTTCTTTCTATCTATAGTATTGTTTAAAGTTGCAAATACTTTTAAATTATCTGCTTTAAATCTTGGTACTAATTCTAAAACAAATCTATAAAAACTATTTGGGTCGTCTATTTTTTCAAAGTCTATATTTATTCCAATATAGTTGTTCTTTTTTACTAATTCCTTTACAGAATTAATTATTGTACTTCTTTCTGAATATGAAAGTAAACTTGTTGATACAGGCACATCGTTTGTAAGTACAGGCAATATTTGTAATTTATTAGCATCTACCCAATTTTTATAAACAGCATAAGTTGCTGTACCTACTGAAGATTTATCTAATACTTCTGAATTTTTTTCTATATAGAAAAAAGTTGGTATTACAACATTCAATTTACTAGTATCTACTTGAATATTATTATAAATTCCAGATATATTTGAGTATCCGTCATAAACAACTAATTCCTGTTTACTAGTTTTCACCTCTTCTCTAATTACTATATCATCAGATAATATCTTAGATTTTACATATCCTATATTTCCTAATGCTGTCCTAATTTTTTTATATTTGCCATCTTCTTCTAAAACAGTAACTTTATCACCTATTATCAGTTTTTCTATTTTTTTACTAAATAATCCTTTTTTATTTTCTAGATTAGCCCTTTTTAAAACAGTGGCTTCAACTTTCTTTTTTTGTGTGGAATCCATTATTATTCTATTACTTTCTTTAGAAAACTCTAAATCTATGTCATAAACAGATTCCAAATCTGTTAATGGCAAATAAATTGTATCATTGATTTCTTTTAATTTGCCTTTTAATTCTACATTTTGATCGTTTATTAAAGCATATTGTTCATCCACTTTTAATAAAGCAACATGTGTATTATATGTAGTTATTAACTCTTTTTCTGCTTCGTTATAATATATAGTATCATCAAAAATAGTCTTTATATCCTCTTTCGAAAAAAATATATTATTATCTTCGATTATTACTTCTTTTGTAGTTTCTAAAAGTTCATTATTTAAAAGAATTGTTAATTCTTTGTACTTATTTTTATTCTTATTTATTATAGTTGAAATTAATATTAAAAAAATTATTATTATTAAAAAAACAATTATACATCTTCTTATTGCCAACTTGTTTAATTTTCTTTTCTTTGTTTTCATTTGTTCAATTCTTACTCCATTTAATTTCTTTAATTATAATTATAGTTTGAATTATATAATATGGTTTTAAAAAAATCTAGATAAAATTATAATTATTCAAATTATTTATAAAAAAATAATTTGATTTTCAAGTTTTTTCAATGTTTAATAAAAAAAACAATAATCATTTTTATTTTTAATTTCATTCTGAATAAAATTCATTTTAATTCATATTCTTTATTAGATATGTAAATATATAATTACTTAGTAATTTAACATATAATTAATCACTTTTTATTATACTTATTATGTGTATTATGTGTATGTGCTAATTATTCTCAGTTATTCTATAATAAATTAAAAATAATAAATATTTTGTAGTTTTTTGACAAAAACTGTTTTCTTTTGCAAAGTTATATAGTATAATAGAAATGTAGTTTATTATTCTTTTGTAAGAATGGATTGGAGGTAAGTATGTGGAAATTATGGTTAGTAGCCTCTGGCATATTCCTAATTATTGAAATTCTTAATATGGGATTTCTAATATTTTGGTTTGCAATAGGTGCTTTAGTAGCAATGATAGCAAGCTTCTTTATTGAAAGCATCATAGCTCAAACTGTTATTTTTTTAGTAGTTTCTACAATTTTATTATTTGCAACAAAACCTTTTGTAAATAAAATTTTGCCAAAAGAAAGTATGGTTAAAACTAATGCATATTCTATAGAAGGTAAAGTTGGAAAAGTTATTGTAGACA
Organism: uncultured Clostridium sp.; assembly: GCA_900553685.1. GTDB lineage: Bacteria > Bacillota > Clostridia > TANB77 > CAG-508 > Scatovivens > Scatovivens faecipullorum. The sequence continues at coordinate 53,029 of USEI01000003.1, forward strand.
TAGAACCAATAGAAGGTAAAGGTCAAGTAAAAATTAATGGTGAAAGCTGGTCTGCTAAATCTGTTGATGATACATATATTGCCAAAGATACCGAAGTTATAATAGAAAAAATTGACGGCGTTAAGGTTTTAGTAAAACCATTAATAAAAAAATAATATAAAATTTAAGGAGGAAATTTAATAATATGGGAGGATTTTTATTAGTCTTATTTGTTATCATTTGTATTGTAGCTTACAAAACAATCAAAGTTGTTAGACAATCAGAAGTTTATATTATTGAAAGATTAGGTAGATTTCATAAAGTAGCTGATGCCGGTCTTACTATTATCATACCTTTCTTAGATAAGGTTCGTTCAGTTGTTAGTTTAAAACAACAAACAATGGATATTCCACCACAAGGAGTTATCACATCAGATAACGTTACAATCACTATAGATACTGTCGTGTTCTATAAAATCACAGATCCAGCCAAAGCAGTATACGAAATTCAAAGTTTGAAAAAAGGTATTGAATATTTAGCAATAACAACAATTCGTGATATTGTTGGTAAAATGGAATTAGATCAAACATTTAGTTCAAGAGATGAAATTAATGATAAATTAAGAGTTATTCTTGATGAAGCAACAGACGCTTGGGGTTGTAAAATAGACAGAGTTGAAATTAAAGATATCACTCCACCTGCTGATATTAGAGATGCAATGGAAAAACAAATGAATGCAGAAAGAAATAAAAGAGCTTTAATTCTTGAAGCAGAAGGAGAAAGACAATCTGCTATTACACTTGCTGAAGGTAGAAAACAAGCTGCAATATTAGATGCAGAAGCTGATAGAGAATCTAGAATTAGAAGAGCTACTGGTGAGGCTGAAGCTATTAGACAAGTTGCTGATGCTAGAGCTCAAGAAATTCAAAGAGTTTATGACGCAATTAAAAAATCTGATCCTGATGAAAAATTAGTTCAATTAAAATCATTAGAAGCTTTACAAGAAGTTGCTAAAGGCCAAGCAAATAAAATATTTATTCCTTTTGAAGCAACACAAGCTCTTGGAAGTTTAGGCGCTATGTCAGATATAGTAAAAAATGAAAAAAATAATAAGTAAATAAAAATAAAAGGAAACTAATTTTTATTAGTTTCCTTTTATTTTATACAAATTATATAATTTTTTATTCGATATTAATAGCTTTTTAAATGCATATAATTAAATATAAACTTGGTATATAACTTATATTTTTAATTTATATTTCTAGTTTTTAGTATCATTTTATAATTTGTAATTAAATCTTTCTAATTTCTTAGTTTCATTACAATTTCTTCAATACTTTCTATTAAAAATTCCGTATCTTCTAAAGTATTTTCTTTTCCAAAACTTACTCTCAAACTACTACTTGCAATTTTACTTGGAACACCAATTGCTAATAATACATGTGATGGAGTAATTAACCCAGCACTACATGCAGAACCACTAGATGCGCAAATTCCTTTTTGGTCTAATTCTGCAAGTAACTTACTTCCATCAACCCCATTAAAACATATATTAGCATTACCAGATAATCTGTTTTCTAAATCACCATTAATTCTTATATATGGTACTCTTTTTCTTATTTCTGATATATAAAAATCTCTCAAAGTTTTTAATTTTCTATTATATTCTATCAAATTTTCTTCAGCAATTTCCATAGCTTTTGTAAGTCCAACTATACCAGGAACATTTTCTGTACCTGCTCTTTTGTTTCTTTCTTGATGACCACCATCTTGCATTCTCCAAAAAGGTATATTTTCATTAATATAAGCCACTCCCATCCCTTTTGGTCCATAAAATTTATGTGCAGATAAAGAAATCGCTCCAATATTTTCTTCTCGCACATTAATTTTAATATTTCCTATTGCTTGAACTGCATCTGTATGAAAAAATATTCCATATTTTTTTGCTATCTCTCCTATCTCTCTTATTGGCTGTATAGTTCCAATCTCATTATTTGCATACATAACACTTATCAAAATTGTATTTTTAGTTATATTTTTTTCAAGTTCATTTACATCAATTATTCCATTTGATTTAGGTGTTAAATAAGTTATTCTATATCCAAATTTTTCCAAAAATTTACAAGTATCTAATATAGCTGGATGTTCTATCTTAGTTGTAATTATATGATTTCCTTTATTTTTATTTGCAAATGCAATACCTTTTAATATTAAATTATCACTTTCACTTCCACAACTAGTAAAATAAATTTCATTTACTTTACAATTTAACATACTAGCAATTTTCATTCTACAAATATTTATCACTTCTTTATTGTCTTTCCCAATTCCATATACTGAAGAAGGATTTCCATAATTTTCAGAAAAATATGGTATCATAGCTTCTAATACTCTATCATCAACAGCAGTAGTAGCAGAATGATCAAAATATCTAATTTTCATATAGCACCTTCCTTTTTAATAACTTAACTCATTTGTTTATATAATATGTATTTTTTTATAAAAAGTTAAACACTTATTATATAATAAATACAAATTTATAATAATAAAAAAAAATAAAAGTTTTATAAATATGTATCGTATTTATTTTAGTACAAAATCTTATTTATATACTACTCTTATAAATTTCTACAAAATAGAACATTAAACTATTTATTAAATAAAAAAAAGAATCTCATACTACTGAGATTCCCATCTTGTAATTTTTATATCTTTATATTTATTTAATATCTCCATATATTTTTGATATTCTTCTTCCCATAAAGCATCTGGTACTTTTCCAAAAGCATCAAAGACTATATCTGCTTCTTTTAAAAATAATACCTGTTGTTGAGGAGTCAATTGTTCATATTTTATTGAAAAGGCATATAATTTATTTAAAGTGTCATTAGCTTTTATAAATGACCAAAAATCTTTTACATTCATTCCAGCCATTTTTATTTGAGCTATAGCAAGTACAGCTAAAAATAATATTGTTAATACCATAATACATATTATTACTATAAATATCAAATAAAACACCTTTCTTTCATTTGTTAAAACTAAAGCGATTATAACATATAGATTTTTTTTTATCAATATCTTGTAAAATTTTTATTATGTGTTATCATATAATTTATATATGGAGGTCCTTTCTATGGAAAAAAGATTTAAAGATATAAAAAAAGCCGGAATGATTGGAATTTTAGGAAATATTTTTTTATTGATTATAAAGGGTTTTATAGGTTTTGTTACTAAGAGTCAATCTATGATTGCTGATGCCTTTAATAGTGCTTCTGACATTTTAGCCTCTCTTATGACTTTTATAGGAAGTAAAATTTCTAGTGAACCTAAAGATGAAGATCATAATTTTGGGCATGGGAAAGCAGAATACATTTTTTCACTTTTTATAAGTATTACAATGCTTTTAGTTTCCTTAAAACTTCTAGTTGACTCTCTAATAAGACTTGTAAACAAATCTTATTTTGAATTTTCTTGGATTTTAATTATTGTATGTATTTTAACAATTATAACAAAATTATCTTTATATGTATATACAAAAATATTATATAAAAAATATAATAGTATACTTTTAAAATCTAATTATAAAGACCACAAAAATGATTGTATTGTTACAACTTTTACACTTATTTCAATTTTATTTGGATACTTTGGTATTTATTGGGTAGATTCAATTGTTGGTATTGGAATTTCAATATGGATTTTTATTACTGGTCTTGGAATTTTTATAGAAAGTTATAATGTTCTTATGGATGTTTCTCTAGATACTCAAACTAAAGAAACAATAATGAATCTAGTAAAAGAACATGATGAAATAAAAAATTGCTATAATCTATATTGTACTCCAATGGGATATCGATATTTAGTTATCTTTACTATTGCTGTTGATGGAAATATGAGCACTTATGATAGTCATGCACTTGCAAATCATTTAGAAAAAGATGTTGAAGCTATAGACAAGATTGAAAAAGCTGTTGTTCATGTTCACCCTGCCAATATGCAGAAAATATAAAATTTTTTTATATAAATTTATAAAAAAGCATCACAAAATAATAAATAAAAAATTAATATAAAAAAATGCATCCCTTTTTGTATACACAATAAAACTTTTGTATTGAACGCAAAACATAAAGGGATGCATAAAAAAGAATTTAGCTTCTAGTTATTTTTTCTAAATAATAATATAATTTTAAACTTTTGAAAATTCTTCTATTTTTCTAAAAATAATATTTTCTCCGTCAGATAAAATTACGTTTTTTTCATTTTTGTTTATAACTCCATTTATTATTCCTTCAGCAATTTTATCTTCAATATATACCTGAATCGCTCTTCTTATTGGTCTTGCTCCATAATTTGAATCTGTACCTTTTTCTTGAATAATTTTTTTGATTGATTTATCAAATTCTATATAATAATTTTGCTTATTTAACCTATCTTCTACTTTCTCTAACATTAAATCTATGATACTTGCAATTTCAAATTTTGTTAGCTTATGAAAAATTACAATCTCATCAATACGGTTTATAAATTCTGGTTTCAATTCTCTTTTTAATTCTGACATAACAGATTTTTTTATTTCATTATATTCATTATTTTCTGAAAATTCTTCATTTCCAAATCCCATTTTTTTTCTATTTGTTATCTGTCTAGCTCCAATATTAGAAGTCATAATAATTACACAATTTTTAAAACTTACAGTTCTTCCTTGACTATCTGTTAATATACCATCTTCTAATATTTGCAATAAAATATTCATTATATCACTATGTGCTTTTTCAATTTCATCAAATAAAATAACTGAGTATGGCTTTCTTCTTACCTTTTCACTTAATCCATTAGACTCATCATACCCTACATATCCAGGAGGAGAGCCTATTATTTTTGAAACTGAATGGCTTTCCATATATTCAGACATATCCATTCTAATCATTGAATTTTCATTTCCAAATAAACTCTCTGCTAAAGCTTTTGTAAGTTCTGTTTTTCCAACTCCTGTTGGGCCTAAAAATAAAAATGACCCTATTGGTCTATTAGGATCTTTTAATCCTAACCTGCTTCTTCTAATAGCTTTTGAAACTGCTGAAATAGCTTCTTCTTGTCCAATTACTCTTTTATGCAAAGATTTTTCTAAATTTTTTAATTTTTCATTTTCTGTTTCTGTTATTTTATAAATTGGTATACCTGTCCACCTTGATATTACGTATTCAATATCATCTTTTCCTATATTAATAATTTTTTTGTCATTTCTATTCTTCCATCTATCATTTTCCTCTTCTAATTTATTAATCAATTCATTTTCATAATCTCTTAATTTAGCTGCTCTTTCATAATTTTGAGTATTAATTGCTTCTTCTTTTTCCTTCACTACTTTATCTAGTTCTTTTTCCATATTTTTTAAATATTCAGGTTCAATAAAAGCTTTTAATTTTACTTTTGCAGCAGCTTCATCTATCAAATCTATAGCTTTATCAGGTAAAAATCTATCATTTATATATCTATTTGAAAGTTCTACCGCTGCACTTATTGCAGTATCTGTTATTTTTACATTATGATGAGCTTCATATTTATCTCTCAAACCTATTAATATTTTTTTAGTATCTTCAATGCTTGGTTCTTCAATATTCACAGCCTGAAATCTTCTTTCAAGTGCAGAATCTTTTTCTATATATTTTCTATATTCTTTTATTGTTGTTGCACCAACTACTTGAATTTCTCCTCTTGCTAAAAGTGGTTTTAAAATATTAGCAGCATCTATTGCTCCTTCTGCAGCACCAGCTCCAACTATTGTATGGATTTCATCAATAAATAAAATTATATCTTTTGCTTTTTTTACTTCTGCTAAACATTTTTTTACTCTCTCTTCAAAATCTCCTCTATATTTTGCTCCTGCTACCATTGAGGTAATATCTAAAGTTATAACTCTTTTATTCTTTAAATTTTCTGGAATATTTCCATTAATTATTTTTTGTGCTAGTCCTTCTATAACTGCTGTTTTTCCAACACCTGGCTCTCCTATCAAGCAAGGATTATTTTTAGTTCGTCTTGATAAAATTTCTATTACTCTATCTGTTTCTTCTAATCTTCCTATAACAGGATCTAATTTTCCTTCTCTTGCCTGTTTTGTCAAATCATTTCCAAATTGATTTAAAGTTTGCGTATTATTGAAATTAGAATTTTCTTGTTTTTCTGCATTACTATTTATATTTTCTTCAAATTCATTTAAAGTCTTGGCTATATCTGCTAACATCTCATCAGGATTTACTTCTAAATCCACTAAAATTCTAATTGCTATACTATCAGTTTCTTTCATCATTCCAACTAATAAATGTTCTGTACCTATATAATTAGAACCCATTTTTTTTGCTTCTAGATATGCATTTTCTAGGATTTTTTTTGTTCTTGGCGTGAAACCTAAAACAGAAAAATTATCTTTAACTTGTCCACCTATTAATTCTTCTATTTTATCTAATATATCTTCTGGAGTTATATCTTGATTTTCTAAAACTTTACCTGCAACTCCATTTTCTTCACAAGCTAAGCCATATAATAAATGTTCTGTTCCTATATAGCTATGACCTAAATCTGAAGCAAGTTCATTTGCTATTGCAAGAACTTTTTCGCCACTCTTCGTAAATTTATATACCATAAAAACCTCCTGAAATCTATTACTAATAATATACACAATTTATTAATATTTTAAACTTTTATTAAATAATTAAATATATTAATTCAACAGTTTTCATAATCTATATAATAGGAAGATTCAATAGCTTTCCTATATATAACAAAAGATGGCAAATATAAACATTTTGCCATCTTTTTTATTAATTGAAATTCACTAATCATTTTAATAAAACATAATAAAAAATGAATTTTAAATTATTTTTTATTTATTCTATTTAGGTAATCTTACTATAAAAATACTTCCTTTTGGAGTATTATGACTTACTTTAATTGTACCTCCATGTGCAGTTACTATTGAACTTGCAATAGAAAGACCTAATCCGCTTCCTCCTGTTTCTCTATTTCTAGCTTTATCTTCCCTATAAAATCTTTCAAAAATTCTTGTCATTCCTTCATCACTTATTCCAATTCCAGTATCTGCAACTTCTAAAACAAATTTATTATCTTTTAAATAAGTTTTTACTTCAATGCTGTCATTAGTTTCAGTATATTTTATTGCATTATCAAGTAATATTATCATTAATTGATAAAATTTATTTGTATCTACATCAATGTCTACTTTATAATCTAAATTAAGAACCATATTTTTTTCTTGCATTTCTGCAATTTCTTTATATGGACTAATTATTTCTTTAATAAATTCATCAATATTAATATTCTCTTTTTGTAATTTCATGCCATCCGAATCAGCTCTAGAAAGTAACATTAAATCTTTAATCAATTTACTAAGTCTTTTTGTTTCATTTAAAGTTAAAATTATATCTTCTGATTTATCAATTATTTTACTATTAGGCTCTTGTAATAATATTTCTTGTTTTGCCTGAATTATTGTAAGAGGAGTCCTTAATTCATGAGAAACATTTTGAACAAATTCCATCTGTTTTACCATATTATCCCTTAAAGGTTTTAATGTTTTTTTAGACAAAATATAACTTGCAAAAATTGAAAGCACTATACCAACTGTAACAGTTAAACTAATTATCCTAAAATAATTAGTTACCAAATATTTTTCACTGTCTATATTTATTAATAACTGTATATATCTATCTTCCGCAAAATCTCTTTTAAAAACAAAATTTAAAACTTTATAATGATATTTGTTATCTAAAGTTAATTCATAAATTTTATCCATTTTTTTTGTATCAAATTCTATTTGGTCTTTATATTCATATAATCTACCTAAATAATCTTCATTAATTATTTCTTTGTTCTCATCTCTTAAAATAATTTGAACATTAGGATTTACTATTTTTTGAGCTAAAGCCAAATCTTGATACTCACTAATAGCTCTTTTTATCCAACTTTCCCTAAAAGGATTTTCTATATAGTCTGGATAATTTGATTCTAAAATAATATTCATATTTTCAGGATTAGCTTCTAAAATTTTTCTCTTACTATCATATAATTCTTGATTTATACCTCTATACGTAATACCTTTTACCATCAAAAATATAAATAATCCACAAACTATAAAAATTACAATAAATCCTATAATATTATAAATAATATGTTTAATTAATTTCTTTTTTAAACTTTTTTGTTCTTCCATAGCTTCATTTATTACTCAGACCAGATATATCCTACCCCTCTAATTGTTTTTAAATATTTATCATATCCAATCTTTTTTAATTCCTTTCTTAAACCACTTGCATAAACTTCAATTACATTTGTTGTAGTCTCACTATCAAATCCCCATATTTTATCAAAAATTTGTTCTTTAGTTATAATTGTATTTTTAGATTTTATTAAATATTCTAATACATCAAATTGTTTTCCTTGAAGTATAATTTCTTTATCTCCAGCTTGTACCTTTCTACTATTTAAGTCTAGAACTAAACCTTTATATTCTATTATATTGTCATAATAGTTCCCATTTGCTCTTCTTATTAATGCTTCTAATCTTACAATCAATTCCTCCCTATTAAAAGGTTTTACTAGAAAATCATCTGCTCCATATCTAAAGCCTTTTACTTTATCTCCAATTCCATCTTTTGCTGTTAATATTAATACAGGAGTATAAATCTTGTTATTTCTAAGTTCACTTAATACTCCATATCCATCCATAATTGGTAGCATAATATCTAATATTATTACATCATAAATTTCTTGTTTAGCATAAAGTACTCCTTCTTCACCATCATAAGCATGATCAACATCATATTTACTTCCAATACATTGTTCTACTGTTTTTGCTAATATTTTATCATCTTCAATAATTAAAACCCTCATATTATCATTCCTTTATTTAAAATTCACTCTATACACTAATTTAAACATTATTATTCATATGAATTATAAAATAAAAAACTTAAATTAAAATTAAAATATTTAATTTAAGTTTTTATTTATATGAAGAACTTTTAAGAACTTTTTTACAAATATATTTATTAATGTGAAGATGCTTTTTCTCTAAGCATATATTCTAAAAGGAAATCCATATATCGATTTGTTCTTTTATATTCTTTAAGTTTTCCTTTGTATATAAGTTTAGCATTTTTTAAATTTTTAAAATGTTCTGGTTTTATAACATCTGGTAATCCTGTTGTGTCAACACCAGATTTTTCCATTAATATTTTTACAAATTCTGCACAATAATATGTTTTATCAAGTTTTCTTTTTTTCTCAAATCCTGCTAAAAATAATCCCAAAATATTAAATTTATATTCATCCTTATGTGCTTTTATGTATTCTATTTTCTGACAGATTTTTTCGTAAACTTCATCATGAATTTCTAATTCATATATACTAATTTCTGTATTATAAAACCTTTTATAAGTACCAAAATCAGCACCCTCTTTTACAAATCCTCCTAAAAAAGCAATATATGAATATTTTCTTCCAAAAGAATACATATTTTTCAAATCCTCATCTAGTGATATTGAAACATGTGTATATTCTGCACCAGTTTTCATTTTTATAATTCTAGATAAAAGAGTGCCTGTATGTGCCAAAACTATATAAATTTTCTTCATTTTTTTACCTTTTCTATATATTTTATTTTTTCTACATTTTTATTATAATTCAAAATAATATATATATCAATAAAATAAATAAAATGTTAAGAATTTGATTTATTTTTTTCAAAAACGTTATTTTACTAAATTTATATAATTATACTGTAACAATGTTACTTTTATGAATGTAATTTATTTTATAAATGAAATACTGCTGTTGAAATTGTAAAGAATAATAAAACTGAAACTGTATCAACAATTGTTGTAAGTAAAGGTGATGCCATAATTGCTGGATCTAACTTCAATTTTTTAGCAGCTATTGGTAACATACAACCTAATAATTTTGCAATTATTACTGTAAACATTAAAGTTACTGAAACTACTACCGCTATCTTTATATCTTGATATTGAATCACAATTCTAGCTGTATTTACTATTCCTAAAGTTAAACCAACTAATAATGCTACTCTAAATTCTTTCCACATAGCTTTAAATAAATCTTTAGTACATATTTCATCCATTGCAAGACCTCTTATAATAAGAGTTGAACTTTGTGAACCACAATTTCCTCCTGTTCCCATTATCATTGGTATAAAAGCTACTAAAAGAGGAAGCGAAGATATTGCAGTTTCAAAGTTTTCAATAATTGCTCCTGTTACCATTGCAGAAATCATTAAAATAAATAACCATACTATTCTATTTTTTGCATGTTTAAATACACTAGTTTTAAAGTATGATGTTTCTGCTGGTGCAATAGCTGCCATTTTTTCAAAGTCTTCTAAAGTTTCTTCTTGCATTACATCAATAGCATCATCTATAGTTATAATACCAACTAATCTTTCTTCTTTATCAACTACTGGAACAGCTATGCAATCATATCTATCAAATAACTTGGCTACTTCTTCTTGATCTTCTAAAGTATATGCTTTAATAACATTGGTATCCATTATATCTTGAACTAGCATATTTCTATCAGCAATTAGAAGTGCTTTTATATCTATAACACCTAAAAGTTTCCTATCAATACTTAAAACATAACAATTGTAAACAGTTTCTTTTTTTAAACCTTTTTCTTTTATAAATTCAAAAGCTTGTTCAACAGTCATATTTTCTTTTAAATCTATAAATTCTGTTGTCATCATACTTCCAGCTGTATCATCTGGATATTTTAATAATTCATTTATTATTTTTCTATTTTGTGGTTTTGTATTTGCAAGTATTCTTTTTACAACATTTGAAGGCATTTCTTCTATTAAATCAACTGCTTCATCCATATAGATTTCATTCATAACATTTTTTATTTCAGTATCTGTTAAATAACCAATCAATTTCTCTTTATCATCAGGATCTAAATCTACAAAGACTTCTGCAGCTTTTCCTTTAGATAGCAATCTATAAATCATTATTGTATTTTCTTCATCAAACTCATCTAAAATGCTCGGCAAATCAGCACTATTAATTGTTTCTAAATAATCATGTAGTTTATTAATTTTCTTATTTTCAATTAAATTTCTTATTTCTTCTACAATATCAACTATATCTATTGTATCCATGATTTACCTCCTATTTATAATATTTTAGTTATTATAAAATAACAAATTAGATAAAAAAATACTATTTTAACAAACTATGAATTACTTTTAATGGCTAAAGTAGCACCTTGTAACTTAAGCTGTTAATATAGTAATATTCATAAATAAAGATTTATGTTAATTGCCAACACGATTATTATACTCTTAGTAAATAAAAAAGTCAATATATGTCTAAAAAAGTTTATTTTTGCTTTTTTTATTTTTATACAATACTCTATATTTTTCTTTTCTCTCAATTTCTTCCTTTTACTTTTATTTTTTATTAAATTAAGAAGTAACCATAATATCCTAATAATTTAAGATTATTTAAATCTCCTTTAAATTTAAAAATATGCTAAAATTACAAAAACATATTGAAAGTTAGATATAATTAGAAAATAAAAAATTTACAAAACTTATACCAAATTATTGAAAAACACTGAACATCAATGTTTCAGGAGAAAAAAATAGAGTAATAAGACAATCCTTTGAAGGCCTTACTACCCTATGTATATGGTGGCTTCAAGTGGAATCGAACCACTGACACGGGGATTTTCAGTCCCCTGCTCTACCAACTGAGCTATGAAGCCTTATATAAAAAATATCTAGTGACTTAAACTAGATATTTTGGCGACCTGGAACGGGCTCGAACCGTCGACCTCCGCCGTGACAGGGCGGCATTCTAACCAACTGAACTACCAGGCCATAAAATAATGGTGGTCGCTATAGGGTTCGAACCTATGACCTCCTGCTTGTAAGGCAGATGCTCTCCCAGCTGAGCTAAGCGACCATTTAATTTGTTCAACTGACGAATTTTATTTTACTATATCTACATCAGTTTGTCAACACTTTTATCCAATTTTTATAAAAAGTGGTGGGCAGGGATGGATTCGAACCATCGTAGACTCTCGTCGCCAGATTTACAGTCTGGTGCCATTAACCACTCGACCACCTACCCGTATATGCTCATCTTGAGCACATGACTAATTATAATGTTATTTTACTTACTTGTCAATACTATTTTTCAATTTTTTTCATTTTTTTGTAAATCTTGTATCAGTTTTTATTTTAATTATTTTATTACTTTTTACATATTACTTTTATTAATACAATAATTTTTTCAACTAATATTTTAAATAAGAAAAATTATTCTTCATTATCTATTTCTTCAAATTTATTTATAAATTTTACTTCGTTATTAATTTTCTTATATAAAAATATTAATGTTGCTAATATAATAATATCTAAAGATAAATATAATATATAAATTTCAGATTTTCCATATCCTTCATTTTTTATAAAGTTATTAATGTCTACAATTCTATTATAAGATAAATTTTCTACACTTCCATTTTCATATTCTATTTTGCAAATTTTCTTACCATCTATAACAGAATATTCTATTTTTGTTGCCATCTTTAATTGATTTTCTATTTCAACTAATCCATAATTCGTTTTCGCTTTTTTTATTATATTTTCCCTGTTATTATCATTAATATATAAAATATATTCGTTACTAGAAATTATATTTTTTATTATTATTGGCATAAAACTAATACATAAAATCATTGTTATTATTAATGCAATTTTTGTCCAAAATAATTTTACACTTTTCATAATTCCTCTTTCATAAATAGTTTATTCTTCAATTTTAGGTAAATATTGCTTTGCAATTCTATTTTCTGGTTCTTTATCAAATAAATATAAAATTATCAAAAAAATATATTCTAATGGTTTCATAAAAATATAAGTAACATCTGCTTGAAGTGGAGTATTTATATGTTTTGATAATGGATACCCATATTTATCATAAATATATCTTATTGCCTTATGAAACCTAGGGGTCTTTTCTTCAATTAATTGTTCAAAAGCATTTGCTATACATAATTGTCTATTTACAACTATTTTCTGATTTCTTCTGATTCCATATCTTATTGGTTTTACTAATTTTCTATGACCTTTTAAAGAAACGGTACATAAATAATGTGCATCATAATAAACTGGTGGTGGTGAATACATTTGGGATAAAGTCCAATCACTTGTTGAAGTAAATGCTTTTATTATTGCGTCTGGTCTTTGTCCGAACAAACACAAAATTATTATTAAAATTATTGCAAAAGGAACAGATAAAATAATTGCAATAAGTGGCCATCTTTCAACATTTATATTCATTAATAAATTATTACATCCATTTAAAAATTTATTTTCATACTTCTCCCTATTTTTTTGCTTTTCTTTGTATTGTTTTATTACTTCTATTTCAGCTCTTATTGAACATATTATATAATTAAAAGGTAGCAGTAAAAAATAACCATATAAAAAGTTTTCTAAAACATTTTTACTTATTTGAATCATAAATACTATGCAAAAAATTCTACATATAGATATTCCTGACATAGAAAATACAGTTATAAGTGGTGGTAAATTTGATTTGTTTATTCTTATTAATATATAAGATAGTAAACCAACAGTTAACACAGCATATACAGTGGGTGCTGAAACGAAATCTATTGGTGTATGTACTGTTGCATCAAAACTTCCACTATACATTATAGTTTCTGAATAAGTTTTAAATTCAAACACATTCCATAATATACATGTAAAAATTATTCCTACTAAAAAAGTTAAAAAATCATGTAAATTTTCTTTAAGTTTTACTTTACTTATCAAATTTAAAATATTTATTAATGTTAAATATATTGGCACTAATGTAAAAATAGAAATAATAAGTAAAATTATAAAAAGTAATAAATTTCCCATATCTTTTCCTCATTTTTATTTTTATTACAATTAGAAATTTTTCTAATTTGTTTATTTTATTCTTTTGAATATTCTAAAATATCTCCTGGTGTGCAATCTAAAGCTTCACAAATAGCATTCAAAGTAGAAAATCTAATTGCTCTTCCTTTGTTGTTTTTCAAAATAGATAAATTAGCTTGAGTGATTCCTACTTTCTCTGCTAATTCTTGAGAAGATATTTTTCGTTTTGCCATCATTACATCTAAATTCACAATAATCATGATATTATTCTCCTATTTTCTTCTCTTTTTAAATTGTTAAATCATTTTCATTCTTATATTCAATTGCCTTATTAAATAACTCTGACAAAATATATAAAGCTATTGTTACTCCTATGAATAATATAAACATAAATAATAATACAATTATAACTAATATACTCATATTTTTTACTATAAAAGTTTCAAAAATAAAATCAAACATCCAAAATAATGATGCTACAGCTGAAATTTTTTGAGATGCTTTTAGTTTCTTAACTGTATTTTCACAAAAAGGATTATCCTCTTTTAGCGAATTAAATAGCCCAACAAATTGATATATTATTAATAATAGGCATATTGCATTTGGATAAAATAATATAATATTAGGATTTATAGAAATATTTGTATTTGAAATTATTATTGGAAAAATTATTAATATTACTATTCCAAAAACAAAAACTACCTGTAATAGAATTTTCAAAATATTTCCTAATCCATATTTTCCAAAAACTTTCATATATTTACCTTCTTTTTATTTCTATATTAATAAATTTATAATTATAAATTTATTTTTATGCTTTTTATATATCATTTATTTTTTTGTTTGTCAATTATTTTTTATCGTTTTTCAATATTTTTTTATCGTTTATTTTAATCACTTTTGTTCAAAATATTCTTTAAAGTAAAATAATTAACTACTAATTAGAACTAATAATAATTGAATTAATTATTATATAAAATAATATTTCTATATTCATTTTATACATATCTAGCGCCTATTTAATGTATATAATTTCTAAAACAAAAATTTTTATGAAAATTTTAAAAAAATTAAATTTAGGTATTGACATATTATATTCAATCGTTTATAATTAATCTTGCGTTGAGCAAGAAACAATATGCGCCCTTAGCTCAGTTGGTCAGAGCAACCGGCTCATAACCGGTGGGTCCAAGGTTCGAATCCTTGAGGGCGCACCAAAACCTCTAGTAAAACTAGAGGTTTTATTTTTTTCTAAAAATTTATGGAAGTCTGAAAAAGGTTTATTTATAGCCTTTTTTTGTTTTTAATGTTTTTAAATTTCTCTCAAAATTTTACAGTTTTTCTCAATTTACATTACCAAACACATAACCAAAATTTGAAATTTTTATTTTTGGTTATCTAATTTGCATAACCAAAGTTTATTTCGGTTATGTAAAAGTCCTATAACATTGATTTTATAGGACTCTCTCGCTTTATAATATTTTTTCATTATCTTGTTCTTCTTTTAATAATTGATAGTAATAATATCATTAAAATAAAAGATATTTATGAAAATATTTCTAAAACTACAATATATTTTACACCTGAACAAGTTAGAATATCAATAAAATATGCAATAGACCATAGAAACGAACAAAAATCAATACAGAATTTCAAAAAAATTTTTAATTATGATTATGACGAAGAAATTTTTACTAACAAAGATTTTCTCGAAGAAATTGCAAATATTTTGCAAAAAATATAACTTTTTTTATAATATATATTATATATAAAGAATTCTATATTAAGTAAATAAAAGTATGAGTAAATTTCAAAATAATTTTAAATATGATAAAAGTATATTTTCTAATAACGTTCTATTGAAGAATTAATACAACTAGTATATATTAAAATGCATTATAAATAAAAAAATACTTCTTAATGAAGTATTTTTTTATCTATTTATAATTTATTATAAAATTTATTTCAGACAAAGGTTCTTTAAGTTTATAAAAATTTGTATCTCCAATATTTTGATAATTTATATCAAATAAATCTATATTTAATTTTTCACCTATGACAAATTGTTCTGGTAATTTAAAAGAAATTTTATGTATTAATTCTCCAGATTCTAAAACTTCATTCTGATTAGAAAATTGTGTATTATTTAATAAGTTTTTTTCTTCAAAATTTTCTTTAAAAATATTTTTATAGAATATATTGCTATACATAACCCAATCTTGTGAAGATATTGATGTCTGTCCATTAAATCTATCTCCTAAATAATATTCTTCATTAAATACTCTTAATATATATCCTACATGATTTAAACTATTAGAATTTGAAAATTTTAGTTCAAAATTTAATTCATTTTCATTAGTATATTGAAGATTAGATAAAACAATATTAAAATCCCCAACACTTACCGAATTTTCAGATAGAGTATTAGTTTCTTTATTATAAATTAAATCTTCATTTATACACTCAATTTTTGCATATTTATTTTCATATATAAAAGTAGCAATTTTTTCTCTAAAAGCAAAACATAATCCTACTATAATTAGTATTAATATCACTATAATTAAAATTGTTTTTTTCATTTTATCTCCCCCTATTTAATTATTATTTAATACCTAAAACGGATATAAGTCAAGACTTGACTGTATAGTTTTTTTATTATATAATTTAAAGGCACTTTTATCATGTGCATAAAAAGATTTTCACAACTGAGTATATAAAATATCAATAAGGAGATAAGATAAGGATTATGCGAAAAAAGATTTCAATAATGCTTGTATTGGTTTTATGCTTGGTTATGAATTCTGTTGTCACATTTGCGGCAGAGGACGTTTCTACGAGCGAACCTCCTACAAGTGATAATGTAATTGTTGTTGACTTTGAAGAACAGACTGTTACTAGAGCAGGTGAATTTGCTGGTAGTTTCAGTAATGGAACCTGTACTATCAGCGGAATACCGGATTACGGCGGAAATAATATTATTTTCTTGCGGAATGTTCCTGGAAAAAATATTAACTGCAAAATCTCTGGGAACCCCAATATGCATTATAGATTAGAGTATCTGTATTCTGGTTTTCCGGCAACAACTTATGTTTCAGGAGGTGTGTTAGGTAATGGTTCTACTACGCCTACAACAGCACTCGATCATACTGGAAAATATTATGTAACCGTATTTGCTTATAGTGGCTCCACAAATGCCCAAAAATTAACTCTGACATTCAAATCTTGGTAATAAATATTGAGAATAGTTCAGAGTAATACCAGTAACTAACTAATTAATTAATCAGTTGTGAGATAAATCTTTTTTGGGAGAATATATAAAATGTTCTCCCTTTTTTCTTTAAAATATATTTAGTTCATTAATTTTTTATATTTTATTACTATTAATTATATTTTATACTCACCAATAATTTATTATTTATTATCTTTTTTATTTTCAATATTAATATTATATTGCAAATTTAAAGAATTAACTCTATATTTTCCAACTTTTGTTATACTTGGACTTTTTAATAGTTCTTTTATATAACATTCAAATTTATTATCTGTGTTATCTTTTAAATATTGCATTTCATGCCAAATTTTATGAGCAAATCTCCAGCTTTCTTCAGAAATATCATTATTTAAATTGGGTATAAAATAATTATTTTTTTCTATTTCTTTAATAATAACATTTTTTTTTGTAAAATCTTTTTCTTTATATATTGAAAAAATTATTTCTAAATTTTCTGTATTATATTTTTTTCCTTTTACATCTTCTACTACTAATTTTAAATAGTTTTCATAATATTTATTTTTTATTTTTTCATTTAATATTTGATTATACATTTTCATTTTATCACTTCTAAACTCGAATGGTATATGTTTCTGTAATAAATAAAATAACGGCTCTTTAATCTTTAAATTTTCTAAATATAAGTCCATTGCTTTTATAACATCATCTTCTTTAAATACATTTTGCATATCAATACGAGATGCATTAGTATATATATGATTGAAAGACTTAAACCAGCTATTAATATCAAGATTTGGATTTATTTTTAAAATAGAATTTATATAAAAATTATTAATTATTTTTTGTTGATTTTCTTCCGATAAATAAAACATATTTTCTTCACTAATTTTGTTTTGATTATCAGCCGATTCTTTTATGTATATATAATAATTATCAATTTTATTTATATTTTCATTTATATTCTTATCTTCATAAATATCTAATAAAGGATTTATAATATTAAATTTTATGCTTATTGTAATTTGTTCTTTAAAATAATTTTTAATAATACAACTTGCTAATTCTCCTTTTTCTTCTATTACTAACCTCTCTATATTTAATTTATCTTCATTTTTTTCTTCATTAGATTGTATATCTTTACTATATAAATGTTCTATCTTTTCAATTACAATGGCTAATGCCATTATACTTATATCATAAAGTTCAGCTTCTGTTAGATTTTTAATATCTATTTTGTTAAAAATAAAATTTAAAAATTTCATTCCTTTTTCAACAGTTCTTAAATTTGTTATTTTATGAGTTTTAAAGAAAGTTTTTAATTCTTTTTTTAAAGATACCTTTAATCTAGTATTAATTTTATTTAATTTAATTTTATTGATAACACTTTCCAATGCTGTATCAGAATATTCATCAATAATATATGTTTTTTGTATTACTTTTTCTTTAAAACTTTGATATTTAGGCATATCATTTTCTGGTATTTCTTTTTCATTTGCTATTAAAATGATATTAACTTTTTTAAACTTCGAAACCGATTCTATTAATCCTAAAACTGATTCTATATTAATATTATCATTTTTCCTTTCAATATCATCTATTACTATTATAATATCTTTTTTCTTACTCTTTTTCTCTATTTTGTTTACAATATCTTTTTCAAAATATGGTATTGAAAGAGAAAAGCCACATAAACCTATATTCATACCTTCTATATCTTTATTTTTTTTATTTAAAAAACCTAATACTTTATTCAATTCCATATATAGTTGAATCTTAAATTCTTCAAAACTGTTAATTCCAAACAAAGATAAATACATTGGATTTTTATATTTTAAAAATTCTTTTTTAATAAAATGTGTTTTTCCAATTCCCCAATTACCGTTTATAAGAATTGTATTATAAATATTAGGAAATTCATCTTCCAATCTATTATTTAATTCGTCTATTTTCATAATTGCTCCTCAAGTTTTATTTTCAATCATTTTTTAATATTTATTTTTATATTATCACAAAAGTTCTAATTTTTCTACATAATATGGCGTTAAATTAAATCTTATCTTTTATAACTATTCATCTATTTATATTTATTTTGCTATTAATGATAATTTAAAAATAGATCTATTTGATTTAAATTATCAAAACATTGGTGATAAAATAATATATCAGGCTCAAGAAAATTTAACACAAATAGAATATACAATTAATTTAAGTGAAAATTAGCTATTAAAATAGAAAAATATTATAAGTATTTTATACATAATATTCTTCATATATTATTTTTTATTTACTCTCAAATCACATTACCATATACAACTCCAAATATCAATTTTCTGTTTATATATCAATTTATTAATCCGTCAGGGCACACCAAAACCTCTAGTAAAACTAGAGGTTTTATTTTTTTCTAAAAATTTATGGAAGTCTTAAAAAGGTTTATAAAAAGGTAAAATAGAGTAAAAAAACTGATAATTTATATTATCAGTTTTTTATTGATTATATAATAACCTAAATTGTATGGTAAGAACATTATTTTTCCTTTTCAAGTTCAATACAAATATTTCTTATATCATTTGGTAGGTTTATAGTAAAATAAATTTTAATTTTGTCTGTTTGAGCACTTTGTGTATAAGTAAAACAATTTTTATAGTATAAATTTCCAGTTGAAAAATCATATACATAAGGATTGGCTATACTAATTTCAGGAGTATAATATTTATTCCCCAATTCATCCTCAAGATAACAGTTTGTTATATATTCGGGTATAATTTTATCTTCCTTTAAATAATATTCTTGATATTTATTTATTAATTCTTGCTTTTCTTCATCCGCTAAAGAATTGTCATATAATGGCTCTTTTTTAACAGTACATTTAAAAGTAAAACCTGTATTATCTAATTTAGCTTGTGTTACATTTATATCACTATATGAATTATCTTTTACAACATAATTGACAGAATTTCTATTATAAAATTTCTCATTTACATTAATAAACAAATTCCAATTTCCTTTTAAACAAATCGGTTCATTATTTGCATAATAATCTTCTTCACCCATATAAATTTCTTGAATTGTTATATTTAAATTTTTACTTTTTGGATATGAGAACTGTCTATTGTTTATAAGATTAAAAATAATATCTACAGTATTAGAATTAGCATCTTTATTTACTATATAATCGTTTAATGCACTGCTCATGTAATGTTCATTGCAATCATAATATGAGTATTCTAAATTATTTTTTTGACAATACTCTTCAAAGAGTTCTTTATTATCACAATATAGTATATTTTTATTCTCATCTGTGATTAAAACTTTATTTAATCTTACCGTCATAAGATTTGAAACATCTATATTTTCGCTAACATTTATTGAAAAAGTAAAACTTAAATTATAATCATCAAATAACATATTGTTTACTGCAATTCCTGTGTTATAAGAATCCATGGATATGCCATTTATAATTGTTTCAGTTTTCTCTGAGTTGATATAATCGGTTTTAGTTTCATCAAAATAACCATTTTCTATAGCCGTATCAACACCTTTATTAAAATTATACAAATATTTGCTTATAAATTCTTTTATATCTGTTGCATAAGCAAATCCACTTATTAATATTAATAAAGAACAAATAGTTACTGCTATTTTATTAAAATGTATCTTTTTATAAGAATGTTTGTCAAAAGCTGTTCTAATAGCCATCTCATACTCTTCAGGTTCATTTATTTTTTTTGTAACAACATCAGTAATAAACTTATCTAAATCTTTCATTTTAATACCTCCTTATTAATTTGAAATTTTAATTTTATTTTTTCCCTTGCTCTAGACAAATGTGTTTTTACAGTATTTTTATTCATTTTTAATATTTTGGAAATCTCTTCTACTGTATAAAGTTCTTTATAATATAAAATAATGATAATTCTTTCTTCATATTTTAAATTCTTAATTAAACAATAAAAATTCAAATCATCTTCTATTTCTTTGTTACTATTTAAAATTGCATAATTATCTAAGTTATATTCATCAATTGAAATATCAGTCATATATTTCTTTTTATACAGTTTATTACATTTATTAATAAGTATCTTAATTACCCATGTTTTTAACTTTTTATTATCTTTTAATTTCCTAATATGTTTATACGTTTCAATCATAGTATCTTGAATTAAATCGTCAATATCATCATCATTTGTAATTCTCGTTTTAGCAATTTTATATAAATCGTTTCTTATACATAGGATTATTTCAGTAAAAGCTTGTTTATCACCTTTTTGAGCCCTTTTTATTAGTTCCTCCAAATTATACCCCCCTATTCTAAATATTAATTCTTTATATATAAGAGTACTTAACTGAGTAGATTGGTTTCAAAATATTTTTTATAATTATTTTTACTCTAAACATAAGAATATAATTAGATAGAAATAATCATAAAAAATTGTAAAATGACAATAAATTTTATATGCATTTATTTACAAAATATTATTATCTCATAATATATTTTCAAAACTACATTACCATATACAACTCCAAATATCAATTTTCTATTTATATATCAATATATTAATCCGTCAGGGCGCACCAAAACCTCTAGTAAAACTAGAGGTTTTATTTTTTTCTAAAAATTTATGGAAGTCTGAAAAAGGTTTATTTAGAGCCTTTTTTCATTTTAAATGTTTTTAAATTTCTCTCAAAATTTTACAGTTTTTCTCAGTTTACAACCCCATTTTTAAAAAAATATCTTTTTGGGGTTTTAAAATACAACCCCAAGTACATTTTTGGGGTTGTAAATCTTCGCAATCTTTTGTAAATTTCTAACAAAAAAATCTCTTGCACATAGTCATTACATATGTTATTCTTAATTTATAAAATATAAGGAGTTTTTATGAAAAAATATAAATTTATTCTTATTTTTCTTATTACATTTGGAATTATAATTATTTCAATATTTATATATGAGATAGCTAAATATACTACAAACTCTGCTAATTCAAATAACTTTAACTCTCCAACAAAAACTTCTTCAGCAGATTTAAAAATTTCTAATTCTTCTGATGTAAATTCAAATATAGTTCCAGATTTTTTACCTGGTTATGTTCCTTCTAATGTTAACGTTGAAAATAATAATTCAATCTTATCAAATAATAATGTAGTTTATAATCCTATTCAAACAAAATATGATAATTTTGACATAGATAATATTAATATAAATATAAAAGAAAATTCTATTTCAAATTCAGGATTAATTATTATTATAACTAATAATAACGATTTATCGTATCAACATCAACATAACTTTTCTATAGAAAAATTTGAAAATAATAACTGGATTCATATTATAACTAAGCCATTATATGGATATGAAACAAGTAATTCAGAATTCTTTTATATTGAAAAAAGCACCCCATTAGAATTAGAAGTAAATTGGTCTCCTTTTTGTGGGGAACTTTCAAGTGATCTTTATAAATTAAATATACATTTACACTCAAATTTAGTTTTTCAAGAAAAAGATATCTCTTTAGAATTTACTATAGATTAATAATTGATATTAAATAAATTTCTTATATTTATATCTAAATTATATTTTAGGAGGATTATATATGAAAAAATATATAAAAATATTTATTCCATTATTAATAATATTAATATTAATTTTATTAATATTATTTTTTAAAAATGAAATCTTCACTTTTATATGGGTAAAAGAATATGAACACAAATATAATAATTTAAACTTGATAGAAAAAACTATATCTTTTAATACAACTACAAATACATTAGAAGAAAATAGTATTAATATTAATAATTTCAGAATAAGTTTATCTGATTTTAATTTTAATGCAAATGAAAAAACTTTAAATTTTAATTTAAACTTTGAAAATGGAAATGACTTAAATCATGTTGGATATATACTAAGAGTATACAATAATGAATACTGTTTAGGTGATAGATTTAATGGACAAATTTCTTTAGACTCTAGCATAGAGTATATCATAAATTACAACAAATTTTATGAAAAGCATTTTGGATATAAAAGTCAAGCAATTGATATGACTAATATTTTAGCTCCTAAAAATGATTTATTAAATAAATGTAAAATGTTAAAACAAGATGAATTATTAGAAAATGGTGGTTTAATACACAAAATATCTTTTGAATTACCTGAAGAATTTATTATAAATGATAATTTAAAAATAGAACTATTTGATTTAAATTATCAAAACATTGGTGATAAAACAATATATCAGGCTCAAGAAGATTTAACACAAATAGAATATACAATTAATTTAAGTGAAAATTAGCTATTAAAATAGAAAAATATTATAAGTATTTTATACATAATAATATTCTTCGTATATTATTTTTTATTTACTCTTAAATCACATTACCATATACAGCTCCAAATATCAATTTTCTGTTTATATATCAATACATTTATCCGCCTGGGTACACCCAAACCTCTAGTAAAACTAGAGGTTTTATTTTTTGTAAAAATTTATAGAAGTCTGAAAAAGGTTTATTTATAGCCTTTTTTTGTTTTAAATATTTTTAAATTTCTCTCAAAATTTCTCAAACTTTTACAATTTATATTCCCACAAACATTTCCATATGTAAATTGCATTCCCAAGCGCAATTTTGAGAATGTAATTATTCTAAAAATCTAATTTTGATAAATAATTTATTTCTTAAAATCAATCTCTCTATTTCTTTAATCTAATGTTTCTCCAGTTTAAAAAAATATCGAAAAATAGCAAATTTTGAGTACAATACAAAATTTTTTATTAAAATTTCGTGAAAAAGTAGAACTTTTTCTCCAATTAATCGTATAATTTATATAAAGATTAAAAGGAGATATTTTATGAAGGATGATAAAATTTTATACAAAGAATTTTTAAATGGCAATAAAAGAGCCTTTGAAGAATTGATGGAAAAATATAGAAATAATTTAATATATTTTATAACTAGATATATAAAAAATATAGAAAATGCTGAAGATATATATCAAGATATTATTATATATATTTTAGAAAATCCTGCTTATTATAATTTTGAATATTCTTTTAAGACATATTTATATATAATGGCAAAATCAAGAACATTAGACTTCATAAAAAAAGAAAATAAA
Source organism: uncultured Clostridium sp. (assembly GCA_900553685.1). Classification (GTDB taxonomy): domain Bacteria; phylum Bacillota; class Clostridia; order TANB77; family CAG-508; genus Scatovivens; species Scatovivens faecipullorum. The sequence goes on from USEI01000003.1 coordinate 77,329, forward strand.
GTTTCTAGTACTGATGATATAAATTTTGAACTTGAGGATGAAAAAATGCTTGAAGAAATAATCCTTACCCAAGAAAGAAAAAGGAAAATTCAAAGTGTTATGAATAAAATGTTACCTGAATATCAGCTTGTAATATATTTAACTCAAATAGAATGTTTATCTTATAAGGATACAGCCTTAATAATGAATAAAAAAGAAAGTCAAATAAAAACTTTATCATTTAATGCGAGAAAAAAGTTGCGCCAATTAATGTTAGAAGAAAAAGTTGTTGAAATTAAGGATAATAAGTTAATTAAATTATTAACATGGTTTATAATAATTGGTATACTAACTTCAACTATTGTTTATGCCAGTGTTACTATATATAATAAAATAAAAGCTAATTTAATACCAGTATATTCTGGAACAATAGGACAAAGTGATATAAATACAATTTGGATTGGAAGTTTTCAATTAGCTTGGAATGAATTAATAGAATATTTAGGATATGAGGTTGAATTTAAAGATAAAACAGAATTACTTACTGAATTAAATAAACAATTATTTACAAAAGACATGTTATCTGAAAATGATTATTATATTAAAATTGGAAAAACGAATCTTGATTTAAAAAAAGAAATAAATGAAAGTGTGAAAGATAAATTCAATATTGATGAAATGAACTTATTAAATAAGATTAATTTTGAAAAAAATGAAAATAGTTTAACAATATATTCTATTTTAAAAAAAGATTTAGAATTTTTACATAAATTTGATAAGTTAAAATCACAGCAATTTAATAATGAAAATCAACTTGTTAATTATTTTGGTATTAATAATCAGAGTGAAGAAACATTAAATGAGAATGTAGAAGTAATTTTTTTCGAATATGGAAATGATGAATTTGCTGTAAAACTTAATACAAGAGAAAATGATGAAGTTATTTTATATAAAACTAATGAAAAAAGTTCTTTTGAACAATTGTATAATAATGTTTTAGAATTAGAAAAATCTTTTGATGGAAATAAAAATTTTACTGAACATGATCAGATACGAATTCCTTATATAAATTTGGAAGCTGTAATTAATTATGATGAGCTATGTAATAAAGAAATAGAAAATACAAATGGATTATTTATACAAAATGCTTTACAAAATGTAAAATTTATATTAAATGAAAAAGGAGTAAATTTATCAAGTGAATCAAGTATAAAGGCTATTTCTATGTCGGGCTATTCTGATACTAGAGATTTTAACTTTAATAGTAATTTTATAATTTTTTTAAAAGAACAAGAAAAGAAATTACCATATTTTGCTCTTAGAATTGATAAACTAGATATTCTTAATAGTGATACTTAAATCTAATTTGCTACATATAATTTAAAATAAAAAATAATAAAAAATTCCTAACTTCAGTTAGGAATTTCATTAATTAATTCCTTCAATTAAAGAATACTCACTATAATCATCTAAATTGAACATTTTTAATTGCTCATCAGTTACTGAATTAATATTATATTTATATGTTTCTTTTGAATTTTCATTTTCATATTGAACAATATATCCAGCATTTTCATCTATATAATACGTATAATTACTATTCTCATTATTAGTTAAAGATATTTTTAAACAATTAATTTCATCTATTTTTTCTTTTCCTTTAAAAGTGTAGCTATATTCTTCTTTGTTATTCAATACTTCTAATAAATTATTTTTTAGAGGTGCTTCAAAATCAATATTTTCCGTAATATTATTTTGAGTTATAGTTTTTTCTGTATGTAAAATAGTAATAGAAGTGTTATTTTCATTATCTATATAAATTTCAACTTTTTCTTGATTTTTATTTTCTTGATAAATATATTCATTATTATCTTTTATATAAAATTTAGCTACACCTAAATAAGTGTCATTTTCATACATGGTATTTTCTATGTATATATTATTAGGAATACTAGCATTTTTTACTAAATTTGTTATATTATCTCTTGAATATTTATTTTTCATAATAAAATATAACGTACAACTAATTAGAACAATAAAAGCAATAACAATAAGTATTATTATATTTCTTTTGTTTTTTAACATAATTAAAATTTCCCCTTTCTTTATTTATATTTTAATTATATATATAATAAATATTTGTATATATTTAACTTTTTATTTTCAATTTTTTATATTATTCTTCTACATTTTTATTTGCTATTTTCATATTTCTCTAAATTAGCATCATTTTGATTAATATTATTTCGTACATTTTTTTCTTTCTCATATTCTCGCAAAGGCTTTTGCATTGCAAAAAAATACACAGTGAATAACAAAGCTAAACTTACTGCCATAATTAACACAAAAACTTTTTTCATTTTCTTCTCCTTTTATAAAAAAGTTTTCAAATTTTATATGTTTATACCCAATTTTTAATTATTTCTTCACTAATATTTAAGTTTCCTCTTCCAATACCTAAATTAATTTCTGGTTTATTTTCTCCATGATAATCACTTCCACCTGACATTAATAAATTATTTTCTCTACAATATCTGCACATATATTCAATTTCAGTTTCCGAAAAATTACTATGATAACATTCAAAACCATAAATTTTACAAAAATAAATGTCTCCTTTCATATATTATCATAATTCAATATATTTCTATTGATTAAGCTTTTTTAACTTTATACCAATAATTGTAATTAATGGAATCATAACTGTTAATAAATTAATTAAAAAAATACGAATATTTATATAATTGAAAATAGTCAAGTTTCTAATATGTAATATAATACTTAATATACAAAATGCTATAATATCTCCAATTATTGTTATTAAAAACAAACTAAAAAACATTATTTTTCTTATTTGCTTATTTGAATATCCATTACTTCTAAGTATTTTCATATTTATTAATTCATTTTTTACAATGTTTCTGTAACTCAAGAAATACATAACAGATATTATTACTAGAATACTATATTTAATAATTTCAAATAAGAAAGCTTTATTAACTTTTATACCACAATATATCTCTAAAAAAATTTGAATATTTATACCTAAATTTAGCACTATGAAAAAAATAGTAGATAAAATTATATATATTCTATTAACTTTATTTCTTAGTATACTTTTTATATGTGTTACTAACATTTCTTCTCCTTATTGTATTTATTGTATTCAAAAAGATACATAAAATCAATAGTTATTATATATAACTTTTTATTTTATTCAATTAAAAAAATGGCGAAAATTGGTTATTTATTTTATTTTATTTTATTAATTACATTATATATAAATATCACATATGGATTTGAATTTATATTTGAATAAACTTTCTTTATTCCTTCCATATTTGGAGCCAAATTCTCTACTTTTTTTAAATTTGTTAATTTTCCTGTAATTATTAAACTTTCTGGAAAAACGTTTTTATTCTCAAATCCTTTAAGTAAGTTCTCACCTTCCTCTCCAAGTTTTTCTTTCATATTATCTAAAGCATCATTTGAAGAAACATATTGTATTTGTAATTTTTCATCAATTTCTTTAATTTGCTCTTTTATGTCTTCTATTTTACTTTCTGCTATATTATCTTCTAAAAAAAGTTCAATTTTTAACTCTTTAAAATAATTTTTAAAAGAAACTATGCTTATAGTTATAAATAATAAAAAGATTATTCCTAATATAATTAAAATTATATTTTTGATAATATTTCTTTTCCTCATCTTTTTTAAATAATCAATTTCTATTTCTTCATTTTCATTTATAACATCCTCTTTTATTTCTTTTAATACCTCTTTACATTTTTCGCATTTTTCTAAATGTTTTTCTACAAAATCTTTTGATCCTTCTTTTAAAGTTCCATCAAAATATGAAATTAATAAATCTTGAACAATATCACAATCTTTCATTTTTATCCTCCTTCAACTTTTGCTTTCCACGAAAATAAACAACTCTTGCCCAACTAGCTGTTCTATTCATTATTTGTGCAATTTCTTCATATTCTAAATTTCCAAAAATTCTTAAATAAATTACTTTTTTAGTTTCTTTATCTAATTTTTGTATTTTCTTTAACAATTGAAGTTTCTCATCTTTTTCATATAATTTTTCTTCAAAACTTTCTACAGCGATATTCTCAATTTCAGATAAAGATATTTTCTTTATTCCCTTTTCTTTTTTTAATTGTTTGTACCAAATGTTCTTTGCAATTTGGCAAAGCCATGTAGTTATCTTACTCTTTCCTTCAAATTTATTTATATCTTTCACTGCCACTAAAAAAGCTTCTTGAACAATTTCTTCTGATAGTTCTTTATTCCCTGTTAAGCAGAATATATATTTATATACTATTTTAAAATATTTTGAATAATTTTCTTCAACATTCTGCATAACTTTTCCTCCTTTCACTTTATTAGTGTCTTAAAATTAGTTTTTGTTACACTTTTATTTTATCATTTATATAACAAAAAACTTATTAAATTATATATATTAAATTTTAAAGCTTATCTTTTATATTATAAAACCTTTATTTTTCTATAAGTTTGTGTTATTATAATAGGCGTAAAATTTAATTATTTAAAGGGATTTATTATGAATTTAAAAACACTTGAAAAGTTAGAATTTAATAAAATTTGTGAAATATTAAAAGATTATGCTATTACTTTTATTGGAAAAGAATATTCAATCAATTTAAAACCTTTAGAAAATAAATCTGAAATTGTAAAAGCTCAAAAACAAACTACAGAGGCATCTATACTTTTATATAGAAAAGGTTCTGCTCCAATATCTGAAATTGAAAATATAACATCACATATAAAAAAATTAAATAGTGGTTTATTTTTAAGTATTAAACAATTATTAGATTTATCAAATATTCTAAAAACATCTGCTAACTTGAAGGATTATTTCTTTACTACAGAAATTGATATGTCTGAATTTATAAATCTTACAAATTTATTTAACAATTTATACATAAATCCATCTATTGAAAAAACAATAAATTCAGCCATTATAGATGAAAATACTATTTCAGATACTGCATCAAAAGAATTGTCAAATATTAGAAAAAATTTAAGAATTAAAGAACAAGAAATACGTTCAAAATTAAATTCTTTTTTACATTCAAAATACATTCAAGAAGCTGTAATAACTGTAAGAAATGGACGTTTTGTTGTTCCTGTAAAAAATGAATATCGTCAAGAAGTTAAAGGTTTTATACATGATATTTCCTCTAGTGGTTCAACGGTATTTATTGAGCCTGTATCAATTTTTGACTTAAATAACGATTTAAATAACTTAAAAAATGAAGAACAAATTGAAATAGAAAAAATTTTACAAAAACTTTCTTCATTATTTTTTGATATTATTCCAAATATAGAAAATGATATTAATTTAATTGGACTTATAGATTTTATTTTTGCAAAAGCAAAATATTCAAATTTTTTAGATGCTACAGAACCCATAATAAATGATAATAAAATTATTAATTTAATTGATGCTTGGCATCCATTAATAAGCAAAAATCTTGCAGTAAAAAACACAATTCCTATTGGTGAAAAATACAATACTTTGATAATAACTGGACCAAATACTGGTGGAAAAACTGTAACTTTAAAAACTGCTGGTATTTTAATGCTAATGGCAATGAGTGGTCTTCACATAACAGCTAAAGAAGGAAGTAGTATTTATATTGCCGATAATATTTTCGCTGATATTGGTGATGATCAAAGTATAGCAGATTCTTTAAGTACATTTTCTTCACATATCACTAATATTGCTAATATTTTGAAAAATGCAACTGAAAATAGCTTTGTACTTATAGATGAGCTTGGTTCTGGTACTGACCCTGTTGAAGGATCAAGTTTAGCAATAAGTATCTTAGAAAAACTTAGTTCAATAAATTGTTTAACATTATCAACCACACATTATCCTGAAATTAAGCATTTTGCATTAATTACAGATGGTTTTGAAAATGCAAGTGTTGAATTTGATATTGAAACTCTATCTCCTACCTATAAACTTTTGCTTGGAGTTCCTGGAGCTAGTAATGCTTTTGCAATTAGTCGAAAATTAGGTATCTCAGAAGAAATCATTGATAGAGCCAAACAATTCATTGATACAGATAAAATAAATATTGAAGAATTACTTACTAATATTTATGAAGATAAAAGAGCTATTGAACAAGAAAAGCAGAAAACTCTAGAAAATTCTAAAAAGATTGAAACTTTAAAAAGTTCTCTTGAAGTTGATTTTTCAAAACTTGAACATCAAGAAAAAGATATAATAAATAAAGCTAAAGAGCAAGCTAGAGATATTTTAATCTCAGCAAAAGAAGATGCAAATAAAATTATAAAAGAAATAGAGAATTCTTTTAATAATAAAACTTCTAATAAATTAAGAAGCAAATTAAATCAAAAAATTGATGACTTAAAAATTATAAATTCCACTGATAATAACACTACAATAAATTTAAATGAATTAAAAATTGGTATGGAAGTATATGTGAAAAAATTAAAACAAAATGGCACTATTTTGTCTATTTCTAAAGATGATAAAATTCAAGTTCAATTACCTCTTGGTAAAATGTTTTTCGAAGTTCAAGAGTTAGATATAGTAAAAAAATCTTCAAAAGAACAAAAACAAATAAGAACAAATTATTCAAATAAGAAAGATTTTAAACCTAAAGCAATTTCAACAGAAATTAATGTTTTAGGACAAACTGTTGAAGAAGCATGTTTTGAAATTGATAAATTTTTAGATAATTGCGCTTTAAACGGCTTATCTTCAACTAGAATCATTCATGGAAAAGGTACTGGTGCTCTTCGCAATGGTATCCATAATTTTTTAAAAAATCACCCACATGTAAAAAGCTTTAGACTTGGAACTTTTGGTGAAGGTGAAATGGGTGTTACAATAGTTGAAATAAAATAAAAAAATATTTATAAAAGGAGCTATTTATATGTCTAAAACAAAAAAAATAATCTTATCTGGTTTATTACTTGGATTATTAATTGTACTTTCAAGATTTATTTCTATAAAAACACCAATTATAGTAATTAGCTTTAGCTTTATACCTATTATGATTTCTGCCTATATACTAGGTCCATTATATTCGTGTTTAGTCGCAGCTCTTGGAGATTTAATTGGCGCTCTTTTATTTCCTTTTGGTGAATATTTTGTAGGTTTCACAATCGTTCAAGGTTTAGTTGGACTTGTATATGGTATAGTACTTTATAAAAAAGATGGTTTCTTTACAGGTAAAAAATTAATTTTTAGGCTTGTTATTAGTAGTATTTTGGTACTTGGAATTATAGAACTTTTAATCATGAGTTTAATGTTACACTTTTTATATGGCAGTGCCTTTATTGCTATATTATCAACCAGATTAATTACTAAACTTATAATGCTTCCAATTCAAATTCTAGTAATGTATTTTCTATCAAAATATATTATTGAGCTTACAAATAAATACCTAATTACAGAAGATTAATATTATAAAACTAACAACTATTTTTTAACCTTGTCATAATTATATTTGCAATTTTATAAAACTTGACAAAGGTAAATTATTTAATAATTAAAGGATTTTATTATGATAAAAATAGATAACTTACATTATAAATTTAAAACTACACAATTTGAAATCTCTAACTTAAACCTTGAGATTTCAGATGGAGAATTTGTATGTATAATTGGTAAAAATGGTTCTGGAAAATCTACATTTTCTAAACTTCTAGCGGGTCTTACCAAATTTAAAACTGGAAATATTTTTATAGATAATATTTCTTTAAAAGATAAGAAAAATTTTTTAAAAATAAGAGAAAAAGTAAGTATTGTATTTCAAAATCCAGAAAATCAAATTATTTTTGATAAAGTTTATGATGATATAGCTTTTTCTTTAAAAAATCTACATATTCCCTATTCTGAATTTGATACTCGAATAGAAAAAGCTTTAAAAAAAGTAGGTATGTTAAATTATAAAAATTCATCAACAAATGAACTATCACTTGGACAAAAACAAAAAATTGCTATTGCATCTGCACTTGCTATAAATCCAAGTATATTAATTTTAGATGAACCAACAACAATGCTTGATCCAATGAGTAAAGTTTCAATTTATGAAACTTTAAAAAAACTTAATAGATCTGGTACTACTATTATTTTCGTGACTAATTTTATAGACGAAATCTTACTTTCTGATAAAATCGTTTTATTTGATGAAGGTAATATAAAGAAAGTTTTTTATAAAAAAGATTTATTTGAAAACTTAAATTTTTTAAAAGATTTTCTTGCACCTGGTATTGTTTCTATACTTATTAAATTATATCAAAATAATATTAATGTTGATATAGAAAATTTTTCATTAGATACAATTACAGAAGAAATAAAAAAATCTTTAAGCCAATAATTATAAAAAAAGATACTTTAAATTTTAAAGTTACTTAATAATTTTTAATAATAATTTTAGGAGTAAGTCTTGTTAAATTTTATTTTGTTTTTAAGTTTTATAGTTTATATATTTTTTATATTTGCTACACAAAATTTAATATTTGAAATTATTATATTACTAATAAATTTTATAATAATGATTAGTTTTAAGGTTTCATTAAGAAAAGCTTTTACTAATCTACTTTTTTTAATGCCTTTTATTTTAATAACTGGAATATTTAATTTATTTTTCGGAAATTTATATGAAGCGTTTTTTATTACTTTTAAATTAATATTAGTATGTAATATAACATATATTTTTAAAGTTACAGTTGGAACTACAAATATAATAAAAGCCATTGAAACTTTATTTTTTCCATTAAAACTCTTTGGTATCTCTCCAACCGATATTAGTTTAATAATAAATGTTTCACTAACTTTTATACCAAATCTAATACGAGATTTAAATGAAATAAAAAATACTTTAAAATCTAAATCTTGCATAAATCTTTTTGAAAAAAATACATATACTTTTAAAATACTATTAACTTCTATTTTCAAAAAAACTAACGATTTAGAACTTGCTTTAAAAGCTAAAGGCTTTTCAGAATAGAATTACTTTATTAAATAAAATATAGGGAGATAATATGAGCCTAGACAAATATATATCTAATTTTGAATTTATGACTTCAGACAAACCTAATTTAAATGCAATGAATTGGTTTATGAAGGAGCTTAATCATCCAGAAAAAAAACTAAAATTCATTCATATTGCTGGAACTAATGGAAAAGGCAGCATTTGCGAAATGTTAAGTAAAATACTAATTACTTCTGGTTATAAAGTAGGAAAATTTATTTCACCTTATCTTATAACTTTAAATGAAGCAATCTGTATCAATAATTATTATTTTTCTAAAGATGATGAAAATTACTATATTCCTTTAATTGATAAACTTGTAAAAAAATATATAAAAACCTTTAGCGTAAAACCTTCTCGTTTTGAAATTGAAACTACACTTGCTTTATTATATTTTTTCAATAATAATTGTGATATTGTTATTTTAGAAGTTGGTCTAGGAGGATTATTTGATTGCACAAATATTATTCCAAATTCAATTTCAATAATTGGAAGTATTTCTTTAGATCACACTAACATACTTGGAAATACTATTCAAGAAATTGCTCTTCAAAAAGCTGGAATAATTAAAGAAAATTCAGATACTATAAAATTTAGTCAAAAAGCTATAGATAATATTATAAAAAAAGTTTGCAAAGAAAAAAAAAATAGATTACACATTATAAATTCGAAAGATATATCCAACATATATCATACTACTTATAAAAATACTCACTCTTTAAAAACATTATATCAGAGCTTCGATTATAAAAATTTTAAAAATATAAAATTGAACTTATTAGGAAGCAAACAAATTGAAAATGCTTGTGTAGTTTTAGAAACTTTAAACATCTTAGAAAGAAAAGGATTTAAAATTTCAGAAGAAAACATAAAAAACTCTTTAGCAAATATTGTTCATCCTGCTAGATTTGAAATATTATCAGAAAATCCCAATATTATATATGATGGAGCACATAATAGTAATGCTATAGATAATTTTATCAATACTATAAATGATTATTTAGATTTTAATTATACAAAAACTTTTATAATTTCAATAATAAAAAATAAAGATTATAAATCCATTTTAAGCAAATTATGTATTAGTTTTCCAAATTCAACTTTTATCTTTACAAATGGAACAAAAGAAGAAAAATTTATATCTAAAGAAATTTTATATGAATTTGCTAAAAGCTTAAACACATCTAATTTTTTAAAAACAAGTGATTTTACTGAAGCAATAAAAAATACAAATTCAGATTTTAATTTTATTGTAGGAAGTTTTTATACTTACAAATTATTGAAAGATATATTATAGAGCGTTTTTCTAAATGACTTATCAATTAAGTAATTTTATTTTAAATTTGTTATTATTTATTTACTTTAACTCAAATTTATTATTCAATAATTATAAATCAAACTTCAAAATAGGTAAAAAATATAGATATAATTAAAAATTATATCTATATTTTTCTATACATATCTTTATTATTTATATAAAATTTTTTTATTCTATAAACTATACATTTTAATTTTTACTTTTTATGTATTAGTTATATTTAATTTTATATAATCTTTTTTAAATATTCTATTATCTTATTTTTCTGAATACTCCTGAAACTTTACCTAAAATTTGACAATCTGGAACAATAATTGGATCCATTGTAGAATTTTCAGGTTGTAATCTAATATGATCTTTTTCTTTATAAAATGTTTTAACTGTTGCTTCATCTCCTATTAAAGCTACTACTATTTCTCCATTATTTGCTGTATTCTGTTTTCTAACTAATATATAGTCACCATCCAAAATTCCTGCTTCAATCATACTTTCACCTCTAACTGTAAGCATGAAACTTTCACCTGTTCCTACAAAATCTAAAGGAATTGGAAATGTGTCTGTAACATTTTCCACAGCTAAAATAGGTTCACCTGCTGTAATTTTTCCAATTACTGGTACATCAACCATTTCTTTACTTGAATATACTTCTTTATCAAAAGAAATTTGTTCACCTTCTATAGCTCCACCTTTTAGTAACTTTAAAGTTCTACCTTTTTGACTTTCTTTTTGTATATAACCTTTCTTTTCTAGTGAAGAAATATAACCATGAACTGTTGCTGTTGATTTTAAATCTACAGCTTTACCTATTTCTCTAACAGATGGTGGATAACCATTTGTAGCTATTTGTTTTTCTATAAATTTTAAAATTGCTTTTTCTCTTTTATTAAGTGAATTTGGATCTTTTTTTCTCATTTTTTATTTCCTTTCAATAAAACTTTTGTTCTTATATAAATGTATACTATCACAAAACATTTTGTTTGTCAAACAAAAGTTTTATTTATTCTAAAAAACGTAATTTTTTCAACTTCTTTATTTCTATCTTAAAATTTTCTATTTCCTCTTTAGTAAAGTATATAGATAAAATTTTAAAATTTGCATTTACTAAATTTTCTTTTATATAAACATAAGAAGATTTCAAAAATTGTAATAAAAATTCTTTATCTTTTAAATCTTGTATTCTATCCAAATTTTTAAATTTTGCAAATCTTTCTTGATATACTGAGCATAAAGATTTTATATATGTATAATTATTCATGTATCCTGTTTCTATCCAAAGTTTCATAATTCCAAGTATTTTATCTAAAATATCTGCTATATAACCTTCTTTTTCGTTTTTATACTCTTTAATTATTATATAAATATCTTTTCCTAAAAGCTTTTCTAATTCCTTTTCGTCATTTTCTTCGATTTCAGCAAACATTTTTTGGGTTTCTTCGTTATATAATTTTATTTGTGCAACTATCTCATTTCCTTTATATTCACCAAAATCATGGAATAATGTTTTATAAACCAGCTTAAATTTATCAATATTTTCACCTTTACTTATCATATAATCTGCAAAAACAATATTAGCTAAAGTCATGCAATATTGATGAAATAAAACATCTTCTGGAACAACCGTTGTTAATGTTGAATATCTATATACATCTTTTAATTTTAAAGCAATTTGAATTAAATTATAATATTCTGTTTCCTCAAATTCTTCATTTAAAATTAATTTATAAATTCTTAATTTTTCTTTTTCTAACTTTGATGACAATTTTGTATGCGAACATAAATAATCAGCAAATTTTTCTTTTATAAAATTTATATGAGTTAAAACTTCCCAATTACCTCTTTTTAATAATTTATCTAAAATATATAAATCCGCAATTTCTTCACAAAATTCAATTAATTCTGAATATTCATCATTTTCAATAACTTTATAATTGTATTTTAATATTTTTAAAATTCTATTTTTATATTCAAATTGTTCTGAAATTAGATTATTTAATACTTCATTATATAATTCTTTTCTGTCTTTATTTGATATTTCTAATGCTAAATTCCCTGTTTCTCCATATATATTTTGTTTAACTAAGTAACTTATTAATACTTCTTTTGCCTTATCTTCATTAATTTTTAAATTAATTAAAATTTTAATATATAAATAAGCAGAAATCATAGATTTATCTATAATTGTGTATTTATCATTTACATTTTGAAAAATTTTTGCATTATTACTATCCATTGTACTTAAATATATTTTTAATAAATCTTCAACTAAATCTTCCATATTACTCATACCATTCAAATTCCCATTCTAATATTTTAACAGTATCTCCTTCTTTAACTCCTTTAGCTTTTAACTCATCTTCTATTCCCAATTTTTTTAACATTCTTTCCATATAAGCATAAGATTCATTATCTCCTATATTTACTCTTCCCATTAGTCTTTCAACAGCAGGACCTTCTATAATAAATTCTCCATCTATTATTTGTACAGTAAAATCATCTTTATCATCTTCTAATGTATATACTATTCTGTCTTCTACATCAACAATATCTTCTTTAGGAAGAGTTTTTAGAATTTCTGCAACATGATTAAATAATTCTTCTAGTCCCTCTCCTGTTACTGCCGAAATTTTAAAAACTTCTATATTTTTTTCTTTTGCAAGCTTTTGAATTTCTCTAATATTATTATCGTCTTGCATACTATCAATTTTATTGGCTACAATTATTTGTTTTCTGTTTGCTAATTTTTCGCTATATTTTTTTAATTCATCATTTATTTTATAAAAATCTTCTACTGGATTTCTTCCTTCTGTACCTGCAATATCAATTACATGTAGCAATAGTCTTGTTCTTTCTACATGTCGTAAAAATTGAGTTCCAAGACCTATACCTTCACTTGCCCCTTCTATTATTCCAGGAATATCTGCTAAAACAAAACTATCTCCATACTTTGTTTTTACAACACCTAAGTTTGGATCTATAGTTGTAAAATGATAATCAGCAATCTTAGGAGTTGCTTTTGTTACTCTTGAAAGAATTGTAGATTTTCCAACATTTGGAAACCCTACTAGTCCTACATCGGCTAAAAGTTTTAATTCTAAAATAATTTCTTTTTCTTTTCCTTTTTCTCCATCTATTGCAAATCTAGGAGCTTGTCTTGTGGAAGTTGCAAAATGTGAATTTCCTTTTCCACCTCTACCACCTTTTAAAATTAACTCTTTCTGCCCTTCTTCTGATAAATCCATTATAACTTTATTTGTTTCAGCATCTCTTACTATGGTTCCTAATGGTACTTTTATAATACAATCTTGTCCACTTTTTCCAAATTTGTGACTTCCACTACCATTTTGACCGTTTTCTGCTTTAAATTTTTTAGTATATCTAAAATCAATTAAAGTATTACTATTTGGATCAACAGCAAAGTAAACGTCTCCACCTTTTCCGCCGTCTCCTCCATCTGGTCCACCAGCTGCAACATATTTTTCTCTTCTAAAAGTTGCTGCACCATCTCCGCCATCTCCTGATTTAATTACTATTTTTGCATAATCAACAAACATCTTATTTTCTCTTCCTTTTCAAATTATTTTTAGTATGAATCATTATTCTCTCTAACAATTTTGGTAGTTTTATCAAATTTAAGGTTCATAATTAATTTATCTAAATTTTATTCTTCAAAATAATCTAACATCATTGCTTTTTTTACTTTTTTCATAGTTTCTTTTGCTGTTTTTCTTGCTTTTTCAGTTCCCTCTTTTAAAATTCTGTCTACTTCTTCAATATGTTCTTCATAATATTTTCTTTTTTCTCTTATTGGTCTTAAAGTTGCTATAATGTTGTTTGCAAGTTCTTTTTTACAAGCCACACAACCTCTTTTTCCAGCTCTGCATTCTGAGCAAACTTTTATGCAATCTTCTTCACTAGAAAACAAATTATGATAATATGCTACCATACAAATATCTGGATTTCCTAAATCATCTTTTTTTATTCTATTAGGATCTGTTACTGCTCCCATAACTTTTTTTATAATTTCTTCTTCGCTATCTGATAAATAAATAGCATTTCCAAGCGATTTTCCCATTTTTTCATTTCCATCTAGCCCTTTTATTCTTTTAGTACTTGACAAAACTGCTTCTGGTTCTTTTAAAATACATTCACCATAAATACTATTAAATTTTCTAACTATTTCTCTACATTGTTCTATTAATGGGAGCTGATCTTCTCCAACTGGAACAAGTTCTCCTTCAAAAGCTGTTATATCTGCTGCTTGACTTACAGGATATCCTAAAAAACCATACGTTACACTTTCTCCAAATATTTCTCTTTTCTGTGCAATCTCTGTTTTTACTGTAGGATTTCTTTCAAGTCTTGCTATTGTTACTAAATTTGAATAAAAAACTGTAAGTTCTGCAACTTCTGGTATCATAGATTGTATATATATTGTTGTCTTTTTAGGATCTATTCCAACTGATAAATAATCTATTGCTACTTCTCTTACATTTTTTCTAACTTTTTCAGGATTATTAAAATTATCTGTTAATGCTTGAACATCAGCAATTAGAATATATGGCTCATATTTACCACTTTCTTGCATTTCTAATCTTGTCTTTAAAGACCCAAAATAATGACCAATATGTAGTTTTCCAGTTGGTCTATCGCCAGTTAAAATTCTTTTTTTATTATCCATTCTTATCCCTCACTTTAATTATATTTTTATTTATTAAAGTTTAGTATTGCCATCGTTTATCATTTATATTTTCAATTTTCATAAGTTTCTCCTTAATATAAATTCAATATTAATATTATACTGTATTTTTAAGTAAAAATCAATGTTTTAAACTTTTAAAATGCCTAAAACTATGGTATAATTATGAGTATTGAAGGTTATTCATGTCTAAGTTTAAATTCAAAGCAAGACAAGCTTTCAAAATTTTATGCTCAGTAGATATCTGAGAACTGCGTCTTATCGTGGGGAAAGGAAAAAGAAAATGCAAGTTTTCTTAACAAAAGCAGGAGAAGAATATTCTCCAAACGAAATCATTAAAGTAAAATTCGATGGTTCAAAACTTCGGATTTACTTCAAAGGAAAATTAATTGACTTACAGCCGGCTATGTCTGGAGAGTGCTTTTATATTCAGCCTAGAGGACTGAAAAAGCCACCAATCATCACGAAAGCCGAACTTCCTACAACTCGAGGAAATAAAATTGCATGGGCTTTATCGTTCATTGGTAAGAATAAGCTTGCTTCTTCTTATAACAATTTTCTTGAGCAGTATTTTGCTCTTGAAGATACAGAAGGTCCGGATAATATAGTTCATGCGCTTAGCGAAAACTTTACGTATGCTATTGCTTTTGCAAAAACTGATAAAAGCTTATTAAAACCTGTATTAGCTTACGTCTCAGACACAATTTCAGAAACTGATTTAAAAGAGCTTCTGTCTGTATACAAGAGTTTTCGTCCGATATTTTGTCCAGAAGATTTTTTCAGCTATCTTTAATGTTCATGAATTTGTAAGAAAATTATAATCAATTCTTTTAATCACATCTTTTTCGCTCGGTGAGCTAATCACCGAGCGCCTTTCTTTTTATATTTTTTCTTTTTTATTTTTCTTAAAATATCTATTTGCTTGTTTTCTATACAATGTATTTACTTACATTTTGAAGATTTTTATGATATAATAATTTTATGAAGATTCCTTAATAATTTGATTTATACTAAAATCAAGTAAGGTTTCTTTAAGAAACTATTAATGAACAACCCTATATGGGAAATGCCTATGGCGTAGAAAGCGAGGAAAAGACTATGGTACGGATAACTTTATCTCAAAATTTGGATTTTCAAAACTTTGACTTTGGAGTCAAATACGTTGGTAACGTTTTTAAGGTTATCGATTTGAAAAACGGTGGTAAAGTGAAAGAAATCTTGAATGCAAAAACAGGCGAAACCTATGAGTTCTACAGATCTCATGGAAAATTAACTTGGCATTTAATTACTGCTTAATAGCAAACGTTTCACTACAAATTTTTATGAGAGTTATTCAAAAAAACATTACTCCCCCAGCAAGCTAATTGCTGAGGGAGTCTTTCTATTTTAATCTTCATACTTCATATATAATTTTAATCTTAATGGTATCATTTTAGCAAAATCTTTATATAATATTTTATCAAAAAACTCTTATAAATGTTATAAAAAAGAGTAAGATAAATCTTACTCTTAAAATTTATTTTTATTAATATTCATCTCTACCTTCTGGTAATGCTGGATAATCAAGAACAACTCTTATTTGCATTATATATCTAATTGTTCTTACAAATTTACTATTTTTAAATCTTTGCCACAATGAAGGTTTTGTTTCAAATCTTGTTTCTTCAAAGTAATTATCCATTTCTTCGTCGAAATTTCCACCACCGAAGTTTTCCCCAAATTTTCTTTCTCCATTTCCTTGCATAGCACTTTCAACAAAACTTTCTTCTTCGTTATCTTCTAAATTAGAAACTATACTTGCTTCTTCTACAGAATTACCTGAAAGAACTTCTTCAGCTGGGGCTGGAATATATTTTAAAGCTTCGGCAATTTCAATTCCAATATAACTCAAAGCTTTTGATTTATCTTCAATTCTTTCCATATCAATTTCTATATGTAAATTTGATTCTAGATTATTTATTTTAGCATCTATTAATTTTATTGCTCCTGTATATTCATCAGTTGTTTTATCTTTACTTTTACCAATTATAGTTAATGCTTGAGCAACATCTGCTGGATATTTTGGCTCTAATTTTTTTACTATTTCTTTCCAGTTTTTTGCCCTTGCTTTTACAGCTGTTGTGGCATCTCTTAAAATGCTAGCTAATTTTATATTTTTTTCTCTTTGTCTTATTAACTCTTCTATTTTTTTTGTATTTTCTTCAAATTGATTTGTTGCATACTCAACTAAATCGTAAGAAGCTTTATAAACACTCTTTGGAAAATTCTTTTTCTTTGGATATTCTAATAAATAAGTTTTTATTGATTCTACTAAATCCTTAAAATAAGAATCATCCTCTAATTGAACAATTTGCTTTTTACTATTTGGATTAATTAATTTTTGCACTTTATCAATATTTGACAATATTTTTTCTTCCGTGATAACCATTTTCACGTTTACTATGCCTGATTTATGAAAAAATGACATTGTAAACAACCTCCTTCGTACCAATCTAATTAAATACTAAAGTAATTATATCCCCTTTTCCGTAAAACTACAAGAGTTTTTTCGACATTTTCTATTACATTTTGATAACATTTTGTCATATTTTTGTAATATTATAGAACTTTTTTAATTTCTTCAAATCTCTTTATTTTTAAAGTTGTTGTTTTTATCAATTCTTCTTCTGTCAAAATAATTTCCTTTACATATTTATAAGTTGGCATTTTTCTATTTATTTCTTTTACTTTATTCCAAAGAATTTTTCTAATTTCTTCTAAATCTTCTACTCCATACTCCTCTTTTATAATATCTTTGTCATAAACAATTTCAGCACACATTTTTAAATCTGCTGGATCATCTTTTTCTGGCTTACCAAATACAAAAGACTCTTTTACTCCTGGAATTTTATTTATAAGAGCTTCGGTTTCCTCTGGATAAATATTTTTACCATTTTTTAATACTATAACACTCTTTTTTCTTCCTGTTATAAAAATATAACCGTCTTTATCAATATAAGCTAAATCACCTGTATTAAGCCATCCATCCTCTGTTACTCCTTTATCTTCATTTTGATAATAACCTAACATGACACTTGGACCTTTTACAGCAAGTTCTCCAATTCCCATTTCATCAGGGTCTATAATTTTTGTTTCTAAACTTGGAAATGTTTTACCAATTGAACCTAATTTTGTACAAGTTTTATGTTCTGCAGCAACAACTGGTGAAGCCTCAGTTAATCCATATCCTTGATAGGTTTCTATTCCTAAATCATTAAAACCTTTTTCTGTTTCAGGATCAAATGCTGCAGCTCCTGCAACAAACAATCTCAATTTTCCACCAAAATTATCAAGAATTTCTTTGAATAATTTTCTTCTTATATCCACACCAAAAATTTTAGCAATTTTGCTTAACTTAATACCAAACTTAACTGATCCTAATTTTCCTTTTTTCTCTATCCCTTGCATAACTTTTTTATACATATTTTCAAAAAGCACTGGAACTGAAATCATAACACTTGCTTGATACTCTTTTAAATTGTCTGCTATGTGTCTTATTCCTTCACAAAAAGCAATATTTGCTCCAACACTAACAGCATATAAAAATCCAACAGTGCATTCAAAAACATGATGTAATGGTAAGAAAGATAAAAATGTATCATCAGAATTCACATCAAAAACAGAGCCTATATCATAAACATTTGTGCAAATATTTGTATGTGATAATTGAACTGCTTTTGACTGAGAAGTTGTTCCTGAAGTAAATAGCATAATAGCCATATTATCATTATCTATTTTTGCATCTAAAAAACTTCTTGCTCCATTTTTAATTAAATCTTTTCCTAATTTAATTAATTCTTTTTGTGAATAAAATTCTTCAGTTTTTTCTTCATTATCCATTGATATAAAGAATTTTATTTTTCCTATTTTCTTATCAATAACTTTTCTCATAATTTCGTCATATTTTTTAGAGAAAATAATTGCTTCCATTTCTGAACGCTCTATTAAGCTTAATAATTCATTTTCAGGCAAAGATTTGTCAAGTGGAACAACTATACCTGTACCACAAACTATTGACAAATATGCTTCTTCCCATTCATATCTGTTTTCCGAAATCACACCTATTCTTTTATCCTTTAATCCTATACTTATTAATGCTGTTCCTAAAGCATTTACTTCATCAATATATTCATCATAAGACATTGTTTTAATTTCACCAGGTGTGTTTGTTTTAAATTTGAAAGCAGTTTTTTTTCCAAATTCATTTTTAGTATTTGTTATAATTTCTTTAATATTATTAAATTTTTTTGCCTCAACTATTCTTTCGCAACCTGTATAAATTCTTTCTTTCATTTTTTTCCATCCTTTTTATTTTTATATTAACTTATCAAAAATTGTTTTTTCATATTCTTCATAAATTTGATATATGTTTATTTCTTGCAATCCCTTTTTTCTTTTATAAATTAATGCTGAACAAGTTAATGAAAAAATCTCAGAAGCTAGAACTTCTGCATCACATTTTACTATATCGCCATTATCAATTCCCTCTTGAACAATCTTTTGAATAACTTCAATGTATTCTATAACCTTTTGTTTACAAAAAACATTTCTGTTTTCATTTCCCCAAGTTTGGCTTAAAACAATTGTTAATAAGTTTTCATATTTGTAAACAGCTTTTAATTGTATTAATGCAATAGCTTTTATTTTATCTAAAACATTATCGCATTTTGAAGTTTTAATTTCTATACTATTTATTAGTAATTTCATTCCCTCTTCAATTAAAAAGTTAAAAATTTCTTCTTTACTACTGAAATGATAATATAGTGTTCCTTTTGCTACACCTACGGTTGCCGTAATTTCTTCTATACTTGTAGCATCATAACCTTTTTCTGAAAAAAGTTTTAATGAAGTTTCAAATATTTTCCTTTTTGTTTTATTCATATATTTCACCTAATAAAATAATTTTTACTAACATATTATATAAAATTTTAATACATTTTGCAACAAAAAATATCATAAACTGAATATTTAGTCAAGAAAACCTTTTAATTTTTGTTAACAAAAAAGATAAATGTAAAATTTTAAACTCTACATTTATCTTTTTATTTTATAATTTAAATTTATCTTATAAAATCATTTTGATATTTTTTCTAAAATATCTTGTTTTGAAACACCATATTTTTCTATTTCATTTATAAGTTTTTTTATTAAATTTATTTTGCTTTCTATTGTATTTTTCAAAACATCTTCCGTTTTATTTGCAATAAAAGTTCCTTTTGTTGATAATGTAACAATTACACCTTTTTGCTCTAATATCGAATATGCTTTTTTTACAGTATTAGGATTTATTCCAAGTTCTGCTGCCATATCTCTAATAGAAGGAATTTGCTCTTCTGGTTTTAATATTCCCAAAGCCACATATCTTTCTATTGTTTGAACAATCTGTTCATATATAGGCACTCTACTTTGGTAATCTAAATTTATCATAAAACCACTCCTTTCTATTAAAAACTTTCTTCATATTCTGTACTAGTAGTTTGATTTTCTAGAGTAGTATTAGTTACTGTATCAGAATAATTATCATCAAAAACGTCATATTCCTCTTTAGTTAATCTCGAGTTTTCTATTATTTCTTCAATTTTTTCAACATCATTTGTAAAATATCTTATTCCTCCTATATCTGTATCAATAATATAATAATCTTTTGTAGAATCGAAATTATTGTTTTCATCCTTCTTTATATAATCAAGTACTTTTTTATAGTTTTCTTCAGATAAGTTTCCACTATAAATTATTTCTTGATTACATATCTTTTCAAATTCAAAATATGGATTTACATATTCTTCATTTAATCTTTCAATAATCTTTTTAGAATAATTATTAGTTCCTTCTGCTACTACGTTTAACATATCAACTGGAATAGATGTTAAATTAATTTCTAAAACATTTCTCGAATGATTTGTGTAGCTATAAATTCTAATTTCATCTATATATCCTGTTTCATCATAAGTAGTACTCTTGTGAATATCTATTTCATTCTGTATGCTTTGTTTTATATAGTCTATAAGATTAGCATTTGTTAGTTCAATAATTTTATCTTCTTTTTTCAATAAAAATCTATTTCTTCCTATTGCAGTATACTCCAATATAGCATTAGATTTTATTTTACATTTTTCTGAAAGATTTTTAATATAATTTTCATCTTGTAGAATTTTCTCAAGAAGCTCTATATATGAATTTGTATATAATTCAGCATCAAATTTAATTTTTCTACCATTATTAAGTGTTATTTTTAATGAAATTTTATTTGTACTTGAAAAATTAGTATTTATATCATATACGTATGTTTCAACAAAATTTTCATTAACTGGTATTATATTGTCAAATATAAAATTTTTTATTTCTTCATTTTCTATTTTTGCATAGTTAGCATCATAATTAGTAGATAAATATGAATAAAATGCATCTGATAATTCCAATTCTATATTTTCTATATCTTTGGCATAAAATTCATTGTTTTTTGGTAATTTTCCATTAACGAAATTTAATCCTGAATTAATTACAACTAAAACTGCACAACATAATATAAAAGATAAAATAGTTACTTTTAATTTTATTTTTTTATTTGTAATTAAATCATAAACAAAATAATATACAAATATTAAAAATAAAATCAAAACTAATTCTGGAAACCTTATATCATCATATATTTCACTCAAAAATACTATCATTGGATATAAAGTAATTGCTTTTATTATTAAATGTATTTTCTCACTTTTAAAAGAAGCTCCAGTATTTTCCATTTTTCTTTTTTCAAATAGTTTGGTACCTATTAATATATATATAATACCTAAAAATATTGTTACTATAATTGAGCTTAAATTATATACACTGCTCTCACCAAATACTCTAATAATTGTATCCATAGGAACACAATAAATAGGATTTCTTCCTTCTATAAATGTTTCTTGTGTTCCATCATTATTTATCAAAGATATTGGTTGATTCTCTAAATCACTAAAATTAACTATTCTAATAAATGGTATTAAAAATAATATTATAGCTGCGACTATTATTTGTGTAAATTTATTTCCTGAAACGGTTAATGCAAGTGAAGAAATTATAAATAAGAATATATATCCACAAGACATTACACAAAAAGCATCACTCATCATTGAAATCGAAAAAGAACTATCCTTTATTATAAGAACGTATAATGAAGCTATTAGAAAATTCACAAATTGTAATATAATTAAATATATTAGCCCTACTAGCATATTAGTTAAATATATTTTTTTTCTGCTAATCGGCATTGAGTTTACAAAATCTATGCTATTTCTTTGATAAACATATCCTAATAAAACATTTGAAACTATAAAAGGTATTATGAACATTCCAATTAGATTTGCACCAATTAAGACATTCATATTATATGGAGTTGATAGACTATTGTCATAATTATATAAGAAAAATAATGTAATTATAGGCATTGCAATTAACATTATTGCAAGTATTCCTCTTGACTTTTTTATGTTTTGAAAAGCATATTTTCCACTAAATAACTTGGTTAAACTCATAGCCAATTACCTCCATTTCATATATAAATATTTCTTCTAGAGTAAGAGATAAGAAGTCTAAAATAATTGGATTCTTTTCTTTAAGTTTATTTTCAACTTCTTCCTTATCTCCTTTAAATATCATTGTTGCAACACTTCCAACTTTTTTAAAAGAAATTGGATTTAATTCTTTGAAAGTTTCTTCATTAAAATCTTCTTTTAATGAAATTTGAACTTTAAACATATTGGTTTTTAATGTATCAATATCACTCTCAAATAAAACTCCACCTTTATATAAAACACCTAAATTATCACAAATATCTTCTAATTCTCTTAAATTATGACTAGTCATTATTATTGTTGTATTATTGGTTGACATGTGTTTTGCAAGTATTTTTTTCATTAAGTTTCTTACTACAGGATCTAATCCATCAAAAGTTTCGTCAAAAAACAAATATTCAGCATTTGTTGCTAATATACAAATTAATGCACATTGTCTTTTCATACCTTTTGAAAAAGTATCTAATTTAATATTCATATTAAGTTTTAAAATTTCTGCTAATTCTTTTAAATAATTCATATCAAACTTTGGGTACATTGCTTGATAATACTTAGCCATATCTGTTAAGGTATATCCTGGAACAATATATAAATCATCTGGTAAAAAAGCTAATTTTTGTTTTATCTTTTCATTATTTTCAACCTCTTCACCATCAATAAGAATCTCTCCCGAATCTTTTCTAAAAACATCATTTATTATTCTTAAAAGTGTTGATTTTCCTGCCCCATTAGCTCCTATCAATCCATAAATTGAATTTGTTTGAATATTGCAATTTAAATTTTCTAAAACTTTCTTTTTTCCGAAAAGTTTTATTCACATTGCTAATTTTTATCATAGTTACCTCCTATAAATATTTTTTCTTAAAGTACTTACTCTTAACTGTTTTTTCATTATATTAGTAGTAAACTTTTCAAAAAATACATTTGTATTATTTGTACTAGTACAATTATAATAATGTTTTTAATATTAGTCAATATATTAGTCAATAATTTTTTATAAATTTCTTATTATACAAAAAATAATCGATACATAAATATCGATTATTTTTTTCTATTTTACAAATTATAATTACATAGTTTTATTTAAAATTAAATTTTTGTGATGTCTATCGGTGTTAAATCTGCTTCTGTTATTTCATTTTCTATTGCTTGATATAATGCATTTACAGTATCTAAAGAAGTGAAACATGGAATTTTACATTCTACAGCCATTCTTCTAATTCTAAAACCATCTCTATTTGACTGTTTTCCTTTTGTAGGAGTATTTATAACAAAATTAATTTTTCCTGATTCTATTAAATCAATTATACTATTTTTTCCTTCCCACAATTTTTCTATAACTGTTGATTCTACATTATGCGCTTTTAAGAAATTTGCTGTTCCATAAGTTGCATAAATTTTAAAACCTTGCTTTGCAAATTTTTTAGCAATAGGTAACATTTCTTCTTTATCTTTATCTCTAACTGTTATTAAAATTGCTCCTTCTGTTGAAACATTAGCACCACTACCTATAAATGCTTTTAACACAGCATTTTCAAATTTTTTAGATACGCCAAGTACTTCTCCAGTTGATTTCATTTCTGGACCTAAACTTGTATCTGCATTTTTAATTTTCTCAAAAGAAAATACTGGCATTTTAACACATATGTAATCACTCTTTTTATATAATCCTGTTCCGTATTTCATATCTTTTAATTTTTTACCTAAAATTACATTTGTTGCAATATCTATCATAGGTAAATTAGTAACTTTACTAATATAAGGAACTGTTCTACTTGAACGTGGATTTACTTCAATTATATAAACTTTTCCTTCACTAATTATAAATTGAATATTTAATATTCCTATTACATTAAGTTCTTTTGCTATTTTTTCTGTATATTCTATTATTGTTTTTTCATGTTTTGGCTCTACATTTTGTGTTGGATAAACTGAAATGCTATCTCCAGAATGTACTCCTGCTCTTTCTAGGTGTTCCATTATACCTGGAATTAAAATATCCTCTCCATCACAAATTGCATCAACTTCAACTTCTTTTCCTAATATGTACTTATCTACTAGTATCGGATGCTCTTGTTCTATTGTATTTATTTCATTTACATATTCTTCTATTTCTTTATCATCATAAGCTATAGCCATGCCTTGACCACCAAGAACATAAGATGGTCTTACTAAAACAGGATATCCTAATTTATTAGCAACTTTTTTAGCCTCTTCAACTGTATATATTGTACTTCCTTTTGGCCTTAAAATTCCACAGTTATTTAATGCTTCATCAAACTCTTTTCTATCTTCAGCTCTATCCATATCAACTTCTTGTGTTCCCATTATCTTAACACCCATATCAGATAAAGCTTTAGTTAATTTTATTGCTGTTTGACCACCAAATTGAACTATTGCACCATCTGGTTTTTCAACATTTACTATATTTTCAACATCCTCAGTTGTTAATGGTTCAAAATATAGTTTATCTGCAATATCAAAATCTGTACTAACCGTTTCAGGATTATTATTTACAATTATTGTTTCATATCCTTGTTTCTTTAATGCCCAAACACCATGAACACTACAATAATCAAATTCTATACCTTGACCAATCCTTATAGGTCCAGATCCTAAAACCATAATTTTTTTCTTTTTAGAAAGTTTTTCCTCGTTTTCATCATCATAACTTGAATAATAATATGGTGTTTTAGCTTCAAATTCTGCACTACAAGTGTCAACCATTTTAAAGTTAGCAATAATACCATTTTTATTTCTTAAATCTTTTATTTCTTTTTCTGTTTTTCCAGAAAGTTTTGCAATCACTTTATCTGTAAATCCCATCTTTTTAGCTTTCTCTAACATTTTAGGATTCATCTTATTTAAAGTTAATTCATTCTCCATTTTTATTAATTTATAAACAATTCCTATAAAAAATCTATCTATAGTCGTAATTTCATGAATTCGTTCTACTGAAATTCCTTTTCTTATAGCTTCAGCTATTACAAAAATTCTTTCATTATCAACAACCTTTAACATTTCTTCAAGTTCTTCTTTTTCTAAATCTTTTAATTTATCTAAACTTAAATAATCAACATTTTCTTCTAAAGAACGTATTGCTTTCATAAGTCCTGCTTCTAAGCTTGGTGCAATAGCCATAACCTCTCCTGTTGCTTTCATTTGTGTTCCTAAAGTTCTATTTGCTGTTAAAAATTTTTTAAATGGCCATTTTGGTATTTTAACAACCACATAATCCAAAACTGGTTCAAAACAAGCATAAGTTTTTCCTGTTACTTCATTTTTTATTTCATCTAAGGTATATCCTAGAGCAATTTTACTTGCAACTTTTGCAATTGGATATCCTGTAGCTTTTGATGCAAGAGCAGAAGAACGGCTTACTCTTGGGTTAACTTCTATAACAGCGTATTCAAAACTATCTGGTTTTAATGCAAATTGAACATTACATCCCCCTTCAATTTTTAAGGCTGATATAATTTTCAAAGCTGAAGTTCTTAACATTTGATATTCTTTATTAGCTAAAGTTTGAGTTGGAGCAACAACTATACTGTCTCCCGTATGTACACCAACTGGATCTATGTTTTCCATACTACAAATTGTAATAACATTTCCTTTTCTATCTCTCATTACCTCAAATTCAATTTCTTTCCAACCTGTAATACATTTTTCCACTAATATTTCATTTACTCTAGACATTCTTATACCAGAACCAGCTATTTCTTCAAGTTCTTCCATAGTATACGCTATACCACCACCAGTTCCTCCTAAAGTATAAGCAGGTCTTATAATAACAGGCAATCCAATTTCTCTGGTAAATTCTACAGCATCTTCAACTGTATGCACAACTTTACTTGCTATACAAGGTTCACTTATAGATTCCATCATATCTTTAAAACATTGTCTATCTTCAGCATTTCTTATTCCGTCTACACCAGTTCCTAAAAGTCTAACCTTTTTCTGTTTTAAAAATCCACTTTCTTCAAGTTCCATAGCTAAATTAAGACCTGTTTGTC
This sequence comes from uncultured Clostridium sp., assembly GCA_900553685.1. Classification (GTDB taxonomy): domain Bacteria; phylum Bacillota; class Clostridia; order TANB77; family CAG-508; genus Scatovivens; species Scatovivens faecipullorum. The sequence goes on from USEI01000003.1 coordinate 103,974, forward strand.
CTCCTAAATTCGGAAGAATACTATCTGGTTTTTCAATTTCAATTACTTTTTTAACAGTTTCCACAGTAAGAGGTTCTATATAAATTTTATCAGCCATATTTTTATCTGTCATTATTGTAGCTGGATTTGAATTAATTAAAACAACTTCAATTCCTTCTTTTTTTAATTCTCTACAAGCTTGTGTTCCAGCATAGTCAAATTCAGCAGCTTGTCCAATTATAATAGGTCCTGAACCTATAACTAATACTTTTTTTATATTCTTATTTTTTGGCATCTTTTCTCTCCTTTACTAAATCTAAAAATTCATCAAATAAGTACTCTGTATCTTCTGGCCCTGGACATGCTTCTGGATGATATTGAACAGTAAAAATATTTTTATTTTTATATCTTAATCCTTCAACAGTTCCGTCATTCAAATTTATATGAGAAACTTCTGCGATTTTTTTATCTACACTTTCTTCTACTATATAATATCCATGGTTTTGTGAAGTTATATGCACTCTATCCTGTTTTAAATCTTTAACAGGATGATTTGCACCTCTATGACCATATTTTAATTTGGCTGTTTTAAATCCATTTGCAAGCCCCATAAGTTGATGTCCTAAACAAATTCCAAATATTGGTATATCTGTATTATATAATTTTTTTACATTTTCAATTTGATATGTGCAATCCTCTGGGTCACCAGGTCCATTTGAAAGCATTATTCCATCTGGATTCATATCTATCACTTTTTCTGCTGGAGTTGTAGCAGGAAAAATAGTCACTTCAAGACCTCTTTTTAATAAAGAATTTACAATATTATGTTTAAAACCATAATCCATTAATGCTATTTTTATTTCTCTTCCTTTACCGTAAACTTTAATTTCTCTTGTTGTTACTTTTTCAATAGGTTTATTTATTCTATAATTATTTATTTTTTCCATTATTTCTTTCATGTTATTGATATTTGAAGTAACATATCCTTTCATAGTTCCCTTATCTCTTAATATTTTTGTTAATTTTCTAGTATTTATTCCAGCAAGACCTGGAACTTTATAGTCTCTTAAAAATTTGTCTAAATTAAATTTACTTCTAAAGTTACTTTCAAATTCAGCAAGTTCATGAACAAAAAGTGCTTTAGCCCAAATATTATCAGACTCATAATCTTCTGGTATAATTCCATAATTACCTATTAATGGATATGTCATTACTATACCTTGTCCAGTATATGAAGGATCTGTAAGTGTTTCAACATATCCTACCATCGACGTATTAAAAACTACTTCACATGCTGTATCTACATTATAGCCAAATCTTTCACCTTCAAAAACTTCACCATTTTCTAGTACTAAATATCCTACCATATTCCTATCCTTTCTTTTAACAAATTATGTTATTTTCAAAAAAAAACACTAAATAAATTAGTGTTTAAATTGAATAATATTTAAAATTGAAAATGTAAATAAAACTATCAAAAATAGTTTTAGATGTTAAATATGTTATATTTTTAATTTTTTTATAATTTTTAAAATTTAACATTTTATCCTAAAATTCCTCTCATTTATTTACATTGTTTAATATTTTACTATATTTTTATACAAAAATCAAGTATATTTTTATAGATAAAATTCTCTTATTTCACAATTTTTCATAACATTTTTTGTTGGCTCTCCTTCTTCAGGTAAACCTTCAAAATATGCACTAATTGCTACACTCACTCCACCATGAATCACTAATAATACAGTTTTTTCTTCATATTGTTTATTCATCTTAAGTTCATCAAGAAATTCGAAAACTCTTCCAAAAAAATCTTGTATATTCTCAGCTTTTTCATACTTTATGTTTTTGCTGTAAGTCCAAAAATCCGGAAATTTAAATATCTCTTTTGTTAATCCTTCAAACTCACCATAATCTCGTTCTTTTAATCTATCATCAAAAATAATATCAATATCTCTACCATCTCTTACTATTTCTGCAGTTTGTTTTGTTCTTGTTAATGGAGAAGAAATTATTAAATCTATTTTTTCATTTTTTAATTTTTCTGCTGTTATTTTAGCTTGAGATTTTCCTTCTTCATTAAGTTCAATATCTGCTAACCCTTGCACTTTATTTAAATCATTCCAATTTGTTCTTCCATGTCTTACAACTAAAATTTTCATATCTTTTATGTATGATATATTTAATAATTCAAATATATACTCTCCTTTCTAAAAAATTTAATAATAACTTTTAAATTACAATAAACATTATAATATAATTTTTTTAAAAAATCAAAAAAGCCACAATTAACTGTGGCTTTTATTTTACATATTATTGTTTTAATTGTTTCATTACTTCTTCTGCAAAATTTTCTTCTTTTTTCTCTATTCCTTCACCTTTTTCAAATCTAGCAAATCTTACAATTTCAGCACCTTTGCTTTTTATTAAATCTCCAACTTTTATACTTGAATCTTTAACAAATTCTTGATCTAATAAACAAATTTCTGAATAGAATTTTCCAATTCTACCTTGAACCATTTTCTCTGCTATTTCTGCTGGTTTACCTTCGTTCATAGCTTGAGCTTTTAAAACTTCCATTTCCTTTTCAACTCTATCAGCAGGTACTGCTGTTCTATCTAGATATTCTGGTCTAGCTGCTGCTATTTGCATACAAATATCTTTTGCAAGTTCAGAATCTCCTTTTGCAAAATCAACTAAAACTGCTATCTTTCCAGCACCATGTATATAACTTTCTACTAAACCTTTAGATTCAAATCTTTCAAATCTTCTGATTGTCATATTTTCTCCAATAGTAGCTATTTTTTCTGTTAAAACTTCTTTAACTGTTTTTCCTGTTTCTTTGTAAGCTGTTTCTAATAAAGCTTCTACATCAGCAGGATTTTTTGTAGCAACTATTTCAGCTATATCATTTACAAATTCAACAAATTCAGCATTTTTAGCAACAAAATCTGTTTCAGCATTTACTTCAACAACAGCACCAACTTTTTTATCTTCTGTTACATAAGTTGCAACAAGACCTTCAGCTGCTATTCTTCCAGATTTTTTAGCTGCTTTAGCTATTCCTCTTTCTCTTAATAAATCTGCTGCTTTATCCATATCTCCATCTGTTTCTGTTAAAACTTTTTTGCAGTCCATCATTCCTGCACCTGTTTTTTCTCTTAATTGTTTTACTAATTCTGCAGTTATCATTTTGCTACCTCCTATTATTTAAAATTAGGGCGTACTTACCTTAAGTAATAGCGCCCTTATAGTATTATTTATTATTCTTCAACTTTTTCTTCTGAAGCTGCTACTTCTTCAATATCTGTAGCTTCTTCTGAAGCAACTATTTCTTCCATCTCTGAAGATACTTCAGCATCTTCACCTTGTCTTCCTTCTATAACTGCATTAGCCATAACATCTGCTATTAATTTAACAGCTCTTATAGCATCATCATTTCCAGGTATAGCATAGTCAACATCTTCTGGATTACAGTTTGTATCAACTAATCCAACAACTGGTATTCCTAATTTTTTAGCTTCTAATACAGCTATTCTTTCTTTTTTAGGATCTACTACAAACATAACTCCTGGCATTTCTTTCATTTCTTTAATTCCGCCAAGATTTTTTTCTAGTTTTTCCATTTCATTTTTTAGTCCAATAACTTCTTTTTTAGGTAGAACATCAAATGTTCCATCTTCAGCCATTGTTTCTAAATCTTTTAATCTTTGAATTCTTCCTTGAATTGTTTTAAAGTTTGTAAGCATACCACCTAACCATCTTTGGTCTACATAGTACATGTTACATTTTTGAGCAGCCTCTTTAATACATTCTTGAGCTTGCTTTTTAGTTCCTACAAAAAGGATTGATTTTCCTTCTTCTGATTGTTCTTTGATGAATTTGTAAGCTTCATCTAATTTTTTTGATGTTTTTTGTAAATCGATTATATGGATTCCATTTCTAGCTTGAAAAATATATTCAGCCATTTTAGGATCCCATCTTCTTGTTTGATGTCCAAAATGAACACCTGCTTCAAGTAATTGTTTCATTGCAACTACTGCCATTTTAAATTCCTCCTTATTTGTTTTTCCTCCATAGATGTCCACATTTTAAACAACTATTTTCTAGCACAATTTAAAACTCTATCTATGTGTGTTATTTTATAACTCTGTTATTATATCAGCTTTTATCTTAAATTGCAACACTTTTTTTATTTTATTTGATAATTTTTTCAAATTTTTCTATGCTTTTATTTTTTATTTTATTTATAAATTTCTAGTTGTTGTTTAAACATTACTCCATCTTTAGTTGTATATAAATCTAAGTCCATATCTTTACTTAAAATATCTCTTATTTTCCATAATCCAAGGCCTGAATTACCTTCTTTAGTTGTAAAATTCTTCTCAAAAATTTTATTAGTATCTACATTTTTATTGTTATATGTATTTTCGATTATTATTAAATTTCTATTTTTTCCTTCTTCTTTTACAAATTGCACATTTACTATCTTTTCTTCACATTCACTTGTAGCTTCTATTGCATTGTCTAGCAATATTCCTATCATTCTTGATAATACATAGGATTTCTCTTTAAATTTGTCTAAGCTAACCATAATATCAATATTCATATTTATATTATTTTCTTCTGCTCTCTTATATTTATTTAACAGTACACCATATATAGCTGGATTTTCAGTACCTTTATTATTTAAAAGATCCATAGAATTCATACAATTACACTCTTTAAGTAATCCACTAAAATATTTTTGTAAGGCAGCCATATCATTTACCATAATATAACCATCTATCGCTTGAATTATATTATTAAAATCATGTTTAAAACATCTTGTATAATCATTTACTTCTGATAAATTTTTATTTTTTTCTTCTAAAATATCAATTTTTATTTTATTTATTATCGCTTCTCTCCTACTAAAAATTCCATATATTGATATTAAAAAAATTGATATAGTTGATATAATATTGTAGAAAACATATTTATTGCTATTTTCCTGAAGCATTGTTTTCATTTCTAACATTTCAATAATTGCTATCACTATTCCCATAATTGAAATAATGATACTAAATAAATCTCTTTTTCTAAAATTTTTAATAATCTCTTTACTATAGATACTATTTTCTAATTTCATCTTTTGTAATCCTCCAAAAATATTAATTTATTATTTTGACCTTTTTAATCTTAGTATATTTTTTATGTTTTTTCAACACAATTCATCATACATATTTCGACCAATTTCGTTTGTTTTTCCTTGATTTTTCTAACTTATATTTTTAAGTTATTTAAAAATATTATAATCAAAACCTTATATTACCTCCGTTTCTTTCAAAAATTTAAAGCATTACTAGAATAACATAGAAAAGTGAGTTTGTGTCAAAAAGTGATGAAAAGTGATGAATTTTTATACATATTTTTTTCTTAAAATTTATACATTCTTTTTATTTCAACACTTACGGTCATTAATTTTTTTATTCAAATTTATAGAAATTATGACTAATTTATAAAAATAAAAAATAAATTGAATCTTTTTAAAAACAACATCAATAAAATTTTAGATATTTGGAAAAATACTCTACTTTAGAATTTAATTTTTGTTTTTACGTAAACCAAAAACCACTTTTCGCCAATTTGATTTTTCTGGTTTATGTCATAATAAAAAATTATATTGAAATTCAATTTTGAATTTTTAGGAGTTTGCTAATTCCATATATATATAACAATAGTATTTGGAATTAGTATTGATACAGAGATATGAATAAAAAAAGTCAACAACATTTTCTATGGAAAGGTGGATATTTCAAAATGAAAAATTTTAAGCGGTTTATCTCGTTACTCTTAGTTTTCGTACTTAGTATGGCTATTTCTGTACCTGCTTTTGCAGCTGAAACTGAGCCTACAATTCCAGATGTAGAAAAACATACCATTGAAATTATGTTAGACCCTGGAGAAAGTATTGATAAAACACGGCAAGCTTTATACTTAATAAACGGTGATGGTGATATAAAGGACGAATATGTAGATCCATATTCGTCAATGAATACTGGTGGTATTCCATTAAATGGTAATATTGCTAGATTTTCAGCTAGAGTAAGCACATCAAACAATCAAACTTTCTCGGGTTCATGCACAATATCATTAAAATATGAGGAAGTTGAATTACGTACTATTAACTGTCCGATAGATAATTCTACATATTTTGTAAATAATATTTCTCTTCCAGATTATGGAAAAGACTATTATTTTAGAATAACTAATCATTCTCCAATTGTTACGAGAGTTTTCCTAGAATTACGTATAGTGAACTAATCTGTTTAATCTCTGTATCAAAAATGGTTAGGTAAAACCTAACCATTTCCTTTATCTTTTAAATTAAATATAACTTTTTCTTCTAAATAATTTAGTACTAGTTTTAATTCCTCCAAATTTTCTGTATCAATAGGAATTGTAAATCTAAAATATTCTCCGTCATATTTATATCCGTCAGATATGTAATATCTTTTTCCAGTATTATCTTCTATAAAAATATTATTTTTACTTATTAAAAATTTTTTATCAATTAATTTTAAACTTATATTTAAATTAGAATTTATTTTTTTTATTTCATAATCTTCTATTATATTTGCTGTATCTAACCAATATTCTGATGTACTATTAGTTAAATTTGCTTTTCTAACATTCTCTAATCTTATGCTCCAATTCCCAATTACACTTTTAAGTCCTTCCTTATCTTTTAAATATACTTTTTTAATAATAATATTTATTTTATTAAAATTAAATTTAAATTTAGTATTACTATCATTTATGTTAAATTTATTCAATACCATAAAATTTTTCTTACCAATTTTTTCACAATCTGTAGAAAAACTCATAGAATAATTTTCTTTATAAGAATCATATATTACATTTTCATTTTCATCTTTTATAAAAAAACCATTTAAAAATATATCATCAAATTCTTTTTCTGTATTTACATTAAAAGCAATATACAATCTTTGCTCATCAAACAGTATATAATCGACTTTAATTTTTATACCATTGCATTCCACATAATCCATATCTATATTTTGAATATAACCTTCTTCTATTGCAAGAGACATGCTTTCATCCATATTGTAGAAGATTTTAGCAAAAAAGTTTTCCCAATCACCTGCAAAAGTTAAACTAGAAATAATAATAAAACAAAGAAAAATAGCAGCAATTTTTTTAGGATATAAAAGTTTAAGTTTTGTGTTTTTAAATGTACTATTTTTATTTTCAACAAGTCTAACTTTAGAATTCTCATTAGTAGTCTTATAGTATTCTTTATCCATAATAATTTTTAAATTATCTTTAAATTCTTTAGATAATTTAGCTTCGTTTATTTTCTTTTTAGTTTCATTCACTCTATTTTTAAAATCTTCCACTAAACTCACCTCCTAGCTGTACAAGTTTTCTCACCATTTCTCTTGCTCTTTTCAATCTAGTTTTAACATTTGCTTGACTTATTTTCAATATTTTACTAATTTCAGAAATTTTAAAATTATCTATATAAAATAATTCGAAAACTACTCTATATTTTTCTTTTAATTTGTCTAAGGAATATCTTAAAAGTCTGTCATCTGTATTTGCTTCTAATAAATTACAATCTGCTAATGGTACTGTATTTTTTCTTTTAGCTGATTTATTTTCATTGTAACACAAATTTATTGTTACTCTAATTAGCCAACACTTTTCATGATTTTTATCCTCAAATATCCCGTTTTCTTTAATATGATTTATATAAGTTATAAAAACATCTTGAACAATATCTTCTGCAAAACTTTTATTTTCCAGATGACCAAGTGCTATACGATATATCATATCAGCATATTCGTTAATTATTTTCTGTGAATCAAATATCTCGTTCATAATTTTTCCTTAAATTTTTTTCCTTTTTTTAAAAATTTTTGTCACCTTTTGACTAGCTGAGTTGTTTTATAAGTGTGGAGGTATATAAAATGTATAAAATAATAATTTATCATAACGATTTAGAATCAATAAGAAATGTATGTAATAATCTTTTCTTTAAATATCGTAACTTAAAAATTATGGGAGTTGCAATAACAGAAATAGAATTTTTTTGACATGTGTAATAAAATAAAACCACATATTATTCTCACCTCACAAAATCTTTTAAGTAATCCTAATATAAATAAATTTCTTTCAAAAATTGAAAATAAAATTATTCTTTGCAAAAATAAAGAAAAATTTAGGAATTCTAAACATACACTTTATATAAGTCAACAAGCAGATTATTGCTCTGTTCAAAAAGATTTTGATACATTCCTTCTAAATGTAGATGAGATACACATGCATAAAAAAATTCATAAATTGCTAGAAAGATTTGGTTTTGATTTCAAATTAACTGGTACTAATTACTTATTTGATGCAATTATTTACTCTGTAATTCATAAAGATGAATACTTATTTGAAAATTTAGAAAAAAATATTTATCCTTATGTTGCTAAAAAATTTAATGTTAGTATTGGTAATGTTAAATGGTCTATTGTGCGTTCAATAAACAATATGAACTCTAATTTTAATAATATTAATTCACCTAAATTTCCAGAAAAAATTACTTGCAAATCATTAATTACAGAAGTCGTAAACCGTATTAAATAATTTATTATTTTTCCGTAAATTATTATACAATTTTATATATTTTCAAAGAAATTTTGTATTCATAATAACACAACTTACATTTCTTTGTTATTATACTAATCGTAAAATGCAACAACTAACCCTGTTGCACTTTTTTATTACACTTTTAATTAAATGAATATAATTTTTATAATAATATAATACATTTATTTGATAATATTTTCAACAAGCATATAATAATAATTTATCAAAATTATATAATCAAAAAAAGCACTCTAACTACTTCGACTATTAGAATGCTTTTTCAAAATTAAATTTTTATAAACTTAAAATTTTTATAATAGTACATTTTTATAAATTTAAAATTGTATCTATATCCTTATCCCCTCTTCCAGATAAATTAACAATTATACAATCATCTTTTTTATAATTTTTAGCAATTTTTATTGCATAAGCTATTGCATGACTACTTTCTAAAGCTGGTATTATTCCTTCTTCTCTGGTTAAAATTTTAAATGCCTCTATCGCCTCTTTATCTGTTATACTATCGTATTTGACTCTGTTTATTTCTCTTAAATATGCATGTTCTGGACCAATTCCTGGATAATCAAGACCAGAAGAAATAGAGTATGCTTCACTTACATTATTATTTTCATCTTGCATAAAATATGTTTTCATTCCATGCAATATTCCAATTTTTCCATCATACATAGCTGAAGCATGTTTTCCAGTTTCCAATCCTTCACCTGCACCTTCAACACCATAAATATCTACATCTTGTTCTTTTATAAAATCTGCAAATAAACCTATACTATTACTACCACCACCTATACAAGCAATAATAGCTTTAGGAAGTTTTCCTTCTTGCTCAATTAATTGTTTTTTAGCTTCCTCACCTATTATTTTTTGAAAATATCTCACCATTTCTGGATAAGGAGCAGGACCAACAGCAGAACCAATTAAATAAAAAACATCTTTATTGTTTAATAAATATTCAAAAGCTTCATCAACAGCATCTGCTAATACTCCCTGCCCTCTTGTAACAGATTTTACCTCTGCACCAAGCAATTTCATTTTATCTACATTTACTTTTTGTTTCTTTATATCAGCTTCTCCCATAAATATCGTACATTTCATTTTAAATAAGCTACATACTGTTGCAGTAGCAAGGCCATGTTGTCCCGCTCCAGTTTCAGCTATAATGTGTGTTTTTCCCATTCTTTTAGCAAGTAAAATTTGACCAATAGCATTATTTATTTTGTGTGCTCCTGTATGATTTAAATCTTCTCTTTTTAAATAAATTTTTGCACCATCACAATATTTTGTAAAATTTTCTGCATAATATAAAGGGCTAGGTCTTCCAACATATTGTTTTAAATAATAAATATATTTGTTTTTGAAATTTTCATCTTTAATTGCTTTATTAAATTCTTTCTCAATATTCTCTAATTCCTTTTTTAAGTCTTGTGGTACATATTGACCACCAAAATTTCCATAATTCATCATAATAAATACCTTCTTTCTTTAAAATTATTTTTTTATTTTTTAATGATTTCCCAAGCCAGTCACTTTCCATATATACCACCACCTTCTTTTTTGTAATATACTATTTGAATTTTGTTTTTATTTCCATTAATTTTATATTCTATAAATTTAATTTTTCTAAAATAAAAAATACATGTATGAACAAAATTCAAACTTAATTTTACTCATACATGTATTTTTCTCTAAATTTATTCTAATTTATAGACACTACAAAACTGTATGAGTATTTATTACCCATACATTCCACCAATTATTTAATTTTACATTAAATAAATTTCTCATAGTGACCTCTTTTTATTTCTTATTTTTTAATAGTATATACAAGAAATTAATAAAATGTCAATGCTTTTTTTTGTAAAAAAAATAAATTTTACTATTTTGTGGCGAATTGAAAAAATATTTTAAAAAAAAGCAAAAAAACTATTGACATCTAATTTCTTAGATAGTATAATAACTCTTGTCAGTTGAAAAACTGATTGCCAGTTAAATGCAGATGTGGCGGAACTGGCAGACGCACAGGACTTAAAATCCTGCGGGACTTATACTCCCGTGCCGGTTCGATTCCGGCCATCTGCACCAAAAAGAGATGAATTTAAACCAAATTCATCTCTTTTTATTTGAAATTTTTGTAATTCTATTGAATAATTTTTAATTACTAATTCAATATATATTTTAAAAGAATACTTATAAGTGGATGTGGATTATATTTAATCTCCTACATTCCATCCTTCAGAGCTATTAATTAATTCTTTAATATCTTTTTCAAATCCTTCTGCTATTCTTCTATTTTTTCCACCATCTATGGTTTGTAGTTCTTCAAATGTTTTACCAAAAAAATCTTCTGGTAAATTAACTGTATTACTCTTATCTTTACAATGAATTGCACTTGATATATCTACATATTTTAATTTTCCATTTATCATTATTGCATTCCATGCATGTCCTACATTATACTCTCCAGAATCAATTGAGCCTTGTATATACTTACAAGGTAAAGAAAACTTTCCACACAAAAATTCATATATTTCTGCAAAATTCATACAAACACCATATTTACTAAGCCATACACTATCCGTATTTCCAGACATGAATCCTTTTTCTTTTTGTTTACATTTTTCACATTCCTCTAAGTGTTCAATTATTTTTTGAGTTCGCACAATAGCTTCATTTGGAATATCTGAATTATTTTTTGAATCTTCCAAAAACTTTTTTCTGCTTTCTAAACCTAAAAGTTTGCATTGTAAATTACTATTTCTACAATAAATTCTATAATATTTGGTTAAATTTTCATTAGATTCTTTTCTCCATTCTTTCTCTGCATAAGCATAATTTAAACCAGAATATGCATAATTAAAATAATTAACACACCAATCAAAAATAACTTTATATTTTTCTTCATCTGTCATCTCTGAATTAATCATTTTACTTATTTCATCTATTGCTCTCTCTTTTCTTTTTTCTGCAGATACTTCGTATTCCCTATATTTTTTTGATTTTGCTATTAGTTCTTTATTTCTAAAATAAGTGTCTGTTTCTTCATCATAAAAATATTCTGGATTATCTCCTTCTAAATACATTTCAGATAATTCTTCAAATGATTCTGCTGGAATCATTTCATCTTCTTGTTTTTCTATGTTAAAAACAGAGCATTCAGATTTTTTATATAATCCTTTTATATTCAATCTTGGCAGTTGACTTTCTTTTGCATATTCTTCTCTTGCAATTTGAACATCTTGAAATGATAATTTTCTTACTTCATTAAGCAATTTGTCAACAACATCTGAAACTTCTGTTAATTCTTCTTCATAATCTACGTATATTTCAAAAGTGTATTTGGGTAAAAGATTTTTAATATCTTCATATGGTGGTCTTTGTAAGACCCAATGATTAGGATTATTTTCACAATTTTGCTTTGCTATAAGAAAATTTTCTTTAGATAAACCATCTAGTGGTATTCTTATATGAGCATTTCCTGTTAGTCCGCTCCAACTTGTAAATATATTTTTATCATATAGTTCTTCAACAATTGGGATAAAAAGTTCAGCTGCAACTACATCTTTAATTGTATCTCTTGTCATAAAATTTGTTGATGTTACTTTACTTTCCTCATAATCCCATTCTAGTTTTTGTGTAATCTTCATATCAATACCTCCAATAAGCCTTCATAAAGTTGAATATACCTTAATTATACTATATTTTTCAATATAGTACAAATTATATACTATGACCATTATAACGTACCAAAATGGGAACTGTATTTTTAAAAAGTGAATTTTGCTCTAATTCCATTTCAATTTATAAAAAATATAATATACTTTAATAACTTGATTGATATTTATATCAATCGTCAAGAAAGCTAAAAAATTATAAATAATTACTTTTTTGCAGCAAAAAGAGATGAATTTAAACCAATTCATCTCTTTTTATTTTTGATTAAAATATAGTTATTTGTTTTCAAACACATTATCTAAATCAAATTTTTTATTTATAAATTTGCTTACTAAATTACAAACTAATATCATTAATATTACCTTTATTAACATCAAAGGATTTGTTAAACAATCAACCAAGCTAGTTCCTAAAAATCCCCAGAAAAGAATAATAATTGTTTTTCCAAAAAGAAGTGCATAAAAATATTTCTTCTTTGGAATTTTTGATAATCCCGCAGCTAAATTAACAAAAAATGATGGTGTTAATGGTATAGATATTATTAATACTAATTTTGAAAAAGACATCTTATCTATCATATTCATAAATTTAGTTAAACCAGACTTGTTTTTTATAAATTTTTGAAATAACGGATTTAATCCAACTCTACATAATAAAAATGTTAGAAAACATCCTACAATAGTACAACAATATGAAACAATACAGCCAAAAATATTTCCCATTGTTAATAAATTTATAGTTACAAATACACATAATGGTAAAAATGCAAAAATTGCTTCTAAAACGATGAGTAATGAACTTAAAAGAGGTGCCCACATTCCTGCATTTAATAAAAATGTATTCAAACTTTCATTTAATTCATTAAATGTTTCTAATATTTCCATCTATTCTCCTTAAGTATAGAGTAGCTAAAAAATAGCTACTCTATTATTTTCTATATCTAAAATACTAATTTTTCTTCAACATATTTTGCAACATCTTCTATTTTGATTCTTATTTGTTCCATTGTATCTCTATCTCTTACTGTTACGCAACCATCTTCTAAAGTATCAAAATCTATTGTTACACAATATGGTGTTCCTATTTCATCTTCTCTTCTATATCTTTTTCCAATGCTTCCTGACTCATCATAATCACACATAAAATGTTTTGAAAGTTCTGTATAGACTTCATCAGCTTTTTCAGATAATTTTTTAGAAAGTGGAAGAACTGCTACTTTATATGGTGCTAAAGCTGGATGTAATTTTAAAACTGTTCTTACATCTCCTTCTGCAATCTCTTCCTCATAATAACTATTACATAAGAAAGCAAGAGCTACTCTATCTGCTCCAAGTGATGGTTCGATACAATATGGTACATATCTTTCATTTGTCTCAGGATCTAAATAATTCATATCTTCTTTTGAGTAATTCATATGTTGTGTTAAATCAAAGTTAGTTCTATCTGCTATACCCCATAATTCTCCCCAACCGAATGGAAAGGCAAATTCTATATCTGTTGTTCCATTACTATAATGTGACAATTCTTCTTTTGAATGATCTCTTAATCTAATATTTTCTTCTAACATTCCCAAACTTAACAACCATTTTTTACAATAGTCTTTCCAATATGCATGCCACTCTAAATCAGTTCCAGGTCTGCAGAAAAATTCAAGTTCCATTTGTTCAAATTCTCTTGTTCTAAATGTGAAATTTCCTGGTGTAATTTCATTTCTAAAAGCCTTTCCTATTTGCGCAATTCCCATTGGAAGTTTTCTTCTTGTTGTTCTCATTACATTTTTAAAGTTTACAAATATACCTTGTGCTGTTTCTGGTCTTAAATAAATTTCTGCTTTTGCATCTTCTGTTACACCTTGAAAAGTTTTAAACATTAAATTAAATTTTCTTATCTCTGTAAAATTGTGTGCTCCACAATTTGGACAATTTATATTATTATCATCCATAAATTTTATCATTTCTGAATCAGACATACCATCTGCTATCATATCTTTTCCATTTTCATGTGCCCATTCTTCTATAAGTTTATCTGCCCTATGTCTTGTTTTACACTCTTTACAGTCTATTAATGGATCAGAAAAACCTCCAACATGTCCTGATGCTACCCAAACTTCTGGATTCATTAATATTGCTGCATCTAATCCGACATTATATTTATTCTCTTGTACAAATTTTTTCATCCATGCTTTTTTTACATTATTTTTTAATTCAACTCCTAGTGGACCATAATCCCATGTATTTGCAAGTCCTCCATAAATTTCTGAACCGGGATAAACATATCCTCTTGTCTTACATAAGTTTACAATTTTTTCCATTGATTCTACCATAATTAAACCCTCCTCTTTATAATTTTATGAAGATATGGCTTTCTTCATATAAATTTACTAAGGACATTTACAAAACAAAAAGCTTACATCCTTAGCATAAAGCTAGGGACGTAAGCTATCTTACGCGGTTCCACCCTAATTGGTATTTTATACCCACCTTCATTAATATTGCTCCAAAGCTCCAAAACATATTATTAATTATTTGTTTCTCACTATCACAAATTCACTTTAAATTAATTTCCTTATATGTTCCCTCTTTTTCATCGCAATTAATATATTTATGTTATTTATTTTACATCACTTAAGGTAATATGTCAACCAAATTTTGAAAAAATATTTTTTATGCTTTGTTTGTAATTATATTAAAATTTATTCGATATTTTATTTGCACTATTACTATATTTTTATATCATCAAATGTTTTATATTCTTCTATTTCTTTATTTTCCATATCTATTTTTGAGCGTTTATTATTTTCTTTTCTAATTCTTATTACTTTTATTGGATTCTTTTCAAATAAACCATTTAAATCTCTTGGGTCGTCATCAAAAAATATTCCATTTTTATAATCTAAACCTAAATTAAATTTATATTCAGAAGTAATTATTATAGAATTAAAATATTTTGCAATTCCTGAACCAATAATTTTTTTCATTTGATAATCATGATTTTTTTTATCTGGTATATAAGTTAGTATATACAATTTATTATTATTTTTATACAATTTTTCTACAAATCTTCTTGCGTCTTCAAAAACAATACTTTCTCCGCTATATATTGCATTATTTAAATCTTCTAAAACTTTATTCTTATCTGATTTAAATTTTTCTGCCATTTCTTCTGCAAAATTAAAAATATTTCCAGTTGTAGAATTAAAATTCTCTTTAGCATATTTTTTTAAATCTTCTAAGTTTTTTCCTGTTTTATTGTAAATTGAATTTACTATAGCATTTAGCATAACTTCTGTAAGCTTTGCAGTTTCATATAATGTATTATCAAAATCAAAATAATAATTCATATTTTCCTCCAAGTTAGTTGATTATAATATATTAATATCATAATTAATAATATATATCAATAATATAATATAAATATAAAATAAAGTAAAATATAAAATTTTTTGTTGAATTTTGTAAAAAATATTATGTTAATTATTTTTGAAATTATGCAAACAAGTTTTGCACAAATTCTTTCTGTGGATAATGTGGATAACTCTGTGAATAACTATAATATCTACATTTTTTCGACATATTTTATTCACAATACTTTATTGCTGTGGAAAATTATTTTTTTATTTTTATTCTTTATGTGTACGGTATATCTGTTTGGTTTACATTCTGTTTATTCCTTGCTTTTTCTGGTTTTGTTTTAATTTTGTCATGAAGTAAATTATTCTAGATTTTTTATTTTTTTACTTCACATTTTGTCTAATTTATGTTATATTATAAAAATAAATTAGATTGTGGAAAACTTTCTGAAAGGATATTACATACATGAAAAACTTTTTTAATAATTTAAAAAATAAGTTGAAAAAATACAAAAAAAATATAAAAATGAAAGTACATAAAATTTCAAATACTATAAAAAAATTTTTGAAAAAAATTTTTAAAAAAATAAAGAAAAAACTAACACCTAAACTAAAACCTTTAATAAATTTATTTTCAAAAATTGCAACTAAACTTCATTTAGTAGATTTGTATCATTTTACAAAACTAGATAAACTTTTTAACATTTTAAAAGAACATCGCAAACAAATTTTTAAAAAAATATTTATATTAATTTTCATTCCTATAATAATATACTTATACTGTCAATTATTTTGTAATGGAAAATTAATTTTTGAAAAAGAAAGAATGCAATTAAATTTTATATTCATATATTTTATTATATGTTTTTTTTATTGCTTTGTTGGAAAAATAAAAATTAGTTTATATTTATCTATGTGTTTAACTCTTATCATAGGAATAGTAAATCATTTTATAACAGCTTTTAGAGGAACACCACTGGTACCATGGGATATTTTTTCACTAAATGTTGCTCTAACAGTTCTTCCAACTTTTAAATTTACTTTTACTAAAAAATTTTTGCTTGGAATTTTATTATTTATAATTGGAATTTTAGTTCTAAAAAAAGTAAAAATTGATAGTTTTAAAAATAATAAAATAAAAATCATATATCGTGTTACAGTTTTATTTATTACTGTATCTTTTGTATATTCATTTTTATCAACAGATATGATTAATAAATTTAAACTTGATGAAAATTGGGATCCCAAAGAGGAATATCATAATAACGGATTAATTGCTAGTCTTTTTAAACAATCTAGAAATCTTATTATAAAAGAACCTGAAGGATATGATATAAACTCTATAACAGAACTTGCTTCCTCTATAGAAGTTCCTTTAGTAAAACATGATGAAAATTATGAATATCCAAATATAATTGCTATAATGAATGAGTCTTTTGCAGATTTACAAGTTATTGGTGACTTCAAAACAAATACAGAATATTTACCATTTTTTAATAGCCTTGAAAAAAATACTATAAAAGGTAATTTACATGTATCAATTTTTGGAGCCACAACACCTAATAGCGAATGGGAATTTTTAACTTCAAATTCTATGGCTTTTGTTCCTAAAAGAACAGTTCCATATCAGCAATATGTCTTAAGAAATTCATATTCGCTTGCAACAATTTTAAAATCGCAGGGTTATACAACAAGTGCTATCCATTGTTATTATCCACAAGGCTACAATAGAAATTTAGCATATCCAAGATTAGGATTTAATTCTTTTTTACATATTAATACTTTAAAAAATTTGGAATTCATTAGAGAATATCCAAGTGATTTAAGTACATATAAAAACATTATTGATTTATATGAAAATAAGTCTGAGGATGAAAAAATATTTAACTTCACACTTACAATGCAAAATCATGGTAGTTATACTGATGAAAATTTTACAAATACTGTAATTGCAGAAGACGGTCAATACCCAAAATTAAACCAATATTTATCACTAATAAAAATTGCAGATGAATCATTAAAGTACTTGATTAATTATTTTGAAAATCAAGAAGAACCAACTATTATTGTTTTATTTGGTGATCATCAACCTTATGTAGAAGATGAGTTTTATAAATCTCTGCTTGAAAAAAATTATTCAGATCCATCAGCAAAAGAAGCTACAGAAAAAACATATATAACACCATTTTTAATTTGGGCTAATTTTGATATTGATACTGAAAAATATAAAAATTTGACAGACATAAGTGCTAATTACCTAGCTTCACTGGTTTTAGATGTTGCAAACATTCAAAAAACACCTTATTTAGAATTTTTAGATGAAATGCGTGAAAATATACCTATAATTACAGGAAATGGGTATATGGACAAAAATGGCGAATATCATGATTTTAGTGAGGAAACTGAATTTTCTCAATTGATAGAAAATTACCACTACTTACAATTTAATAATATGTTTGATAACTCCAATAAACTTACTTCTTTATTTGAAGTTCCTGCTCAAGCTTTAGTAGAAGATTAATTTTATAAAAGTTAGTAAAATAAATTAGACTCCTAGTTTTTAGGAGTCTAATTTAAATCTATATATATCCTTTATATACTCATGTTTTCCATGTTTTCTTTTTCCTTTAAATATTACTGAAATCACAGTAAATATAATTGCTACACCTACAAAAATTTTAATAAATTCAACCATTTTAGATTTTATTAAACTATTTTCTTCTATGGCAATATTATCTTTATTAGTATTGTTATCATTGTTATTTTCTATTGATGCTAAAGCTATATTTTTATCTACTTCATTTGTATCTTCCATATTATATTCTTTTAATATATCATTTAAATTATAATGACTATAACCATATTCAAATAAATTAATTGTATCTATATATCTCGCACTTAAACCATCTTCTGTGGTTTCAGCATGTAATACAACTGCTATGGTTTCAAATCCATTTTTATTACTTCCTGAAATTAAACAATTTTTAGCTGGAGTTGTAAATCCAGCCTTTATTCCTATTGCATAAGGATAATAGTATCTATTTCCTGGAATTAATAAATTATTTGTATTTTTAAAAATTCTTTCTCCATACTCAGCAATCTGCTCTTCTGACCAAAACTCTGTATTTGGAAGACTACATTCCATGGTTTTTACTAAATCTCTAAATGTTTGATTTTTCATACAATATCTTGCAATCATAGCTAAATCATAAGCAGAAGAATAGTGATTTTCATCGTGTGCTCCATTTGCATTAACAAAATTAGAGTCTACACAACCTATCTCTTTTGCTTTTTGATTCATTAATTGTGCAAATTCTGATACACTACCAGAAATATGTTCTGCAATAACATTTGCTGCTTCATTTGCTGACTGTAATATTAAAACTTTAAGAAGTTCTTCTATTGTAAAAGTTTCGCCAGGTTGAATATTAGCCTTTGTATATCCTTCTTTAATTGAATTTACTGCTTCATAACTAGCTGTTGCCTTATCTTGTAAGTTGCAATTTTCTATTGCTAAAATAGCTGTTAATACTTTTGTTGTACTTGCTGGATATTTTCTATCATGCATACCCTTTTCATATAAAATCTTACCTGTTTTTTCTTCAATTAATATAGCTGATTCTGAATATATTTTTAATTCTTCACTATTTTGATTTATTTCACTATTTTGAATTTCTTCTGCACACACATAATTTAGTAGTATTAATTGCATTATAATTAATACTACTAAAATTTTAGTAATAAATTTTCTAAAATTCATTATTCCTCCAAAAAACTATTTTACAAACTCTCTGAAAAATTCATTTTTTACAATACTTACATCAACTTCATAAGGGATTTCTTTTCCTGCACCAGTTTCTGTAAATTGCCAACCTACTAATTTATCCATAAGTTCTAAATTTGTGCTTGCCTCTTGCCCTGATTTATCAAACCAATAATTTGGAACTTTATTTTCTAAGTTATAATAAGCAAGCCAAAATTTAGTATCTACAGTATATAAAAATTCATTTGCTAAATTTGCATTCGTATATACTATTGTTTCTATTCCGTTTTCCTTAAATTTTTGAATTAGTTCTGAAATTAATTCAGCTCGTTCTTCCCAAAGCTCATCTGCTCTACCCACTCCATCATGTTTCTCAACATCTATAACAAGTGGTAAAACATTATTTTTAGTAGAATTTTCTTTTATAAAGTCTTGAATAAATTTTATTTCTTCATCTATTTCTTCGCTATTTATTGCTTCATCTATATAATAAAATCCATAAGGTACACCTAAATATTCACAAGCTTCTATAAATACTTTAAATTTATTATCTTTATATAAGTTTCCTTCTTCTCCATAACCTCTTCCACCCGCTCTTATATATACATAATTTATATTTGAATTTAAAAGAAATACTTGATAGTCATTTGTAGTTTTAAAATGTTCAAATTGAATATTAAATTTTGAAACATCTGACATTAATGCAAATTCATCATCTTCTGAAAGTTCAAAATAATCTACTTTTTCGGAAAGTACATATCCTACTTTATCTCCTATTTTTACCTTCGACCATTTTTTACCATCCTCATCTTTTATTTCTTCCACAATATAAGCATTTTCACCAATTTTCACATCTCTAATATGACCAAACCATTTAGAAATTTTAGGCTTTTTATAAAATCCTACATTATCTTCTATAACAACTCCATGAATTGCATTTGATACATCAATATTATTTCTTTTATCTTCAATTTTTTTATTTATAAAAATAAATAAAAATGTTACAAATACTATTATTACTAGTATTATTAAAAATTTTTTTCTATATTTCAATATATTTTTTATTATTTTATTCATAAACTCAATTCCTATAACTAATTTTTTTATAATTTTATTCGATTCACTTAACATATTAAGTATAACATACAAAATTATTTTATACATTAAAAATTAAAAATATTTTTTATAAAATTAAAAAATGTCTTAATTCTATTTTTTGACTTTATCTTAAAAAAATGGTATAATAAAAGTGTAGATTTTTGCATATTTTTTCTAAAATGTGCTTTTTATCCTTATATATAATACTTAAAATTTTAATTGTACATTCAAAATTAAATATGGTAATTTTTTTGCGAGGATTAGATTCAATTGAATAATATCCGAGTAAAATTATTATAAATATTCAAGACAAAGGAGACACACTATTATGAAAAAAGAACTTATGGAGCAATTTATCCTTAAAGTACCAGGGGAAAAACTTCCAAAGGTAATCGACTTTTCCACTTTGGATGGTCGAACAAAAAACGCTATTTTGGCTGCGTATCGGAACTCTACAATTTTTGCACCAAATTTAACTGCAACAAAAACTCAAAAACTTTCTGCTGCTATGCAAAAAAATCTTTTCGAGTTTCAAAAAATTTTAGGAACTCCTACCAAGGATTCCGATATTTCATCCACCTTCTGTGCAGCGTTTGAATTTGATTCAGTAAACACACCTCTTTGTGTTCACATCATTCAATTTCTTGCAAAACATCGGCATTTAGAATTTATTGACATAAATGTCTTAGTTGATTCGTATTATAACGAATATGGAAAACGAATCACTGCTGCTGATCTTTACAACGAATTTCAAACGTGGAAGTATTACCAAAAAATCAAGGCCTGTGTTGGCGGAGTAAGCATTGTTAAGTTTATGCGTTTTACTCTCTGGATATTCTCAATGTCTTGATAGTGGAGGGCAACTTGCAGGGGCTAACCAGTAAGTTGCCTTCCACTTTTATGATAATAATATTTTTATATACAATAAATTTAACAGCTAATATAAATTTTTATAAAAAATCATTGACAAAATTCTAAATTTGTTTTAAAATATAATAGCGTTGTGAGAATCGATACAACATGGTGGATGTAGCGTAGTTGGTTAACGCGTCAGTTTGTGGCACTGAAGACCGTGGGTTCGAGTCCCATCTTCCACCCCATTAATATTGGGCTGTAGCCAAGCGGTAAGGCACCAGACTTTGACTCTGGCATGCGCTAGTTCGAATCTAGCCAGCCCAGCCAAAAAAAGATGAATAAAATTCATCTTTTTTTTATGCATTTTTATATCTATATCCAAAATTAGATTGAAAATTTTGTAATTTTTTTACTTTCTAGTTAACCTAAAAAATTTCTTTGTTAATAGTTATGATATCACTTATGTAAAAAATATTAAATTTATTCTTAAATTTATATTCAATATTAAATTTAAGTTACATATATTGTATGAAAAATATATTAATGCTATAATTTTTATATATATTATTAATAAGGAGATAGTTAATGGATTCTTACGAATTATTACAAGATTTAGATAAAAAGCATGGTAGAACTTCTGACTACACTATTACAGTCACACCTAGTGATATATCTGAAGTTACAAAAAATGTTACAAAAGAAAGAAGAAATTCTGCAAAAAAATCAATAGCTGCCATATTAAATAGCCAAAATAAAGAGAACTCTGAAAAAACAAATACAGCTCTAAAAATAGAAGAAATAGTTGTAAATGAAGAAGAAAAAGGTATTGATGAATCAAGTAAAGATGGAGACGAAAGATAATTTTAAGGAGTGTAAAATGGAAATATCATTAGAACAACGTGAAGCCTATAGTGAAGTATTAGAAGTTTTAAGGCATATGGATAAATTATATGTTAATATGATACCAAAAAAAATAATCATGTTTTTTTATGATAACTGTTCATTAGATTATGAATTTAGAATGACAAAATCAATTGGTGAAGAAAATTTAAAAGCAAAAACTTTAGATCTTCTTGCTTTATTAAATCTAAATTATTGGGCAAAAACTACTAATAAAGAAGATTTCGTAATGAATTACGCAATAATAAATAAAAAGACACAAAAACAATTAAATTCTCAGCTTGAAAAAGAAAATATTTTTACAAAAATAGATGTGCCTTCTCAAGATGTAGAAACTGATTCATCAAATAATAATTTACCTGTACTTTCAGATTCTTTATGGAATAATTGTAAAAAAGTTTTAAATTTTATAAAGGATCTACTCATTAAGTTTTTTAGAGATTAATAAATTTTTTATAAAAACAAAAAACTCAATTAATAATATTACAAAGTTTAATCTTATATAAAAAAGCTATAACTTTAAAGTTATAGCTTTTTTATATAACTATTTCTTATCTTACTTAAATTCTAATTATTTCTTGTAATATAACTTAGTTTTTTATTGTTCTGCTGCCCAAATAATTATTCTTCCACTATTATCATCTGTACAAGTTTGAAGTGATATTTCTCTTTTTCCTTCATCTATTGGTCTTTGCATATAACTTGCATCATTAGCATATGTTTGGTAAATATTATAAATTACATATGTAACCTTCTCTCCCCATTGATCTGTAATTAATACTTTATCTCCATTTGTTAACTTATCATTATTTGAGAAAAACAAACTGTTTCTGTAATTATGTCCATATAAGCAAGTATTTCCTGGTTCATTTAAACCTGGACCATAAGCTATTGTTATACCCATTTCCAAAGTTCTTTTTGTATTATCTGCAAAAATAGGATAATCAACTTTTGTTTTTGGTATTTCAATTCTTCCTTTTATTTCATATCCCTCTTTATAAACTTTTTCTGGCTCTTGAGTTTCTTGTTGAACTTGTTCTGTTTCTACATTATTTTGCATTAATTTATCTAACTCTTCTAAAGGATCTGTTGTTACTGTATTTTCATCTTCAGTTTCTTCTGAATTCTCTAAATTTGAAGTATCTCTTTTCACTCCTGTTGTTGCTTTTTCAAATTCAGCTAATGCCTCTTGAGCATCATTATTTACTTTACTTGAATGTAAAGCATCATAAACAAAATAACCAACAATACCTAAAATTGCAACAATTAAAATAACTAAAATCATTGTTAAAATATTACCAAACTTACTACTCATAATTTATATCTCCAATCTTAAAATTTACATAACGCTCTAAATATATTATACCATAAAAATTATTTTTTTTCAATTTTTATACAAAATTTAAAAATACCTTTGTGTGGGTTAGTCAATCATATGTCACACTTTTTTGAAATTAATACTGTTTGAGCAC